>NZ_CP120369.1 GCF_029892045.1 Sinorhizobium numidicum
ATGACAGCGAATAGGCTTGCTCTCGTCGCTGTCCCTGTCGTGCTGATGATCTTGGCCGTCATCGGCATGACCGGGATCGAGCAATGGCTTTCGGCCTTCGGCAAGACCGATGCCGCAAGGCTGACGCTGGGCCGCGTCGGAATCGCCGCTCCCTATGTCACCGCCGCGGCGATCGGCTTGATCTTTCTGTTCGCGAGCGCCGGCTCAACCAGCATCAAGTTCGCCGGCTGGGGAGCACTGGCCGGAAGCGCAGCAACGATGTTGGTCGCGGCGATACGCGAGGCGACACGTCTGGCCGGGTTCGCCGGGCAGGTGCCGGCGGACAAGTCTATCGCATCTTACCTTGACCCTGCGACGATAATCGGGGCGGCCTCCGCGCTGATTGCGGGCTGTTTCGCGCTGCGCGTTGCGTTGATCGGCAACGTGGCCTTCGCACGCGCCGAGCCAAAACGCATCCGGGGACAAAGGGCCCTGCATGGTCAGGCCGACTGGATGAAGATGCAGGACGCGGCAAAGCTCTTTCCCGATACCGGCGGCATCGTGGTTGGCGAGCGTTACCGCGTCGACAAGGACAGCACGGCGGCGCGTCCCTTTCGTGCCGATGATCCCGAAACCTGGGCCACTGGCGGCAACTCGCCGCTACTCTGTTTCGACGGCTCGTTCGGATCCTCACACGGGATCGTGTTCGCGGGTTCGGGCGGCTTCAAGACGACGTCGGCGACAATTCCCACGGCACTCAAATGGGGCGGGGGACTCGTCGTTCTCGATCCATCGAACGAAGTGGCGCCCATGGTCTATGAGCATCGGAAGAATGCAGCGCGTTTCATTCGCATTCTCGATCCGAAGGAGCCGGAGACGGGTTTCAACGCTCTCGACTGGATTGGCCGCTTCGGCGGAACCAAGGAGGAAGACATCGCCTCCGTCGCGTCGTGGATCATGAGTGACAGCGGCGGCCCGCGTGGCGTGCGCGACGACTTCTTCCGGGCATCGGCGCTGCAGCTGTTGACGGCGCTGATCGCCGACGTCTGCCTGTCCGGCCATACTGACACCGAGAACCAGACCTTGCGGCAGGTTCGAGTCAATCTCTCCGAGCCGGAACCGAAGCTGCGAGAGCGGCTGCAGTCGATCTACGACAATTCGAACTCGGACTTCGTGAAGGAGAACGTCGCCGCCTTCGTCAACATGACGCCGGAAACCTTCTCCGGCGTCTACGCCAATGCGGTGAAGGAAACCCACTGGCTGTCCTACCCAAACTACGCGGCACTGGTATCGGGTTCGACCTTCTCGACCGACGCGCTTGCGGCCGGCGACACCGATGTCTTCATCAACATCGACCTGAAGACACTGGAGACGCATTCCGGTCTTGCCCGTGTGATCATCGGCTCGTTCCTAAACGCGATCTACAATCGCGATGGCGAGCTGAAGGGCAGGGCGCTCTTCCTTCTCGATGAGGTCGCGCGCCTCGGCTACATGCGCATCCTGGAAACCGCGCGTGATGCCGGCCGCAGGTATGGTATCTCGCTGACGATGATCTACCAGTCGATCGGCCAGATGCGCGAGACCTATGGCGGCCGCGACGCGGCGAGCAAATGGTTCGAGAGCGCGAGCTGGATCTCGTTCGCATCGATCAATGATCCGGACACGGCAGACTACATCTCGAGGCGCTGCGGCATGACCACAGTCGAGATCGATCAGGTCAGCCGCACTTTCCAGGCGAAGGGATCGTCACGAACTCGATCGAAGCAGTTGGCGGCGCGGCCGCTGATCCAAGCGCATGAGGTCCTTCGCATGCGGGCAGACGAGCAGATCGTCTTCACCGCCGGCAACCCGCCGCTTCGATGCGGAAGGGCGATCTGGTTCCGGCGTGAAGACATGAAGGCTTGCGTCGGCACGAACAGGTTTCACAGAATCGGAAAACCGTCTGACGCCCGCGTGATCGAGCCGGCGCGCTGTGCAACGAGCAAGGCTGATCCAGGAAAATGAAGAGTATCGGAGAAATCAGCATTAGCGCCGCCGAAAGGTGGGATTTCGGGAATTCTCGTCGTGCGAGGGGCGGGAACAGGGCAGCCGCAGGAGCCTCAACATAGTGGCCGAAGGGGAGGCGGGACCGACTGCTCCCCGCTCCTGCACACAGCTTTTCCAGCCCCGCTTCAGTCCGAGGCCGAGTTCCTCCGTAAACGCAGACGAAACCGAGTCCGACATAGGCTGAGGCAAACACGAGGGGATCGGATAGTGGCGAAATCGAATGTGATTCCGTTCAGGAAGCCGCGGAAGGCTGGAGGCGGCCCGCGATCGACCGCCCGCGCGTGGAAGACTGCCAAGATCCGGACGGCGTGGTCCGCACAAAACACTGGCAGCCATCCTTTTGGCGATGAGCATTGCTGGAGGAGGGTGGCTTGCTTATGACGGCTCCGGCGACTTCGACGGCCTCCTGGCTTTGGCCCACACGTCGAAAGCGGACTTGCTGTCAGCTTCGTTTCCGATCTGCGGTGATGACCGTCACATCAACTGCGTCGTCGATGGCGATACGTTCTGGTTCGAAGGCGAGAAAATCCGGATTGCCGATATCGACACACCTGAGTTGAGCCCTCCGCGATGCGAGGCCGAACGGATAAAGGGGGAGCGGGCGAAAGCACGCCTTCTCGCCCTGCTCAACGCGGGGACGTTCTCGCTTTCGCCCGGCTTACGAGATGAGGACAAGTATGGGCGCAAGCTCCGTACGGTGACACGAGCGGGGCGGTCGCTCGGCAGCACGCTTGTTGATGAGGGCCTTGCCAGGCGCTGGGAGGGCGAGAGACACGGCTGGTGTGACTGAGAGGTCGCAAGAGGATCGTCACCCGACGGGGCGGAGACCGCGGGCGGGCTCCATGAGCCAAGCGAGTAGAGCCGTGCGCCGAAGACGTCTCGCCCAAGCCTTCGCGACCCTCGCAAATCATCACCGATGTGAATCGATCCCTGCCCACCGATTCATAAGTGTCGTTGGACGCGATTATCGGGATCAGCGATTCTGATCTCATGATCTCTCAACCCTACCGCCTCTATGTCGAACGCTCGGATCCCTCGAGGAACATGGCCCGCTACTATGCCATGTCGATCGAACCAAACCTGTTCGGGGACATTTGCCTGCTTCGCAAGTGGGGTCGCATTGGAACCAGGGGACAGATGATGGTCCATCATTTCTGCCAGGAAGAGGAGGCGGTCCGGCTGTTTCTCGATCTGCTCCGACAGAAAGGAAAACGCGGCTATCGTCCGCGAACTTCCTTGCCGAAATAAGAATGGCCCGCCGAAACGGACCGCGAAAGCGCCTCATCGGCGCCGGTTCCAGTCGATCTCGAAGGACACTTCGAACTCGACAAAGAACGGGATCTTGATGGCTAGCTTCAGGCCGAGCTTTCGCTTGCGGAAGAAGTGGCTGATCACCTTGCCGAGACCGCGGAGTTGGCGGCCGGTGGCGGCGAGGAATTGAGCGAGCTGTTGCATGATGGATCTCCTTTCGAAATGCGGTCATCGCGGGGATAGGCGGCAGACCGGGAAGGAGGGACGCACCTGAGAGGCCGAAACGATGTGAAGGACCTGGCCCGCCTGAATTTTGTCTCCGCGAGGAGCCGCAACGCGGCGGGAAAAATTCTGGCGGTGGCAGGTTGCGTCGTGACGAAAGGGCTGCAACGGCGACAGAGGACATGGAGATGAGCCTCCGTCAGAACGGAGGCTCGGCGCTTACACTGCCGTCCTGCTCGGCCGAGATCACTTCGCGTTCGGCTTGGGCGAGTTCAAGTTCGACCTCGATCTGCCGACGCTCGTTAGCGTCGACGGCGTTGCGCAGTTCGGCGCGCAGTTCTTCGATGTGCTGTTCGATGGTCATCGTCGTCATCTCCTGATGTTTGAGAAGGGTGACGACCGCGGCGTGGCGACAGGGTCAAGGAGCGCTATGCGACCGCACCGCGGCGGGTGGGGGGACCCGAAATGCGCCAGCATTTTGGACGACCGCTCGTCCTTGAGGCTGCCGCTTCACCACGGCAAGATGGCACGGTCTGAGCAGACCCCACCTCTCGTTTGGCACCGAAAAGCCGGAAACCGGCTCGATGCCTGTTTCCGGCTTCTGCGATGAGGGTTGGCCCCGCTTGGCGAGCGGGCCGGTAAGCTCCTCAGTCCCGGTTCGGGCCGCGCCCTTCGCGGCCTCGATGGCTGTCGCAAAGACCGGGGACGATCGGGGACCGCACCTCACAAGCCCGGAATGAAATGAAGGCGGCCGGGAGGAACTTTGTTGTTCCGCGAGGAATGGCGGCGCCTCCCGGTCCCCGATCGGTTTGGCAAGATCGGGGTGGGGTCCGGCAGGGGAAAAAGTTCTGGAGGGCCGTTGCGGGCAGACGATCGAGGCGAAGCCGTTCCCCGGTCAGATATGCCTCATAGAGCCCGCGGAGGACGCGTCAGTGACAGCGGTGGAAGGAACAAGACGATGGCGACCCTCGTCAGCAGACGGCACCGACATGGCGGCGACCCGCTATCCTCCGGCCACCGTCATGGCCGTTCCAAGGCGCACAAGGCCGAGCCGAATAGCACTGGCACATATGCCTCATCGCCTGCCATCGATGATTTGCCGGCCCGATCGAACCGAGCAGCCGGCGATCCAACACCAACCCGCAACGATCGCCACAACCTCATCGAAGACATCGGAATGGCGCGCCACCACTGCTTATGGGTTCCTCCCGGCCGGAGGGGACGTCCGACCCCACCCGCCAATCGCCCAGGTACGAATCTCCGTGTGTGCTATCTGATCCGGCTGATCTCAGTGAGCGACTTGCGGCGCGCGATGAACTCGCGGAGAAGGGGAAGGAAGAACGCTTTGCTGAACCGCCCGATCGGAGGCTCGGGCTCGATGTAAAAGGAGCGGCCAACGATATCGGTATTGAATTCATCGAGGATGATCCAGAGGCGCAGGTCCGCATCGAGGCCGGCCCGCCGCTTCTCGATGGCCGGAATTTCAGCCGCGAAGCGAGCCTGCTCGGGCTGCTTGGTGGTGATCGGGAAAAACAGAACCAGATCGCCGTCACGTCGGGCAAGCCTCACGCCGACAGCGACTGACCGATCCTTCCGCCCCTCTGTCTCCCCTTTTCGGGCTTGCCGCGCCCATAAATAGGGATAACGGATGACTGTGGCGGTCTGGATGTCATCATAGCTGCTCATCGGTTGGTCTCGTCGGTCTCCGCATAGGCGTCGACCGCCGCCTCGAATTCGTTGAGCAGCTCGCCCGGCATGGTTTCGAGTGTGCCGACTGAACGGGCATCGGATTGCCGCATCAGCCGTTCGTAGTCATCGATGTTAAGAAGGACGAGGCGCGGCTTGTTGCGTTGGGTAATCGTGACCGGATGGCGCAACGCCTCGGCGATGATATCGCCGGACTTCCGGGAAAGATCGCTTGTCGAATAGGAACCACCGGTGCGGGGCATGTTGATCTCCAGATGTCTTTGCCGACTGCACTATAACATCGGAACCGGCGCAATTCCAGCATTTACAGCATTGTTGTAAATGCTGTGTATTCAGCGGTTAAAGCCCCACCTGGGCGGCGGGGCTTTAACCGAGGATATCAGTCCCGGTTCGGGCGCGACCAGATGAGCTGGAAGCCATCTTCGCCCTCGACTTCCGTCAGCGTCGCGTAGATCGGAGCCGGAAAGCTCGGGTCGTCGAGCTTGACCGAGAGGTAGTCACGGTCCTGCTCGGAGCGCTTCTGCCAGGCGGCGCCCAGTTCGACGGCACCCGCGTAGATGCGGAAGTGCGGGCCCTTGTCCGAGGGATTTTCGATGCGGGCGATGCGGGCCTTGACGTTGAGGGCGAGGGTGCGGATCGAGCCGGTGAAGCCGTTTTCGTTTGCGGTGAAGGTGCCGATGGTAGCCATTGTCATGTTCCTTTCGTTGTGTCGGGCCGCGCCCTTCGCGGCCTCGATGGCTGTCGCAAGACCGGGGACGATCGGACCGCACCTCACAAGGCCGGAATGAAATGGAGGGCGGCCGGCAGGAACTTTGTTGTTCCGCGAGGAATGGCGGCGCCTCGGGGTTCCCGATCGGCTTGGCCAGAGCGGGGTGGGGTCCGACAGGGGAAGAAAGTTCTGGAGGGCCGTTGCGGGAAGACGATCGAGGCGAAGCCGTTCTCCGGTCAGACATACCCCATCGAGCCCGCAGAAGGGAGCGCCGGCAACAACCGGCGAACACGGCGATGCCATCAATGCCGTCCTGACCGCTGCAGGCTACAACTTCTTGC
The DNA here is from genome assembly GCF_029892045.1 of Sinorhizobium numidicum. Taxonomy (NCBI): domain Bacteria; kingdom Pseudomonadati; phylum Pseudomonadota; class Alphaproteobacteria; order Hyphomicrobiales; family Rhizobiaceae; genus Sinorhizobium; species Sinorhizobium numidicum. The sequence goes on from NZ_CP120369.1 coordinate 6,256, forward strand.
TCCTCCTCAACTCCTCTCGGCGTCAGGCGGAAGGCGCCACGGCAATGATCAGCACACTCAGGCTGATCAGGTCAGGCGGGAGCCTCGCGGAGGTAGGCAGTTTGATTTGCCATTCAGCTCGTCTATCCAGTGCGCATCATAGCGGCAGCCAGTCCATGAAATGCATCTTGGAGCGAGCGATCCTGACTGTTCCGTTCCGCCAATCAATGTCCTCGATGCGCAGCTTGACCACTTCCGCACAGCGAAGGCCAAGGCCGGTGACGCATCTGACCATGGAATAGGCCCGTCGACCAGACGGTAGATTCGCATCGAACGATGCCAAAAGCGCGTCAATCTGGGCTGGTTACAATGTCTCGGGTAGTGACGCCAGACGCCAGTGCGCCGCGCGCGGGATGGCCTGCAGAAGTTTGCTGACCTTGCCGCCACACATCTGTCGGTACTTCAGATAACCGCCTATCGAACTGCCCGCGACGCGCACTGCCCCGGCGCCCCAATCGCGACTTCACCCAGGACACATTGTGCGCGTACCGGTCTTCCCGCAGACGAGCGACATAGCGGTCTTGGTAAGCTGACAGAATGCTGGACGACAGCCATGCTTGCGGTCCAGGCTGCAAAATGATGGGCCTCACAGAAATCTCCTTCCAGTGATTGGAGCAGGGAGAATGAAAATTGTGCGCAGTTGGAAACGTCACGCTGCTTTCGCAATCGCTGTAAAACAAAGGTTATTTGCCGAGGAGCTAGCGAGCCTGCGCATAATCCCGAGCTTCGAATAATTTCGACGACGTTGGGAGCCGAGCTCGATGCGGCCGTCGGTCAGGAAGCGTTCGAAGATGGCGGGACGCGAGAGGGCATAACGGAGCGCCTCGGCGAGCCTTCGATTTGCCGGAGACCCGCGGCAGGGTCTTCTGCCAAAGGACGATCAGGTCGGCGGCAACCACCGCAGAGATTGCTGACGCGCCGCGACACGGCCGTCAAGGTTTTTGCCGCGGATGGTCTCCTCGATCTGCCACAGCTTCGCAATCCGCTCGCCCGTCGCCGTTGCGACCTTCGAGCTTTCCGCGACATGCAGCTTATAAAACTTGCGCCGGCTGTGTGAACAGCAGCCTGCCGGCAGAACGGGGGTCCGCAAGCTCGACAATGCCCGGGTTCGATGCGGCTCCTTGATCGCTTCCGGCACCGTATTGATCGATCCTGCCGGAACGCCCGCCTTCTCGAGTTCGGCGATCAGCTACCACTTCGGCCTTTGACAGGTCTTCTCCGCGATCGTACTGAGAGTGCCTTGCGGTTCTCAACCGCGCCGGGTTTGTGGCGTAGCAGGGGTAGCTCGAAAGCCCATTGAGGCCAAGCAGCCTGCAAAGAGCTGCAAACTGCCGGTCGTTGCCGCAGGCGATGATGAGATGCCGTCGGAGGTCGGGAAAGCCTGATAGGGCACGATATTGGGACGCGCGTTGGCCATGCGACGGGGCACCGTACTACCCACAAGATAGTTGACGGTTAAGTTCCCCGTTTCCGCCTAAATGCATACCGCTCTAAGGTAGTAAGACCTGAACGATTCCGAGAGGTAAGTCTGGGATGCGGGGGGACCGCGCACCCTTTTCCTTATCCCCTTTCCCATCCCGCGCTAGACGAACAGAAGGCGGAAGCCTTGGCCAGAGCGTGCTTTTCACGCCGCCGCTGGACGGAGGAGGGGATGTTCATCGCCTCGCGATATTTTGCGACGGTACGACGCGCGATCTCAATACCGGCCTCTCGGAGCATGTCGACGATGTTATCGTCAGAAAGCAAGGCGTCGGCTGTTTCCTGGGCGATCATCGTGCGGATGCGATGACGGACGGACTCTGCCGAATGGGCGTCGCCGTTCTCCGCCGAGCCGATTGAAACGGTGAAGAAATACTTCAGTTCGAACAGTCCGCGCGGCGTCAGCATGTATTTGTTCGAGGTGACGCGGCTCACCGTCGATTCATGCATCTTGATCGCGTCTGCGATGATCTTGAGGGTTAAGGGCCGCAGATGATCGACACCGTGCAGCAGGAAGGCGTCCTGCTGCCTGACGATCTCGCTCGCCACCTTCATGATCGTCCTGGCGCGCTGGTCGAGGCTGCGCGTCAGCCAGTTGGCATTCTGCAAGCATTCGCTGAGAAAGGCCTGGTCGGCACTGTTTTTCTGGGTGCCGCGCGAGATCTCGGCGAAATAGTCGTGATTGACGAGAACCCGGGGCAGGGCGTCAGGATTGAGTTCGACCAGCCAGCTACCGTTCGGCGCCGCGCGTACGGTGACGTCGGGTATGATCGCCTCGCTGACGCAGGTTTCGAAGCTGGTGCCCGGTTTCGGGTCGAGCTTGCGGATTTCGGCGAGCATGTCGATCAGATCTTCCTCGTCAACGCCGCAGATTTTCTTGAGGCTGGCGAAATCGCGGCGCGCCAAAAGCTCCAGATTGGCGACGAGCGCGTCCATCGCCGGATCGAGTCGGTCGCGGGCGCGCAGTTGAATGGCGAGGCATTCGCCGAGCGTGCGCGCGAAGACGCCCGGCGGATCGAACTGCTGCAGGACGAGGAGCACGCGCATCACATCCTCGCTTGTCGTCCCGAGCCTTGCCGCTGTTTCCCCAAGGTCGGCATGCAGGTAGCCGGCGTCGTCGAGCTGGTCGATGAGATGCTGAGCTATCAACCGATCGGTGTGTGCGTGGAACGCGAAGGGAAGCTGCTCAACGAGCCCTTCCGTGAGGGTCTTCCGGCAGGCAACGAAATCGTCGAGGTCGTATCGCTCGCCGTGGTCGCCGTTTTCGGCTCCCGGCATTGACTTCCATTGGCCGAGCAATTCGGGGGCATCGGCCCGCTGCGGCACAGTATCGTCCGGAAAAACATTGGCAAAATCGGCGTCGAGTTCGACGCTGAGCCTCTCGCCCGATGAGGAGGTGGCGCTGTCGTAAAGATCTCCCTGACCAGCTTCTTCGATCCCGTCAGGCGGGTCCGCGGCAAGCGCGATGGCCTCGTCAGGGCCCCGGTCCTGCGCACTGACAGGATCCTCGCCGTTCAGGAATTCGAGCAGCGGATTTTTTTCGACTTCCTGTGCGATGAACTGTGTCAGCTCCAGATGGGTCATTTGCAGCAGCTGGATAGACTGCATCAGTTGCGGCGTGATGACCAGCGACTGTGACTGGCGCAGACGAAGGCTGGCGGACAAGGCCATGCTGATGCGATGCTCCCGTGAAATCTCCGCGGCCAACGTCTCTTTTAGACGGGCCATTATCAATTTGGCCCAAAAATGTCAGACTGCGACAGCGGTCAAATTGTGTCTCGAATCAGTCGTGTTTAAGGACAAACGGAGGGGCAGGAGAGCGGCGACACTGGCGACGCTTTGATCTCACCGGCAGCTTAGAACTTCTTCACCCGAATGCCATGCCGGCGCAGGGCATAGCCGACCTGCCGCGGTGTCAGGCCGAGAATACGAGCAGCCCTGGCCTGAACCCAACCGGCCTCCACCATAGCGCTGACCAGCCGCTCACGATCGGTCAGATGCGGTGCTTCTCCTGCGGAGTTGGCCGGCGGTCCAATCGCGGTTCGATTACCGGGAGTAAACTCATTGATGGCATTGCCGCAAGGCCAACCGCCAGCTCGTTTCCAGAGGAGTGAAGAATGGCACTGTCCATTCTGGCAGGCGAAATCTGATGCGGTAATCGTTGTTGAACGTGCGAGTGTCGCGGTCCTTCGCACGCAGTTTTCTAGCTCGCGAACGTTGCCAGGGAAGTCGCATTTCGCCAAGAACTCAAGTGCCGAGGGCGCGAAGGCAAGTTCACGATCATTCTCCTTGTTGAATCTGTCAAGGAAAACTTTCGCAAGTCGTGGAATGTCACCGTCGCGCTCCCTAAGTGGCGGCAAAGTGATGGGGACCACATTGATGCGGTAATAAAGGTCGGCCCTGAACTCCCCGTTCGCGACAGCCGTCTCGAGGTCCTTGTTGGTGGCGCATATGAGTCGGACGTCGACCTTCAGCGTCTTTGTGCCGCCGACTCGCTCCAGTTCACCTTCCTGCAGGACACGTAACAGCTTCGCTTGAAATGCCGGCGAAATCTCGCCGATTTCATCAAGCAGCAACGTTCCGCCGTCCGCTAGTTCGAAGCGGCCTGCTCGCTGAGAGATAGCCCCGGTGAAAGCACCTTTCTCGTGCCCAAACAGCTCCGATTCCAAAACGCCTTCAGACAGTGCGGCGCAATTCAACTTGACGAAGGGCTTCTTTCGCCGGGATGAGAGTTCGTGGATTGCCTTGGCAAAGGATTCCTTGCCAGTCCCGCTTTCGCCCCTGAGAAGGACGGTTGAATTGGTCTCTGCCACGAACGTGATGGTTTCGACCACCGCCTTGAGTGCGGGACTTTCCCCGACAATCCAGCCGATTTTGACAGGCCGCTGCCGGGTGGAGCCCTGCCTCTCCTCGTCACGTGAATTCTTCGGTGCTTGTTGCTCTTCGGCGAACGGTTGGCCATCCCTTCTAAGACTGCGATAGAGCCGGATGGCCGCGCCTGCAAGATTGGCGACCATAGTCAGAAACCGTACGTCCTCCTCGCAATCATTATTAGAGGTAACGGTTCTGGCGCGCTCGATCCATAATATTCCAAGCGTTTTTTGATCGACCTTCATCGGAACACCGATGAACGTACCCGGAACATTGCCGGTTGAAGGCGATAGAAGTTCGGCTTGGAATAGTTCCGATGTACTAACGTCCGGTATGACGAGCCGCGCGCCGGTCGCGATGATTCGGTCTATTGCGACCCTAGGTACGATGTAGTGAGCGGCTCCCGGAGATTCATGCCCAGCGCCGGAGGTTACGGTTATCTCTGGGTCTCCTTCAGCGGCCGGAACGACGATGCCGCAGTGGCGCATTGGCAGAAGCAAGGAGAGGGTATTTACGAAATTCGCAAGCGTGATCTCAAGACCAGTGGGAGCAAATAAAGACTTTGATATCCGGTACATTCCGGTGGACAACATGTCCTGTTTGTGCATGTTTTTTCGAGACAGTTCAGCCAATGGTCCTACTCCATCAATCGCGTTTGCAGTACATGAGCGATGAGAGCACCTTAGGCATTGTCCAGTCCTCTTCTTACTCTTAGTAATCTAGTTGACACCCGGGCGCATGAGACCCATCCAATCTATTGGGAAACGGCGGGATGGTTTCCTGGCGAGTATCCGTGCACGCTCGTTCCCTATGCTGGTCGCTGTTTCAGAAGTTTTGAATCGAGCTTAGACTGGTCATCCGAACTTGAAGAGGATACCGAACCCACCTCGCGGATAATTCCACTCGATGTAACCACTCGCTTCGCACAAGACTCTACATGTGCCGCACTCCATGCAGCCATCCGGAGTGACTTCCACTTGCCCGGATTCATTCAACTCGTAGCAATTAGCCGGGCAGACTCGCGTCAGCGCGAGCAGGCTCGGGCTTGGCGATTGGTGCGGTCGCACTTTGATGTGTGGGCGCCCCGAGTCGACCAGATAGCGGTTTTGGTAAAGTTTGTCTTCGATGCGCTCCGCGATTGCCGTCTTCATCTCATTTCTCCTTCAGCGCCACGCAAAGGCTAGGCGAACTGCGTCACTGAGCAGACCCCACCGAGAACGTGCCTTGATGAAGGCGGCCGTAGTCGCCTTTTCCATCTCAATCTTAGGAGTGCCGTCAACGCGGAGGAAGTTCTTCGCGGCGTGCGATATCAGCTGTGGGTAGGTCATGAAAAAACTTCGAGAATTTGTGTGGAGCAGAGAGGGCATGTCTTTGTACTTCCTCAGGTCCTGCATAACAAACGACTTGTCCAGCATGGCTTTGTAAAGGGAGAGGTTCTGCTTAGTCATCGGCTTCCCACGGCTCTTTATGAGGGAGATTGACTCGCCGGCCATGCGGCCCGACACCATCGCCAGGTTCGACCCTTCGCGGTGCACGGCATTGTTAAGTTGCGCCGCGTCGCCAACGACGACCCAACCGTCCCCGAAGAGCTGTGGGATTGCTTTGAAGCCGCCCTCGGGAATGAGATGCGCGGCGTATTCTTTGACCTCCGAGCCCGCTATTAGAGGCCGGACGGAAGGGTGGCGCTTAAAGCCGTCAAGGAGGTCATACGGTTTTTCCATGGTTGCGGCGAGACCGGAGACGAGGCAGCCTATGCCGAGTGAGATTGATTCCCTATTTGTATAAAGGAAGCCCAAACCGGGCATTCCGCGCGAGATTGTCCCGGCCGCTTCGATCACACATCCTTCATCTCCGGTTATGCCGAAGCGCTCTGCGATGACCTCTTCGGGCAGGAAATGCATTTCCTTGACCGCGAGTGCCACATTTTCCGGTTTCGGCGTCTCACGCAAACCGGCCCGGGTGCCGAGGAGCCCATTGACGCCTTCCGCGAGCACGACCACATCTGCCTGGATTACGTCCCCGGCCCGATCAGTGTGGACGCCTATCACCTTGCCGCCACTGTCCCTGGCCAGTTCAGTCGCCGTCGTCTCGCATAGAATCGTCCCGCCTGCCTCGCGCACCTTGCGCGAAAACCACTTGTCGAACTGAGCGCGAATGATCGTGTAGCGGTTTGGCGACAACTCATTGAAGTCGTCCGACCGGTAGTGCATTCCTGTATGTGATGTGTCGTCCATTATCCAGAATCGCTGCTCGACCAAGTGCCGCTCAAGAGGTGCGTCATTCCGGAAATCCGGAATGATCGTCTCCAGCATGTTCGCGTACATTATGGCGCCCTGAACGTTCTTGGAGCCTGCATACTCCCCCCGCTCCAACTGCAGCACCCTTAGGCCGCGCCTAGCCATAGTGTAAGCAGCCGCATTGCCTGACATGCCGGCACCTACGACGATTGCGTCAAAATTTTTATGGGTCATGCCTTATCCCTCAAGTCACAAGCCTCACACGCCTGCTCGGCGCCAGTCGCCTGCTGAAGACTTCCGTCAGTGCCGGCAGGAGACCGATCGCATCGGCCACCACGCCGAGATGGGCGAATTCAAAAATCGGGGCATTCGGGTCCGTGTTGACGGCGAGAATGAGATCAGCTCCTTCGACGCCAACCCGGTGCTGGATTGCTCCCGAAATCCCGGCCGCTATGTAGAGCTTCGGCCGGATGGTTTTCCCAGTTTGGCCGATCTGCCGATCAACCGGCATCCAACCCTTCTGGACCAGCGGGCGAGAACAGCCATATTCACCGCCGATCGTCCGCGCGAGATTCTTCAAGAGCCGCAGGTTCTCCGCTGCGCCGAGGCCGAGCCCACCGGCCACCACGACGTCAGCATACGCGAGATTGGCTGTCTCCGACTTGCCATCGGAAAGGAAGCCAAGCACTTTGGTGGCGATCTCTTCCTCGACCATCGGCAGGTCGTGCCGGATAACCCGCCCAACCGGCTTGTTGGTCCGCAGCGGCATTCGCATCACCCTTGGTCGCACTGTTGCCATTTGCGGTCGGCAATTTAGCGTATAGATCGTACACAGCAAGGAACCGCCAAACGTTGGTCGAGTGGCCGCGAGCGAACCGTCCGTATCCACATCAAGTTCGGTGCAGTCAGCTGTGAGGCCGGTCAGCAGGGTCGTCGCCACGGAACCGGCGAGGTCGCGGCCGAGCGTGGTCGCACCGAGAAGCAGGATTTCTGGCTTATAGGTGACAACCAGATCCGTCAGCGCTTTGGTGAAAGGCTCGTTTCGGTAGTCTGTGAGAAGCGGCGTCTCGAGCAGGTAGACAAGGTCTGCACCGTAAGCGAAGGCCTCGGTGACTGCATGCGATGTTGCCTCTCCCGGCGGTCCGAGAACGGCGCCGGCGAGCTGAACACCTAGTTGATCAGCTAGCCTCCGGCCTTCGCCGAGCAGTTCAAACGAGACGGGGTGGACTTGGCCGCGTTCCAGCTCCATGAAGACCCAGACGTGCCGGTACTCCCTAAAGTGCTCGGGCAGCTCCTTCTTCATGCCAGCCCGGCTGCTGGCGGGAGGTGGTGTTTCGGGGATTTGAGTCACGATCGTCTGCTCCTGCTGTTCACGCAAGGTTGGATGAAAGCGCAAGTTCCAGCGCCGGCTGCTGGGTTAAGATTGAGGCAACCACCTCGTCAGCGACATGGCGAAGTGTCTTATCGCTAGTTTCGATTTGCACCGCGCTTTGCGCCCGCGGGGTAGGAGCAAAAACGCGCTTGACGACTGTCGGTGAACCGCGCAGGCCGCATTTCGTGATCTCCTCTATACCAGCGTCGGCCGCATTCCACTTGACGATCTCGCTGCATGCGGCGCGAAAGGCGTCATCGAGTGATCCACGGCGAATCGCGTTGACGCCTTCCAGCATGGTGATGAGGCAAGGCAACCTGCTGTTCAGGATCTGCGTGCCGCCCTCGGAGCGGCGTTCGACCGTGATCGCGCGCGAAGCAAGGTCGATCGAGGTAATTTTCGCGACGTAGGTCAACTGCCGGAAGTTGAGGCGCTTGGCTATTCCGGGGCCGACCTGGGCGGTATCGCCGTCGATCGTCTGCTTGCCGGTGAAGACGATATCAGGTGTGCCGAAGGCATCGCCAATCTTCGCAATCGCCTTAGAAAGGGCGAATGACGTCGCCAGCGTGTCGGACCCGGCAAAACAACGATCAGTCAAGAGCACCGCACCGTCGGCGCCATAAGTAAGCGACTTTCGCAGCGCTTCCTCTGCCATGGCCGGCCCCATGGTGAGTACCGTGACCTTGCCGCCATGGGAGTCGCGTAATTTGAGTGCTTCTTCAAGGGCGAACAAGTCGTAGGGGTTGATGATGGTCGGCACGCCCTGGCGCATGATCGTGTTCGTCACCGGGTGGACGCGGATCTGCGCTGAATCCGGCACCTGCTTGATACAGACTACGATGTGCATGTGGTTTTTAGCTCCCGATCGACAATGAGCTTGGCGTTTTGGTCTACCCCCAGCATTATTCATGCCAATCGCATTTGCCATTAGTAACTGATTGAAGTCTCGGCCATTTTCCTTTTGAGAAATCTGGCGCGGTGACAGTCTTGTCGCGTCGGCGACATTGTCGTGTCGCAACCTGCTGCACTCACCAAGTCCCGAATGGCTTCAGGGAGTCCAAGGGTACAAAGGTGCGGCTGGGCGTAGCGGCTTTAGCCGGATCGCGGTCCTCGAGCACCTTGAATACTCTACGCGCAAGCGGCGACGACGTTGCAAAGTCCTCGTAAGCGCGTTCGAGTGTGGCGCGCGCACGGGCCGCCATCGTCCTATCGCCGAGATCGGAAAAATCCTCCCGGGCCAGGTACTGCCCCATGCGCTTCATGATGTGCAGCCGCGAAACATTGAGCACCTTCGGATCATAGGAGATGCCAAGGACCTCGAAGAATTCCTCGGCAGCCGACAAGCCCTTTAGCCGCGCAAGAATGTCGGTCACATCAATGGGAACGGTCTCGCCGACACAACTGCTCATTTGCATTCTCCTTTGGTTGTGGTTGGTCTGGAATCCGCTTCGACTTCTAGCTGACGAGCAGTCGCGAGCTTTGCAGGTCGAGAAATGAGGCGGGGTTATCCAGCGGCCGAATTCGATGTACCAAGTCGTCGCCTTGATAAGTGGCGGCCGAAGCCGGAGCGGTCGTCACCAGCACCAGCGCGGCCGCAGCAAGTATCGTCCGCAGCTAACTTCGTCGATGGCTTCGCGAATCCGCGGCGGCGGTATTTTTTTGTTGAGGTAATCTCCGTACGTCTTTCTCTTGGTTCGTGGCGTGTCTGCGGATGAACAGCGTCGATCGGGCACGCCGGACAGTATTGATAAGGCCTGCTACTTCATGAGTTCTCCCGTCTGCTTGTGCCCTTGTGGCAGCCCTGGCTGACAGCAACCTGAACCCCACTAGCGATTTACGCAGCGGCGATTCAGCGTCGTCTCAAGTTCTGTCGATAGAATTCCCTCGACCGGGAAGCTCTGCACACTTGATGCGGACGCTGCTCATGAAGACGACAAGGCCAAGCGGCTGAGCCGGCGACCGCAAAGAAAAACCGTCCAAAAGGGCATACTCTTACAGCACTGGCTCTCAGTCCGACGAAAATCCGATCTCATGAGCGCAGCCATAAGCACCTGAGGCTTGGAAGAGGCCGCGGCATGCTTGTCCCGCTCCAATGGATTGGGATGTGGTGTGCCGCCGCGACAGCTGATACCACCAACGGCGTTAGAGGTTGACCTGTGCGCCATTTGCGTGAAGCGGTGGAAGTGACGGCACGCCTGTCGTTTGCGAAGAAGTCCTGGGCTTGACAGTATTTGTCAATGATGTCGTCGCAGCCGCCTAAGACGGTGACGGCGAGCTTGTTCTTGCGGGGATACATCCCAGATGTTCTTAATCGGATTGAGCTCGGGCGCGTAGCGCGGCAGGTGCAGAAGCGTGAGGTTGTCGGGTAGGATGAGATCCTGCGCGCTACGACAGCCTGCCCCGTCGAGCACCAGGATCGCATGCGCCCCGGCGGCGACCTGACGTCTGATCTCCGCCAGATGCAGGGACAGGGGCCCTCGGCATTGGCCTTCGGCAGGACGAGGGTGGCGGAGGCGGCGCGCGCCGAGCAAACGGCGCCGCAGATGTATCCCAGGGCCGCGCGGGCGGTTCCGCGTCTGGCCCGGACCCGTGTCAACGTTCCGTGTTGGCCGACCCGCGCCTCGTCCTGGAGCGAGATCTCGATCGGCTTGCGGCCTCAGGCAGAGCCGCCGCTACCTTGTCGCGGAGAACTCGCAAATATATTTGTTCATGTCCGCTCCGCTAATGACCTTGCCTGTAGGTTGCTTTTGTAGTCCCGCAGCTTCGATACTTCGCCGCTCGGCCGAGCTTTCGGCGTCAGCGGCCCAGTGTCCTAGTGTCGCAGAAATCACTTCCCCTCCGTGCATTTTCGGGAACTCCAGGTGGGGTAATCACCAAAGTCGCTGTTGGCAATGAAATCGGTCACTATTTACTAAGAGATCGTCGGCACTATGCTCGCAACCGAACCTGCCGATTACCGCGCACTTCGTGTGCCAATGTGATCAACTCGATAGCGATTTTGTCCAATATGCGACAGTATCGAGAACTCTACAATGAACGCCTGATCGCTCTGTACACCATACAACCGAGTTGCGACGTCGGCCGGGCGACGCAGCAGCGCGATCGAACTGACTCTGCGAAAAAGTGACCGTACCACCGTCACAACGATGCCCTGAATAACACACTCTCATGATCGTCAGACACCCATCGAAATGAAGTCAGTTCGACATTCTCGTTGCCTGACCAGCAGCGCACAATCCTTCCCACGCGCAACTCGGGCGTTGAAACAAACCAGTGTCATGGAGGGATTCGAATAATCGCCTCAAAACCATCGTCGCGACCACGGGCAGGCGACGCAAGTTCAAGACTCCCACCGATGCGCTTGATCACCATACTAGCGATGTGTAGACCAAGGCCTGACCCCGCCGCTCCGGTAGCACCACGCCTAAATCGCTTCGTTATCTCTTCAAGGTCGGGGAGCGGTACCACCGGTCCCGCGTTTGCAATGGCGATGGACCCTTCAGTTCGGACGGAAACTGTTGCCGGGGTACCGGGCAGTCCATGTGTGAGCGCATTCTCGATTAGGTTACGAAGCAGGATAGCAAACGCATCGACGTCTACTTTGCGCATCAAACTGGGGCAGCCGTCGACGTCAAGGATTAGCCGTCCGGCATATTGCGGCTTTTTCCCGAGGTCCTCAATTTCTAGCCGAACCGCTCGGACAAGATCGATCGCGTGGACTGCGATGCCGATTCCCGATTCGGCCCGCGCGAGTTGAAGCAGTTTTTCGACACGAGAGCCAAGGCTCGACAGCGCTTTCTCAATGCCGCGCGCGCGCGTTTTCGCCGAGCCCTGGGGAAGTTCGGCCACGAGCCTCTGCATCTGAGCGAGCGAACCTGCGATCGGCGTGCGCAGTTCATGTGCACTGTTTGCGGCGCACTCGCGTTCGCGATCGAGGGCCGTCCGCAGACGTTCCAGAAGCCGATCGACGGAGGCCGCGATGGGGGCCAATTCTGCTGGGAGATCAATGACGCCCACGGGTGAGAGATTGCGGCCGTCGCGCGATCCGATCTCCTGCTGCAGTACTTTGATGGGCGCCAGCGACCGCCGGATCACCATCCACCAGACGGCTATACTAAAGGGCAGCAACACGAGTATCGGGACCAAGACAAGAGCTGCGCCGTTCTTGATTGACTGACGGCGGAGATCGAGTGGTTCGGCCACCCGAAGAATCCTGCCGTCTGGCATCTTCAGTGTATAGATGCGGTCAGTAGCCGTTTGCGAAAATCCATCAAGCGCTGGAGTACCAGGGGACGGCCTAGGGTTCACCTCGACCGAATAGCGGACGGTCCAGTATTTTTCGAAACTGGGCGTATAGCCAGGTATACGAATGTAATCGGAGTCCACCTTCCCTTCATCAATTAGTGCCGGCTCCATAAACACGGCAGTTAGCTTCAGCAGGTCGTCGGAGAGGTCATCGACCACTTTGCTCAGCCTGAGCGCAGCAATGGTAGGGACGGAAATCCAGACCAGGAGCGTTGCGCCGCCCAGCCCCAGTATCAGCCTGCGCGTCAAGCTGCGCGAGTTCGTCATGTAACCACGAGCCTGTACCCGAGACCACGCACGGTCGCTATTACGTCCCCGCCGATCTTCTTGCGGAGCCGGCTGACGTAAACCTCCACTGTGTTGCTCTCGATCTCCGAACCGAAAGAATAGAGCGCGTCCTCGATCTCCCCCTTCGAAACTATCGTTCCGGGCCGGCGCAGAAGGCAGTCGAGCACCGCCCATTCGCGCGCAGTCAAGTAGACGGCCTGCCCGTGGCGGTCGAGGCGTCGCGCGGCCGACTGTATGGCCAGCGTTCCGAGAGAATATATCGGCTCGGGGAAGTGCCCATGGCGACGCGCCACAGCGTAAATGCGGGCGGAGAGTTCGCCGAGATCAAACGGCTTGAGCAAATAGTCGTCGGCTCCTGCGTTGAGCCCCTCGATACGATCTGAGATCTGATCACGAGCCGTCAGGATGATGACCGGTGTCGAATCAAGCCGCTTTCTCATCTCCCGCAGGTAGTCGATGCCGTTACCGTCAGGCAGGTGAATGTCAAGAAGGGTAAGCTGGTAGGCGACCGAACGTGCGTATTCCCGCGCTTGGGACAGGTCTTTGACCCAATCGGCGGCGTGGCCCTCAGTCACCGTATGTTCGCGTACCGCACTGCCAAGGGCCTCGTCGTCTTCAATTAGCAATATTCGCATCAGGTGTGCTGAGATCCAGTTTGGGGGCAAGACTCCTACCTTAGTGTATTGTCACAACCTGACGCTCAGCTGAACCGCCGTGGCGGAAAATATCCGGGGGGTTTTCAGGCTGCTGTCAGCTACGGCTGCAAGAAGGGCTGCTATTGCACCAACCAAATTAGAGAGCCCTTGTGAAAACGCTCATGATCTAGGCACTCTTTCTCGGCCCGCTTCATATCGGCGACGTCCTTGGGAGCATTAGTCACAGCGAGAACCTCGCGCCCAATGATCGCTCCGATGTATGCGCCCCTCCCAATCGTGTATTGCTCGACAGGAAACCGTCCCCGAATGCAGGCATCCAAAATACGCAAATGCACAGGAAGGAGTGTTCTCCGGCCTTGCCTTCTCTTCGGTTCTAGCGCGTTAGCGCTGGGCCTGCTGCTGCTAATTGCCTCGAAAAGTCACATGAATGCTCGCCCGGTGCTCCACTATCATCTTCATCTCGGGTGACCGCGTTCGCAATCTTGCTTTCCGCGTCGGCTGCGACCTCTCAGCAGAACGACCTGATGCCGGAGCCATCTCGTCTCAAGTCGGTTTGATAAGGGCCAATCGCGCTTCCGTTGCGCGATATGCCAAATATAGTATCTCCTATAAAGCGGAGGTGAGCGCGTGTGATGGTGAGCTGAACGTTATCCTTTGTCAGTTCTGCGTTCATCACAGAAATTCCCTGCGAGGCGCGGACGCCATCTCGAGCGTGTTTGCGCCCTGGGTGTTGAGGATGTGCAGCCCAAGAGATGTAATGCTCTGGTAGTTTGCAAGGCTGGTCCCTATCAGCGCCCGTGTCGAGAACTGTCCCCATCCGAGAGGTCGACGGGATAGCCGCTCGCTTCGAGCGACGATGATCCTGTTGAAGCCTGAAGTATCTGCTATGGTCCCTCGACCGTTATGATCCCGCTGGTTGATGCCGGATATGAGCGTTCCCGCCGCGCGATCCTGATTTTTCGCCTCGGATTGCTTCCATGACGGTGGAAACACCAGGCCATAGGCCTCCAGATGATCAGGATCCACGACCACGAGAACTTGCCGTTCGCTGCCGCCAACGAGTGGATCTGCCCGACGCCGGATACGACGCGTCTTTCCACTTAGGTCGTTCATGCGGAGGAACTCGAATGGCTGATTCCCCAGCTGGCGATTGCGACGGTCGACCAGCATTCTCAAATGCCAGGCGACACATCAGCCGACTCGGTCTGACTTCTATTGAGATTCCACACCGAGCTAAGCGTGCTTATTGAGAAAGACCCGGAGGTCTTGTCCTCGGTTCTTCCGTCAGGCGAGCTGCGGATTCTGAGTTCTCAGCACTTCGCTTACCCCGCCGAAATAGGAAAGGAGTCGCGCAGTTTCTTCACGATTTCCGGTGTGACTTCCAGCACCCGATCTACCTCCTCCTCGAGGTTGTACCGTGAAAAGGAGAAGCGAACTGCTCCGAGTGCCGCAGTGTGGGGAATGTTCATAGCCCTTAGAACATGGCTCCGTACCAGGGAGCCAGAGGTGCAGGCGGAGCCAGAGGAACAAGCGATGCCGTGGTGATTGAGCAGAGACTGTATGGCTTCACCGTCAACGCGGTCGAAGGCTACATTTGTGGTATTCGGCAGCCGAGCCAGCGGATCGCCGGTGACGAAGGACTTGGGGATGCGCTCCAGAAGTCCTTTCTCCAATCGATCCCGCAGCGATTTTACTCGTTTGTTTTCCTTGTCCATGTACTGCAAGGCGAGTTCGGCCGCCTTGCCCAAACCAACGATCCCGGGCGTGTTCTCTGTGCCCGCGCGTCGGTCGCGCTCCTGGCGGCCCCCCTTGATCAGTGTGTGAAAAGGCACGCCGCGTCTTATGTAGAGGGCGCCGACGCCCTTCGGCCCATGTAGCTTGTGGCCGGAGAGCGATAGCATGTCGATTGCGGTCGATTTCAGATCGATCGGAAGCTTGCCGACGGCCTTGGCCATCTCAGCAAGCTTAGCGACAGGGAAGATTGTTCCAGTCTCGTTGTTCGCCCATATGATCGAAACGATTGCCACCCGATGGGTGAGAGCGGCCCGGTAGGCGTCAAAGTCGAGACGGCCATAACGATCCACCGGGATCCTGTGGACCTTCACGCAACACGTCTTCTCAAGATGTGCGCAGAGCGTCCGCACCGCCGGATGCTCGACCGGCGAAGTGACGATCTCCGTGCGCTCGGGATTCACCTCGAGCCCAGAAAGGATCGCCGCATTGTCGCTTTCGGTCCCGCCCGAGGTGAACGTGATCTCGTGGTCGAACTTCGCACCGATCAGCGCTTGCAACTTCCGGCGCGCCGTCTTTATCGCTTTGCCCGCAGCGGCGCCAATATCATGCATCGATGAAGCATTGCCAAACTGATCGATAAAGAACGGCAGCATCCCTTGAAAAACTTCGGCATCGACTCGCGTAGTTGCGTTGTTGTCAAGATAGATAGGCCTCAAGGTTACCACCTCCACCTGCCGATGATGCAGCGCGTACAACGGCGGTACTCGCCCCACTCGGACGCCGCCATTGGAGAAGTGTTCCGCGAGTGTATCTCGATTGTCCCGCATTGTCGTTTGTCTTAGGCAATCAGCTGAAGGACTTGCCGCAGGCGCACTTCTCCCGCGTATTGGGATTATCGAAGATAAAACCGGAGGACTGGGAGCCCGCGACGAAATCTACGGTCAAGCCCGCGACATGGGGTTGGGAGCCTGCATCTACGAACACCTTGACTCCACCCGTCTCAATGAGAGCATCCCGCTCGCGAGGCCCGTTGTCCAGGCCCACAAGGTATTTGAGACCGGCGCAACCGCCCACTTGGACGGCGATGCGCAAGCCGTTCGCCGGCTGCGGGGCCTGGCAAAGGGCATCCTTCACTACGACGATGGCCTTTTCGGTAATCGTGATCATGACATCGTTTCTCCTGGTTTCCGAGATGCACTCGCAAATCACGTTGCACGTAGTGTGCCAACGGAAAAGCCACCCTGAAAACAACGCGAGGCTCGAACACTGCCATGTCGTATTTCCGACACAGTCGGAGATCGGACAACGCAGAATGCGGCTGTTATGCGCGATCTGTCTGGGTCGTGCCACGAAAGCACTGGGCAACCCACGTGCATTCTGGGGGTTACTCAGTCGACGAGATGATCGTCCAGCGCAGCTTGCTTACTACGCCTCTCATCGGACACTCCCAACGTTGAACCAGACCTGGTAACTAGAGGTGATCTTGTCGAGCAACGCCCCTTAGCGGTGTCCCAGAGCTATGACCCGTTCTCTTCTTTGATCAGGGGGCGGACGCGACCCTAAGACACTTCAGCGCTTCGAGAATGTTCTGCGGCGACGAGACCCCGTAGGGATCTGATGCGCAGTTGTCTGAGAGACCTTCCTCCTCGAACCAATGTTCCACCACGCCATCATTGACTACGGCAGCATAGCGCCAGGAGCGCATGCCGAAGCCGAGATTATCCTTCGCGACTAACATGCCCATCTTACGAGTGAATTCGCCTGAACCATCAGGAATGAGCGTGACCTTCTCCAGCTTCAACGCCTTTCCCCAGGCATTCATCACGAATGCATCATTGACAGAGAGGCAGTAGACGGCTTCAATTCCTTCCTTTTCGAATTCATCATAGAGCTTTTCAAAATCGGGCAGTTGATAAGTCGAGCAGGTCGGGGTGAAGGCGCCGGGAAGCGAGAATAGCATTACGCGCTTGCTGCCGAAGTAATCATCGGTTGTTTTGTCTTCCCAACGATACGGATTGGTCCCGTCCACGGTCTCATCGCGAACACGCGTGCGAAAAGTGACGAAAGGTAGTCTTTTATTGGTAGCCATCAGTATTGCTCCGTTTGCAATTTTGGCGCATTTGCCCGCCCTGAACACTCTTTAGAAACCTGCTATTTTGGAGTGCATCTTCCAGATTTCGCCACCCGCCCCGAAACGGTTATCAAATCCAGGGCCGGGGAGCTTTTGCTCCTCTTGTCGGCTGCTTGCGGACGTCCAACGAGCGAGAAGCAAGGGCCATGCCATTTGACATCAAGGCTGTAACGGCGGCGCTTTGCCGCGCATGGCTAGGACCTGGCGTGCGTGTATTCAGTTGCTAGGAGGCATGCGGTCCAGCATCTCGCGCTTCACAAGTAATCCGGGCCGCTGCCTTTGGCACAGAACCGACAGTTAATGTCGGGCTTGTCCATCCCGCAACACGGCGGTCTCCGCCGCTGCCTCCCTACACGCATCATCAAGCCATTGAAAAGCAACCATAAGCCTTCTCATCGGCTTTGTGGACGCGATTGGCACGCGTTTTGAACCTTCCTTGTCGCGGGGCGGCCAGGGCTGCGGCAATGATCTCGTGAGTACGGGTGTATGTGACAAAGGAGGAAAGCAACATGTCAAGTCTGGCTCAGATCCGCACCCTATCGGAGAGAATGACGCTTGGAGTCCGAAAGGCCGATCGGCCTGGCTGGCGACGATTATTGCAATCGCTCGGCCTCGGACCATGGCCGCCTACAGACCTGGAGATGGATTTCGATCAGTACGTGCTTGCCTGTGTCCTCTCGCGTGCGCTGGAGGAGATTGACGCCAGCGAGGCAACTGTCACGGAGGCGACGGGGCTTTCGCGTGCCGAGCTTCGGGACATGCTGGCCCACAGTTTTCCCGCCACTGTTATTCACGCCTTCGCCTTGGAAGAGGTGAGTGACCCCGAATCTGGCGTGGAGGAGGAGCTTCTACGATGTCTGCTGCTCGCGCATGCTCGACCGGACGATCCAGCGAGCGGCCGTTTTGCCAAGATCATAGCCCGGCGTTCGTTGCGTCAAGACCATCTCTGGCTGGAGCTTGGTCTCTGGGACCGCGCTGAACTCAGCCGCTTGCTCGCCACGCATTTCCCCACGCTCGCAGCCGGCAATACCAATAACATGAGATGGAAAAAGTACCTTTATCGAAAGCTCTGTGAAGCTGAGGGCTTGTCCCTATGCACCGCCTCCAGTTGCCGAGAATGCAAGGCATTCGAAGACTGCTTTGGTCCTGAGGAAAGTGAAAGACTTCGCATGTACACGGCCAATTTGGGTTAGGAGCGACTTACAAGAGCTGTAGACCACCTCAGCCCGTAAGCGTCAGTTCGCGGTGTACGACGTCACGCGCCTAATGTGGAGGACATCATCATGATCGTTGAACATTCCGCGGAGGTCTGCGGCAAGACACCCTTTTATCGTCACCTCTATGTCCAGGTGCTGGCCGCGATCGCCGCGGGTATCCTGCTCGGGCATTTCTATCCGGACATCGGTACCGAGCTGAAACCGCTCGGCGACGCCTTCATCATGCTCGTCAAGATGATTATCGCCCCCGTCATCTTCCTGACGGTTGCGACCGGCATTGCCTGCATGACCGATCTCGCCAAGGTCGGCCGCGTCGCCGGCAAGGCGCTGATCTACTTCCTGACCTTCTCCACTCTCGCGCTTGTCGTCGGCCTCGTTGTCGTGAATATCGTTCAGCCGGGCGTCGGCATGCATATCGACCCGGCCTCGCTCGATGCGAAGGCGATTGCGACCTACGCCGAGAAGGCGCATGAGCAGTCGATCACCGGCTTCCTGATGCACATCATCCCGACGACGCTTGTCGGCGCTTTCGCCGAAGGCGACATCCTGCAGGTGCTGTTCATCTCGGTGCTTTTCGGCGTTTCGCTGGCGATGGTCGGCAAGAAAGCGGAGCCGGTCGTCGATTTCCTGCAGGCGCTGACCCTGCCGATCTTCCGGCTGGTGGCGATCCTGATGAAGGCAGCCCCGATCGGCGCCTTCGGCGCCATGGCCTTCACCATCGGCAAATACGGCATCGCCTCGATCGCCAACCTCGCCATGCTGATCGGCACGTTCTATCTGACGTCGTTCGTCTTCGTCCTCGTCGTGCTCGGTGCGGTGGCGCGCTACAACGGCTTCTCGATCGTGGCGCTCATTCGCTACATCAAGGAGGAGCTGCTGCTCGTCCTTGGAACGTCGTCTTCGGAAGCGGCTCTCCCGGGCCTCATGAACAAGATGGAGAAGGCGGGCTGCAAGCGCTCGGTCGTCGGCCTTGTCATTCCGACCGGCTATTCCTTCAATCTCGACGGCACCAACATCTACATGACGCTTGCGGCACTCTTCATCGCGCAGGCGACCGATACGCCGCTCTCCTACGGCGACCAGATCCTGCTGCTGCTCATCGCCATGCTGAGCTCGAAGGGGGCTGCCGGCATCACCGGCGCGGGCTTCATCACGCTTGCCGCAACGCTCTCGGTCGTTCCCTCCGTGCCGGTCGCCGGCATGGCGCTGATCCTCGGTATCGACCGCTTCATGTCGGAATGCCGGGCGACCACCAACTTGATCGGCAATGCCGTTGCGACCGTCGTGGTGGCTAAGTGGGAAGGAGAGCTTGATCAGGCGCAGCTCGTCCTGGCGCTCGGCGGCAAGGTGGCGATCGAAGTCACTCCGAAGGTCGTCAAGCCGGCCGAGTAAGTCCCTCCCGGGGCCCGCACGACAAGTGCGGTTTGGCGCGGTCTGGTCCTCCCCCGGATCGTGCTGGGCGCGGTCTGGTCCTCGCCAGATCGCGCCCTTTTTTCTTCCTACGCGGCGATACTGTGCCGCGAGGCGCTCGTTGCGCAGGCTCATTCGCTCGCGGCCATAAGCGTTGCGGCCGCAGTGCCTGGGATGAGACGTCGCAAGCTATTGTTAGTTCCCATCGCTCGTTTCCCATGCCCTATGCGCTTTCGCTCACCTCAGGCCGCTCCGCCACGCACGTTAGCCTCAGGGTTCAAGCTCGTGCCGCAGATATGCGTCGTTCGAGACATATCCGGCGTAGGGATCCGCGGGAGCAGCATTTTTCCGATTGCGTTCGTTCTATCGAACTCCGGCTGTGAGACCATAGTGCGTATGGTCTGCACCGATGGGCATCGATTCGGACGCCGTTTTCTCATAGAAGAGCCGATGACGGGTGTGTCTGACCTCAAGGCGGTTATGCAGTGCGTGGCCCAGAACACCTGAAAGTCGCGTCACCAGACTGACGGCAACTGCTGTCGGATCTCACCTGGTCAAATCCGTCTCGACAGCCCCTCCATACGCCGTCCGAAAATGAACGTACGGGGCTCTGAGCTGACGTCGTTAGGCACCTCCAATCGGTTTGTCGGATCCGCGACACGCAGGCCACTACATGAAGCTCTCGATTTTCCAGGGCTAAATAGCTGAAAAGCGGCCATAAGATCACTTCCCCAGTTTGATCAGTCAAATTGGCATGGGTTTTGAAGCCATTCCGTCACACGGCGCGATCCGCTGCCGGGCTGTACTTGTGTCATGGGTAAGCGCGATTAAATGAAGGAGGAGAAACAAGTTTGAAATGTCTAAAGCTGCACGGAATCGGAGACGCTCACCACCTCGCTCCATTTTGGTCCAACCCGCGCCGTCGTCGGCGTGATCGGGCGTCTTCATCCCGCCGTTCGAACCCGAAAAAATGCGGCCGCTCCGCAAGTATCACTTCCGCTCTTCCGCGGCCGCAGCCCCAACGGAGACTAACGACCTTGCCGGGTCGATTAGCGCAAGCTGATGAATAACTAGAGAGAAGGAGAAGCCGAGTGCAGAGCAACCCCATTCCAGACCACGTTCCGCCCGGTTTTGTGAAGGACTTCAATCTCTTCACGTCGCCGGGCATGGCACCGACACCCAACGGAGACCCGCACGCAGCTGTGGCATGCGTCCATGGAGGCGCCCCGATCTTTTTTTCTCCCCATAACACGCGCGATGGACGGGGGACCTGGGTGATCACGCGCGCGAGTGACCAGCGCAAGGTGCTGCAAGACCTCGAGACCTTTTCCAGTCATCGCAGCATCTTCTCCTCCGCACTCGGCGAAAGTTGGCCAATGATCCCGCTCGAGCTCGGTCCACCGGCCCATGGTGTCTTTCGTGCGCTACTAAATCCGCTGTTCTCACCTAGGCGGGTGGAAGCGCTGGAGCGGATTGTCCGTCAGCAAGCGAGCGCGCTGACGGACCGGATCGCCCGATCGCGGACCAGCTGTGACGTCATGAAGGATTTTGCCTATCCATTCACAGCTAACGTTTTCCTTGGGTTTCTGGGGCTCTCGGATAGCCGATCCGACATGCTACTTGGCCGGGTAAGCGATTTGCTCCACGGCAACGAAGTCAAGCGAACGGCAGCGGCCCAATCGATCGTGGAGTTCATTGACGAAGTTGCAGCGATGCGCCGCAAGGAACCAGCCGCTGATTTCATGACCTTCGTCGTGCAGGCGCACATCGAGGGTCGCTCCTTAGCCAACGAGGAAGTCCGTGGCATCGGTGTACTCTTCTTGGTCGGGGGACTCGACACGGTCGCAGCCGCGATAGGCTTTGACTTGGCCTATCTTGCACGCAATCTGAATGATCAGGAATTGCTGCGGAACGAACCGGACCGGATCGCGCTCGCGGCTGAAGAACTATTGCGCGCCTATTCAACCGTTCAGATGATCCGCGTGGCAACAAAGGATATTGACTTTGAAGGCGCGCCGATTCGTAAGGGAGACTATGTTTCCTGCGCAACGATGATTTCCAATCGTGACCCCGCAGAATTTGCGTGCCCTAATACCATCGATCTGGCGCGACAGGACAACCACCACACCGCCTTTGGCTATGGTCCTCATCTTTGCCTCGGAGCACATCTGGCCCGGCGAGAGATTGTCATTGGGCTCGACGAATTTCTGGCACGCATCCCCACTTTCCGAATAAAGGACGGGACGGCGCCGATCACCCATGGCGGCCACGTATTTGGGATTCAAGACCTGAATCTGGCCTGGGGTTGACCGGCCCGCAGGGGCATTGTCGTTATAGGAGCGCTATTAGCTGCCCGGCAGGCATTCACGTCTGTGGGCGCGCGATGGCTGGCGGACCTCGAGACGACGTGCATTGTCCGAGGGAAATCTGCCGGTGCCACTCGGCCCATTTGGCGGTCAGAGGAAATCGACCAAGACGTGGCACATACTGGAAAGGAGGGGCGCCGCCGTTGGCGGCACCTTCTCGCCGAATTGCATAGGCTCCTCGCCGACTCCAGTCACACCACATGGTGCGCAAACAACAGATGTGTTCGCTTACGCCGAACAGGACGAAATCGCGCGATCGACCGCGCGGACGAGGCGGCACTGCGGAGCGCGTATTGGGCGGACGCCGATGGACAATCATGGGGCCTATTCCGGCTCGGCCGAGGGTTTATTCGTTAGGGACATAATCTCTTCGTAACGGCGTTCCACGACGGCTTGGAAATTTTGCGCGCCGCGCGTGGGTTCATCCAGGAAGCGGCGAATTCAGAGGGCAGGAACGTCAGCCACGCCAAGATGTCGCTTCTGCTCTGCTGCTATGCAGCGATGATGCAACTAGGATCAGCAACTATCGCGACAACACACGTTTCCAACGCCGGTTAGGAGAAGTCGCCGATTGAGTGGAGTGCTATGAACGACCGCCGCTTTTTTTGTGCTTGTCATGTCTGGTTCCTTCGTTGGTCGAACTCTTTTGGCTGGCTTCCGTGCCGCCGCGAGCAAGTCGTTCAAAATTCGTGCCAAGTCGCTCGAGTGAGCCGACAAGAGAGATGATTGCTTGTTGTTTAGGTATATAGGTTGAGGAATGAACACACCGACTTGGATAATAAGCTTATGTCGCGGAGCCGACAAAGGTGACGACAGTGCGCAAACTTAGCTTGTTGTTCTGGCAAGCAAGGTTTGGATCGAACGCGGGTCCTTCAATCTGCCAAGTCCCGTGTCGTTGACCAGCAGCATCATTTTGCCGCCCCCCTGAAACGTTAAAGCCACGCTTGCGACATTGTCCGTCACCTTTGTCCGTTCAGCGACAAAGGCTTGTCTCCTCAGCCGCGCGTTTTTTAGTCTAAACATTTGGAACAAAAAGCATATTGGCTCTTGTTAGGTTCGCTCAAGCGACTTGGCACGACTTTTGAAGTCCATTTTGCGAGGCGGCGCAAGCTGCCGGCGGCATTCGTGGCGCGGGCAACCGCGATGGTTCAAACAAACGAAGGAAAGCAACATGGCAGGTCTGCGTCAAATCGCGTTCTATGGGAAGGGGGGTATCGGAAAGTCCACCACCTCTCAAAATACGCTCGCCGCCCTTGTCGACCTCGGGCAAAAGATTCTCATCGTCGGCTGCGACCCTAAGGCGGATTCCACGCGCCTTATCCTCAACGCGAAGGCGCAGGACACGGTACTGCATCTCGCCGCGACGGAAGGTTCGGTTGAAGACCTCGAGGTCGAGGATGTGCTGAAGGTCGGCTACAGAGGCATAAAATGCGTCGAGTCCGGCGGCCCGGAGCCTGGCGTCGGCTGCGCCGGGCGCGGCGTCATCACCTCGATCAACTTCCTGGAAGAAAACGGCGCCTATGACGATGTCGACTACGTCTCCTACGACGTGCTCGGCGACGTGGTGTGCGGCGGCTTCGCGATGCCGATCCGTGAAAACAAGGCCCAGGAAATCTACATCGTCATGTCCGGTGAGATGATGGCACTTTATGCCGCCAACAACATCGCCAGGGGCATCCTGAAATATGCCACCGCCGGCAGCGTCCGTCTGGGCGGGCTGATTTGTAACGAGCGTCAGACCGACCGCGAGCTCGACCTCGCCGAAGCGCTGGCTGCCAAGCTGAATTCCAAGCTCATCCACTTCGTGCCACGCGACAACATCGTCCAGCATGCCGAGCTCAGGAAGATGACGGTCATCCAGTATGCGCCGGACTCCAAACAGGCCGGGGAATATCGCGCGTTGGCTGAAAAGATCCATGCCAATTCGGGCCAAGGCACAGTCCCCACACCGATCACCATGGAGGAACTGGAGGACATGCTGCTCGACTTCGGGATCATGAAGAGCGACGAGCAGATGCTTGCCGAACTCCAGGCCAAGGAAGCGAGGATGCCAGCAGCCCAGTAGACGCCGCAGCACGCAAGGGGCGCGGACCCTGATACGGCGCGCCATTCTAAGAACGACGTCCAGTTGGTGAGGCATCACCCGAACCTTGAAGGGACAGGCCCAATGAGCCTCGACTACGAGAATGACAGTGCTCTGCATGAGAAGCTTATCGAGAAAGTGCTGTCGCAGTATCCAGACAAGGCGGCGAAGCGCCGCAAAAAGCACCTTAGTGTCGCAACGGACAAGGAGGTGGCCGGCGAGGAAGGACAGGTGGTTTCCGAATGCGACGTAAAGTCGAATATTAAGTCCATTCCAGGCGTGATGACGATCCGCGGCTGCGCTTATGCCGGTTCGAAGGGGGTAGTTTGGGGTCCGATCAAGGACATGGTCCACATCTCGCATGGGCCGGTCGGTTGCGGTCAGTATTCCTGGTCACAGCGGCGCAACTACTACGTCGGCACGACGGGTGTCGACACTTTCGTGACGATGCAGTTCACCTCCGACTTTCAGGAGAAGGACATTGTCTTCGGTGGTGACAAGAAGCTGGAAAAGATCATCGACGAGGTCCAGGAACTTTTTCCCCTTAACAAAGGCGTCACCGTGCAGTCCGAATGTCCGATAGGCTTGATTGGCGACGATATCGAGGCGGTATCGCGCAAAAAGGCCAAGGAGCACGCGAAAACGATCGTGCCGGTCCGTTGCGAAGGCTTCCGCGGCGTCTCGCAATCGCTCGGCCACCACATCGCCAACGACGCGATACGCGATTGGGTCTTCGACAAGACCGAAATCGAGTTCGAAACCGGTCCTTACGACGTCAACGTGATCGGCGACTACAATATCGGCGGCGACGCCTGGGCCTCACGCATCCTGCTCGAGGAGATGGGGCTGCGCGTGATCGGCAACTGGTCGGGGGACGCCACGCTCGCCGAAGTGGAGCGTGCGCCAAAGGCCAAGCTCAACCTCATCCACTGTTATCGGTCGATGAATTACATCTGTCGGCACATGGAGGAAAAGTACGGTGTCCCTTGGATGGAATACAATTTTTTCGGTCCATCTCAAATCGAAGCTTCCATGCGCGAGATAGCCAAGCATTTCGGGCCGGAAATCGAAGACAAGACCGAGAGAGTCATCGCCAAGTACCGGCGCTTGGCGGATGCTGTGATCGACAAGTATTGGCCGCGCCTCCAGGGCAAGAGGGTGATGCTCTATGTGGGCGGCTTGCGCCCCCGTCACGTCGTCACCGCCTACGAGGACCTCGGCATGGAGATCGTGGGCACCGGCTACGAATTCGCCCACAACGACGACTATCAGCGCACCGGCCATTACGTGAAGAAGGGCACGCTAATCTATGACGATGTAACCGGGTACGAACTGGAGAAGTTCATAGAAAGGATTCGCCCGGATCTCGTCGGCTCCGGCATCAAGGAGAAATACCCGGTGCAGAAGATGGGCATCCCATTCCGTCAGATGCATTCCTGGGATTATTCCGGGCCGTATCACGGCTATGACGGCTTCGCCATCTTCGCCCGCGACATGGATCTAGCCATCAACAATCCGGTCTGGGACCTCTACGACGCGCCCTGGAAGAAAATCACGGTGCCTACGGCAGCAGTTGCAGCCGAATGAGAGCGAGGTCTCTCGCGGACACAAGGGCCGCGAGAGACCTGCAACGTCCCGAACGTCTCTGTGCCGCCGTATAGATGCCAGATGAAAAAAAGGTGACCACTATGCCGCAATCGGCCGAAAAAATTCTCGACCATGCTCCCCTGTTCCGCGAGCCGGAATACAGGCGAATGTTCGCGGAGAAGAAGCTAAACTTCGAATGCTCACATCCGGAACAGATCGTTACTGATCAAAGCGAATTCACCAAAAGCTGGGATTATCGCGAGAAAAACCTCGCCCGCGAAGCTCTCGTGGTGAACCCCGCTAAAGCCTGCCAGCCGCTCGGCGCCGTGTTCGCGGCGGCGGGATTCGAGCGGACCATGTCCTTCGTCCACGGCAGTCAGGGCTGCGTTGCCTATTACCGTTCACATCTATCGCGGCATTTCAAAGAGCCTTCATCGGCCGTTTCGTCCTCGATGACGGAGGATGCGGCGGTGTTCGGCGGTCTGAAGAACATGGTCGACGGGCTCGCCAATACTTACACTCTCTATGATCCGAAGATGATTGCCGTCTCTACCACCTGTATGGCGGAGGTCATTGGTGACGATCTGCATGGTTTCATTGAGAACGCCAAGAGCGAAGGCGCAGTCCCTCCCGAATTTGACGTGCCATTCGCTCACACGCCCGCCTTCGTCGGCAGCCACGTCGACGGCTATGACAGCATGGTCAAAGGCATCCTGGAGCACTTCTGGAAAGGCAAGGAGCGCACGACAGCGGCTGGCACGATTAACATCATCCCGGGCTTCGATGGCTTCTGCGTCGGGAACAATCGCGAACTCAAGCGCCTGCTCAACCTTATGGGCGTGTCCTACACCTTCATCCAGGATGCCTCCGACCAGTTCGATACGCCGTCCGATGGCGAATTCCGCATGTATGACGGAGGCACGAAGATCAAAGACGTGAGAAGAGCATTCAATGCGGAGGCGACAGTGTCACTGCAGCACTATAATACTCGCAGGACCCTGGAATATTGCGAACAGGTCGGACAGGCGACGGCGTCCTTCCACTATCCGCTCGGTATTAAGGCTACCGACGAATTCCTGATGAAGGTCTCGAAGATTTCCGGCAAGGAAATCCCTGAGGCAATCCGCCTGGAGCGCGGCCGGTTGGTCGACGCTATGGCAGACAGCCAGTCTTGGCTGCACGGCAAGAAATACGCGATCTACGGCGACCCTGACTTCGTATACGCCGTGGCGCGGTTCGTCATGGAAACCGGTGGCGAGCCAACACACTGCCTCGCCACCAACGGCACCTCAGCCTGGGAAGCCGAGATGAAGGAATTGCTGGGATGCTCACCGTTCGGTAAGGATGCACAGGTGTGGGCGGGCAAGGACCTCTGGGCAATGCGCTCACTGCTTTTCACCGAACCGGTGGACCTGCTGATCGGCAATTCCTATGGCAAGTATCTGGAGCGCGACACCGGAACACCTCTGATCCGGTTGATGTTTCCGATCTTTGACCGGCACCATCACCATCGTTTTCCCCTTATGGGCTACCAAGGCGGACTGCGTGTGTTGACGGCGATCCTCGATAAGATCTTCGACAAGCTCGATCGCGACACGATGCAGCCGGGTGTGACCGACATCTCTTATGACCTCACTCGCTAAGAGCGGCGGCCGGCGTAGGCCGGCCATCTTTCGATCAATTTAGGGTCCAGCGCAATGCTCTCGCTCAGTGCCAAAATCCAGGATGCCTTTAACGAGCCTGCCTGCGAGAACAACCGCAGCAAGGACGCCGAGGCTCGCAAGAAGGGCTGTTCAAAGCCGCCAACACCCGGAGCGGCAGCTGGCGGCTGCGCTTTCGACGGCGCCAAGGTGGTTCTGCAGCCGATCACTGACGTTGCTCATCTGGTCCACGCACCGCTCGCCTGCGAAGGCAATTCTTGGGACAATCGCGGCACGGCGTCGTCAGGGCCAATGCTGTGGCGCACGAGCTTTACCACTGACCTCACAGAACTCGACGTGGTGATGGGGCACAGCGAGCGGAAGCTTTTCAAAGCGATCCGGGAGATCAACGAAGCATATGCGCCGCCGGCGATCTTCGTCTATGCGACCTGTGTGACGGCACTGATCGGCGACGACATCGAGGCGGTGTGCAAGCGGGCGGCGGAAAAATTCGGCTTACCGGTGGTGCCGATTGATGCGCCGGGCTTCGTCGGTTCAAAGAACCTCGGTAATAAGCTGGCCGGCGAGGCGTTGCTCGACCATGTCATCGGCACGGTAGAGCCGGATGATGCCGGGCCGCGCGACATCAATATCCTTGGGGAATTCAACCTATCCGGCGAATTCTGGTTAGTAAGGCCGCTCTTGGACAAGCTTGGCATCCGTGTCCGCGCATGTATTCCTGGAGACGCGCGCTACCTCGATATTGCCACAGCGCACCGTGCACAGGCAGCTATGATGGTGTGCTCGACCGCTCTCATTAATCTTGCCCGCAAGATGGAGGAACGCTGGGATATTCCGTTCTTCGAGGGCTCCTTCTATGGCGTTACCGACACCTCGGAAGCACTCCGGCAGATCGCTGAATTGGTCGTAAAGAAAGGTGCTGAGCCCGAGCTTATCAGTCGCACTGAAGCGCTGATTGCAGCAGAAGAGGCAAAGGCGTGGAGAAGACTTGAGGCCTACCGCCCTCGTCTCCAAGGCAAGCGTGTTCTTCTCAACACCGGCGGTGTCAAGTCATGGTCGATCGTCCACGCGTTGACGGAGTTAGGCATGGAGATCGTCGGAACATCGATCAAGAAATCGACCGTCGATGATAGGGAGCGGATCAAGCAGATCCTCAAGAACGAGAACCACATGTATGAGACGATGACACCGCGCGAGCTATACTCGAGTCTAGCCGAACAAAACGCTGACATCATGCTGTCGGGCGGTCGCACCCAATTTATCGCGCTTAAGGCAAAAATCCCTTGGCTCGACATCAATCAGGAACGCCATCACGCTTACGCCGGCTATGAGGGCATGGTGGAACTCGCGCGCCAGATCGACCTGGCAATCCACAACCCCATCTGGGAACAGGTGCGCGAACCGGCGCCATGGGAGGAGCCCTTGGCCGGGCAGGAGAGATCGGGAGAAGAAAGCGCAAGCATCCTGAATCTATGCGGGAAGACCGCCCGCCACGTCGGTGAGTGTTGAGGTATTCGGTGGCCTGCATGCTTCCCCAAGCCAAATCAACGGCAATTAACCCTGTGAAGTCGTCCCAGCCGCTTGGCGCTGCCTTCGCTTTTCTGGGCGTCGACGGCGCAGTGCCACTGTTCCACGGCAGCCAGGAGTGTACCAGCTTTGCACTTGTGCTGCTCGTGCGGCATTTCAAGGAAACGATCCCGCTGCAGACGACCGCGATGGAAGAGCTGGAGACGATTCTCGGCGGCGAGGATCGTCTCAAAGATGCGATCCTCAATTCCAAAGCGCGTGCAGAGCCGCAGTTTATCGCGGTCTGCACGACGGCACTGGTAGAGACCGGCGACGACGACACCACTTGCGACCTCGCGAACATCAAACTTAAGCGGGCAAGAGAACTTACAGGTACAGAAGTGGTACTCGCCAACGCGCCGGAGGCGCTAGAGGAGGGTTGGTCCAAGGCTGTTACCGCTATCGTCGACCGAATTGCGCGGCCGGGAAAGCAAAAACCCGACCCGAAGAAGGTGGGGGACATACGCGATCTCGGCGCGGCGACGAAGTGCAGGGGCACGGGCGAGCACATGCGGCGACCGGCCGAAGCGTTGCAACGGTTAACCGCTGAGCCTTACGTGCTGTTTGAGTCGCTGGCGGGGCTGAAGAATGCGGGCAGGTTTATCTTGCTGCTTACAACAGTGTCGGGCGAACAAGCTCCGGCGAAGGTCCTTCGCGGCCGCATGCAGTTGCAGGATGCCATGCTCGACGGGCATTTCCATCTGGGCGGCAAGAAGATAGCGATCTCCGCGGAGCCGGATCAACTCCTGCAGCTCTCGGACTTTTTTGTCGGCATGGGCGCAAAAATTTCAGCCGCCGCCACCACCACCGGGACTTCAAAAATATTGCAAAAAGTGCCGGCCGAGACGGTCCAAGTCGGCGATCTTTGTGACCTGGAACGCCTCTCTGCTGTCGCCCACCTTCTCGTGACGTATTCGCACGGCCGTCCAGCTGCAGAGCGTCTCGCCATTCCGCTGATGCATGCCGGATTCCCTGTCTTTGACACGTTGGGCAGTCAGCACAAGCTTACAATCCTGTATCAGGGAACGCGCGACATGATCTACGAGGTTGCCAATATCATGCAGGCTGACCAACACCCGCCGACGCCTGACGCACTTGATCCAGTCTGTAATCGGGGATTGTAGAATGAGCTCCATTCGTCGTTTCTCGCTCGTCAGTGATCGGTTCCAGAAACAGATGCCGGAACGGCAGGCAGGCGCATTGCGCATAGCGATCGCCACTCAAGACCTGAAAGGACTGAACGCCCATTTCGGCTCGGCTAGACATTTTGCCGTTTATGACGTGCTGCCCCACGAGTGGAGTTTTGTGGAAGCGATTGCATTCGACGAAGTTTCTGACGAAAGCGGTACGCATCGAACCGAAGGTGATGACCGCATCGCTCCGAAAGTTGCAGCGTTGAAGGGCTGCCAGCTCTTATTTTGTCTCGCTATCGGCGGGCCTTCGGCAGCCAAGGTTATTTCGGCAAAGATTCATCCGATCAAAGTGCCGCAGCCTGAATCCATCCAGCACTTGCTTTCGCGCATCCAGACAATGCTCAGGACGGCTCCTCCACCTTGGCTACGCAAGGTGGTAGCGGAAGCAGGCGCCGCCAAAGAGAAACCCTGCTTCGAGAGCGAGGGCTGAAGCATGACAACGTTAGCTGATCCGGCGAGTATCCCGGCTGTCGACGACGGCAAACTCCTTTCCACCCCCTTTATCAAATGCCTCGTGCGGCTGATACGGGCTCAGGATTCCTACGGATCGTGGGACGGCAAGTGCGACACTGAGCTGCTGGCCAAGTTCATCGTTAAGGAGGAACAACGCCGTGCAATCCCAATCATCGGCGACCCCGATCCGTACGTGCTGTGGAGGCTCGATGTTTATTACGCCGCGGTCGGCCTTTCTATCGAAGCGCGCTCTGACCTATTCGTATCGCGGACGATGGAGATCAGCGCCGAGGGTTTCGGGCGGGTAGTATTTACGACCAAGCGGTTGGTCGTGCTGTCGAAGACCCTGCGCGGCGTTCACCGCTTCGGCTTCGATACGCTACGCAAATGCGCCAAGACCGGGACAAAGCTGGTGAAGGATGCCGTCGCAGTCATTGAAGCTTATCCAGACGTAGCGCGGGCGTGATGGAGCCGGTTGTGGGGAAAAAGGCCATGTCAGATTTTGAAGAATTGAAAAAGCAAGTCCGCAAGCTGCAGTCGCGTGCTGGAACTGCGAAGATGGAATTGCACGACCTTGCGGAGGATCTTCCGGTCAACTGGACCGAAATCATGGCGGTCGCGGAGAGGACATTCCACGCTTTTGCTGAGCTGGAAGCTGCCAAGAAAGAATTCGCTGCGTCGGAGAATTCACGATGATATGCTCATTCGTGACCCGCGACGGGTCCAGGTGGATGCCGAAATATCTGACCGCCATCGACGGTGCGACATGCATCGGCTGCGGTCGTTGCTTCAAGGTTTGCTCACGCGAGGTAATGCACCTTCACGGCATCGACGATGCAGGTGAAATTCTCGGCGTGTGCGATGGTGAGGACGATGACTTCGATGGCGATCTCAATCGTATGATCATGGTCGTCGACCACCCAGGCCGCTGTATCGGCTGCGGGGCCTGCGCCCGCGTCTGCCCCAAGAATTGCCAGACTCATATCGGGGCGGACACGATTGCCGCATGATCCGAGAGAAGAAGCAGGAGAACGATAATGCGCTTCGCAGTCTTTCATCGCGCCCTATGGCTGTTGCTATGCACCAACGCCATCGCGGTATACTTTGCCTCGCATTCCATTCGCAGATTAATCGTCAGTACACTAGCGTTCTCGCTGCTTCTTCAGCTCGCTTATTTCGGGAGCGTGCTTTTTCTGCTCTGGCGGGCACGCAGGGCTGAGCACTTAAGCTTTTCGCGACAAGAACGGCCCGCAATTGATCAGTAGGGCACGGCACTCTTTGAAGGTATCCCGCAGCTCCGAGAGAGCCTGGCACCAGCTTGGCACGACGGAAAGCGCAACGTCACCCCTCGGGGGAAGGGCGTGCTTGGAACATGCCGCGGGAGCATGATGGGATATGAACTTTGCAAGGTTCGGCACCACTGGCAGGCACTAGCATTTGGTCCCAGGAAACATCTATCGAAAGAACACGTGCTTCGCGGATGATGACTGAATGACTCCAACACTACATGACCCCGCAATTATACCTGCCATCGATCGCAATAAGGTCTTGCCGCTGGGCTGGCGGCACTCGCCGGAGCCAGCGAGATGGGATTGCGACTTCGCCGAGGGCAGCCAATTGGATCGAAGTCATGTCAGGACGTCATTCCTCTGTTGGACTCTGGCAAGGGTTGCCGCATGATCAGACGGCAAAACCAGGAGAGCGGCGTTGCTTTTAAGAACCGTTCGTTCCATTCTATGGCTGCTCCTGTCTACCAATGCTCTTACAATCTACTTAGCTTCGCAGCCCAGCCAGCGCTTAATTGTTACGACACTGGCTTGTTTGCTGCTTCTTCAACTTGCTTATTTCGGAAGCGTGCTCGTTTTGGTCTGTTTAGCTGCGCTTGGAAAGCTGTCGAAAAATTTGCGCATTCTCGGCCTTCACGACGAGAATGGGAAACACAACTCTCACGAAAGTCCCAACGGCTGGTGGATTCGCGAGATAAGGGAGGCGCCGTCGCAGGACCCGGACCGTTCCACTCAGAACTGACGTGGAATTCTGAATGCTGAATCTGACGAATGCGAGGCGGATAGGAATCGTCGGAGGCGACCTTGTGGGCTGGCTTGCCGCTATTGAGCTACGCCGGGTCTTCGAACCAGACGTGGATGTCGCAGTCATAGAGACTCCGGAGCTATTTTCATTCGGCCTTGGGGAGGGCGGCGCGCTCAATCTCGTTGATACGTTGTGCCGTAATCAGCTCGACTTGGACATTTTCGTTGGTGAAGCCGGCGCCACGTACAAGCTTGGAGTGCTCTATGACAATTGGAGAGGTGGAGGAATTTCAGATCGGTACTATCGTCTGTTCTGCGGACCGGGCGTCCCGGAAATCGAATGGCGCGTCGACGGCTTCTTTCCTCTGCTGTCGGCGAGAATCGCGATGGGCGAGGACCTTCACACTTGCGTTCCAGGATTCGACGCAATCGCAAGGCACGCGTCGCAGCAGGATATCGAGCGATTGCTGGCGACCGGCCAGTCCGGCCTTTGTCCATCCTACCACTTTGACGCTGAGGCTTTCGAGCGGTACCTGAAGCGAGTCGGATTGAGCCGTGGGATCACTGCCCATGCGAGCGCTGTATGCGGGATGAGGCTGGACGAGCGGGGGTATGTGCGGTCCTTGCATCTCGGCGGCGAACAACTGGAGGTCGACTTCGTGATCGATGCGTCGGGATTTGCCAGATTGGGGCTCGGCAGTGTTTTCGGTACACGCTGGCGGTCTTTCGCAAACACTTTGCCGACCGATCGTGCGATCACTTTTGATCTTGAGCCGTCAGAAATGTGCCCCGATCCCGTAACCCGTTCGACTGCCATGAAGGCCGGATGGATGTGGGAGGTCCCACTGAATCGCAAGATCACTGCGGGATACGTGTTCAGTAGCAGACATGCGGATCATGCCATTGCAGTCGCAGAGGTCGAGCACCGCCTTGGACACCGCGTCCAGCCGAAGCACTTGCTTTCGCTCGATCAAGGCTATTTCGAAACGGCGTGGGTCAATAACCTTGTGGCACTCGGAACGGCGTCCGGTTTTGTAGAGCCGCTGGACGCAGCGCTTGCGACCCACACGTTCGAACAGCTAAGGAATATAGGACGCGTTCTCACCAACGGAGGTGGGGTCGTGCCTGCTCACACAATCGAAGCTTATAACAGCGCTAACGCGCGCTCGTGGACAGGAGTTCGAGACTTCCTGCGGCTGCACTATGATTGCAAACGAAATGACGCACCGTTCTGGCGAGATATTGCGGCAGCCGAGTTGCCAGAAGGCTATGCCGAGCTGAGGGCCTGTTTTCACAAACGGACACCTCGTTGGATCGATATTCAACCCTATGTCGGAAGCGGGTGGCACGCGTTGTTTCACCAGCTTGATTGGATATCCGTGGCGGCTCCTCTCGGCGTCGTGCCGGCGACGGCTGCCCGAGCAGAGCTACGTCGGCTTTCGGCGGATATTGTTGAAAAACTTGGCATTGCCGATGCTTGGGACGCGTGATTCAATCCTCTGAGTGATTTGCAGGGGATCAGGCGAATGATGGGATGTCAGGCGGTTCCGGCGCAGCTCTTCTACGACTTCTGCCTCGATGAACATGTCCCTGCGGATCATCTGCTGCGCGGGATCGATCGTCACCTCGATCTCGATAGCGTTCGAGCACAGTTGAAGCCTTTCTATAGCAACACTGGTCGGCCCTCAGTTGATCCTGAGCTGATGATGCGAATGCTGATCATCGGCTACAGCATGGGTATCCGGTCGGAACGGCGACTTTGCGAGGAGGTCCATCTCAATCTCGCATATCGGTGGTTTTGCCGCCTTGGCCTGGACGGAAAGGTACCGGATCATTCCAGCTTTTCGAAGAACCGTCATGGCCGGTTCCGGCAAAGTGATATCCTCCGGCACATGTTTGAGACTGTGGTGGAACGGTGCCTTGCCCAAGGGCTGGTGGGAGCAGAAGGCTTTGCGGTTGATGCCAGCCTGATCGCGGCGGACGCCAACAAGCAGCGTTCGGTGCCCGGCACTGAATGGAAAGCCGAAGACGATGCTGGCCGCTCGGTTCAGGAGTATTTGGCGGTTCTGGATGACGCTGCTTTTGGCGCTGCCTCGCCGGTGACGCCGAAGTTCATTTCGCAATCCGACCCGGCAGCTCAGTGGACAGGTGCTCATAAGGGGCATGCCTTCTTCGCCTACGCCACCAATTATCTGATCGATACTGATCACGGTATCATTCTTGATGTCGAGGCGACGCGAGCGATCCGTCAGGCGGAGGTCGGAGCATCCCGCACGATGATCGACAGAACCGAGAACCGCTTCGGCTTGACGCCAGGCTATCTGGCAGCCGACAGCGCTTACGGTTCTGCTGACAATCTTGCCTGGCTGGTGAAGGAAAAGGACATCGCGCCGCACATTCCCGTGTTTGATAAATCCAACAGGACGGACGGGACCTTCTCGCGTTCGGACTTCACCTGGGATGGCGAGGGAGATCGCTACATCTGCCCGGCGGGCAAGGAATTGGTTCAGTTCCGCCGCACCTACGCGACGCCCCGATCGGGCATCACCAGTGAAGGCACCCGGCTTTATCGGGCCAGCAAGAAGGACTGTGATGTGTGCGATCTGAAGCAGCGCTGCTGCCCGAATGCAGTTGCTCGCAAGGTGCCGCGTGATCTCAACGAAGATGCCCGCGATGTGGCCAGAGCAATTGCCGCCACACCCGCTTACGAGCGTTCCCGGCATCGCCGCAAGAAGGTCGAGATGCTCTTCGCTCACCTCAAACGCATTCTCCGGATGGCGCGTTTGAGGCTGCGAGGTCCATGTGGTGCGCGAGACGAATTCCTGCTTGCAGCAACCGCCCAGAACCTCAGAAGACTGGCGAAACTCAGACCACAAAGGCCACCACACGGCGTCATTGCCGCATAAAAGCAGCCAGTAAGGATACCCTGCGCCAAAGTGCGGGGCAGATAACCGATCATCCCTACCGGAAAGATGCTGCAACAGCCCGATGAACAGTTAACTGGCCGAGTTTTTCAACGATATCGGCGGAAAGCCGACGTGAGGTCCAAGCCTATCTCGACCTGCTGAACGGAACGATGTCAAGGCGCCTTCCCCCGAGTGGCTGGGTGCATTAAGTGTTGGGCGCGACCGGCCACATGCGTCTAACCGCTTCAGGCTAAAAGTGGACATGAGGTCGTCATGTAGCTCCGATCCAGATGATGTTGAGGTTGCACCCTTTTAATCGTCTCGCGTAGGAATGTATACGCAATGGGTGTTGAACCGTTTAGGAACGCTTAAGTCGGCGCGCCCTCACGGCGGAGCAACCATACGTGACGCTTCCTGGAGCAGTATCTCGCGCAACCAGATGCTTGCCTGATCCCTATTGTGGAGGGCGGGCCATTGGAGAGCCTGGGTGAATGTAGGAAGTGGCAGCGGAAGTTCGACGATCCGCAGGGGGATCATGCGTTCGAAATGCTTGACCAGCCGCAAGGGCATAGTCGCTATACGGTTAGTACCTGACAGCACGGGCGGAATCAGGCTGAAGCCCGGCACGACGACCTCGACACGTCTTTTGAAACCGTGCTCGAGCAACAACCACTCCTCGAACGAGGGCATCAGCGAACGTCCGAGCTTGGTTGCAACCTGTCCTATCGACATGAATCCCTCCAAGCAAAGCTGCCCCGATAGCTTCTCGTTCGTGGGGCAACCGACGCACACGAGTGTCTCGTCGAACAGTTTCGCTTTGGGATGCGCGTTCGGCATGAACGAATCCGGTAGGATTAGAAAATCGATGTCGCCGCGGAGGAGAAGCTCATCGGGATCGCCATCGAGAGGTAGCAACTCGAAGGTGACGGCGGGAGCCTCCCGGGCCACGCGCTCCACGACCCTCTCGAAGAACACGAGTGTCATGAAATCCGAAAGGATGACCCTGAAGCGGCGCTTCGATTGGGCTGGGTTGAACATGTCCCAGGAAATGATGGAGAACTGAATGTGCAGCAGGACGTCGCGGACCGTAGGGGCGAGCGCTTCCGCACGCGGTGTTGGGATAAGTTCGCGGCCCTGCATTTTAAACAACTCGTCGCCGAAATAGGTGCGTAGCCGCGCGATAGCCGCGCTCATCGCCGGCTGACTGAGATTGATGCTGCGAGCCGCCGCCGTAACGCTTCGTTTGTTCATCAGAGCGTCGAGCGCAACGAGAAGATTTAGATCAAGGCCTTTGAAACGCATGTCTTGATGTACC
Source organism: Sinorhizobium numidicum (assembly GCF_029892045.1). NCBI lineage: Bacteria > Pseudomonadati > Pseudomonadota > Alphaproteobacteria > Hyphomicrobiales > Rhizobiaceae > Sinorhizobium > Sinorhizobium numidicum. The sequence continues at coordinate 43,155 of NZ_CP120369.1, forward strand.
CATGGTGTGGATGATTGGCATCCAAGCAATCAGTTCAGCCGTGTTGTCGAATAGACGTCGTCGGCTTCACCTCCGGACTGGTGGCTGATTCCTTTGGGTCGACGAGTAGAAGATCAGGCGCTTCGTCGCCCACTGAGTCTGGCTGCCCAAACGAGCGGTGAAGATGTTGACCCCACAACTGAAAGCACTCCGGCACGACAGCTCCGTTCATCGCGCTCAACGCGAAGACCAGAGCATCAGGTTGGGAGTTTTCTGAAGCGTCGCTCGCAGAGTGACACCGGAGGAGGACCTAATCGTCCAACCCTCCACCCACGAGCCCCAAGACTGTGGTGGCCTCACTGAGTATCGACCCTGCGCTTCAAGATGGATTTCATTCCGACCTCGTCGCCACCGGACCCATGGGGGTCAAATGCTTCTTCGGTGAGATTACGTCGAAGCGCATCGGCCGCATCTTCAATCATCGGTGGCGCCTTTCGGTTACAATCAACGAGTGGCGATACTAGTGTCCACCCCGCCGGTCTGGCCATGCAAAGTCCATATTCCATCATACGCCCGGGGCATGGTTGAAAACGCCTTCGAAGGACAGTGCAATGTAATAGCGCTGTAGGCGGACTCTTCAGCGTCTCGCAGGCTAATGCAGATCACCGGCGACGATGAATTCGATATCGTTGAGATCACCTGGCCCAGCAGGAACGTCAACCAAGCCGGACTGCTCGGCCGGCCACTTCGACAGCGATTTCTCCACATCCGCGGCGTCCAGAATTGCGGTGGCGCCAGGTGACTGTGCCGGTGTTCTGGAGCGGTTTGCTGAAGCTCAGTAGAAGGCGCAGCCGCATCCGGACGATGCCTTTCTGCGTGCACCATCCCCGAAGTCTGATTCGACTTTTGGACCTCCTTGTCGTGGAGGGCATTAGGTATCGAAGCCGACAGCTATCCGGGTTGGAGCTTTGCGGCAGTCGCGTCGGGCGGACGCCGTTCAAGCCAAATGGACAGGCTCCGTTGGGGGGCTGCTTGCCTGCAGGTGGGTAAAACGCATGTATCCATAGCGTGGATGGAAGCTATGCGAAAAGTGGATTTTTCCAGCCTTGCCGAATGGGATTAGAAAGCCGTGAAATATAACTGGAGGCAAACGTGGAAAACCACACCCACCCCAATGCGCACTGTTGCAAAGAACACATGATTGGTAAGGCCGGCCTCAGATTGAAGCGGGCTCCACGAGCAAATCAGTGGTGTCATGACAGAGAGGTGATTTTGTGACTATTGCGGTGGTCCAAGTATGGTGTGGCGAGCGTAATCTCGAGTGCAGTCCGCGCGAGCACCATCTAAACGTCGGCAACACGACAAGTTTTTTGCTCGCTTCAGCTCAGTGTATCGCAAGTGGAGCGCGTCTGCCTGTGCCGGAGGCAGCCTGCGACCTCCGCCACTTGCGAGTTAATGAGGTCGAAGGTGAAGCAGGACGGGTCTATCTCAAGCCCGGCCGTCACGATCGAGTCTTGTTCATTGACGACGCGCCAAGGCCGCCAAGCCTCTCCTGAGGAAGCTTTTGCCGGGGTACGATAGAGTCGAAATCATCAATGCAGGCGGGCCGCCAGCCGATGCCACGCAAGGGTCGACGAAACGAACGGCTGTACATGTCAGCCGCGTCAGGGCAGTTCGAAGGTGTCATAGCCCAAGTGCATCTGGCTAGAAAATTCGCAACCATCCAATCTGATGGAGAGGTCAGAAGAGTTTTCTTACACGCTTATTTGATGTTGCAACGCTTGAATTTCAAAGCATTGCACGAAAACACTTAGGAGAAGAAACCCATGGATCAGCCCGCTTGGAAGCGCCCGAATATGGCGCTGATCGGCGGTCGCGGTGATGCCGCACAACAACGACAGATGCGGAACCTAACGTCCATCGACCTAAACCTACTGGTGGATCTCGAAGCCTTGCTGCAGTACCGGAACATCACTCACGCGGCTCTACATGTCGGTCGGAGCCAACCGGCAATGAGCCGAGCGTTGTCAAGGCTGCGCAGCATGTTCAATGATGATCTTCTGGTTCGCGGCTCGAGCGGCCTCGTGTTGACGCCGCTGGCCGAAGACTTGGCCCAAATGCTCCCTTCGGTGTTGGGTACGGTTCGCCAGATGGTGAACTGCAGCTTCGCTCCAAGAGAATGTCGATGGAAGGTGACGATGGCTATGCCCGACCACCAAGCGTTAGTTCTGCTGCCGCGTCTCCTGCCGCGGCTGCGCGAGCGCGCTCCTCATCTCGACATCGTCACCGATTCGTTCTTAGTTGGCGCGCTGCGTAGACTTGAGCAAGGTGAGATCGACCTGGCCGTCGGGCAGATCGGTGCCGCTCCGCCCGGCTACCTGCGGCGCAGGCTCTACGGGGATCGCTTCACCTGCTTGCTGCGCCACAATCATCCGGCCTTGGCCCAGGAATGGACCATCGGGACTTTCGAGGCTTTGCGCCACGTCGCCATTGCCTCGGAATGCAACGACCGCTTCGGGCAGATCTATGACGCGTCGGCCAACCTCGGAATATTGCTGGATTGCAACCCGATGGTGGTTTCCAACGTATTAACGGCGGCGGTCGTGATCGCGGCGACCGACTTGGTGCTAATTGTGCCGAACCGCGTGGCGATCCGGGTCGCCGCCATGCTGCCGCTCGCGGTTGTCGATCCACCCGTGGAACTGACGCCGTACGAGGCCGCGCTGATCTGGCACGAGCGTTGCCATCGCGACCCGCAGCATCGGTGGCTGCGCCGCGAAATCGCCGCCGCAGCGCGAGCGGCCCAATCAGATGGGGAGGCGACCAAATAATGATTGAACTGACGGCTGGCGAGGAGAGGTGGGCGTTGAAGCACCGGTCGGCTGACGGGATGCTGGCGCTTGAGGATTCAGGATGCAACCGAAGCTCAACCCTATCAGGAACGATGGTCGCGGTGTGGAGCGGTGAGATAGGCGTGACCAAGCTTCCATGGGTATTAGGCCAGTTACATCGAGCGGCTGATAGACGGTGCCGGCCCGGCGCACACAATGGCTGAAGTTTCGGTAACGGCCAGTAGTTTCGTAGTATCTGATTGTGTGCCTACAGCGCCGCGCGTCTATCAAACGCGCAAACGTCGCTGTAGAACTTTGAATTTCTGCATGTCTTTGTCCTCAAATCGAGCCCGATTTTAAGGAGACATGCAGTAGGTCCGCGGAATGTGGACGTTCGGCCATTCACGCTGCTGCGCCTTGCCAGCGAAAACTGGCGACCGATGGTTCGCTGCAAGTCTTCCGCCGCCCACTTCACTCGCCGAGACTATCGACGGATTGCCATCTCGTTGCGACGGAAGCAAGTCAACCGCAGGTCATGGCGATGCCGAGGGCACCTCTGGTTACAGCAGAGGCCGCGGGTCGCAACGCCGAAGTGTTTTCGGGCGATTATTGAGCTGGAAGCCGTGATCACCGGCAAACCAGAACCACCCGAAAGCTATCCGTCGAGCATCACCCTTTGCGAAACATATAGCTGTAACCGTTGATAGCTGGCGTGCCGCCGAGATGCGCGTACAGCACCCGCGATCCCTCTGGAAAGAAGCCTTTCCTGACGAGATCGATTAGCCCTTGCATCGATTTGCCCTCGTAGACGGGATCAGTAATCATACCTTCGAGCCGCGCACACAAGCGGAGGGCCTCCTTCGTTTCGTCGGACGGAATGCCATAACACGGGTGCGCGTACTCCTCGATGAGGGTGACGTCATCTTCGATGATTTCCGTGCCGAGATCGACCAGTTTCGCCGTATGCTGGGCAATACTTAGCACCTGCGCCTTGGTTTTAGTGGGCGTGGCGGAGGCATCGATCCCAATCACACTATGCTGTCGGCCGTCTTTGGCGAAACCGACGACCATGCCAGCATGCGTAGAACCCGTGACGGTGCACACGACGATATAGTCGAAGGCAAACCCCAACTGTTGCTCCTGGGCGCGCACCTCCTCTGCAAACCCGACGTAGCCGAGCCCGCCATACTTGTGAGCGGAAGCCCCGGCCGGTATCGCATAGGGTATGCCGCCCTTCGACCTGACGTCTTCGAGAGCCTGTTCCCAACTGCGGCGGATACCAATGTCAAAGCCCTCATCGACGAAGCGCACGTCCGCCCCCATGATGCGGCTCAACAGAATGTTGCCGACCCGGTCGTAGACGGCGTCCTCATGCGGCACCCAGCTCTCCTGCACGAGGAGGCATTTCATGCCGATCTTGGCGGCGACCGCGGCGACAATCCGCGTGTGGTTTGACTGCACGCCGCCGATAGAAACAAGGGTGTCTGCATGAGCAGCGATCGCGTCGGGGATGATGTATTCGAGCTAACGGAGCTTATTTCCGCCACACGCGAGACCGGAGTTGCAGTCCTCGCGTTTGGCGTAGATTTCCACTTTACCGCCAAGGTGCTTTCCGAGGCGGTCAAGCTTCTCGATAGGCGTGGGTCCAAAGGTGAGCGGGTAGCGTTCGAATTTTTCCAGCACGTTCTCTCCAGCAATATGTGAGTGATAAAACTAGGTAGTCAGTTTAAGAGGCTGCACCAGAGGCGGCGGTACAAAGCGACTCCGTGCCCGATGTTTCGATGCTGCATCCGAGCATGGTTGCACTTGCGTGGAGCGCGCAGCGGGCTAGGCGGGCAGAAGGGTCCTTCGCCTGCGAGCGGAATGCGATGTGGCGGATTGTCACGGCGAACTCGCGCTGACACGTGCGAGCGTCGCATGGACATGGCGTTTCAGCTTTCCAGGGCCAACGAACCTGGTCTGCCGAGCAGCGGCAAAGATTCGTCGATCCCCGCTATTGACCTCTGCCTCGATCGCGAACACATCCGAGGCGCGCTCGGCTGGCGCGGCCCGAATTTCGCGGCTGTGGAAGACGTAATCTGGCCGGAGCTGGAAGGCATCCGAATTTACTATGTCAGAAGGGCGCGGTCGAGGACGCCAAAAGCGCATCCGGTCGCTTCAAGTGTAGCGACACAGACCTATCCGCCGTCAGTGACCGCAGCTCATCAGGCATCACCAAGCTCAAAAAATCTCGCGTAAGGTCCATGTGCGAAGTGTACCCGCAACTCATGAAAATTCTGTAGCGTTTGGTCCAACGGGCGCGTTTCTTGCCGCTGAAGAATGCGGCGACTAGAGAGCTGACGCGCTGGGACCCCAAGGAAATCCAAGATAGTTGCAACGCAAGCGTGGGGATCTCGAAGAAGCCTCTCGTACTCGATTGAAAGCATTTTGGTTGGCCCGAAGGCGTTCGCGACCTGAGCGTGGAAGTCGTCGGCAGCTTTGAAGTAGGCCTCGCAGGCAGCGAGTGACAACGTCACGGGCGGCGGTGGAGCGGCATCGTCCGAACTGAACTTAAGCCAGTGGCGGGTTTGCCTTGCCTGCACAAGCGATCTCAGCGATTCCAATGTGTTTCCGCGAATCATAAGGATAACCTTGAGCCCTGACCAATTGGCCAGCTCAGCAAAAAAGCCGGGACGCTCGTGAAACTGAGGTTCATTGATCTTGCAGCCAACATGCGTCACCGTCTTGTCGCTTCGCGTGGGGTAGCGCAAGAAGGCACGCTCAAGAAGCTCGCGATCGCTGCCTAGCAGGCGATCCTTATCGGGCCAATTCGTATCGTAGATATTGAGCAGTTCACCGTTGCTCAACACATTCGGGTGCTCGTTTAGAAGTTCTTCCAAGTAGTGTGTGCCAGCCCTTGGCATCGCGAGGATTGCAAATGGCTCAGGCGACAGTGTGGAATGGGACATTGAGCGTTTTTCCATCTAACAGTGGCGGTGACTCCAGCACAGGATCTTGGCTGTCCGCCGGCTCGTTTAATCTGGGGAGGCTTGCGGCTCCATAGCGCTGATCACCTGCTCCGAGGCCATCCAGGACCTCGCGTTGACAGGCTGATCTTTGCCGTTGGTAGTGTTGTGCTTGAGTTGGGCCGGTACCTACTCCCTTGGCGCGGGCCTTTCTCCGGTTTAAGTCAGCTTTTCTAACGGCGCTCGGGAAGAGTGGTAAAATTGATTGTAGTGATGACAACCATCCACACAGTGGATAGAGCAGGCAGGCACATCGGTCCTGCACGCTGAAATACCTGCCGACCTCATGTCACGACCGGCGCAAGACGCTCCGCTACAAGGGTCGATCTCTTGGCCGACGACGCTATAACCACTCCCCCGCTCCGATAGGTAAGTAGCGCACGTGTCGATTGCATAGTTCTGCGACGGCAAGTTTGGATAGGAACTGGATTAGTGCTGCGGCGGCGTGCGGTAAGATCAGGCTTACTCTCAGAACGCCAAGTACGACAAGAAGAGTCAGATCAAGGCGCTTCGAGCGCCACGTAGAAATATCCACAGAACGAATGAATTTCATCCAAACAATCGATTTTACCAATCTTAGCGGTTGCTACATAGCATGGGCCGGCGACTTTCTTCGTCACCGGAGCCTACGCCGCAGACCCGCCGGAACGTCTCCGGCTCTTATAAGCAATGGGCTTGGGCAGTTGTGCAAGTCTGATGGTAATTTGGCGACGCGGCTCGCCTCAGGAATTGAGCCGCGTCCCACGTCAAGCCAAACTGAAATGGAAGGAACACAATGGCTGATCAACTCGCAACGGAAATCATTGCCATAATCAAGAAACGCGTCGAAGCGGAGAGCGGCGAGGGCACGACTGCATCCATCGTCGGCGATATAACGACTGGGACGGAATTGACCGAGCTCGGCATCGACTCACTGGGATTCGCGGACGTGCTCTGGGACTTGGAGCAAGCCTACGACATCAAGATCGAAATGAACACGGCCGAGGCGTGGTCGGGTGTCCAGAGTGTCGGCGGCATTGTGGAAGCCATGCGCGGCTTGCTTGCTAAGGTGACTTAAATGGACAGACGAGTCGTCATCACCGGAATAGGCGGGCTGTGCGGACTAGGCACCGACGCCGCCTCGATTTGGACAGGGATGCGCGAAGGCCGCTCCGCCATCGGCCCGATTGTCAATGCAGAGCTTCATGGGCTGAAGGGCACGATCGGCGCCGAGATCAAGGCGCTGCCTGAGCACGACATTGACCGCAGGCAAGTCGTCTCCATGGCCCGCTGCAGCCTGCTTGCCGTGCTTGCGGCGCACGAAGCCATGCGACAGGCCGGACTTTCCTGCGATGAAGGAAATGCCCATCGCTTCGGCGCGACAGTGGGCGTCGGCTTCGGTGGCTGGGACGCGACCGAAAAAGGCTACCGCGCCCTCCTTTTGGGCGACGGCGCGACCCGCATGGATCTCTTGACTGGAGTAAAGGGGATGGCGAGCGCAGCTGCCTGCAATGTCAGCATGAGCCTCGGCCTGCGCGGGCCGGTCTTCAGTGCCACCTCCGCCTGCGCCTCGGCCAACCATGCGATCGCCTCGGCGGTCGACCAGATCAGGGCTGGCCGGGCCGACGTGATGCTTGCCGGAGGCAGCGACGCGCCATTCGTATTTTTTGTGTTGAAGGCATGGGAAGTAATGCGCGTACTCGCTCCGGATACTTGCCGGCCTTTCTCCGCCGACAGGAGGGGCCTGGTGCTGGGCGAGGGTGCGGGCATGGCCGTGCTGGAAAGCTATGAGCATGCCACGGCGCGCGGCGCGACGATCCTTGCCGAGATCGCCGGCATCGGCCTTTCCGCCGATGCCTTCCACATCGCCTCGCCGACTGTCGAGGGGCCGGAAGCGGCGATGCGCGCCTGCCTTGCCGATGCCGGGCTGAATGCCGAGGATGTGGACTACCTAAACGCGCATGGCACCGGCACCAAGGCCAACGATGAAATCGAAACGGCGGCGATCAGGCGCGTCTTCGGGGACCATGCTAGTTCGCTGTCCGTCTCTTCCACCAAGTCCACCCACGGGCATTGCCTCGGTGGAGCGAGTGCGCTTGAAATGATCGCCTGTGTGATGGCGATCCAAGAGGATGTTGTGCCGCCGACCGCCAATTATCGCGAGCCAGATCCCAAATGCGATCTCGATGTCACGCCCAATGTTGCGCGCGAGCGCAAGGTGCGCGTGGCCATGAGCAACGCGTTCGCCATGGGCGGCCTGAACGCAATTCTAGCATTCAAACAGGTGTAGAAGCCCTGCGAGATGCGTCCTGCAAGTTCACCCTCCCGTATCCAGATGCTTGCCGAATCACTCCATCGGTCCGTGACCGCCTCCTTGGTGAGGTAGGCTGAGGGTGCAAGTCTTAGTGTAAGCACCAAGAGAAGTCTTGTGACGAAGCATCAGATTAGGTGATTACGTCGAAGGCGTCGGCGCTGGTCTCGACAGAGAAGGAGCGGCTCGTTGCCAGCGCGAATGCACCGGCTTCAGCGGTGGGATGATTCTCCCCTCCAACGGCGGCGCGACGATCTACGAATCGGCGCCGCCAAGGTGCTGTCTGGCTTGGCGCGGCGCATCAACCGCGACGTCGCCGCCGTTAGTAGGCGGCGGCGCTGGCGCTTGAGTGCCCGGGTGAATCAGCGCCGGCGAGGAGTTCTGGCGCGCCGGCTTTAAAAGTTAACCGAATTCACCAGCCTGCATGATTGAGAAGAGGATAAGACATGTTCGAATTGACCAGCCGTAAGGCGCTCGTCACCGGCGCATCGGGAGGTATCGGCGAGGCGATCGCCCGCGCGCTACATGCGCAGGGTGCTATTGTCGGCTTGCACGGTACCCGCGTTGAGAAATTGGAGCTGCTTGCCGCTGAGCTCGGGGACCGCGTCAAGCTGTTCCCAGCTAATCTCGAGAATCGTGACGAGGTCAAGGCGCTAGCTCAGAAGGCGGAGGCCGATCTCGAAGGCGTCGACATCCTCGTCAACAATGCCGGCATCACCAAGGACGGCCTGTTCGTGCACATGGCAGACGCCGACTGGGACCGTGTCCTGAGGGTCAACCTCACCGCGGTGTTCGAGCTAACTCGGGAGCTCACCCGTCCGATGATGCGCCGCCGGAATGGCCGCATCATCAACATCACTTCGGTCGCCGGCGTGACCGGCAATCCTGGCCAGACCAATTACTGCGCCTCCAAGGCCGGTATGATCGGCTTCTCCAAGTCTCTGGCGCAGGAGATCGCTACACGCAACATTACCGTAAACTGCGTCGCCCCGGGCTTCATCGAATCGGCTATGACCGACAAGCTCAATGGCAAGCAGAAGGAGACTATCATGGCGGCGATCCCCACCCGCCGCATGGGCACTAGCGCCGAAGTCGCGTCGGCCGTCGCGTATCTCGCTTCCACTGAAGCGGCCTACGTCACCGGCCAGACCATTCACGTGAACGGCGGCATGGCAATGATTTGAGCATGGTCATGCGCCAGGGGAGATGTTGGCCCTTGCGGCCATCTTGTGCGGGCATAGCACGTCTTGAACCAGATCCGGATCGGCTGCCGTGTCGCACGGAGTAGGCGCGGGGAACTCCGCTGGCAGTAGATAATTTCGGATGTGTAGAAAGCCCTTCGATGGGCCCGGGCTTTCCTGCGATGAGGAAAATGCGCGTCGCTTCGGCGCAACCGTGGGCGTCGGCTTCGGCGGCTGGGACGCGGGGTGCGCGTCGCCATGAGGAACGCCTTCGGCATGGGCAGCATGAATGCAGTTCTGGTATTGGGGGAAGATGTATTAAGGACACGTCATTCCAAGTGAACGGCCAAATAACGTGAGCCGAAAGGGGACGGCCACATCAGGTTTCAGCTTTCACGACCTCGTCGATGCAGGCGTAAGTCGAATACCCAGTAAAAACAGGGCGATAAATTGTCTCTTATTCATCTGCGTCGGCTTGAAGCCGAAGCCATTCATGCCATTCGAGAAGCCGTTGCAACGTTTTCAAATCCGGTCGCGCTTTATTCCATTGGAAAAGACTCGTCCGTTTTGTTGCATCTTGCAATGAAGGCGTTCTACCCGGCCAAACCGCCCTTTCCCTTCCTGCATGTGGACACCAGGTGGAAATTCCGGGAGATGATTGCGTTTCGCGACCGAATGGCGCGCGAGCTTGGGTTCAATCTCCTCGTGCACGTCAATCAGGACGGAATCGATCAGGACATCGGCCCTTTTTCGCACGGGTCCAACGTCCACACCCACGTCATGAAGACGATGGCGTTGAGGCAGGCGCTGGAGAAATACGGCTTCGACGCGGCGCTCGCGGGGGCGCGGCGCGACGAGGAGAAGTCACGGGCCAAGGAGCGCATCTTCTCGATCCGCAGCGCCCAGCACGGCTGGGACCCGAAGCGCCAGCGCCCCGAGATGTGGAAGACCTACAACACGCGCGTCGGACAGGGGGAGACGATGCGTGTCTTCCCGCTCTCCAACTGGACCGAGTTCGACATCTGGCAATACATCCTGCGCGAGGAAATCCCGATCGTGCCGCTCTACTTCGCGGCGCGGCGTCCGGTCGTCAAGCGGGACGGCATGCTGATCATGGTCGACGATGAGCGGATGCCGATCCAGCCGGATGAGAAGGTTCTGGAGCAGCAGGTCCGCTTCCGGAGCCTCGGCTGCTACCCGCTGACCGGAGCGGTCGAGTCCGAGGCCGCCACGGTTCCGGACATATTGCGGGAAATGCTGACGGTGCGAACGTCTGAACGGCAGAGCCGCCTGATCGACACGGATGAAGTCGGGGCGATGGAGAAAAGGAAGCGGGAGGGCTACTTCTGATGTCGTATGTTCAATCCATACCGCCGCGTGACATTGAAGCGCATCTGGCCGAGCACGACAACAAGTCGATCCTGAGATTTATCACTTGCGGCTCGGTGGACGATGGAAAATCGACCCTTATCGGGCGCCTGCTCTACGACGCGAAACTGATCTTCGAGGACCAGCTCGCCAATCTCGGGCGCGTCGGCTCTCCCGGTGCCGCAAACGGCAAGGAGATCGACCTTGCCCTGCTTCTCGACGGGCTCGAGGCAGAGCGCGAACAGGGCATTACCATCGACGTCGCCTATCGCTATTTCGCGACGTCCAAGCGCAAGTTCATCGTTGCCGACACGCCCGGCCACGAGGAATATACGCGCAACATGGTGACCGGCGCTTCGACGGCGGACCTCGCCATCATCCTGATCGACAGCCGGCAGGGAATCCTCCAGCAGACCCGGCGCCATTCCTACATCGCCTCGCTGCTCGGCATCCGCCATCTCGTGCTGGCCGTCAACAAGATCGACCTCGTCGGTTTCCAGCAACAGGTCTACGAGGAAATCGTCACCGACTACATGGCTTTCGCGAAAGAGCTCGGATTCGCCAGCATCCGTCCGATCCCGATCTCGGCGCGGGACGGGGACAACGTCATCTCGGCTTCCGCCAATACGCCCTGGTACAGAGGGGCGGCACTGCTGGAATATCTGGAGACGGTCGAATTGGATCCGATGGACCAGGCGAAGCCATTCCGCTTCCCGGTTCAGATGGTCATGCGGCCGAATGCGGATTTTCGCGGCTATGCGGGGCAGATTGCTTCCGGCAGAATTTCGGTGGGCGATCCGGTCGTCGTTGCAAAAAGCGGACAGCGCACGTCGGTCAAGGCGATCGTCACCTATGACGGCGAGCTTGCGACGGCGGGGGAGGGCGAGGCGGTAACGCTGGTGCTCGCCGACGAGGTGGATGCCTCGCGCGGCAATATGCTCGTCGCCCCCGGTGCGCGCCCCTTCGTGGCGGATCAGTTCCAGGCGCATGTGATCTGGTTCGACTCGAGCCCGATGTTGCCGGGACGTAGCTACATTCTGCGAACGGAGACCGACAGCGTCAGTGCCACGGTTACCGCGCTCAAGCACCAGGTGAACATCAACAGCTGCATCCGCGAGGCCGCGAAATCGCTTCAGATGAACGAAGTGGGTGTTTGCAACGTCTCGACGCAGGCGCCGATCGCCTTCGACGCCTATGCGGACAACCGGGCGACGGGCAATTTCATCATCGTCGACCGCGTGACGAACGCCACCGTCGGCGCGGGGTTGATCGATTTTCCGCTCAGGCGCGCAGACAACGTCCACTGGCATGCGCTCGAGGTGAACAAGAGCGCGCGCAGCGCCATGAAGAACCAGCTCCCTGCCGTGCTCTGGTTCACCGGGCTCTCCGGTTCGGGAAAATCAACCATCGCGAACGAGCTCGACAGGATACTCCACGCCCAGGGCAAACATAGCTACCTGCTCGACGGCGACAATGTACGCCACGGCCTGAACCGGGATCTCGGCTTTACCGAAGAGGACCGGGTCGAGAACATCCGCCGCGTGGCGGAGGTGGCCAAGCTCATGGCCGATGCCGGTCTGATCGTGCTCGTGTCCTTCATCTCACCGTTCCGCGACGAGCGCCGGATGGCGCGGGAACTGATGGAAGAGGGCGAGTTCATCGAGATCTTCGTGGATACGCCGCTCGACGAGTGTGCACGCCGCGATCCGAAGGGCCTGTATGAAAAGGCGCTCGCCGGGAAGATCGCGAATTTCACCGGCGTCTCCTCGCCTTATGAGGTGCCGGAAAACGCGGAATTGCATCTGCAGACGGTCGGTCACGAGCCGATCGACCTCGCTCTGAAGATCGAGGAATTCCTCGAGAAGAGGATGGACGACGAATGATGCCCCTTTGCGAAATGCTTGCATTCACGGATTCCAGAGCCCGGTCGTAAGTCGACTTGCGTACCTGGCCCTTTACTCTCGGTGGCTGTCAGCACGTCGGTGCCGAGCAGGCTGTGCAGAAGCCCGACGATCTGAGACTGCGGCGTATCGAACGGCTCGTGCCTGGTCACGATGTACTTGATGAAGTCGTGCTGAAGGTCGCCGCCGGCTTTTCTGACAACGGAAAGCAGGTCCGATGTTACGAGCAGAACTGCGACATCGAAGCGACGTCGACCACTTGAGGATGAATTGTGATGAGAAGAGAGGTGGCGGCACAGACCGCGCCGAGAGTCAGTTACCCGAGCTGCGGGCAGTCTATGACGACGAGGTTATATTCCTGCTCAACCTCCGCAATGGCCGCTCCGACGCGCTTTAAGAACACTTCTCCGTTTCTTGAGCGCTCGTTCAGTGCCCGCAGAGTTTCATGCTCGTATTCCATGAGCTCGAGATTTCCAGGTACGAGGTCGAGTCCGTCGAAACAGGTCTTTCTGATGATCTCCTTCAGCGGCCGTCGCTTCTCGTCGTATCGAATCGCTCCATACAGGGTCTCTCCATCGCAACGTCGAACTCCGGCTGCGCCCCCAGCATGGACGTCGGCGAGGCTTGTGGATCGAGATCGACCGCCAGCACCCGATAGCCGGCCAGCGCAAGATATTGCGCGAGGTATAATGTGGTGGTGGTTTGCCGATCGATCTTTGAAATTCGTAACCGCGATCGTCTGGAGCTTCTCACCTGGCCGCCTTCGAGGGAGATAAGTGATGACGTCCATCGGCTTAATTGAAGCCATGTGGTGGCGCCGCTCGTTTTTCCTGAGCAAGTGTGTAGGATCGTCTGCCGTTCAACGAGACCTTCCGGCGTGCGGCCTTGCCGTCGATCGAAAGCTGGCGGAGATACCCGTCGGAGACGCACACCACGTAGGCAGCTTCACCAGACGTCAACGGCCTGAGTGTCTTCTGCGAAAGCGGCGGAAACAAACGCTCACGCAGCAGCTTTAGCTGCCTGGAAAGCTGTTTCGCGTGCCGCTCGACGCGGACATCTGTCGTCGAGACGGTTTGAATATTCACGTGAGGTATTTCCTTCCGATGCGTTTTTCCAGGCGTCTTTCCCGTAAAAAGCGTATCGAAGATGCCATCATTCGGAATCTCGGCACCGCGGACCTTTACCTGGTCAGCCGACCTAAAAGTTGGCCATCGTCAACTCCAATTGAATAGTCGGCTGAATCGAAACCGATTGTCTGCGGTCGCGGCAACCGTCCACAGACACGTTCGAAGCGCGAAACTGATCTGAGGCCCCTCACTGCGACGGCGCCCTTTGCTTCTCATGCAGATAGTCGGCTGCAGCCTGTGCCTTTGCCGCGGCCGTTATGATGGCCCGCTTGTCGTTCTTCAGCGCCTTGAGCCAGCTTGCCAGATAGGTCGCGGTATTGCCGCGAGGATCGTGGGCCACTCCGAGGTCCGCGCAGAGGAACGAAGCGGCGAGCTCGGCGACCAGTTCCTCGATGGCGTAGCTTTCCCTGCCGAAACGGCCGCTCAGGTCACGGTCGAGGCGATGCTTTGCGCCTGACCAGTGCGACATTTCGTGAAGCAAGGTCGAGTAGAGGTGAACCTCGTCGACGAAGCGTGCCCGATCGGGCATGAGGATATCGTCGGGGGCGGGACGATAGCACGCGGTTGTTCCGCCGTAGGTGATCGCCGCGCCGGTGTTGCCGACGAAGGTTTCGACGGTCTCAAGATGCGGAACTGCCATCGCCGGCAGCTCCTCGGCCGGTCGATAGAACCGGTCTGGAAGGTTCTCGATCTGCTCGATGTTGAAGACCGTGTAACCCTTGAGATAGGGGATTGCGCGTTCGTCGTCTTCGCGCTCCTTGGGGGTGAAGGTGCCGTATTTGACGACGAGGGAGCCCTTCTCGCCCTTGCGGACCTGGCCGCCGAGATCCTGAGCTTGGCGGTAGGTCATCCAGGTGTTTTCCTCGTAGCCGGCGAGCTCGCTTGCGAGCCACAGCATCAGGACGTTGATCCCGCGATAGGCTTCGCCGGTGGCGCGGCGCGGAACGAGGGAGCCGCGGCCGTTTCCGCGCCAGGGCCGGATCCACGGCTTTGTGCCGGCTTCAAGCTGCTCGATGATGGCATCGGTGATGCGCTGGTAGGTGTCCTTGATGCTCTGCATTGCCGTCTCCTTCCGTTGGTTGACGGCAAAAAAACGGAGATGGCCGAAGCGAGCCCATGCACCCGAAGGGCTGCAACAGAGTGGAGGACCGCGCCAGCGGTTGTGTGGGGGAGGGGCTATCGTAGCTTGTCCGTCAAATCACCCGACGGAAGGAGAGGGCGCAGAGCATCGGCGCCTTCTGCTCACGGATAACTCTTGCAGCTTAAAGAGCCGGTGGGCCGGTTACCGCTCGCGATCGTCGTGATCACGCTCCCGACTGCGCCTTGCCGCCAATTGCGCCTCGATCGCCTTCAACTCCGGGTTATGGTCCTGCTGTGGCTGCCGCGCTGGCGCCGCCTGCGATTGCGCCTCCTGGGCCGACTGCTCTCGCCTCACTCGGGAAAAGTCCGACCGGGCAGTGAAGGTGATCTCCTCCTCGTCTGGCAACTTCTCCGGCAGGTCCGCGCGATCGGCGACGACAATCCCTTGATCGGTCACAAGGCTGGCAATGCCATCGTCGTGGCCGAGAACCGTTCCTGTGATTTCCTCGCCCGGCCGGGCAGTGCGAACATGATGGCGCAGGGGCTCCTCGCGGACCTCCCGCAAGTCTTCGAATGCGGATCGAATGGCCTCCCGACGGGCCGGGTTCATCGCGTCTCAATGACGTGTTTCATCACGGGATTGGACGGGTCGTTCGTGGCCTCGATCGACACCTCGATCATGCGCGGTTTGGTGATTACCGAAAAGTCGACTAACTGCAAAACGAACGCCTCCTGGGCCTTCCGCTTCCCTCCTGAAAAGGATGCACGTACTTCAGCTCTGGGAGTATTTTTGTCGATTGCCACGCTATTTTGCTTTTTTGTCACTATGTTGCCTTGAGGGCAGCATCGTTGACCTATCTCGCGAAGCAAGATCATTCCTGTCCCGGAGCTTGCGTCACGCGCATCCCGGGAGAATCCTCCAATATCAACTCGCACGCACTGATTGTGGCAAGATTGTGCTGGGCGGCGCGCCCCCAGACGGTCGTTAAGGCACCCGATTTGTCGTTCTGAAAGCTGCCGGTCGGCTACGAAAGCGACAATGCCGCAAGTGAGCCGTTCGGGCGGCCAGCGTCTTTCTCGCAATAATCGAGTGCTTCCCATCCCATTCACAATACTTTCAGGGCTTCAGGGGAGTTGAGCCAGGATATCGTCGACGATACTCGGGACGGTACCCGCCGTGTCGATATTGATGCCGGCGGGAAGGTATTCCCGGGTATCATGGTAGCGGAGTACCAACGCGCGCTCTGCCGGCTCGAAGCCCGGCTCATTTGGCCGCCCATCTAATCGTCGGTTCAACGTCTCGACGTCTATATCGAGCACGAAAACCTTGTCGAATAGGTCGAGGAATTTGTGAAAATTGCGCGAGCCGCCACAGAAGAAGGTGACAGGATAGGTGGTGGGCAGCAATAGCCCGGACCTTGTCGACAGGCCAGATCCAGTGCGCGTACCCCCAAACGATGCGGTCCGCGCCTTTGGGTGGTCCTGCGAGCGCCTGGCCTGTCTCGGGGTCGCCGACATAGGCCAAGACCCGGTCACCATGGACGACATGATAGCCCCGCCGCTCCAATTCGGTAGCGACAGACGTTTTTCCAGTGCCGGAACCGCCTTCGATCAGATAGTTCTTGATGCCCATGGGGGCTTTTATCATGGCCTTCAATCCGGTGAGAAGAGTCTCTCCGGGCGGGCGCTCCCCTACTCAGTTCATCGTCGAGGCCGAGTAGTAGAGCCGCCCGACGGGATTGATATTGTCTTCAAGTGTGTCGCCGGCCGTCGGCTCGACCACCATCCACATGCCGTCGGTCTTGAGCGCCTTGCGGATGCCGGGCCGCTTTGCGCCTCCATCCCAGTCATCCCGCCGACCCTATGTCGTTCCCGTAAGCTGCCGTTCGCGGAAGCCAAGCACCGGCCTGTTGAAGGACCGGGTGTGGAAACATTGCTGCCGGGCAGCTTTGGGATCGCAGCGACCGAAAGCTGCCCGATGGCGCCTAAAACGTAGGCGCAATTG
This sequence comes from Sinorhizobium numidicum, assembly GCF_029892045.1. Classification (NCBI taxonomy): domain Bacteria; kingdom Pseudomonadati; phylum Pseudomonadota; class Alphaproteobacteria; order Hyphomicrobiales; family Rhizobiaceae; genus Sinorhizobium; species Sinorhizobium numidicum. Next base: position 59,922 of record NZ_CP120369.1, read on the forward strand.
GCGAAGATGTAGAAGGCGCCGTCAGTGGTCTTGGCCGAAGGCTCCGGCGCCTAGTTGATCAGCTCGACGGCGGCCCGCTGATCGCCAGCCTGCTCCATGCGCTCATTGCGATGATCGATCGACTTTGAAGAGTGCGATGCGCCGTTCGATCGCGGACTCCGAGGCGCTGCATATGAATATCTGCCAGAGACCTTATTCCGCACCGCCTCCATAAATCGCCATAGCGGTGCAGGTTCATTTTGGACCTTCGACCCGCTATTCCTTTCGACGGACGGGTGGGCTAAACGGGAAATCTATTACGGTTCTTGGGGGAGAGTGCGATTTGCTTGGGGGCGAACTGTCCAGGACCGCGCTTGCGCTGTGGCCGCATCAGCATGCGGCGCTCGACACGGTCGAAGCTTATTTCGCGTCGGCGAGCGCCCGCGCGTGCCTCGTCAATATGCCGACAGGCACCGGCAAAACCGGGGTGATGGCGACGATCGCGCGCCAACGCGCTCAGGTCCGGCCGGTGCTAGTCGTCTGCCCCTCGGCGGCTTTGGTCGAGCAGCTCATCGCCCAGTTCGAGGACCGCTTCTGGGATAAGATCGGCGCCAGCCTGGTCTGGAAGCCCGACAGGGTCTGGAATGTTCTGCCGAGTGATATCGAGAGCCTCGCGCAGCGCCTCGACGGTCATGGTGGCGAGCGGATCATCGTGGTGGGTACCGTTCAGGCCATCCAGCAGATCGACGCTGAAGGCAAAATCGATCAGCTCCATGGCCGCATCGGCACGATACTGTTCGACGAGGGTCATCGCGAGCCTGCACCTAGCTGGGCGCGCGTCGTCCGCGGTTTTGCTGTACCTACCGTCCTGTTCAGTGCCACGCCGTTTCGGGGCGATCTCAAGATCTTCGACGTCGATGACGACCATATCCATTTTCTCGGCTTTGCCGACGCGGTCGATCAGGGCCTCATCCGTGGGGTCGAAATCGACGAACAGCCATTGCCCCTGTCGCCGGACGACTATGCCCTGGCGCTGATCGCGAGGGTCGACGCGCTTGTGGCCGAGGGGCGTTTCACGGCTGCCAACAAGGTGATCGTGCGCTGCGACAGCGAGGAGTCAGTCATCGAAATGCACCAGGCACTGACCGCGGGGCTTGCCGGTCGGGCCGACGGGGTCCTCGCGATCCATCATAATTTCCGCGAGCGGCCCGATGGCGGCATTTTCGACGCGGTGCCGAGGGACCTGGCGGCGCGGGCCGAACGCTTTCTCGTCCACCAGTTCATGCTGATCGAAGGGATCGACGATCCCCGTTGCACGATGCTCGCGCTCTACGAACCGTTCACGAATACGCGCATGCTAGTCCAGCAGATTGGCAGGCTGATCCGCCATCCGGGGCCGATCGGCGACGCCGCGCCGGCCGCCTATGTCCTCGCGCCTATGGGTCGTGATATCGCCAACGAATGGAACAGCTTCCTCGCCTTTGACGCAGCCTCGAAGGCGAATGGCAACAAGCCGTTCGTCCGCAACGACGCGACGGTCCTGGAAAACCTGATCGCAGCCCTGCCGACCCTCGACTATGTTATGGGGCGCTTCCGCGAACGACCGGATCTCGACGATCCCGGTCTCCATGACGACCTGCGCTTCCCGAGCGCGGCGGTCGCCTTCACGATCGAGCCAGATCTCGATCTGGACGAGCTCCAAAAGGCGATCAAGGCCGAACTCATTCGCGAGGATCGCCACGAAGCGCTCACCGGTCGAACCGCCGACGGCAATTGCCGCTATCATATTACGCTTCGGCTGACTCCATCACCGTTCCTGTCGGGCAGCCTTTTTCAGGCGCCGAGCCTCGAGGCAACGATCTATACGAAAAAGAACAAGCGTCTCTTCTTCTTCGACAGCGCGGGGCTCTGGATCAACGAACTCGATGGCATCGGTCCGCGCGTCAACGCCAAGACCTTGCGCGCCCTTCTACCCGATGGATACGACAACAGCATTTCTTTCATGAGCGTAAAAAATACCGATCTTGGGCCGCTGGCGCTGCGATCGCGCAGTCTGTCGGCACGCTCGCTCGATCGGTCGGGCGTGTTCATGGGCGAGCATCTCAACGTCGTGACACGCGCGACCGGCTATATTCACCCCAAGGCGGCCGAGGATGGGATCCGCCGGGCGGTTGGTTTCTCGCGATCGCGCGTGCGCGACGGCAAGGGCAATGACCTGACCGCGCAGCAATATGCCGATTGGTGCGGCACGGTCGATGCCCAGCTCGACGCCGCCGCCCGGACAGCATCGATCTTCACCCGCTTCGCCGTTCCCGACACGGTTCCTGCGGACACGACGCCGCTCAACATTCTCGTCGACATGGTCGAGATGGCCGATCAGTTCGTCGCCAAGGGGCAGACCGCGGCGGTCAGGATCGAGGATCTGTGTGTCGCGGTCGAGGAGGACACCGACCCCAAGGTGCCGGCGCTGTTCCGCTTCCTCCTGCATGTCGATGGAGAGGAGCATCCGGTCTGGATCGACTGGAACGCCAAGAAGGCAAAATATTGGCTGGTGTCGCCTGGCCTTAGCCGGATCAAGACCAAGGACAATCCGAAGATCTCGCTAACCCGTCGCTTGAACCAGCTGCAGCCTTTCCGGATCATCACCCGCGATCTCGCCCACACCTATGTCGGCGGCGATTTTTACCGGCTCGACCTGGATCTCACCGACCCAAAGGGTGCCGCGAGTCTGGTGCTCGATCTGATCACCGCAATCCCCGGTCTCGGCGCGGTGACGTCGGAAAAGGGTGTGCTGGTCGACGGCCATGTCGATTATTGGGCTGACGGCTCGCTGTTTGAGTTTCTCGATAAGGCACTCAGGCCCGACCGTGGCCCGGCGCTGTTCGGGCGGAGTTTTCCTGATCTGGTGTGCGACGATCTTCAGGACGAGGTCGGCGACTTCCTCGGTCTAGATGAGACATCGGCTAGTCCGGCGGCGGTGGCCGTCGCAGGCAAATGGAAAAGCGGCAATCCCGGCGTGTCGGCGTCAGCCTTCTACGACGTCTGCGCGCAGGGACTCAAAAATCTCGCTTATATGAAAAGCGACGGGGTCGTTCTGCCGGGCACCCAGACGCGGTTCGATGGTCGTTGGCGGCTGTCAAAGCGCAATTCGCCCATTACCCAGACGGTCGATCGCAAACGGCATGGCCGCGGATCGAAGGCCTTCCGCGGCACCTTCCAGCGTCTGCGCGCCGCCCCGACGACCGACCGGGCGATCTGGCTGGTCTGTTCGGGCGGCATGCTGTCTCTCGCCAAGCTCAAGGCCGAGTTCGCTAAACCCCAGCCCGAGCCGCACGTTCTCCAATTCTATCACCTGGTACTCTCGACATATTCGGCGTGCCAGTCGGTCGGGGTTCAACTCCGGATCTTCTGCGCTGAATAGCGCCCGACCCATGCCCGGGAGCGTGGAAGGCCGGCGGAGGTCGCACTGGGATGATTACGAGTATAATTTGAGGGGCTGCGGGAATGAGTGGAGCTGGCGAGGCTGCAAAGAAGGATGGTCGCACGTTAACGACAGAGGATCTTGTCTATCTCGGTGGACATCAGGCTCCGATATTTCTCAATGCGATCCGGCTGCTCGATGACGCCCGAGTGCTCAGAAAGCAGAGAAGATATGCCTCCGCGACTGCTCTCGCGGTCTTAAGCATAGAGGAAGTCGGAAAGTTCGTCCTCACCCATCCGTATTTCCGATCGGAGATAACCGCTCGTAGACCGGGCGGGAGGAACGCGAAGTTCAGTCACAGGGAAAAGCAGTGGGCCGCGGCGCAGATGGTGCAGGGCTTCATGGGCATACATGAAATAGATGCCCTTATACATCTCGCCGGTTATAAACTGACACTCGTTGCCAAAGATACAGATCGGAAGCCCTCCCCATCGATGGCAGAAGTGATCTCCACCATTGAAGAGGCGGACTTGAATGACTTCTTGGTCGCCAACTCTGACTTTGGAGCGCACCTGAGATTTCCGGTCCATCTCCTTCAAGGCAGGTATGACGACGTGAAGAAGAAGTGCTTTTATGTGGATGCTGATGGGCAGGGCGCAATAATTTCGGATCCGGACGAAATCGACAGAGAGACGTGCGACAGCGCCATGCGTACGGCCAGCAAAGCTATTTCCGCAACGAAACTACGTTTGCGAAGATACAGGTTCACCCTTTGCAAACCTAGTGTTTCCGGCTCTTCGTGAACAGGCTCGCATCATTGTCGGCATAGATGATCGCTAGTTCCCAGCGGCTGGCCCCGCCTCGTAGTCGCTTCATTTTGCGGCCAACTGAACGAACGGCCGGTTTCGGTTAGTGAAAAAAGCGACCTGAACGGCAAAAATGGGGTCGATAGCGGGCGTCGGCGCACCAGGGCGGCCTGTCCGCTTTCGTTTTTCCGAGCTTCAGAAGTAGCCGACTGTTCTCGGCCCCAAATCGGTCATTCGTCCAAGCCGAGCCAATGACCGCAATGTCCGCAATTCACCCGCTCCGACTGCCAGGTTTGAGTGGCTGCTCACCTCATCCCTCTGAAGTAAGTCAACTCAAGAGGTGCATTGGCCAGATAGTCCTGCAACCGCCCCCGTAAGAAGCTTTCGACTCGGCATGGGATAGAAATCGATCAACAGTCGTGAATTCCCAACATTCACCTTCGGATCCAGGAACCCACACTGCCGTGAGCTCGCCGGCCCTCAATAGCCGGGCGAGCGCAAGCGCATCTCGACGGTTCGTCTTCACCCTGTAGCCCGGTTTCCTTGGAATCAATGATGGAGCGACAACCACACATTCATGGCCAAGCGATCGGATCAGCCGGTGCAGGCCGTAACCGGTTGGGCCGGCCTCATAACAGAAATGCACGCGGTCAAACTTTGCGGCTATCTGCTGAATGATGCGGCGCGTGCTGGCATCCGATGCCTCGACCTAACCCCAGAAGCGGCTCTCTCCCTCCCGGCCGGATTCAGCGATAGCAATTCCATTCTTCAGTTTGGCGACATCGATTCCAACAAAAGCTTCTTTATACTCTACCACGGCTCGTCCTCCTGTGATGAGGATCGGCTCGGCCTGTCCGAGCAACCCTCGGACGACCAGTGTAGGGCGCGCCACCGCAGCCACGAAGACGGACATACGGTCTTACGTTGATTTGATGGTGACACGGGCAGGAACGAAACCATCCAGCTGCAGGATGTTCGGCACACTTGCGCCGCAAGTTTCACGATCTGCATATCAGCGCGTCTCGCAGGCTGCCACGGACACGGTCACGAAATGATCGAGTTGTGGAAGGTGGAGGATGGCCGCACTCCTGTACCGTTACACTCCTGTACCGTTAGACTCTGTCTTAAAGCCACCCGGAAGCGACAAGCGTGTCGTGGTTGCGACACTAGGGTGTCATTTACCCGACACGGCCTCCCGCTGCACCCAAACAACCCCGTTGAAGTATAGGGGTTCTATTCAAATGTATCTGACTGGCACAGCTCTTGCTTAGAAGAGAGGGCGAAGCGGTTAGTTTCAACCGCTTCGGCTACGTTTATCGAGGCTTCGAAGGGGCAAACCATGCACGGTGCATTTCTGAACAGCTTGATGATGACGATCGTCTGGCGAGGGTGCCCACCATGACGGCTTTCGCCCAGCCCCAGATGACCACCGTCGTCAAGGCGATCGATTCCAACCCCAACATGCCTCCCGAGGATGCCGCCGACCCTCGCGCTTGTCTGGAAAAGATCGATCTGGCGCTGACCATCGCCGCGGAGGACGTCGTCTACATGCCGTCTTACGTCATTCGCTGCCCGCAGCGCCTGCCGGTCACCTTCCGCCCTTCCATCGCTTAGAGAGTGAAGTACCACCATGTCCGAACACCCCTTGCCGACACTGCCGATGTGGCGCGTCGATCACATTGAACCCTCGCCCGAGATGTTGGCGCTATGCGCCAACGGTCCGATCCACCGCGTGCGCTTCCCGTCCGGGCACGAAGGTTGGTGGGTGACAGGCTACGACGAGGCCAAAGCGGTGCTGTCCGACGCGGCGTTCCGGCCCGCGGGAATGCCGCCGGCAGCATTCACCCCGGATTCGGTGATTCTTGGTTCGCCGGGGTGGCTGGTCTCGCACGAGGGGGGCGAGCATGCCCGGTTACGCACGATCGTGGCGCCGGTCTTCAGCAACGGCAGGGTGAAGCTGCTCGCGCAGCAGGTCGAGGCGATCGCCGCGCAGTTGTTCGAGACGCTGGCGGCCCAGCCCCAGCCCGCCGACCTGCGGCGCCACCTCTCCTTTCCGCTTCCGGCCATGGTCATCAGCGCGCTGATGGGCGTGCTCTACGAGGATCACGCCTTTTTTGCCGGGCTGTCCGACGAGGTGATGACGCACCAGCATGAAAGCGGTCCGCGCAGCGCCTCGCGCCTGGCCTGGGAAGAACTGCGCGCCTACATTCGCGGCAAGATGCGGGACAAGCGCCAGGATCCGGGCGACAACCTGCTGACGGATCTGCTCGCGGCGGTCGACCAGGGCAAGGCGACCGAGGAAGAGGCGATCGGCCTGGCGGCGGGCATGCTGGTGGCGGGGCACGAGAGCACCGTCGCGCAGATCGAATTCGGCCTGCTGGCCATGTTCCGCCATCCGCAACAGCGCGAACGCCTGGTCGCCGATACATCCCTGGTGGACAAGGCGGTGGAGGAAATCCTGCGCATGTACCCGCCGGGCGCGGGCTGGGACGGCGTCATGCGCTATCCGAGGACCGACGTGACCATCGCGGGCGTGCATATTCCCGCGGAGAGCAAGGTGCTGGTCGGCCTGCCGGCGACGTCGTTCGATCCGCGCCATTTCGACGACCCGGAAATCTTCGACATCGGACGCGATGAAAAGCCGCACCTGGCGTTCTCCTACGGGCCGCACTACTGCATCGGCGTGGAGCTGGCCAGGCTGGAACTCAAGGTGGTGTTCGGTTCGATCTTCCAGCGCTTTCCCGCGCTGCGCCTGGCCGTGGCGCCCGAAGAACTGAAGTTGCGCAAGGAGATCATCACTGGCGGGTTCGAGGAGTTCCCGGTGCTCTGGTGATGCGCGGACGCCGCCGGGAATCGCGATCTTCTGCGCAATTTACCGGCGCGCTTGGCGCGCGCCGGTCAGATCAGCCAGCCAACAGGTAACCAAGATGGACGTGCTAGAAACCACGGCAGCATGCCGGGACGCCTTCGCCGAACTGGCCTCGCCAGCGTGCATCCACGACCCGTATCCGTTCATGCGGTGGTTGCGCGAGCACGATCCGGTGCATCGCGCGGCATCGGGCCTCTTTCTGTTGAGCCGCCACGCCGACATCTACTGGGCGCTCAAGGCCACGGGCGATGCGTTTCGGGGACCGGCGCCAGGCGAACTGGCCCGCTATTTCCCGCGTGCGGCGACCAGCCTGTCGCTCAATCTGCTGGCGTCCACGCTAGCGATGAAGGACCCACCGACGCATACGCGTCTGCGCCGGCTGATCTCGCGCGACTTCACCATGCGCCGGATCGACAACCTGCGGCCGAGCATCGCCCGCATCGTCGCAGCGCGCCTGGACGGCATGGCGCCCGCGCTGGAGCGCGGGGAGGCGGTGGACCTGCATCGGGAATTCGCGCTGGCCTTGCCCATGTTGGTCTTCGCCGAACTGTTCGGCATGCCCCAGGACGACATGTTCGGGCTCGCCGCCGGCATCGGCGCTATTCTGGAAGGCCTGAGCCCGCACGCCAGCGATCCCCAGCTCGCCATGGCGGACGCGGCCAGCGCCAGGGTGCAGGCCTACTTCGGCGACCTCATACAACGCAAGCGCACCGATCCCCGCCACGACATCGTGTCGATGCTGGTCGGCGCACACGACGACGATGCCGACACGCTGTCGGATGCGGAGTTGATCAGTATGCTCTGGGGCATGCTGCTGGGGGGCTTCGCCACCACTGCTGCGACCATCGACCATGCGGTCCTGGCGATGCTGGCGTATCCCGAACAGCGGCACTGGCTGCAGGGAGATGCCGTGGGGGTGGAGGCATTCGTCGAAGAAGTCCTGCGCTGCGACGCGCCCGCCATGTTCAGCTCCATTCCACGTATCGCCCAGCGCGACATCGAACTGGGCGGCGTGGTGATCCCGAAGAACGCGGACGTGCGCGTGCTGATCGCGGCCGGCAATCGCGACCCGAACGCCTTCGCCGATCCCGACCACTTCGATCCCGCGCGGTTCTACGGCACCAGTCCTGGCATGTCGACCGACGGGAAGATCATGCTGAGCTTCGGCCACGGCATCCACTTCTGCCTCGGTGCGCAATTGGCCCGGGTGCAGTTGGTCGAGAGCCTGCCGCGGATCCAGGCGCGCTTCCCCACGCTGGCATTGGCCGAGCAGCCGACCCGGGAGCCCTCCGCGTTCCTTAGGACGTTCCGCGCGCTGCCGGTGCAGCTGCATGCGCAAGGGGGCTGAGATGCGCGTCATGGTCGACCAGGATCTGTGCGGAACCACCGGGCAGTGCGTGCTGACGCTGCCAGGCACCTTTCGCCAGCGCGGACCGGACGGCGTGGCCGAAGTGTGCGTGGCGACGGTCCCGCAGGCGCTGCACGCCGCCGTGCGGCTCGCGGCCAGCCAGTGCCCGGTCGCCGCCATTCGGGTCATCGAAAGCGGCGCTGGCGATGACGAGCGCGGCAGCGCCGACCCTGCGCCTTCTCCGGCGGAGGCCGAGCGGCATGCCGCGAAAGACCAACGCAATCCAGGAGGACACGATGGGACGGTTTGAAGGCAAGGTGGCCGTGGTGACCGGCGCCGGCGCCGGCATCGGCAAGGCGTGCGCCCTCGCCATCGCGCGCGAGGGCGGCAGAGTGGTGGTGGCCGACATTGATGGCTCGGCTGCCATCGCCTGCACTGCGCAGATCGCGGCCGAAGCGGGCCACGCGCTGGCCCTGGCCATGGACATCGCCGATGCGCAGGCGGTGGCAGCGCTGTTCGAGACGGCGGAGCGGCACTTCGGTGGGGTCGACCTGCTGGTGAACAACGCGAGCGCCATGCATCTGACCCCGCGCGACCGCGCGATCCTCGAGCTGGACCTGGCGGTCTGGGATCAGACCATGGCGACCAATCTGCGTGGCACGCTGCTCTGCTGCCGGCAGGCGATCCCACGGATGATCGCCCGCGGCGGTGGCGCGATCGTCAACATGTCGTCGTGCCAGGGGCTCAGCGGTGACACCGCGCTGACGTCCTACGCCGCGTCGAAGGCGGCTATGAACATGCTGTCGGCCTCGCTCGCCACGCAGTACGGTCATGCGCAGATCCGCTGCAACGCGGTTGCGCCTGGTCTCATCATGACCGAGCGTCTCCTCGCCAAGCTGGACGAGTGCATGCAACGGCATCTGCGCCGGCACCAGCTCCTGCCGCGCGCCGGCCGCCCCGAGGACGTGGCCGCGCTGGTGGCGTTCCTGCTCTCCGACGATGCTGCGTTCATCACCGGCCAGGTCGTGTGCATCGACGGCGGCATGCTGGCGCATGTGCCGACGTACGCCGACGGTGGCAACAGCCGCGCCGCGCGGCCTGCCGGTGACACCGCCGAAGCGGCCGTGGCGCCGCGCTGCTGATGGAGCTGATGGACATGCTGCTCAACCCGCTGAACCGTCGGCACCGGCTGCGGCACGACATCCCAGTCGTGCCCGGCGCTTTCCCCCTGGTCGGGCATTTTCCCGCCATCGTCTGCGACCTGCCGCGCCTGCTGCGGCGCGCGGAACGAACGCTGGGCAGCCACTTCTGGCTGGATTTCGGCCCTGCCGGACACCTGATGACCTGCGTGGATCCGGATGCGTTCGCACTGCTCCGGCACAAGGACGTGTCCTCGACGCTGATCGAAGAGATCGCGCCCGAATTGCTTGGCGGAACGTTGGTCGCCCAGGACGGCGGCGCGCACCGGCAGGCGCGCGATGCGATCAAGGCGGCGTTCCTGCCCAAGGGGCTGACCCAGGCCGGCATCGGCGACCTGTTCGCACCGGTCATCCGGGCGCGGGTGCAGGCGTGGCGCGACCGCGGCGACGTAACCATCCTGCGCGAAACCGGCGACCTGATGCTCAAGCTCATCTTCAGCCTCATGGGAATCCCCGCGCAGGACCTGCCGGGATGGCATCGCAAGTACCGGCAACTGCTGCAGTTGATCGTCGCGCCCCCGATCGACCTGCCCGGACTGCCCTTGCGGCGCGGCCGCGCCGCCCGCGACTGGATCGACGCGCAGTTGCGCCAGTTCGTCCGCGACGCGCGCGCGCATGGCGCGCGCACCGGGTTGATCAACGACATGGTGAGCACCTTCGATCGCAGCGACGATGCGCTCTCCGATGACGTCCTGGTCGCCAATATCCGCTTGCTGCTGCTTGGCGGTCACGAGACCACCGCCTCGACGATGGCCTGGATGGTGATCGAGCTGGCGCGGCAGCCTGTGCTGTGGGACGCCCTGGTCGAAGAGGCGCAACGCGTGGGCGCGGTGCCGACCCGGCACGCGGACCTGGCGCAGTGTCCGGTCGCCGAGGCGCTGTTCCGCGAGACGCTGCGCCTGCATCCGCCGGTCACGCTCCTGCCGCGTCGCGCGCTGCAGGACTTGCAACTCGGCCAACGGCGCATTCCCGCGGGCACGCATCTGTGCATCCCGCTGCTGCATTTCTCGACCTCGGCGCTGCTGCACGAGGCACCTGATCAGTTTCGCCTGGAGCGGTGGCTGCAACGCACGGAGCCGACCCGGCCGGTGGACATGCTGCAGTTCGGTACCGGCCCACACGTCTGCATCGGCTACCACCTGGCATGGCTGGAACTGGTGCAGTTCTGCATCGCCTTGGCGCTGACCATGCACGAGGCAGGGGTGCGGCCGCGGTTGCTGAGCAGCGTCGAAAAAGGCCGGCGCTATTACCCGACCGCACATCCGTCCATGACAATTCGCATCGGATTCTCATGAGCTGGCATCGCATGCCCCCTGTGGCGAGGCAGCGGCGCCGGTGGCGCGCGGCATCGCTGGACTCGGCGCGCGCGCTCGGTGCGACGCCGGCAACACCGCGGCGGCTCGCCGCTCGCCGTGGCCGTCTCCTTTCAGGTACAAGGACATGAACAATATGCAGACCGGTTCCACGCTACACGATGACCGAACTGGCGTTTCCGCGCTCGGCGGATTGGGCGCGCAGGCGCACGGCGCATCCGGCAGGCTGCTGCCAGAGATCTGGATGCAGGACGGCGCAAAGCGGGTCGAACAGGCGCTGGCGCGTCTTCTCTGCGCCGAAGACGACGGTGAGACCGAGCTGATGGCGGCGATGCGCTACGCCACCTTGCATGGCGGGAAGCGCACCCGCGCCTTGCTCTGTCTGGCTGCCGGCGCACTGGCCGACACGCCGGCGCACATGCTCGACGACGTCGGCGCCGCCATCGAGATGATGCACGCCTGTACCCTGGTCCACGACGACCTGCCCGCGATGGACGACGACGTGCTTCGCCGCGGCCTTCCGACCGTGCACGTCAAGTTCGGCGAAGCCACTGCGATCCTGGTCGGCGATGCGCTGCAGGCGCACGCCTTCCTGACCCTGGCAAGCCTGGATGCGCCGGGCGACAACCGTATCGCGCTCGTGCGCGAACTGGCGCAGGCGGTGTCCGCCGAGGGTGCCGCAGGCGGGCAGGCCATGGATCTGTCGCTGGTCGGAAAGCACGTCGAGCTGGACAGGATCGTGGCGATGCACCGGATGAAGAGCGGAGCGCTAGTGCGCGCGTCCGTTCGCATGGGCGCGCTATGCGCCATCGCGGAGGATGCCGCGCACGCTGCGCTGTACTGTGCGCTCGATCGCTACAGCGCCTGTTTCGGCCTGGCGTTGCAGGTGGTCGACGACATTCTCGACGCGACAGCGGATACCGCGACGCTTGGCAAGACCCCCGGCAAGGACGCGGCGGCGCAGAAGCCGACCTGCGCGTCGATCATGGGGCTGCAGGCAGCGCGCCAGTTCGCGCTGGATCTGTTGCGCGACGCCGGGGAGGCCATCGCCCCGCTGGGGCCGCGTGCGGAACGGTTGGCGCAGATGCTGCAGCGGGCCAACGCGTATCTGTTCAAGCACGCGCCATGCGCATGAGCGCCTCCGCATGGAGTCGCCCCTGTGCCCCTGCGATCGGCCGGCGGCAGCGGTGCATGCTGCACTGTGTCCGAGTCCGCGGCGCCGATCGCAGCGGTTGGCCAGCACGGCCGCGGCGCACGCGGCGCGCTGCGCGCAAGCCTATGCGGCGGGCCGGCGGCGACGTGCGCTGCGTCTGCCCGATCCTGGTTCTCGTCAACCCTTGCAGAAGGAACATCCTGCGTGAACGCGCTGTCCGAACAGATCCTTTCCGAATTGCGCCACCTGCTGAGCGAGATGAGCGACGGCGGCAGCGTCGGTCCCTCCGTCTACGACACGGCGCGAGCTCTGCAGTTCCACGGCAACGTCACCGGTCGGCAGGACGCATACGCGTGGCTCATCGCGCAGCAACAGGCCGATGGCGGATGGGGAAGCGCGGACTTCCCGCTGTTCCGCCATGCGCCCACGTGGGCGGCGTTGCTGGCATTGCAGCGTGCTGATCCTCTTCCCGGCGCTGCCGACGCAGTCCAGGCTGCAACCCGGTTCCTCGAGCGCCAGCCCGATCCCTACGCGCATACGGTGCCGGAAGACGCTCCGATCGGCGCGGAGTTGATCCTGCCGCAGTTGTCCGGCGAGGCCGCATCCTTGCGGGGCGGCGTGGCGTTTCCGCGCCACCCGGCGCTGTTGCCGTTGCGGCAAGCGCGCCTGGTCAAGCTGGGGGCGGTGGCGACGTTGCCGAGCGGCCATCCGTTGCTGCACTCCTGGGAAGCCTGGGGGACGTCGCCGACCACCGCGTGCCCGGATGACGACGGCAGCATCGGCATCAGTCCGGCGGCCACCGCCGCGTGGCGTGCGCACGCCGTGACACAGGGGAGCACGCCGCAGGTCGGGCGCGCCGACGCGTATCTGCAGGCGGCATCGCGGGCGACGTGCAGCGGCATCGAAGGTGTGGTTCCCAACGTCTGGCCGATCAATGTGTTCGAGCCATGCTGGTCGCTGTACACACTGCATCTGGCCGGGCTGTTCGCGCATCCCGCGCTCGCCGAGGCGGTGCGCGTGATCGTCGCGCAGCTCGACGCCCGCCTGGGCGTGCGCGGTCTGGGCCCGGCCTTGCACTTCGCGGCCGATGCGGACGACACCGCCGTTGCTTTGTGCGTCCTGCGCCTTGCAGGCCGCGACCCGGCGGTCGATGCGTTGCGCCATTTCGAAATCGGCGAGCTGTTCGTCACCTTCCCCGGCGAGCGCAATGCCTCGGTGTCGACCAACATCCATGCCCTGCATGCGTTGCGACTGTTGGGAAAGCCCGCCGCCGGCACCAGCGCCTACGTCGAGGCCAATCGCAACCCGCACGGTTTATGGGACAACGAAAAATGGCACGTTTCGTGGCTGTATCCCACCGCGCATGCGGTCGCTGCGCTGGCGCAAGGCAACCCCCAGTGGCGCGACGAGCGCGCGCTGGCGGCGCTGCTGCAGGCGCAGCGCGACGACGGCGGCTGGGGCGCCGGTCGCGCCTCCACATTCGAGGAAACCGCCTATGCGCTGTTCGCGTTGCACGTGATGGACGGGAGCGAAGAGCCGACAGGGCGCCGGCGCATCGCGCAGGCGGTGGCGCGTGCGCTGGAGTGGATGCCCACCCGCCATGCGGCGCATGCATTGCCGCAGACGCCGCTGTGGATCGGCAAGGAACTGTATTGCCCCACCCGGGTCGTGCGCGTGGCCGAACTCGCCGGGTTGTGGCTGGCGCTTCGTTGGGGGCGGCGCGTCCTGGCCGAGGGAACAGGAGCGGCGCCATGATCCAGACCGAACGCGCGCTGCAGCAGGTGCTGGAGTGGGGGCTTTCCCTGACCGGGTTCGCCGACGAGCATGCCGTGGAAGCGGTCAGGGGCGGCCAGTACATCCTGCAGCGCATCCACCCGAGCCTGCGCGACACCAGCGCCCGCACCGGCCGCGATCCGCAGGACGAAACGCTGATCGTGGCGTTCTATCGCGAACTGGCGCTGCTGTTCTGGCTCGACGATTGCAACGACCTTGGCCTGATCGCGCCGGAGCAGCTCGCCGCGGTGGAGCAGGCGCTGGGGCAGGGCGTGCCGTGCGCCCTCCCCGGATTCGAGGGCTGCGCTGTGCTGCGCGCTTCGCTGGCCGCGCTCGCCTACGATCGTCGCGACTATGCTCAGCTTCTCGACGATACCTGGCGCTACTGCGCGGCGCTGCGCGCCGGACACGCGCAGGCGGCAGGGGCGGAACGCTGGTCCTACGCCGAGTACCTGCACAACGGTATTGATTCGATCGCCTACGCGAACGTGTTCTGTTGCCTGTCGTTGCTGTGGGGGCTGGAGATGGCGACCTTGCGCGCGCGTCCGGCGTTTCGCCAGGTCCTGCGGCTCATCTCCGCGATAGGGCGCCTGCAGAACGATCTGCATGGACGCGACAAGGACAGGTCGGCCGGCGAGGCCGACAACGCGGCGATCCTGCTGCTGCAGCGCTATCCGGCTATGCCTGTGGTGGAGTTCCTCAACGACGAGCTGGCCGGCCATACGCGCATGCTGCACCGGGTGATGGCGGAAGAACGCTTTCCCGCGCCGTGGGGACCGTTGATCGAAGCCATGGCGGCCATCCGCGCGCAGTACTACCAGACCTCGACCAGCCGCTACCGCAGCGACGCTGCGGGGGGAGGCCAGCGTGCGCCGGCCTGAACGCGCGGGAGGCGGCGACGTGCGCGCGCTGCCGTCGGTCCGATCCGACGCAACGCCGTCGCCCGATGACGGATGGAGCGAGCATGAGCGACACCGCCCTGAGCCGGCGCAAGGACGACCATCTGGACATCGTGCTTGATCGGCGAACGGCGCCGGCCACGGTCGCCGCCGGCTGGGAGTACATCCGATTCGAACACTGCGCATTGCCCGAGTTGGACCTGACGCAGATCGACCTGCGCGCCTCGCTGCTGGGCAAGACCATGCGCGCGCCGCTGCTGATCAGCTCCATGACCGGCGGCATGCCACGCGCCGAGGCTATCAACCGGCATCTGAGCGAGGCAGCGCAAGCCTTGGGGATCGCCATGTGCGTCGGTTCGCAGCGCGTGAGCCTGCAATCCCACAACTCCCAGGGGCTGACGCGCGCGCTGCGCCGCCTGGCCCCAGACATTCCCTTGCTGGCCAATATCGGCGCCGCGCAACTGCGCGAGGCCGACGGCCTGGGCCTGGCGCGCCGGGCGGTGGATGCGCTGGAGGCCGATGGACTCATCGTCCATCTCAATCCGGTGCAGGAAGCGGTACAGCCGGAGGGCGACCGCGACTGGCGCGGCGTCCTGGCGCAGATCGCTCGCGCCGCGCGTAGCGTGGGCGTGCCGATCGTGGCCAAGGAAGTGGGGTCGGGCCTGTCCGCCTCGGTGGCCTGTGCGCTCGTCGAGGCGGGCGTGGCGGTGATCGATGTCGCCGGCGCCGGCGGCACCAGTTGGGCCGCGGTGGAGGGCGAGCGCGCCCGCGATGCCGCTGACCGTGCAGTGGCGATGGCGTTCGCCGATTGGGGGATTCCGACCCCGGCCAGCGTGCAGGCGGTACGTCGGGCGCTGCCAACGGTGAAGCTGATCGCGTCGGGCGGGATCCGCGACGGCGTCGACGTGGCCAAGGCCATCCGCCTGGGCGCGGACATCGCCGGGCAGGCGGCCGGCGTGCTGCGCGCGGCGACGGTGTCCACCGAGGCGGTTGTCGCGCATTTCGAGATCGTCATCCGCCAGTTGGCCGTCGCCTGCTTCTGCACCGGCTCGGCCGATCTGGCGGCGTTGCGTCAGGCGCGCTTGTTGCCCTCGGCGCATCTGCCCGCCGGTTGATGCCGGCGTCGCCCGCACGTGACGGCGGGAGCCTAGCAGGCTGCTGAAATACCTACGCCAAAGATAGACTAATGACCCACCTTGGCGAGGCGGTTCGATGCGCGGGAGCGATGTGTTCATGGAGCAGCTGTTCACGATGAAGCGGTTGGAGGATTTCGTTCCAGCCGATCATCCACTGCGCCCGATCCGGCTGATGGTCAATGAAGCGCTGGTGCGGCTAGACGGCTCGTTTTCCGCATGTACGCCTGCAGTGCCAAAGGCGGTCGCCCCAGCATTGCGCCGGAGAAATTGCTGCGTGCCATGTTGTTGCAGGTGTTCTTCAGCGTCCGTTCGGAGCGGCAATTTGATGAAGCAGTGCAGTAGAACCTGCTGTACCGCTGGTTCATCGGTCTGTCGATGGACGATGCGGTGTGGGTGCCGACGGTGTTCAATAAGAACCTCGAGCGATTGATCGAACACGATGCGGTGATCGCGCTGTTCAACGAAGTGGTGGAGATCGCCAATGACGGGGGCTGGTTGTCGCGCGAACATTTCAGTGTGGATGGCACGTTGATCCAGGCCTGGGCCGGGCACAAGAGTTTCAAGCGCAAGGACGCGATGACGAGGACGGCAGCGACGTCCGCGGACGATCGCGCAGCAACCACACGCACGTGTCCACGAGCGATCCGGATGCGCGGCTGTATCGCAAAGGCAGCACGGCCAGCGAGCTGCGCTACATCGGACACACGCTGCGCGACAACCGGCATGGACTGATCGCCAATGCGCGGGTGACGCAGGCCGACGGCTACGCCGAACGCGAGGCGGCCAAGGCGATGATTGCCGATGCCCGGCCGGCGGCCGAGCCGGAGGCGGTGCTGACGCTGGGGACGGACAAGGCTCTGACGCGGCCGAGTTCATTCAAGCGCGAGGTGCATACGCTGACAGCAGAACGGCAAAGAATTTGCGGATCATCGGCCCTGCAGGCCGATCTCTACTTTTCCGATCCATACTCTGCTTGGCAACGCGGCAGCGAAAACGCAAATGGACTGACACGCCATACTTGCCACGGCACATCGACTTCAGCACCATCACCGAAGAGCGCCTGCGATGGATCGAGCAACGCCTCTACGACCGACCACGCAAGAGACTCGGATTCAGAACGCCCCTCGAAGTTTTCGTTGCGAATCGCCGAGGATGGCCGTCCCGAATTGCGACTGTCAAACAAGAGGACGAGTAGCTTGAGTAGGGGCTTCTTAAATTCATGAAATAGATAGAACTATGAGTCTAAATCGATTGGAATAGAATCTAATCCTGGATCATCGTTTTCCTGCCACAAGCGAAGGAAACCACGATGACAAAGACCTCGATCCTCGTCTTCCATCCTGATTTGCCCCGTTCCAAGGTCAACAAGGCCCTTGTCGCGGCGGCAGCCGGACTGCCGGGGGTGGAGATTGCCGACATGCAGGCTCTCTATCCGAACGGTATCGATTCGTCACGGGATGGCCGGCCCGAAGCTGCGCGCCTTCTCTCAGCCGACCGTATAGTGCTGCAGTTTCCTTTCCAGTGGTATTCCACGCCAGCGCTCCTAAAGGCATGGCAGGATGCCGTTCTCACCCGCATGTTCTACATGACATACGAGCACGAGGGTCGGGCACTCCGGGGCAAGCCGCTGCTGATCGCCGTTACCACCGGCAGTGTTTCAGAGTCCTACGGTCCTGGTGGCCGAAACATGTTCACAATGGACGCGTTGCTTGCCCCGCTGCGGGCCACTGCCCATCGCTGCGGGCTCCTATGGACCAAGCCATTTGTTGTCTACCAGGCGGACAAACTGGAACCTCCACAGCTTCATGCCGCAGCAGCCGATTACGCCGACACGTTGCGAGCGGTGAACAGCGACTCCGGCCACCTCAAAACGGTCTGAGGCGTGGAAAACACTAGTAACATTCACGGAGACTTCGCGCCTGTGCCGAAGGAGCGACGCGAGGATCGATGCGCCCAGATAACAGCCTCGGTCTAACGTGTTTCGAGCGGTCGCCGCCAAGAAGATTGGGTGCGGCAGTACCGGGCACGAAAATGGCAATCTCGGGGCCGTGGCGTAACGACGTTGGGTAGTGCCTGAGCCTAGCGCCAGGTGCACAACGCCGCCCGATTAAGGCGCCGCTTCCATCGCCTCAGGTACTGCAGCAACGAACGCTGGAGCGATCGCGCCCTAAGGGGCACGACCCGATCATGCCCGATCGCCGTTCCTCCATGCCGCGATAAGGCAGGCTAGTCCCGCGCACGCTCCAATAGACGTTAGCGTAAGTGTCCACTGATGACGCGTATTGTCCACACCGCGCCATGTCTGGTTAAGACATTAGGCGTCGACGGAGCAATGCAGCCGACAAGAAAAATGGTACTACTACGTAGATGCAAAGAGCGCCGACATGCAGACCGACGTCGACTACCGGGCGGCCGAGCATTGTCGGGCGGATGATTTCGATCGAATGTGCCAGCGGCAAGAATCGTGTTACCTGTTGAAAAGCGCCAGGCAGTTGGTCGACTGGAAAGACAGCGCCGGACAGGAACAGCATCGGTGTGATGACGAGCGTCTGATAGAATATGAAATAGTCGTAGCTGGGCGCAAGTGCCGTGACGAGCATGGCTAGGCTCGCAAACGCTAGGCCGGTCAGGGCAATGACCGGCAGCGCATAGAGGACGGACAACCATTCCGCGTAGCCCAGCATGGCGGCGACAATACCGATTCCGGTACCCGCCAGAGAGGCCTTGCTCGCTGCCCACGCTAATTCACCGAGAACGATATCGCCGATCGTGATCTGTGTGTAAAGGATTGCTTCCCAGGTGCGCTGAGCGCGCATGCGGGCGAAAGTCGCGTAAATCGTTTCGAAGGTCGACGCGGTCATCGCGCTTGTCGCGACCATTCCGGCCGTCAAAAATGCAATGTACGATACGCCATCAACGCGCCCCACCATCATTCCCAAGCCAGTGCCGAGGCCGAACAGGTAAATCATGGGGTCGGCGAGGTTGCCGAGGATCGACGCAAGCGCGACTTTTTTCCATGCCAGATAATTGCGGCGCCATACGGCAACCCAGTTCCACCCGTTGGCGGGCAGAGCCGCCGCATAAAGCTTCCACATCGTTCAGTCCTTCAGCTCACGCCCGGTCAACCGTAAGAAGACGTCCTCAAGATTAGGCGGACGCTGTAGAATGCGCAGACCCGCGCGCCCGTCCAACTGCACTCGCACCTGCTCTGGGTCGGGGGCATAACAGAAGAGGGTCTCGCCGCTCACCTCGATGTGCCGCGCGTATGAACTCACCAGCGCACTCAACTCATGGGGATTCCCACCGTAGACCTCAAGCACCTGACAACCGATCTGCTCGTCTATCAGCACGTGAGGTCGGCCTTCAGCGATCTTGCGCCCTTCTTCGAGCACGCACAGCCGATCGCACAACCGCTCGGCTTCTTCCATGATATGGGTGGTCAGGAGAATCGTCTTGCCGCGTGCCAACAGCGAGCGCAGCCGTTCCCAGATCAGGTGGCGCGCGTGCGGGTCGAGTCCAGTGGTCGGCTCGTCCAATATCAGGAGCTGGGGGTCGTTGATGAGCGCACGCGCCAGTGTCAGGCGCCGCTTCATGCCGCCGGATAGGTCCACGACACGGGCATCCGCTTTACTCTCAAGGCGCGCAAATTCAAGGAGCGATGGGATTATCGCTTCGATCTCGTGCGTGCTCATCCGGAAGTAGCGCCCGAAGACCAACAAGTTCTCGCGCACCGTGAATTCCAAGTCGAGGTTGTCGAACTGCGGAACTACGCCGATACCCATCCGTGCTAGACGAGCCCGCGCTGGCACTGGCACCCCGAGCACAGTGATCTCACCCGCATCAGGCGTTGTCATGCCGAGGATCATGCGCGTGATCGTGCTTTTCCCCGCGCCGTTCGGCCCTAACAGACCGAAGCACTCACCCGCCGCAACGGTGAACGATAGCCCATCGACAACGGATCGGTCACCGTATGACTTTTTTACGCCGGCAAGATCGATTGCCACGGTTGCCATGGAATCCGGTGTGGAAATCTTGACGCTTAAACCCGTGTGGCGCTCCCGCTCGAACGGACTCGGGTGAAGGCGGCACGGATCCTCTGGGCCCAACTCACGATCTAACAATTGACTTTTCGCTTCTTTTTTCAAAACTCGCCCGTTTACGGTCATCCGGCTGTCACTCGCCACGGGATGTGCAGTCAGATGCCGCCAAGCCTGGGCTTTGCACCGCGATCTGCTTCTGAACGCTGTCTGGTACATTCGGAGCGAACCCGCGCGACAGCCAATCGCTGTTAGACAATGTACACAAGGCATAGGCTTTCAAGGGAAGTAAGAGAAAGATGTTAATGGGTGTGTGCAGTGCGAAGCCCAAAAATCTAAGTTGGCGAGCACGAAACGCTACAACACTGCAGCGTATCATGGTCATGGATGCAATCATCAAGACTGTCCACCATGGCACTGTGGCTGTGAGCATGAATTGCGCAAGTCCCGCCACTACCGACACGGCGAGTAAGAGCGGCCCAACATTTTGCCCGATCACGTCCAACGTGAGATAGCGGTCGAGGCCAGGCAGTAGATGGAGTGCTAGAAACGTGTCCCGGAACGTGCTGCGTGCCCAACGCAGTTGTTGCCGCAGATACGATCCCAGCGTGTCCGGAACGACTGTTGCCACGATGGCGTCCGGAACATACTCCGTTCGAAAGCCTGCTTTCAGCATGAGAATCGTCAGATGGCGATCCTCACCGAAGTCACTTGGTCTGCCCCGAAACAGTTGCGTCTCGTACTGATCTAGCAGGGAAAGGAGCGCGGACCGCCGGTACATAGCACTTGGGCCGCAGCAACACATCACGGCACCGAAGCGTGCCTGTGCCGCGCGTTCTTCGTTGCAGGCAAGCCAATACTCCATGTCGATCAATCGCGTCAGCCAAGTGTCAGCCCGGTTGCTGGCGATCAACTGGCCCATGACCGCACCGACCCTCGGATTTTGCATCTTCAACGCGAGCTTGGTGACGACGTCGGACGCGACAGTGCTGTCTGAGTCCACATTTAGCACCAAATCTCCAGATGATTGGCGTATCGCGGCGATCTGCGCTTTGCGTTTTCCCACATTCTCCGGGAGCAGAATAAAGCTGAACCTCGGATCGCGCGCATAAGCATCATGTACACGCACGATGGCGTCGCGGTTCCTAGAACCGTCATCAACGACATAGACTCGCAGTTCTCCAGCATAATCCTGGTCTGCAATGGACGCGAGGCACGCCGAGAGGATGCGCGGGTCCTCGTTGAAGCAGGGGACGATAACATCCACGGCTGGCCGGGGGCCGGTCTCGACCGGTGCCGCCGAGACTACTGACCCGTTTCTCGGGCGAGTATAAAGGACCTGCATGCTCTTGTAAGCGGTCGAGAGGAGGGCATAGATCGCTATGGCGGCGGTGCTGGTTGTGTCAAGCAGATACATGGCTCTGTCTGTTCAGTGATGCTGGGGAAGTGCACGAATTGCAAAGCCACGCCCATGCAGCATCGGGATGATGAGGGAAAGGGCCAAAAGAGTTTGGTCACGCAGGCCGAGAAACTCAGCCTCATCGGGAGGACAGCCGTCGTGCAGAAGCACGATTGCGCCAGGTCGAGCAGTGGAAAGTACTCTTTCAACAATCGCGTCGACGCCTGGGCGAGACCAATCTCGAGGGTCTGACGACCAGTGGATCGCCCGAAGTCCGGCGCTCGCCGATGTGGAAAGCACGTCCTCGCTCCAGGCCCCGTAAGGCGCTCGTATATGGCGGACCGCAGCCTGGGGACACGCCGAGATAATGGCCTTATTTGCCTCGATTATCTCACGTTCTACTTCTCGGGGTCCGCATGTTGACAGGTCCGGATGAGTCAGCGTGTGGTTAGCAACCTCGTGACCTTCCGCGACGATACGTCGGATGAGTTCCGGCTGCTCTTTCGCATACGCACCGATGACGAAGAACGTCGCCGGCACCTGGTATTCAGCCAGGACATCCAGTATCAGCGGCGTACAAAATGGATTGGGACCATCGTCAAACGTCAGGTAAACGCTGCGATCTTCGGTGCCGCCGGCGCTATCAACCGGCACTTCGCGCATATAGTCGAGTTGTGTCACAGTTCTGGTCCGTTTCGTTCTATCAACGTGCCGGACGGCCACTCGCTCATGGTGCGTCCGATCGGAATTACCAAGACGAGCAGGTCCTCGGTGCGGGTGGGGGGCATGTAGGGATGAAAATCTGGAAGGGTCGACCGGACACTAACCCCAGTCAACACGCTAAGCATACCGGTTCGAGCATATCTTTCGACGTGGCTCCGCATGGCGTGCCGAACCGTACCGAAGGCGAAGGGGACGCCGAGCTCCTGCAGCGTTGGAAACAATGCGCTGACCGAATGACCGATGCCCATTCGCTCCAGATCCGGTCGCACCCCGTACAAACCCAATTCAGCCACGGCAAGATCAGTCTCACCAACCTTTATGAAACGGCGCAACAAGCCCATGTGACTTGCTATTCCGCGGGAGTCGTAGCCAATTGCACGTCGTTCCGGCCTCGCGCCGGCCCAACTTCGGCCGCCCTCGAATGGTTTCGCGTTGAACGCTCCCGTCGGCCCATAGGTTTTTTTGAAGAACTCGGAGAGCTCCGAGTGGTCTGACCGTTCCAACTCATTTTCCCAGCATAGTTTCCACTGTACATTCGCGGACATGCAAGAACTCCAGCTCGTTGTATTTACCCAAACACGATCAAAGCAGTGGTAGGATAAGCGCACGTTAGGCCTAGCAGGCGGATTTGACGCCGGTTGACGAGAGCCCAGAGCAGAACGGGTCAAATCAGGGACCATCCTGACTTCTTAAATTTGCGGCGACGCCTTGATTGCGATTAAGTTCGCGGTCTTATATAAGCAGATCTCAACATTGGTAAAATTGATTGTGTGAATGCCAATCATCCACGCTACGGATACACTAGGGACATGCGTTTCAAAGGCCTTGATCTAAATCTCCTCGTGGCGCTCGACGCTCTGATGACCGAACGCAAGCTCACGGCCGCGGCACGCAGCATCAATCTCAGTCAGCCAGCTATGAGCGCGGCTATCGCCCGGCTGCGCACCTATTTCGGCGACGACCTATTTACAATGCAGGGCCGCGAATTTATCCCAACACCGCGTGCGGAGGCGCTCGCCCCCGCGGTGCGGGACGCCCTGCTGCAGATTCAGCTTTCCGTCATTGCCTCGGATCCGTTCAATCCAGCCGAATCGGTACGCCGTTTCAGGATCGTCCTTTCCGATTTCATGACACTCGTGTACTTTGAGAAGGTCGTTCAGCGCGTAGCACGAGAAGCCCCCGCCGTCACCTTCGAGTTGGTGGCTTTCAAGGACGATCCGGATGAGCTTCTCCGCCGCGGCGATGTCGATTTTATAATTCTGCCGGAAGTGTTCATGACGAGCGCGCACCCCAAAGCGAAACTATTCGACGACACACTCGTGTGCGTCGGCTGCCCCTCGAACAAGCAGCTGTCACGGCAGCTTTCCGCCGAAGCATATATGTCGATGGGGCATGTTTTAACCAGCTTCGGGCGTACGGTGAAGCCCTGCATCGACGATTGGTTGCTGCTGGAGTACGGCCTCACGAGACGCATCGAACTCGTCGTGCCGGGCTTTACCTTGATCCCGCAGCTGCTTTCACGCACCGACCGAATAGCGGTGTTGCCGTTGCGGCTGGTCAATCATTTCGCAAAAACGATACCTCTGCGGATCGTCGAACTTCCGGTGCCGGCTACTCCAATCACCGAGGCTGTCCAATGGCCCGCCCTCCACAACAGTGATCCTGCAAGCATCTGGATGCGGGAGTTGCTGGTAGAGGAAGGAACCCGCATGAAATCCGAGTCGGACAACTCTTAGACGCTACTAAACGCCTGCGCCATCGGCTTCCCAAGCCTGCACCAGCGTGTGACCTGCATTGTGCCAGTGGGTGAAACAGCAGACATTTGAAAGGGAATGCCGAAACCCTGCACGCTGCTCGGGCACTCATCAAGATCGCCGAAACGGAGATGCATAGTGAGTCGCTGACTTCCTGAATTGAGCCAACTAAGCTAGGGGTCTTGCCGTAGATCGAATCTGGACCCCGGCTCGTCGAAATGCAATCGACAGAGGAAGGCGCACCGAGGAGGTAAACTGTCCTGAGTATCAGCGCCGACAAAAAGCCCAACCCTGTGGATATTTATGTCGGCCGTCAAATTCACCAACGGCGCGTCTGAAAGCAGATGTCGCAGGCGGCGCTCGGCGAGGCCAGCGGGGTGACATTTCAGCAGGTACAAAAGTACGAAAGAGGCTCGAACCGGGTCGGTGCGAGCCTCTTTCAGCAGATAGCCGAGGCTTTGGACGTGCAGCCTTCATACTTCTTTGAGGGCACGCCTGACAAAACCGAACAACCAAGCCGACATCCCGCCCGAAGTGATGGAAGTCGCGGCGAGCGGGGAAGGGGTCGAACTCGTCCGGGCGTTTGCCCGCGTCGGCGATCTTCAAGTGCGCAGTCGGATCGCAATGCTCGTCAAGTCTCTCCCGTTCAGCGCTTATGGTGATACCAGCGGCTCCAGACTAGGCACGCAGCTATCCAAGGCCGAGCGTGCCTGAGTGGCGGCGGTCAACATTGAGCGCGGCAATCGTCGGGCGGTTGGTCAATTGCACTGTCGGTGAAGGCCAGAAGTCGATCAACGATCGCGCTGGGCATGGGGCATATCCCCGCCGTCAAAGCCTCACGGTTCGCGCAGCAGCAGGGAATCCATTGGCTTTTGTCGGTTAACTTCGCGCCGCACCAGTATGGGCGAGTTCAATAACCATGAGCCGCGCACGGCGTCGGGCACTAGAAATCAACCATACATGAAGTCGCAGTTTGACGCTTGCGTTGAATCTGTAGTTCACTTAACCCAAAATCATATGAGGCTCAGGGAGGAACTACAGATGGCTGATGAGAGTAAGGCGGGACCGTTCGCTACGATTAAGGCGAATGCGGAAACTAAAAGCCCCACTGCTAAAAAGCGGAGGTCGCCACGACTGCAGAAGGCGGCTGCCGAACAAGTTCGTGATTCCAAAGTGACGGCTGCTAAGCCCAGGAGGTATAGCGATCAAGAAAAAAACGATAAGCTCAAGCTAATCGAGACGCAAGTCGCCGAACGCAAGAGCACCCTCAAGGACGCCATCAAGAGCGCCGGCATATCGGAGCAGACCTATTATCAGTGGAAACGGGCAGCAAAGCCCGTTGATCAAAAGGACGACAAAACTCGTCCGGCCGGAGATGAGTTGGCAGATCTCGTTCAACTCGAAAAGGAAAACTCGAGGCTTCGTCAACTCCTGGCCGACAAGTTGCGTGCGGAGAATGCTGAGCTGCGTAAGCGGCTCGGGCTGGACTGAAACCACATGGGGAGTCCGCTGGGAACGCCATTTTGCTCATTGGCGCGGTCGCACGCGAAAAAACACGCAAGCTGCTGCATTGCCAATGCGCTAATTGACTGCCGACAGTTGAATTGACGAGTGACGAGCAGTATTTGTCCACCCAGAAGCGGTGGCGCCGATCGGCGTTGGCCGTTGATGGTTTCTTGCGGTTGAGACATATGAAAACACCACGGAGCTTCATTGTTGAATTCAAGCCCGGGCGACGGCAGCCAAAGGGACGCCCGAACTCAATTTGGGGGGAGACGGACTTCAAAGCCTTGGCCCGGGAAGTGAAAGAGAAGGCACCACATCTATTCAATTCAACGGAGACGTCCCCAACGCCTGATATAGGGGAGGGCTCGCAGGCCGATCCGAGCGCAGGTCCTGTTGCCAGAGACGCAGGTGACTTCGACGGTGCACGCAGACCGGTAGCCTCAGGCGACAGTGTAGAGGCTGAGGTGTCGAAGCAGCATCGGGACAATCCTCCCGCAGGCAATGCTGCAGTGGATCGGCAAGGGAGCTCTGAAGTCCCGCCACCTGGGACACCGTCAAGGAGCGGCATTTCTCGACGGCGCGAGCGCTATACAACATATATTTCGATGGGCGTGCATCAGGATGAGAGCGAGCAGACCAAACCTGTCGAACATGCGATCTCCCTCGAGGAAGTGGCGGCCCTTGACGCAGAAAATAAGCGACTCAAGAGTTTGCTCGCTGAGCAGATTCGTGCGGAGAACTTGGAGCTCAAGAAGATGCTTGAGCGGTTTAAAGTCACATAAGGTAGCGTTCAATCGCCGTGCATTCATGAAAGTACCATGCGATTGCCAAGCGCAGAATTCGAGACTGCGCATCACGCGAGCTGAACGTGCGCCAACGCGACCGTAATGCGCGTTAAGTGTTTCGGCGAATACGACGCGTGAGCTATGTGCGCGGATTTTTAAGTTTTCGGGCCGGCTCCAGCAGTTTTGAGGAGCCGAATCATCCTCACCCAGCAGCACCCATCGCCGATGGCCGTCGTGCGCTACGTTACCCTGCTCTGTGCGTTGAGCCCGGTGATGAGGTGATGAGCCGCTGGAGCAGTGGATGTTCCGTATTGCGCTATCACGTATAAGCGAAAAGCTGGACGTCCCCTCTCGACGGCATGCCAGTATGGTTGCGTTGAGGAGGAAAGCACCGATGGTAAGACTAGAGCGTTTCATGTTTTGACGGAAGCGTAGCCTGCGTTGGCCAGATAGTTTGAGCATTCGTGTGGTATTGTCTGGACGAGCGCTCCGATGTGTCGCCAGGCGTCTTCGACGGTTCGCTTCTGGGCCTGCCGCATCCAGTGCTTGATCTTGGAGAAAGCCTGCTCGATCGGATTGAGATCCGGCGAATAGGGCGGCAGGAACCAGAGCCGTGCACCGGCCGCCTTTATGATCTGCCGGATAGCTGCCGATTTGTGGCTGCCGAGATTGTCCATGATGACGATATCGCCGGGTTTGAGCGCGGGCACGAGCTGTTGCTCGACATAGGCGCGGAAACACTGGCCGTTGATCGGTCCGTCGAAGACACAGGGAGCAGTCAGCCGATCGCTGCGCAAGGCACCGAGGAAGGTCAGCGTCCGCCAGTGGCCGTGCGGAGCAAAGGCACGCAGGCGCTTGCCCTTTGGTCCCCAGCCTCGAAGCGGCGTCATGTTGGTCTTGATCCAGGTCTCGTCGATAAACACCAGCCGCTCAGGATCGAGATTGCGCTGAAAGGTCTTCCATCGCTCCCGCCTGCGAGCGATGTCGGCGCGGGCTTGCTCAAGGACGAACAGGGTTTTTTTTGAAGCGCAGTCCCTCGCGCCGGATGAATTCCCAGATCGTATTGTGGGAGACCGTGACGCCGCGTCTTGCCAGTTCATCCTTCAAGCCATGCAGCGTCAGATGCGGGTTCTGATTGAGCCGCTCGGCAATGAAAGCGCGATGCGGTTCCAGAATACGCTTGCGATGCCCGCCCATCTTGCCCGGTGCGCCAGAACCGGTCGCACGATAGCGCTGCGACCATTTCACCACGGACGAGACGGCAACTCCGAAGCGCGCCGCCACCACACGGCTGGTCTCGCCGCTCAAAACCGCTGCCAAAACGCGGTCGCGAAGGTCGTTCGATAAGGGTCGCGTCATCCAATGCTGGCCTCCTTCCAGCCAGCATCTTGATGATGTGGACGCCCCCGCACCGGCTGCGGCTATGATGCCGGCCTGTCATCCGAAGCAGCAAGAGGAGCATTCACGATGAAGATCACGATCATGGGATTGGACCTGGCCAAGAGCGTGTTTCAGGCGCATGGCATCGACGAGACAGGCAACACCGTGCTCGTGAAGCGGTTGCATCGGAAGCAGATGCTGCCCTTCTTCTCAAAGCTACCATCATGCCTGATCGGGATGGAGGCGTGCGGAACAGCGCATCATTGGGCTCGCACGCTCGCGGCGATGGGGCACGAGGTCCGGCTCATCCCGCCGTCCTATGTGAAGGCCTATGTCAAGCGTGGCAAGAGCGACGCGCTGGATGCCGAAGCAATCTGCGAAGCCGTGCAGCGCCCGACGATGCGGTTCGTGCCTGTGAAGACGGTGGAGCAGCAGGGCATTCTCATGACCCACCGCGCGCGAGCGCTGCTCGTTCGCCAGCGCACCATGGTCGCAAATGCGCTGCGGGCGCATTTGGCAGAATTCGGCCTTGTCGCCAATCCCGGCATTGCCAATCTGGCCAAGCTGGCGCAGCAAGCGCTGTCCGATGAGGACGGCCTACCTTCTTATGCACGCACTTCGCTGGATATTCTGATCCGGCAGATCATGGTGTTTACCGATGAGATTGCGGTGCTGGATCAGCAACTTCACGCTTGGCATGTCGACAGCGAAGCCAGTCGTAGGCTCGCAGCGATCCCCGGCCTCGGCGTAGTCACGGCCACGGCTGTTGCTGCCACCGTCACCGATCCCGATCAATTCCGTTCAGGTCGGCAATTTGCCGCTTGGCTCGGCCTGACGCCGCAACAGCATTCGACAGGGGGCAAAACCCAGCTCGGTGGCATCTCCAAGCAAGGAGACCGATATTTGCGCCGATTGCTGGTTGTCGGTGCTACCGCCGTCATCCGTCACACGAAGGACAAGGCAACACCCATGGCGAATTGGATCAGAAAGCTCTTGGAGAAAAAGCCGTTCAGGCTCGTCTCCGTCGCGCTCGCCAACAAGCTCGCGCGGATCGCATGGGTCGTACTGACCCGAAAGGAAGCTTATAGGGCTCATGAGCTGACGGCCTGAGTTCGGTCCCAGACAACCCGAATTGGTAACGGCAGTCGATGATGTGTAACGATCGAGCCAATGGTGAGGCCAACCCGTCTGATTCAATGCGCTTCAAAAGCGCGCCAGCTTGATCAGGGACCTCACCGGCGGATTTCCATCAGGGCCAGCGGTCAAACTCTACGCCGCACAAACAGGCCGGACATATGAAAGCAACCGATCAAACCATCCCCGACAAAAGGCCCTTGCCATAGGGGCGTCCACATATGAATCACAACAACGACGATTCGGGAATCGGCAACGATTCAATCAAACACGGAAACGCTCTAGCATGCTCGGCCGGGATTTGGCGAAGAGAACGATTCTGGTCCATGCAGCCGGGCCGATGGCGCGGCGATTTTCCTCGAGTGGCAAACTGCTAGCGTATCCCGATTTAGGCTTGCGCCGGAAGCAGCCGGTAGTTCGGGAGACGTTGCTTAGGCATCAGGTCCAATGGAGGGCCCATCTGTGCGGAGCGTTTGTCAAACGGCAGAAGAATGATGTTGCTGGGCTGGCGGCGATCTGCAAAGCGGCGCTCTCCACTGTGTTCACAATTTTTGTGATCTGCTGATCCGCAGAAGACGCGAGTCATCAATGCCTTGCTCCGTCATCTGCGGCCGGCCAGCACTCTGATTGCTGCCGTCAAACACATGGCGCATTGCCGGAGGAAGCGCCATCTCTTTGCACGGTGCCACGGCGCGCTTACTTCCTCCACAAGGTGCGCGAGGTGGATCAGGACCTCGTGTCGGGTTTGTCGAGCCCGCGACGTGGCCCTTGTTTGCTAATCTCGTGTTTTTCCGAGGGTAAGTAGCTGACAACAAATCACAAAAGTCTTTTGTAGCTGAAGTCGGCCAAATTGGC
This sequence comes from Sinorhizobium numidicum, assembly GCF_029892045.1. Lineage (NCBI taxonomy): Bacteria > Pseudomonadati > Pseudomonadota > Alphaproteobacteria > Hyphomicrobiales > Rhizobiaceae > Sinorhizobium > Sinorhizobium numidicum. The sequence continues at coordinate 89,391 of NZ_CP120369.1, forward strand.
ACGAGTTTTGAAGCCTTCGTTGCAAGCGGCGAGAGCTGCCGACCGGCATTCATGTCGTAGTTGACGGATCGAACGAAGGAGGAAAAGCAAGTGGCAAGTTTGCGTCAGATCAAATGCTATGGCAAGGGCCGCATCGATGAGTCCACATCCCAAAGCATCCTCGCAGCGCTTGCCGGCCTCGGGGAGAAGATCCTTATCGTCGGCTGCGACCCCAAAGCCGAGGGCACCCGCCTGATCCTGAACTCGAAGGCGCCGGACATAGTATTCCGTTCGGGCGGCGCGCGGCTGGTCCGGCTGATTTATAACCAACGCCAGATCGACCGCGCGTTCGACCTCGCCGAGGCGCTGGCGTCCCATGACGGTGTGCTCAACCGCGCTCATCAATGTTGCCCGAGTGGGCGAGCGTTGGAGCATCTCGTTCCTGGAAAGCTCGATATACGGCACCAAGGCTACATCAAACGGATTCCAGCACACCGCCGTGGTGCTCGTGAAGAACGGGGCCGATCCGCTTCTCGAACGCACGAAGGCGCTGATCGCGGAAGAAGGGGCAAGCGCGCCGAAGAGGCCGCGTCTCCAAAGCAAGACCGTGCTTCTCAACCCCGGCGGCGCAAAGTCCCGTGCGGTCGTCATTGCGTTGGTGGAGATCGGCATCGCGATCGTCACCATGTCGGCCAAGAAATCGACGACCGCCGACAAGGAGCCCAGCAAACAGATCATGAAGGTCGTCAACCCGAGGAAGGCTGATGGTCCGCATACTTCCCCAGAGCAAATCGGCGGCGATCAATCCGCTGAAGTCGTCGCAGCCGCTTGGGGCCGCCTTCGCCTTTCTTGGGGTCGATGGTGCGGTACCCCTCTTTCATGGCAGCCAAGGCTGCACCAGCTTCGCACTGGTGCTTTTCGTACGGCATTTCAAGGAAGCCATCCCCCTGCAAACGACGGCAATGGACGAAGTGGCCACGATCCTCGGCGGGGCGGACCATCTTGAACAGGCAATCCTCAATCTCAAAACCCGCGCAAAGCCAAGGCTGATCGGTATATGCACGACGGCGCTGGCGGAAACCCGTGGCGAAGATTTCGTAGGCGATCTCGCCAAAATCAAGCTGGAGCACGCGGAAGAACTTGCAGGTACCGTCGTCGTGCTGACCAAAACGCCGGATTTCGACGGCGCAATCGAGGAGGGCTGGGCCAAGGCTGTCACCGCGATGATAGAAGCGATCACGCAAACCGGTGAGCGAGCCCGGCAGTCGAGGAAGGTCGCGATCCTGCCAGGTTGGAATCTCACTGTAGCTGACATCGAGCATTTGCGCGAGATGGTAGAAAGCTTCGGGCTCATGCCGGTGATCCTGCCGGACGTCTCCGGCTCGCTCGACGGTACGGTGCCCGATGACCGCTGGGTGCCCACTACCTATGGCGGCACCAGCGTCGAGGGAATCCGCGAGCTTGGCACGGCGGCGCAGTGCATCGCGATCGGGGAACATATGCGCCGTCCTGCGGAGGTGCTGCAGACGCTAACCGGAGTGCCTTACGTGCTATTCCAGTCGCTGACCGGTTTGAACGCAGTCGATCGGTTTGTCTCGCTACTTTCCGCAATTTCCGGTGCGCCCGCGCCAACGAAAGTCCGCCGTCGCCGCGCACAGCTGCAGGACGCCTTGCTGGATGGTCACTTCCATTTCGGTGGCAAGAAGATCGCGATCGCATCCGAGCCGGACCAGCTCTACCAGCTCGCCACCTTCTTCACCGGCATGGGTGCCGAGATCACCGCGGTGGTCACGACGACCAGTACCTCGAAAATCCTCGAGAAGGTCCCTGCGGAAGCGATTCAGGTGGGCGATCTCGGCGATCTGGAAAGTCTTGGCGACGGCGCTGATCTTCTCGTCACACATTCGCACGGCCGGCAAGCGGCAGCGCGTCTAGGCATTCCCATGATGCGTGTCGGTTTCCCTGTGTTCGACCGGCTCGGCAGTCAGCACAAGCTCACAATCCTTTATCAGGGAACGCGCGACTTGATCTTCGAAGTCGCCAACATCTTCCAGTCCGATCCCCTCGCGCCGTCACCCTGGGCACTTGATCCGTTTCGTAGCCAGACCGACACCGATAAGAAAAGCCAGCGCCTTGCACGTGGCGATCGCACACAAGCTACTAGCGCAGGCTTGCCCGCCGACAAGAATCCTCTTTGACGATGAGGACTGCGAAATGAGAACACCACACAATAACCTCATTATCCCCGCTGTCGAGGACAAGGCGGCTCTTGCTACCTCTTTCCTTAAAGGCCTCATTCAGCTGATCCGCGCTCAGGACTCCTACGGTTTGTGGGAAAGCAATGTGGATGATGAGCTGCTCGCCGAGTTCATTGTCAACAAGGAGCGGCGCCGTGATGTCTCGATCATTGGCGATCCCGATCAGGAAGTGCTGTGGAGGCTACAAATTTTTTACCGCTGTGTGGGACTTGCGATCCAGGAGCGCTCCGGCCTGGTGGCATCGCCCATCATAATGATGAGCCCCGAGGGCTTCGGACGTGTGCTTCTCACGCCAGGGCAGGGACGAAACTGGTGGATAAATGCGGTCGCAGTAATCGAAGCCTACCCGCATGTAGCGCTGGCGTGATGATACCGACTTTTCGACGGAGGAGATCATGTCAGACCATGAGAGGCTTCAGAGAAAGCTCCGCAACCTGCAGTCGCGCGCACTGCGAGCCCACGCCAAGGGCGTCCCAGTCAACTGGACCGAGAAGCTGCTCGACTATCTGCGGTCGAAGTTGGCGCTGGCACGGGCGGGTGGAAGACGGCCCCTCCCTACGCTGTGGCGGCCTTAAGATGAAGCTCGATGCTCACCGGGCTCCGCGAGAGTACCTCGGACCTATCGAGCTTCAACCCGCTACTCGCCCGGTTGAGAAAACACGGTCAAGTCTTCAGCGGGGCTGAGCTGATCGGCGGCGGAACAACATCCATGTCCGAGCACGCACCGTGGACGTTCGGATCAGCCGGCTCAGAAAGAAGGATGAAAACGGTCTCGTCCTACAGCGCATCTCCTCGTGCTGAGGGCAAGTCTTGCGGGCTTAAAACGCGCTTGCAGATGCGACGTTACATAGAAAGAAGCGGTCAGATGGCTTTTAAAACTGTGCTCAGTGTGACGGAAACTTACCACTCCGATCAGGACGTTATTACAGCTGCCACATTGTGTGCCGAGATCGGAGCGCGTCTTTCTGTACTGATCATCGGATTTGCCACGCGTCCGGCGTTCGGCGGTGGGACCGGCGTAGCTGCTCCCCAGCGGATTGAAGTACACGCGGTGGACACGGTCAGGTTGGAAAAACACTGCCGCGAAATCGAGGCAATTTCGCAGGACATGATTAGACTGGAGAGGCGCTCCGAGGAACTCGAGACACTGCTGGGAGCGATGCGGCTTTCCTGTGACGTCGACAGCGCTTATTGCGACCTGGCCAGCGTCGATGAGGTTGTGCGAAAGCGGGCGCTCTGCGCGGACCTAACAATCATCGGCCCCTCACTTCTTGAAAACAATATTCTCGGATCTCGTGTTATCAACGGCAGCCTGTTCGAATCGGGAAAGCCAGTGCTTGTTGTGCCGAAGGGCGCCGATGCAACTCTGTCGCCACGGCGCGTGCTGGTCGGCTGGGATTCGCGAGTCGAGGCGTCCCGAGCGGTTAGGGAAGCGCTGGACCTTCTGTCCGGCGCAAAGGAAGTTCGTGTCACACTAGTCGATCCCGAGACGACCCACAACGGAAACGGCGCCGAGCCGGGCGCCGACATCGGTGATTATCTCGCTTTACACGGTGTTCAGGTGGTGGTCGACCGGCTGCAGAGCGGCGGCCAATCGGTCGCCTCAGTGCTCACTCAGCACGCAATCGACGCGTCCGCCGACATGATTGTCATGGGCGCTTATAGCCACCGTCGGCTGCATGAGCGGCTCTTCGGGGGCGTCAGGAGATGGATACTTGAGAAGCCGCCTATGCCGCTGTTTTTGGCTCGCTGACTGATGCCCGCGTTTCCGCTGCTATTCGAAGCCGACGCCGTCGACAACGGCGAGGATCTGAACGCGGATCATCGTTCCACGGAACTTGCGGGAAGACAGCAGTGCTCCAGGAGTTGAATGACGCCGTTGCTATCGACCTCGCGGTGGAGCGCGAGGAGACGCAGAATTAGGGCAAGGCGCTCTACCGCAAGGAACCGACCAAGCGACGGTCTGCCAAGGCGCGCTTCGTGCCCTTGGCAATCGTGCTCCAACGATGACCGGCCACCGGTCAGAAGCGACATCGCGATAACGTTCGCGAAAGCTGATGATCGGCGCGTGAGCGTTGATCGCCGTCATAGAAGGCTTTCGCGCAGAGCCGCGTTGCGCCGGCGCGAGATCGGCACGTGGCGCAGGTCGTCGACACCGGCCGTGGTAATGCGTTCGGTCCCGGATCGGATGGCCGCGACGGCGGCCTTGGTGACGGTGATGATCTCACCGATTAAGCCTTCCGAGAGGCTGAATATCCGGCGCGCCATCGGTTCATTCGACAGGTCCGAGATTCGGGCGGGACCGCATAGTACTCGGCATGCCGGCTGAGAGACGACAGGAATTCGTCGGTGTGCGGAGCCAGCGTTACCGGCGATTGCCGCGAGGATGTTCCCTGCGTCATGCGAGGCGGCCTCGGCATCAAACTCCGGCTCCCATTTCTCGATGGCTTCGTTGGTAATCTGCTCGCGTCCGCTTTCGATGGCCTCAATGGCGAGGGTGTTGATCGTGTGGAAGATGTTGGCAAGTCGTCCTTGGGCTTAGATTAAGTTCCAAGCAGAGCTGGAGAAGGCTCTGCAGGACTACAAACGTAACGCTATATCGGTTTAGCAGACCAAGCTTCGATGCTAGCCTTATAGGTCAGTTGACATGACTTCGGAGTCGGCCAGTGGATCGCGATATCAAACGGACACCTACAGCTGAACGTTCATCCCGTGACGGCGGGGAGCTCGAGCGTCGGGGCCAGACGATCTCTGGGCTGGATCACGATTCGCGGATCGAATTCGCCAAGAGTTTGTTTCCGGCCGACCGCAAGCTCATCTCCGCGTTGCAACGGGTTCGCGATGCGGAGGCCGTTTCCGCGGGCGGCCCTCAGGAGCCCGGGCGCCGGGCTGCCCCGTCCCCCACGTCAGACGCCATTCCCGAGGCGTTCCGGCCGCTGTTCGATGATCGTGCCGACGAGCCGCCAACCAAACCGGAGGAGCTTCTGCGACTGGAGCAGGGGTTCCGCGAGGTGCTTCAGGAGCGGCAGGACGATCGACCCGCCTCGTCTTTTTTCAGCGACCCAGGGATGCCCGCTGGACCGGATGACCTCAACAGCATCGTGGCGGACGCTTTCGCAGCGGCCGGCTCTGGGCACGCCGCAGTTCAGGCCGCCGCCCCGCCAGTGTTAGCTGCCAGCGAACAGCAGATCCGGCCCTCGCCGGATGCGCTTGACGTGGCCGAGGCGCGCCGAGCCGATCCGGCTCCTGTCGCGAGTGGCGCCCATGATGCCCGCTATCCCCATCTGTCCGGCGAACACCGGGGCCTTATTGATCAGGCGATCACTCACGTTGCGGCTCAGAAACACTATAAGGCCAACACGGTCGGGGCATTCACGAATGCACTTTACCGATTGGCGAATGATCTCGGCGCTCGTGGCCAAGCGATTGATCTAAAAAATCACCAATCCCTGGCCGATCACGTCAATGCTTTCTTTCCGGAAAACAGGGATATGAAGAAGGCGTTGGACGTCCTCCGTGCGTATCATGAGCGCCCGGGCTATTCAGCCCGCTATCCCCATCTGTCCGGCGAACACCGGGGCCTTATTGATCAGGCGATCACTCACGTTGCGGCCCAGCGAGACTATAGCGCGAGCACGGTCCGTACATACACGGGTGCACTTTGCCGATTGGTGAATGATCTCGGCGCTCGTGGCCAAGCGATTGATCTAAAGAATCACCAATCCCTGGTCGATCACGTCAATGCTTTCTTTCCGAAAAACGATAGCATGAAGTGGGCGTTGGACGTCCTCCGTGTGTATCATGAGGCGGGCTATTCAGCTACTGCCGGGCGGCCAGTGCCCTCAGACGCGCATGTCTTAGAACAAGTTCCGTTGGTCGATCTGACCACCTCCTCCGATGCTCAGATCGGAGCTTTTCCGTCAGGCTCGTCCAACCTCCCCGAGGGGGCGGTGCTCGGCGCCGCCGAACTGCTGAGCGACGCCCATATCCACAGGGACTACCGGTTGCTGGAGCAGGACCTGCAGGAGGCCCACCCAGCGCTCGCCGCCCGAACGCGGCTGGTGGATGCGCTGGTCTCCCATCAACTGCGCCGTCACGACGTGGACGTGCAAGGTAGGTTGCTGTCCATCTATCATCAAAACGACGCCCCAGCCGACTTCGTGTTCCTGCCAGTGAACAGTGCCGATCCTATGGATCCGGCGCCGGATCCTCAACGCATCGAACATTGGTCGCTGCTGCTCGTTGATCGCCGCGACCCGGAAAGAGCGGTCGCTTATCACTACGACTCTATCCAGTACAATGGACAGGGATACAACGACGCGCCCGCACGAGAGCTCGCAACAAGACTGGACGCGACCACCCTGGTGACACCCGCAATGGCCCAGCAGGGCAACGGTGTTGATTGCGGCGTTTTCGTGGTGGACGGCACGCGCCAGCTGGTTCATCGATTGGCGAATGAAGAGCGGCCAGACCAGCAGCTGCCGCTGCACCTCAACTACCTCGTCGCCGATCGGCAGGCGCTGCAAAACCGACTGAGGGAGGAGCGCTTGCCGCACGAGCTTGCCGCAATCCCCGTGGAAGCTTTTGGAGCAGCTGGGTCGCAGGTGCAACACGCCGTCTTGCAAGAGCAGCAAGCCCGACAAGTCGCGCCAGCGCCGTTTGAACGGCACTTGGGCAAGACGCGCGAGACCCAAGACGAGCTGACGAGTACTGCCCGCTATCCCCATCTGTCCGGCGAACACCGGGGCCTTATTGATCAGGCGATCACTCACGTTGCGGCCCAGCGAGACTATAGCGCGAGCACGGTCCGTACATACACGGGTGCACTTTGCCGATTGGTGAATGATCTCGGCGCTCGTGGCCAAGCGATTGATCTAAAGAATCACCAATCCCTGGTCGATCACGTCAATGCTTTCTTTCCGAAAAACGATAGCATGAAGTGGGCGTTGGACGTCCTTCGTGTGTATCATGAGGCGGGCTATTCAGCTACTGCCGGGCGGCCAGTGCCCTCAGACGCGCATGTCTTAGAACAAGTTCCGTTGGTCGATCTGACCACCTCCTCCGATGCTCAGATCGGAGCTTTTCCGTCAGGCTCGTCCAACCTCCCCGAGGGGGCGGTGCTCGGCGCCGCCGAACTGCTGAGCGACGCCCATATCCACAGGGACTACCGGTTGCTGGAGCAGGACCTGCAGGAGGCCCACCCAGCGCTCGCCGCCCGAACGCGGCTGGTGGATGCGCTGGTCTCCCATCAACTGCGCCGTCACGACGTGGACGTGCAAGGTAGGTTGCTGTCCATCTATCATCAAAACGACGCCCCAGCCGACTTCGTGTTCCTGCCAGTGAACAGTGCCGATCCTATGGATCCGGCGCCGGATCCTCAACGCATCGAACATTGGTCGCTGCTGCTCGTTGATCGCCGCGACCCGGAAAGAGCGGTCGCTTATCACTACGACTCTATCCAGTACAATGGACAGGGATACAACGACGCGCCCGCACGAGAGCTCGCAACAAGATTGGACGCGACCACCCTGGTGACACCCGCAATGGCCCAGCAGGGCAACGGTGTTGATTGCGGCGTTTTCGTGGTGGACGGCACGCGCGAGCTGGTTCATCGATTGGCGAATGAAGAGCGGCCAGACCAGCAGCTGCCGCTGCACCTCAACTACCTCGTCGCCGATCGGCAGGCGCTGCAAAACCGACTGAGGGAGGAGCGCTTGCCGCACGAGCTTGCCGCGATCCCCGCGGAAGCTTTTGGAGCAGCTGGGTCGCAGGTGCAACACGCCGTCTTGCAAGAGCAGCAAGCCCGACAAGTCGCGCCAGCGCCGTTTGAACGGCACTTGGGCAAGACGCGCGAGGCCCAGGACGAGCTGACGAGTACACTTGACAGGAGCAACCTCGTGAACAGCGGCGGCGTCATCATCAACAATGCTCATTTCACAGCGCTGTTGAGACCGGCCAAGAGGCAGAGGACTAATCCGCAAAGCCTCCCCATGGAGCGGCAGCTGAGCGAGATTGGCAATTCGGGGGCTCGCGTGCCGATGCAGTCCCCCACCCATCAGCTGGGCGCATCTGATTTTTTACCGCCTGAGCAGCGTACTGATATTGTCAATAGACCGGTGGCCGGGCATGCCACAGCAACCACGACGTCCATCAGCAAAGCCTCCGATCAAGCCCGAGCGGAGCTATTAGCTTCCTTCAGAAGCAGAGAGCGCTCCGACGCGGGACGTTGAGCTCAATGGCTGGGGTCAAGAAGACAGCTCTTTAGACGACAGAGGCCCTGATGCCCAGCATCGCCGCCCGCGATCCGTCCAGCTTTCTTTGGGGTGGAGGGTCCTTCATCAATGACAGGACCCGCAACTGCATCGGCCATAAGGCGATCTCGATCTGGATCAATACCGATCATGATCATGAGGCAACTGGGGAGCGATACGAGCCGTCCGCTGCTGCAAACCCAGCCTCTATTGGTGCGGAGACCAAGACAATTCCGGAAGAGCTGCGGCTTCACATCGCCGCTGCAACAGGCGGAGCTGTGACCGAACTTACCGGCGGCCTTCACATCAGGACCGCCGGTGTGCTCGTCGGCGGGATAGGAGTTGGTTCGGGTACGGCGACGCAAAGCTTGGCATGATGCTTGTTCAGGCACTCAGCCGCGCTCTTATTGGGATTCCGATTGGTGGGGTCAATTCTGAGCTGGGCCTGCGCATAGATCTCTTGGCGCTCGTTCATCAGTTGTTTTAGGGTTCCTTTTGGATTCTGGGCGGTACGCGCCTTTGCTTCAGCGCTGGCAAGGACAAGAATCGCAACACGCATCCGCAGCTGGCCAAGGGTGACTCCGCTTGCATCGACAATGACAATGCATTGCGGCTGCCGCAATTCTTGCATCGTTCTCGGGCATCAACGATCGAGACGCAACTTAGCGAAGGCAACACCCTCAAGGACGCTATCAAGAGCGCCGGCATATCAGAGCAAACCTACTATCATTGGAAAGGTGCTGCGAGGCCTGTCGAGCAAAAGGACACCAACGGCGCCAAGCCCCTGCCGGCCGGCGATGAGCTGGCAGATCTTGTCCAGCTCGAAGAGGAAAACCAGCGGCTCCGCAAACTACTGGCGGAGAAGCTGCGAGCGGAAAATGCCGAACTGCGCAAGAGGCTCGGTCTGGACTAAACAGGACCGGGAATGCGCGGGGCGACGTTCTTCGGCGTCCTCCGTGTTGCGCCAGAAGGCTTATATTTGCTCCCATTTGGCATTGTCGCGGCAAACGAAGCCCTTGCTGTTCTCCGCTCTTGCCGAAAGGCGCGCCAACTGCGAGGTTAACGAGCAGTTGAAGCGCGCGAGGAAGGTCTGTATTGGTGCGCCAGCAGGAATGCAACGGCGCCAATCGGCGTTACTTTTTTCACGGTTTGCATGGGATCGAGAGTAGATGAAGACGCCACAACGGAGGTTCGTTGTCGAATTCAAGTCGGGGCGACGACAGCCAAAAGCCCAGACGAAGTCAATCTGGGGAGACACGGATCTCAAGGCTTTGGCCCGCGAAGTGGAAGATGCGGCCTCGCATCTGTTCAATTCAAATGAAGCACCTGGAACGCCTTACTCCGGTGAGACTAGGCCGGCTGATCCGATCAATGCAGAGTCTGTCAACGAACACGCCGACGATGTCGACGTTGCACTAGCATCGATACCCTTTGCCAACGGCGCAGAGATCGAAACCTCGAAGCACCATGAGACCGATCGTCCGGCCGAAGCGGTCGTGCAAGTACAGGAGCGCCAACCGGCATCGCAGCCTCGAACGACATCAATCAACACTCCTCGAAAGCTTGCCCCCGCCCAGACGATCGCGCTCAACTCGAAAGTTGGGCACGATGATCGAAAGGCGCAGACCGGGACTGTCGACAATCCGATCTCGCTCGACGAGCTTGCCGCCCTGGACGCAGACAATAAGCGCCTCAAGAGGTTACTGGCTGAACAGCTTCGTGCACAGAACCTTTGGCTCAAGAAGATGCTTGAACGATTTGATGCCGAATAACGAGGTCGCACCACTGGCGTCGGGGCAAAGAAACCGCTGAGGCGCGAGTTCCGCGGATAGCTGCGTGCGGGCGCTACCTCGACATCATCTGCCGGGTTTTCGCGCGTTGCACTAGGGGTCGGGTCTGATAACCCGATATTTCTAAGTCAGGCGGAACGTCGAGTTTGGCACTTGGAGTGCAGCGGCGATGCGCCTGAGCCTGGCGGGGTCGACATCGGCACCCAGTTCAATCCTGGTAATTTCGGCGCCAGTGAGACCGCAGGTCAAGGAGAGGTCCTCGACGCTATATCCCATTGCCTCGCGAGATTGCTTGACAGCGAAACCTATATCGACGCGGTCTCTGCACGTGGCAACGTCCAGCTTGCTCATAGGATTTGTCATGAACTGACTCCTATCAATAATGCGCCAGGAGCGCGCTTGTTTCTGAGAGAGAGCCTGCAGCCATCGATATGTCGGCCTGGCAAGGATCATTGATGTTGCACTGCAATATAGGTCCCAAAAGTCCGTGCGTCCAGATCCAGCACGATCTCTTCAGGCGGGGGAGCGTGCGCGCCCTGAACAGCGTCTCGAGCGCCGCGATCCACCCTCCCGTCAACCGCAAAGCAACACAGGCCCTTATTTGCTGGCCGAATGCCTATTCGACCCAATCGACCTAGTGGCGGCGGGCTATCCTGTGGCCCGCACGGATCAGCGCAATGCCTGCCGACATGGCATCCGGGTGCGAATTATGTCTACGAGGCAAGCAAGTGTCCCCACGCGGCGGTGGCCGCGCTTCTGGACTTGCTTTGATCTCGGCGACAGGTTCGCGCCCGCGCTGGTCGACGACTGGCAAGCGGGGCTCTTTGGAAGCGCCGCACTCCATGGTGCGTTCTCTGAGCCTGCTCCCTATGTCATGGTCGATCTCCATGCGTCCGAGACCCGTTACCAGTTCAAGAAGCGCAACGTCAGCTGCGTGACGGACGAGATGCGAGCGCAGCTCGCGCGCGAAGGAATCACGGATATTTTTGCGCGAGCTAGAAATGCTTGCTTATACTCAGCTGAACGTCGAACCAATGGCTAATATGAACCGCCAGACCATGCATTCGCGGGTTCTTCTCGATGCGATATGCGTTGCTCGGCTGGTCGGCGCGCCTTCGCGGCGCCGACCTGGATCGGTGCTGTCTGCTCGACTCTTTGGAGGATTTTAGACAGAAGCCCCTTTCGACCTTGGCCCCTTTCGACCCAACGTTTTGCACAACGTGGATTTGCTCAAGCCGCGAAAGAGCGCATCAGGCCGACAACCGTGCATCGTATCGCCTTGTGCTCGCTGACACGGTGGACACGCCATTTGTTTCAGATGAAACCAAAAACGTGGAATTGGAACATCCTAGAGTAACAGACCGCCTTAATAAACGCGAGTGACAAATGACGCCGATTCTTTCGGCAGCTCGCGACTTTGAGGCGATAGGAAATGTTGAATGCAGCTTGGCCCTTGGCGGTCGCCGTTTTGACCTCGACTTGCGTATCAAGCGAGGCCGCGCCACTCTCCTTCCGTGAGTTCGAGCGCCTCGCTCGCGAATGCGCTCCGCGGGTGGATCCGTCTACGCTTGCCTCAATTGCCAAGGTTGAAAGCGGCTTTGATCCGCTTGCGGCACATGACAATACCACCGGCGAGAGTCTTCACTGGAATGATCAAACGCAAGCGCACCAGAGCGTCAAAGCCCGCCTCGAAGCACAACATTCAATCGACGTTGGGCTTATGCAGATCAACAGTAAAAACTTTTCCTTCCTTAATCTCACGATAGAAAAGGCATTTCAGCCCTGCATGTCACTTGTGGCTGCGGCGCATTTGCTGGAAAGCCGCTATGCCGGCGGCGACACTACCGCGGCAAAGCAATTGGCACTTCGCCAGGCAATCTCGGCCTACAACACGGGTGACCTGACGCGCGGGTTTGCGAACGGTTATGTGCAGAAGGTTGAGTCGGCCGCTCGAGAGATCGTGCCACCGCTGGTCGAACAACCGGAAGGGCCTGATGAAAAGCCGATCTCGGAAGAAACATGGGATGTCTGGGGTTCGTATGAGCGAGACCGTTCGGCAGGCGATTTCATCAGCCTTCCAGCACTCCAGAGGTCTGGAGACCGTGAACCCTCGAAAAAGAAACCATTTGTATTCGATTGAATGGAGGTACAGCACAGTAATGGCGTCATCTAACAGAAATCGTGCGCGTTTTAATCCCTTTTCTCTCCTGCACGCCATGTTGCGCATGGCGGTTGACTTTGCGCCCGCTGCTGGCGGGGCGGCGGCCTGGAGCGTTGTCTGCTCCGGGCCAGCGATCGCGCAAGTTACAGGGGGGACCGACCCTGCCACAATGGTGAATAATATCTGCGCATTCATCCTTGGTCCCTTCGGACAGTCTCTGGCTGTGCTCGGCATCGTCGCCATCGGCATATCGTGGATGTTCGGTCGTGCTTCACTCGGCCTCGTTGCCGGTGTCATCGGGGGGATCGTCATCATGTTCGGGGCCAGCTTCCTTGGTAAAGCCCTCATAGGGGGGGGCTGATGAGCGACCGACTGGAAGAGAGTATTCTCTACGTGGCGGCGACACGCCCTGCATTATTCCTAGGCGTGCCGCTGAGCTTGGCCGGATTGCTCATGATGTTAGCCGGCCTAATCATCGTCATCGTTCAGAACCCTCTTTACGAAATTATTCTTGTGCCACTGTGGTTCGGATCGCGGGTTGTTGTCGAGCGCGACTATAACGCCGCGAGTGTAGCGCTACTTTATCTGCAGACCGCTGGCAGAAGCGTGGATGCGCCCATCTGGGGCGGGGCAAGCGTCAGCCCCAACCCGATCAAAGTGCCGGGACGAGGAAGAGGAATGGTTTAATGCTCGGCACAAGTGGCAGGACCGAGAGGTCTGGTGAGATCTATCTACCATACATCGGTCACCTAAGTGACCAGGTTGTACTTCTCGAAGACGGCTCAATCATGGCCATGGCACATGTCAAAGGTTTGCCCTTTGAACTTGAAGACGTTGCCACCCGCAACGCACGCTGCCGAGCGTTTAATGCGCTCTTGCGCAACATTGCCGATGATAATGTATCAATATGTGCTCATCTGGTCCGACATAACGATGTGCCGTCGCCCCCGGCACGGCACTTCCATAGCGCGTTTGCTGGCAGTCTGAGCGAAGCTTATGAGCGGCGCGTGCTGTCCGGAAAACTCTTTCGCAACGATCATTTCCTCACCTTGCTCGTGTTTCCCCGCACTGCGGTAGGCAAACTCGCGGGCCGGTTCATCAAGCGCAACAATAGAAACGAGAACGATTTAGCAAATCAAACGCGGAACCTGGAAGATCTGTGGCACATCACTGGTGCCGCCCTCGATGCCTATGGTCTCCGCCGGCTCGGTATCCGCGAGAAAGATGGCGTCATTTTCTCAGAAATCGCGGAGGCGCTCCGACTGATAATGACCTGCCGCGTTACCCCGGTTCCAGTGGTTAGCGGCTCACTGGGCGCTTCGATTTATACCGACCGAGTAATCTGCGGCAAGCGGGCACTAGAGATTCGAACCCCCGGAGATAGCTACGTTGGCTCAATGTTTTCATTTCGAGAATATCCGGCAAAGACGCGGCCAGGCATGCTCAATCCGCTATTGTCCGCGAATTTCCCGCTTGTGTTGAGCCAGAGTTTCTCCTTCCTCACGCGTGCACAGGCTCATGCCAAACTCAGTCTAAAGTCCAATCAAATGACGAGTTCCGGTGACAAGGCCGTCACCCAAATCAATGAACTCGCCGAGGCCGAGGACGCGTTGGCAAGCAGCGAATTCGTAATGGGCTCGCATCATCTAAGCCTGTGCGTCTATGCCGATGATCTCAATAGCCTTGCCGACCGGGCCGCAAGCGCCCGCACGCGATTGACGGATGCGGGCGCCGTTATCGTCCAAGAGGGTATTGGTATGGAGGCGGCTTACTGGGCGCAACTACCGGGGAACACCAAGTGGCGCACGCGACCCGGGGCGATCACCTCACGAAATTTCGCGGGTCTTGTCTCACTAGAGAATTTCCCAAGCGGCACCGATTCGGGCCACTGGGGCAATGCGGTTGCGCGCTTCCGCACCAACGGTGGAACTCCTTTCGATTACCTCCCTCACGAGAATGACGTGGGTATGACGGCAATATTCGGACCCGTCGGAAAAGGCAAAACAACGCTCATGACCTTTGTCCTTGCGATGCTCGAGCAGAGCATGGTTGGACGCAATGGTACGATTGTTTTCTTTGATAAGGACCGCGGTGGTGAATTGCTGGTACGTGCCACGGGAGGCACGTATCTGGCGCTACGCAGAGGCGTTCCCAGCGGCCTGGCGCCTCTACGGGGCCTGGACGATACATCGGCCTCCCGGGACTTTCTGCGCGAGTGGGTGACGGCCCTGATCGAGAGCGACGGACGCGGAGCTATTTCGCCGGAAGAGAACCGCCGCCTCGAACGCGCTATCGTCCGGCAGCTTTCATTTGAGCCCAGTATGCGTTCACTCGCGGGCCTACGCGAATTCCTGTTACACAGCCCATCCGAGGGCGCGGGAGCGCGACTGGAGCGGTGGTGCAGAGGAAACGCGCTCGGTTGGGCCTTCGATGGCGAGGCGGATGAAGTAAGGCTGGATGCCTCCATTACCGGCTTCGACATGACACAGCTCTTAGAGTACGAAGAGGTTTGTGCGCCGGCCGCTGCATACCTCCTGCATCGCGTGGGCGCTGTCGTAGATGGCCGTCGGTTTGTCATGAGCTGCGACGAGTTTCGGTTTTATCTATTAAACCCCCAATTCGCTGCAGTCATTGACAAGTTCTTGCTCACTGTTCGCAAGAATAACGGCATGTTGATACTCGCAACACAGCAGCCTGAGCATGTTCTCGAATCGCCCCTGGGAGCAAGTCTCGTTGCACAATGCATGACGAAAATCTTCTACCCATCACCGACAGCGGACCGATCAGCCTACATCGGCGGCTTAAAGTGTACCGAAGGAGAATTTCAGGCCATCCGCGAGCAGATGGCAATCGGCAGCCGCAAATTTCTGCTTAAGCGCGAGAGCGGAAGCGTTATCTGCGAGTTCGATCTCGGCGAGATGCGCGAATATGTCGCCGTACTGTCGGGGCGGGCCAACACGGTGCGTTTTGTCGATCAGCTCCGTGACAAATACGGAAATGCCCCTGATGCGTGGATCGACAAGTTCATGGCACGCTACAACGAAGTGCAAGATTGACGGAGGAAGTTTCATGAAATTCACCCAACTGACAGCAACGACGCTTGCCGCTTGCCTTATTATGCAGGCGCCGGCCCGTGCGCAGTGGGTCGTCACCGACCCCGCAACAAACGTGAACACGTGGCTGAGTTATGTGAACTCTGGTCTTAGCCTCATCAAGACAGCGGATCTGCTGGAACAGACGATGACGATGGTGGCGATGTTCACGTCGAGCTTCGCTGTCACAGGGCTGTTGAGCCAGCTCAACCAAGAGAATAAGTACCCATCGACGAATAACCTAAGCGAGCAGATGTTTGACAGTAAGAGACCAGTCTCATCCACAGCACGCTCGATCGCCATGGATCGCGATCGCGTAATCGATGGCGGCGACGCACATGCAGAGTTGCTCCGTGAGCAGATCACCGGTGCTGCTAATACCGCGAGTATTGCAGCCGACAATCTCGAGTCGATGGACAAGCGCCTTCGGGAAAATGCCAACACGCTACGTCAGCTGTCGCGTTCACGGAACATTATGCAGGCTACCGTCACAAACGGGTTGCTTCTCAAACAGATCCACGACGCAATTATCCAGAACAGCCAGGCTACGAGTCTGCTGACGATGGCCACTGCACAGGCCAGCCTCCACGCCGCAGAGGAGGCCGCAGCCCAGCGACGAGAACGCCAGGAAACCGCGAAGATCTTCTTACGCCCATAGTTGAACGGTGGGCAATGCGGCTCAGATAGAGTTCAACTCCGCCCAACTGCGGTGGAACGACCCAATCAGGTTGGAGCGATGAAATTCTCGATTTCTGCGCCGTTTACGGCTATACATACGGTCTTCGATAGTGCCTTTACACTCGCACTGAACTCAGTGCTCGAAAAAATCCAGAGCGCAGTCAATGCGCCTCTGGTGGCGTGCGTCACGCTTTGGATCATAGTCCAGGGCATTCTGGTGATGCGCGGCGAAATCGATGCTCGTGCTGGGATCATGAAGATCATCAAAGTGTCGATCGTTGTCTCCCTTGTCTTGGGGCAGGCGAACTATCATGTTTACGTAGTCTCGTTCTTTGAGGATACAATTCCGGGCTTCGTTCACAAGGTCAGCGGCAGTAATATTCCGCTGATTAATATTCCGCAAAAGCTTGACATCATGTTTGCTCTAAGCCAGGTCGCCCTTCAGAAGATTGCGTCCGAAATCGGACCAATGAACAGCCAAGACATTCTCGCCTTTGAAGGCGCACAGTGGGTTTTCTACGGTGCGCTTTGGGTAGCGTTCGAGATCTATGACGCCTGTGGGATTCTTACCAAGGTACTCTTAGCGATCGGGCCGCTGATCCTGATAGGCTATCTCTTTGATCACACCCGCGACATGGCTTCCAAATGGGTCGGCCAGCTCCTCTCCTACGGGCTGCTGCTTCTCCTGTTGAACATCGTGGCGACTATAGTCATCGCTACGGAATTAGCGGGTCTCGCAATAATGCTCGCGGTGATCAACAATGCGGGCACGACGGCAGCCAAGATTATCGGGCTTTACGAACTCGACATGCTCTTTCTAGCTGGTGACGCCCTGATCGTCGCGCTTCCGGTGATTGCCGGCAATATTGCAGGTGCCTATTGGCCAGGCTCAAATAAATCTCCCAGCAGCCTCAACCGCCAATTGGCCCAAGTTGCGCGCCGTTAAACGCAATGATAACGAAACTAGTAGGTTGACTGCATGAAGTATTGTTCTTTGGTTTTATTCCTCGCTTTGGCCGCTTGCAAGACAAGTGATACACTGGCGACCTGCAAGGGTGCTGCGTTTCAGCTGAATGTGGAGCGATGGCAACCCACGGCATCGGATCTTCAGTTCGAATGTGCGGGAGAACCTAATGAAGGGCGCTGAACATGCTCTCCTGGTGGAGCGAGAAGCGCTTTCCGCGCACTACAGGGAAGTAGAGGCGTTCCAAACGTCACGTGCGAAGTCGGCGCGGCGTCTTTCCAAGATTCTTGTGGTCATTGCGGCGGCCGCAGTTCTTGGAAATATCGCGCAAGCCTTCACTATCGCCACTATGGTTCCGCTCGCCAAGCTCGTGCCTGTGTATCTCTGGGTACGAGCGGATGGAACCGTTGACAGCGAAGTATCCGTGTCTCGACTGCCCGCAACGCAAGAGCAGGCCGTTATCAACGCTTCACTCTGGCAATATGTCCGTCTGCGTGAGGGCTATACAGCGGACACAGCTCAATACGCCTATGATCTCGTATCGAGTTTCAGCGCACCATCTGTGCGCCAGGAATATCAGCAATTCTTCAATTACCCTAATCCGACGTCGCCACAGGTCACAATCGGTGAGGGGGGGAGACTAGATGTCGAGCACTTCTCCTCAAGTGATATTGCGCCGGGCGTCCAGCAGATTCGCTACAAACGAACGCTCATCATGGATGGCCAGAGGCCGGTCGTGAGTACTTGGACCGCAACCATCCGTTATGAAAAGGTGACAAGCCTGTCCGGTGAATCGAGACTGTCCAATCCAGGGGGGCTGACTGTTACCTCCTACCAGGCCGCGGAAGATACCGTATCGAACGAGGGGCTTAGCGAGCCATGACAACAAGGACCTTTTTCACAATAATCTGTTTGCTTTCCTTGGCGGCAAGCGCGCATGCGGAAGACACCCCTGCAGCCGGCAAACTAGATCCGCGCATGCGCTATCTGGCCTACAATCCCGACCAAGTGGTCCGCCTGTCGACCGCTGTCGGGGCCACTTTAGTTGTTACATTCGGTGCCAACGAGACCGTAACAGCTGTCGCCGTTTCTAATAGCAAAGATCTGGCAGCCCTTCCTCGCGGCCACTATCTCTTTTTCAAGGCAAGCCAAGCCCTCCCGCCGCAACCTGTCGTCGTGCTGACCGCGAGCGAGGCAGGTACCCGACGATATGTCTTCAGTATCTCCACCAAGACCATGTCTCGGCTCAACAAAGAGCAGCCTGACCTCTATTACAGTGTACAATTCGTCTATCCTGCCGACGAAGCTGCTGCTCGGCAGAAGGAAGTAGAAAGGTTGTCGGTCGTCGATCGACTCCGAGCGAAGACGCAGTATCAACAGAGGGCTCAGGATTTATTGGATCAGCCGGCCGGAATCGCCGATCCCGGATACAACAATCTCCATTACGTCGCACAGGGCGACCGTTCGCTCACGCCGTTGGAGGTTTTTGATAATGGAGTCAGTACTGTATTCCGTTTTCCAGGTAATGTGCGCATTCCCTCCATCTACATGATCAATCCGGACGGCAAGGAAGCCGCCGCCAATTATTCGGTCAAAGGAGACTATGTCGAGGTTTCTGCAGTTGCCCGTGAATGGCGTCTGAGAGATGGCCGTACAGTATTAGGCATTTGGAATAGCGCATACGACCCCATTGGACGAAAGCCGGGCACCGGTACAGTGAGACATGATGTGTGGCGCGTTCTGAAGGGGGCAAGTCGATGAACGACGCCGATCCACAAACCCGGCACGACGTAGATGCAGCCGGATCCCTGGTCTCTGAGCCAACTCGCCGGCGCCTTTCGGGACCGCTGAAGTTGATGATTGCAAGCGTTATTGTGGCATCATCACTATCCCTAATCTGGGTTAGCGGACTCTCAAAGAGAGAAGTGGAATCCCCTGCGCCCCAAACAACAGTTCTCACCAACACCGAGCCCTTTCGTCCGGCACCGATTGAGGATGCTCCTGATCGTTCAGCACCCCCGCCGGCTGAGCAGCCGGCAGTTCCTCCGCCAGCACAGAGCTCCTCGGAAGCAACTGATCCGCAGGCCGAGCAATCGCCTATTTTTGCCTATGAAAGTGGTGAGCAACCCGCGGACATCGGTCACACTCGCGAAGACAAAGAGGATTCCACCTTGGAAAAGTATGCCTCTATGCTCGCGGACGAAGCTTCAGTCGATAATGACCTATCAAAGCGGATGAAAGCAGGTGTGCAGGAGCCAAGCCGGGCCACACTCTTGCCGCACCCTGACTTCATGATTACGCAAGGAACGATCATTCCCTGCATTTTACAAACAGCGATCGATACAAGTTTACCCGGCTATGTAAAGTGCGTCCTACCCCAAGACGTCCGTGGGGCGACGAACAACGTCGTGCTTCTAGATCGCGGAACAACCGTCATCGGCGAGATTCAGCAGGGTCTCCAGCAGGGCGATGCGCGCGTCTTTGTGATCTGGAACCGGGCCGAAACACCGAATCATGCCGTGGTGTCGCTCGTGTCACCGGGCGCTGATGAACTCGGCCGCTCCGGCATGCCTGGCACGGTGGACAATCACTTCTGGCAACGTTTCGGAGGGGCAATGCTCTTGAGCGTCGTCCAAGGTGCGTTCCAGACCGCCAGTCAACACACAGAAAGCTCCGGCGGACCTAACCTCAACAGCTTTCAAAACAATGGGGCACAAGCCGCCGACACGGCGCTTAAAGCAACGATCAACATTCCGCCAACCCTGAAGAAGAACCAGGGGGACGCAGTGTCAATATTCGTGGCTCGGGATCTTGATTTCTCAGATATATACGAGCTTCGCACGACCAATGCGACAACGAGAGCGCGCAATCGACGGCCCTAGCCCAAGCAGTCCAACGACAATGAAGATTGGAGACTTGAATGCAAGCGGAGGCACATACCCAATTGCGTTTCCTCCTCAAACCTGTTTTGAAATGGCTTGAGGACCCCAGGACCGAAGAGGTCGCGATTAATAGACCTGGGCAGGCTTTCGTCCGCCAGGCTGGCGCGTATACGAAATATCCTTCACCTCTCACCTACGACGATCTCGAAGATATCGCGATCTTGGCGGGAGCGCTACGAAAGCAAGATGTTGGACCGCGAAGCCCTCTCTGCGCCACCGAGTTGCCGGACGGAGAGCGGCTACAGATTTGTTTACCGCCCGCAGTGCCGTCAGGTACAGTCAGCCTGACAATCCGGCGCCCATCCTCTCGCGTTTCGGAACTCAAGGAAGTCTCATCTCGCTATGACGCTTCACGCTGGAATCAATGGCGGTTGCGCAAGGAGCGCCAAGGTCAACAGGATGAACAGATCCTTGAGCACTACGCCCGCGGCAATTTGGAAGAATTCCTGCACGCGTGCGTGACTGGGCGGCTGACGATACTGCTTTGCGGCCACACGGGTAGCGGCAAGACGACGATGAGCAAGACTTTGATCAACGCCATTCCGCCGCAGGAAAGGCTGATCACTATTGAAGACACGCTCGAGCTCGTAATTCCGCATGAGAATCATGTCAGGCTACTTTATTCGAAGGATGGGGCAGGTTTAGGTGGCGTAACCGCGGAGCAACTTCTACAAGCTAGTCTTCGCATGCGGCCGGACCGAATACTGCTCGGCGAGATGCGCGACGATGCCGCTTGGGCATATCTCAGCGAAGTTGTTTCTGGCCATCCAGGATCAATCTCCACTATTCACGGGGCCGATCCCGTCCAAGGCTTCAAGAAGCTCTTTTCGCTCGTCAAGAGCAGCCCGCAAGGAGCTGCCATAGAAGACCTCACGCTGATTGATATGCTGTCGGCGGCCATCGATGTCATTGTGCCGTTTCGAAGCTATGGTGACGTCTATGAAGTTGGCGAGATTTGGCTGGCCGCTGACGCGCGCCGACGCGGAGAGACAGTGGCTGGTCTTCTGAACCAGCATTAGGTTCATTCTACAACAGCCTCGATCCCATCCTACTCAGCACTGATTTTGAAGAGCCGTCTCCCTGCGCGATCTACTATCGTAGTTCAGGTTATTGCGGGCGATTTGGTCATCCGAGCCCCTCGCGGTGGCGATGAAGATCATGTGGTGGGGTAACGCTTCGCGGCACGGATACGATAGCGACCATCTGATGCCCGGCGCTTCCGCCACCCAACAGATCGTCATTGAACGCACCGCATTCGCCGGAAGCCATTCGTTTTGTGGCCATGGCTGGTTCGCCCAGCATGTTGTAACTGCTCCTATCGGCTGGCGGTATATTTCGGATGGGCTCCAGAAGTCCACACCGAGCGGTGCTCATCGATGAAGGAAATCATCGTTTCATCCACTTTGGGCTTCTTCACCATTCACAGCCTCGGCTGCTGTCGAGGGGCACCGCGGACCATCGTCAGCAGCGCGACGAGAAGGTTTATTTTTCGGGCCGTAAAACGCATGGAAACATCCATAGCGTAGATGATCGTTATCCAAACAATCAACTTTACCAATCTTGCTGCGTCCTATTAGAGAGCGCCGAAGGTAACGAAATCAAGGCGCGGCAAGAGAAGCTTTTCAGGAGGGATGGGCTCGGATTTCGATCGTGTCGCCGCTTACAGAGCTCGAGCGTCCACTTAGCGTCAGGACTGGACGTGCCCGTCGACGTGCCTGTCGCTTTCGATGGTGGTTGCGTGAATGCGACAACGAGCTGGAGCTCATGTACTGCCTGACCTCGACCGTTTTCTCACGTTCGGTGTGGTCGGGCGTCAAGGAGGTCGTCGCCTATGACGGGAACCTCGTGACCGCGGGGGAGGGCGAGACCTTCACCTTCGTCTTTGCCCACGAAGGAAAGGGCTTCGCGCGACAGAATGCGCGCGCCGTGACCCGAAGTGTCTCGACGAAAAAGCGCCTGCCGGCAGGTTCCGAACTCTACCGGTGTGTTCCTACGAAGTGCCCGACAATCGGAACTAGACCCGAAAGCAATCGGAGACGATCGATTGACTAGAGATTTGCCAGCCTGGTTCAAGTTGAAAGGTGAGCCATTGAAACACGTTCTTGTCATCGATGACGATGTCGCCATGCGGCACCTCATCGTCGAGTATCTGATGATGCATGCCTTTAAGGTGACCGCAGTAAGCGATAGTGGGCAGCTCAATCGCGTGCTCTCGTGTGAGCCGGTCGATCTCGTGGTTCTTGATCTTAATTTGGGTCGCGAAGATGGACTGGACATCGTCCGCAATTTGACGAGAAAATCGGATATTCCCATCATTATCATCAGCGGGGACCGTCTTGAGGAGGCCGAAAAAGTTCTTGCACTGGAGCTCGGAGCAACTGATTTCGTTCCTAAGCCTTTTGGAATGCGAGAATTCTTGGCCCGCATTCGAGTAGCGTTGCGGCAGCGGCCCATCATCCCACGGGCAAAAGATCGGCGTTCATTTTATTTTGCCGGTTGGACGCTTAATCTAAAGCAACGCCGACTGATCTCTGAACAGAGCGGCGAACTCAAGCTGACCGCAGGTGAGTTCAATCTCTTAGTCGCCTTCTTGGAAAAACCACGCGACGTTTTATCCAGAGAACAGCTTCTGCTTGCGAGCCGAGTACGTGGAGAAGAGGTTTATGACCGAAGTGTTGACGTCCTCATCTTGCGCTTGCGCCGGAAGCTTGAGGCGGATCCGGCCAACCCTCGTCTGATCAAAACGTGCCGGGGTGCAGGCTATTTCTTCGACGCTGATGTGCATATTCACTAGGGGGCACATTGGCCGCCTGAGTAGTCCTTACACCGTCGGCGGCATGATGTCCGCGAGCCGCTGCCGGGCCGTGCGGTCACGCGAGACGGGCGTGTCGGTGTTTCTAGGTTAGTGCCTGTCCATAAACGCCTGTTTTCCTCGGTTTTTTAGAGTGTTTTGCCCGCTGTAGCGTGTTTTTGCGGGACGCGTGATGACACAGGCTTGCAGGTTGTGGTCGAAGGGCAGTTTGGCGGCAATACGGTCGTGAGGTATCGGCCGGCGCTCGTGGCGTGCTCCTGAACGCGGCGCGATGACCAGCGTCATGTCGGCCTGGTCCGCTCCTGCCGATGGTCAGATTGAGCTTATTAGCGCCGTCAGCGCCCACCTTGTCGTTTCGTTCTGTCGCATCCGCGGGAAGCGCTCAGCTGCCCCCTCAGTCGCGCTTTGCGGAGTATGCTCGTCAACAGTCGTTAAAGCTCGAATTCACGCCAAGTTTCCCTTCTTCAATCATCAAGGGTGCCGGCTCCGGAAGGTCGCCTGTCTGACTTTCAAAGATGTGCTTCAGCGCGCGATCGGAATAATATCGTACCTTTTGCAGTTGCAATGGTGGCTGGCCCTTAATGAGAACGATCTCGTATTTGTCAGAAAGCAGACGCACCTGTTCGGGCCTTAATAGCGGTGCTCCTTGATCTGAATTCTGAATATTGCGATCGAACATACGGCCTTGGCTGTAGGAAGTGGATCGTGCTTGAAATGTATATTCACCGATGGCTTTCGAAATATAAACCGGTGTCTCGTCATCGGCTGTTGCCATGAAGACCTGCACGCCAGTATTGCTGAGGAAGTTTTGCTTGCCAGCCTCGTCGTAAGTTCCGGTCAGTGCCGAGAGACTTTGGATAATGAACATAAAACGGCCCTTGTAGCCCGCAATCGTCGTGATTGCCGTCTCAATCGCCTCCAGCTTACCCAGGTGCTTGAATTCGTCCAGCAGGAATAGCACCTCGTGCTTTTCGTCCTTGCCAGGCAGCGAGCGTTGCAGAATTGAAACGACCTGCTGGAAAAGCAGGCGCATCAGAGGGGCGACCACCTCAAGATCGTTTGGGCTGACGCAAAGATAAACGCAAGTCCTGCGACGTCGCAGATCGTAGATTGAGAAGTCCGATCGGCTTGTTGCCGCTTTAACCAGCGGGTCCGCCCATAAGTTGAGCCCGCCATCCCCTAGCACAGAAGTGTAGGAGGTTAGGATTTTTGTATCATTACCCGCCATGTCATCGAAGATCCGCTGAGCCTCTTTATTCCGGGTCTCCTCCGCGAGGCGCGCAAAGAGCCTATATTTCTCCCCTGGCTGAGCAAAGAGATCGTAGACGGCCCCGATCGTTGGCGTACCGCGCTCGATACAGGCAAGAATGCCGGCGACAAAAAGATCTCGCGCGCCGTTAATGAAACCTTCCGCGCCTTGTCCCTTGGCCGTAATGAGGTTCGCCGCCAGGCGACGCGCTTCGGTGAACTGCCGCTCTGGCGACATTGCTATGATATCCAATAGAGGATTGTAGCAATTCGTCCGTCGCTCTGGGTCTAGCGGTGCCAATTTAAAAATGCTGTCGCCACGCGCTTTGCGAGCCCTAGAGGTGAGTTCAAAAAGCTCGCCCTTAACGTCGAGGGCTATCACTGAGCCCTTGAACGTAAGTAGCGTTGGAATGACAATGCCCACGCCTTTTCCCGCGCGCGTCGGCGCAACGACGAGGCTGTGAGGCTGCTCGCTATTAGTCAGGTAATAGTCAGACCAAAAACGGGCGCTCGTCTTCCCAAACACTGGACCACTGATGCGATTGTACCGCTGAAGATAACCCGCACGCCGCATTTCATCCACGCGAGCCCAGCGCGCGGTGCCGTGATGTTGCCGATTGCGTCCGGGTATCATCTGCTGCAATAGCAGAATGGTTCCCGACGTTAAGACGACGACAGCCAAACCCCGGTAGAAGAACAGGGTTGTGTAGCCCAGATAGAAAGGCGTCTCATACCAAAACGCGAGGATGTCAAACGTCATCAAAGCCCTTCCGTCAAAACCGTAACGGAATGTTGAGTACAAGCTCGCCCCACAAAAACCTGCAGCCAGTGAACACACGATGCTCACAGCTATACTTAAGGGCCTAGTTTCGGTTGAAATCATAAGTCCTTCGAATCGTTCGATTGGTAGAAAAATGCTGCGCTCCTCACGGCATCGAACAGGCGAAGTTGCGCCTGATAGCGTCGGCGACGCAGACAGCGGAAGATCCCGGACCCGCGCAAGATACGGGATGTCCAGCAATGGACTGAAACGCTAAGCCGCGGAGAAATCATAATCAAGACAAAAGAGTATATTCTTGTTACAGCTTCAATCGGGTTAAAACAGCTTTGTAACTATCGGGTTGCGGCACTCGTTCTTTTGCTTAGAGGAACTCTCCAAAGAAGGGTGCCAGCGACGATAGGGAACTTTGTCGTAGACGCTGGTTCAGAGGACGGGATGCAGGTCTCGATGGTCATGGCGAGGAGCTTTTCGCGGAACGAGGTGCTGTCGCAAAGCTTATCGGCGATGAGGAAATGTCGTCTGGGCATTTCAATAAGCAGACCCTACCGCCCATGCGGTCGGCGATCTGGTCTTCAAAGAGCAGCATGATGATAGCCGGCCGTCATCATCGCAAACGGCATTGACCCTCGAGTTCAGTCCGCCAGTGGCTCGCCCGATACGGCGGGGAACATATCCTGGTAGCGTCACAGAACCCGCAGGCTTGAAGAAGCTTGCCCAGCAAGCAAACCAGCGGCACTGGGCGATTGACAATCCGCCGTTCTAGCCACCTGCTAAGGGAAGAGAATGACGACGTGGGAATAGCCGACCTACAGAAGATCTGTCTGCCTGGCTGCAAGCCGGTGACGGCTCGCCTGTCCCTGGCGGTCAAGACAGTATCGAGGTGACATTCCCCTTTCCTGTTTACCTGGACCCATGGCGGCTGAGCCCGATAAGGATACCGACTCGTTTCCGAACCTGTATAAACTCACATCCGGTCGCCTATTGGAACGGCTGCACCACTATCTCGCTTCCGACGGGCAACGGCTCAGGAGAACGGGACCATTCTTCGGGGCTGTTGAAGCTAATGTGCCAGTCGGTCCGTTCACCCCGATCCGACAGCACTGATCAGGTCCCGAGGATTGGTAGAATTTGGATGCGGATAGCCTCCGGCAGCCTTCTGACCGCGCCTTCGATGACTATGCCTGCCGTAACATACTTCCAGAGCGCGACGAGGAGTTTGCGGGCGAGCGTCACGATCCCTGCCTTCTTGAGCCGCCCGCTATTACGTGCGACCCGTTCATGAAACCAGCGGGTCAGCATCGAATCTGGCTCGGTGTGTAGAGCGACAATTTGGATGAGATCACGTCTCACCTTGTTTGTCGGGCTTCATTGGTGACGCAGCCATAGCCAAGCAAGCTGGACCGTGTGTCATTCGCAGCCGCGGATTGCACGCTTTATACGGCCTGCTCACGATCAAATGTACCGCCCTGCCATGGCGACGGGAACGAGCCCCGCATAGGCGGCGACCTGCCTTAATGCCCGCCAGTAGGGCCAAGGGCGCGAGGGTTCTCTGTCGCCGCCGAGGCCACCAAGGCATCTCGCTCAACTTCCACAGCCATGATCTGTTCGAGCGGCAACTCGAGACGGGCAAGTTCGCGGCAAATCTGCGCCCTGGGAAGCTGGAGAGAATGCGGCCACCTCCCGTCTGAAGCTCTTCTACGCGCTTGCGGCGATCGTGATGCATGGGTTCGTAGCCTTGAATGACTTGGCTCAAGAGCTGTCCTGATCGAGTTGACGTGCAGAACCCGCTCGGCGACCAGCGCTTCACGCTCTCGGCAAATCCGGCGGTGATCCTCTTCTTCGGGCGTTGGCGCCCTCACCATAGAGCAAACCCGTGGCTCTGTATGCCATCAACGTGCGGATCAGCGCCTCGCCATCAATTCGATCGGTCTTTGCCCGTCGGTGTCGGCGCGACACCGCAAACGACGCGGCATCGACAACGTGACTCTCGATCCAGCCTTCACGATGCAGAATCCGCGGATCCAGAACCCGTCAAGCCCCGCTTCCTCGACGACCACAAGAGGATAGAGCTTCCCCAGTCGTGCTTGTGCCCTCATCCGCAAATCAGTGAAGACGGTGAGGCCGAATATCACCGCCCGCGATCGAAGGGCGGGGGACATCTTGTCGCTTCCCGGAGCGAGCGACGTCGCCAGCGAGGTCTATTTACTCAGTTTCAACGAAACGAAAATTACGCCAAGATCGACACGGACAGCGGCCGGCGCCTTAGGTTCAACTGATACCTTCTCCAACGCCATCTCCTGTTGAGGGAGTGTTTCGACTGCAGCCACACTCTGCCAGAGCACTGACCGCTGTTCACACCTCATGCACCTTCGCGCAACGCCGATTGCGGCAAGGGTTATAGGAATGTAGAGCGTTGCGCAGCCTTGGCGTTGTTGGGCATGCCCCCCAGCCGAGCCGCCCGGAACTCTCAACTGCACGCACCACCAGGCGACATGCCCGAGATCGACGTCGCATGGTCGACGCTCTGGAGTTGGAAGAAGCCTCTTCAGATTACAAATGTAACGCTACATCGGTTTGGCAGACCAGGCTTCGATGGTACGCTCATAAAGTAACGAAATAACTTCGGAGTCCTATCATGGATCGCGATAGTAGACGGGTACGTACAGCTGAAAGTTCATCCCGCGCCGCCGCTGGCGTCACACGACTAACTGACCTGCCGACAGACGCACTTTCAGAAGTGGCGAAAGGTCTAACCCCCGATAACCCGCGCGAAGCGGCAATCAACCTTGCCCATTTTAGAATAACGAGCCATGCGGTGCAAGGCGAGTTCGCGAGAGGCAACGCAGCGCAGTTTGAAGCGCGGCTCAATCGGCTCGGCACTTCATTTGCGACTTTGTCTGAGAAGGCGCTGCCCGAATTGCCGGACGGTACTCCCGAGGCCAACTTTAATTTCGCATGCAGGCAAATTCCCGCGATCCAGCCACTACTAAAATTTTACGAGGCCAATGCGCAAACGGCAATAGTCGACCACGTCATCTCCAACGATGACAAATGGCATAAAGCCGCCGCGGCCGCCGTACTATCCACCAACCTGGGGGACTTTTATCATGATCATGATAGAAGGCGCATTATTGATCGAGCGCTGGCTTCTTTCGCGGACGATGACCCAGTAGTTCGCGACAACGGAGCCAGGGCCCTTATAAGGGGACATGACCATTTGAACGCAGGCGACAAGGCGCAACTTGCCGCCATGTTTAATCATACTCCGGAGTTGGTCCCGCTTTATAACCAGTTGATGCAAGATCAGCAGGAGTGGTCCCGCAGGCAGGCTGTACAGCCGCAGAGGTCAGTGGACAGGAGCATCGACGCAATTGAAGCTCAGGTCCAAGGGCTCCCAGCAGGAGTCGGTTCATTGGAGCAAGCGAAGGCGATGCACGACGTCGCGAAATCCATCACTGAAACCTTTGATCGCGCGCGTGCGGAATTCATTAGTTGCGGTAGAAGCAGGGAACGTTCAAGCTCGGGGCGATGAGTTCATCGGGAGCTTGCAGCCGCAGGTAGCCAAGCTTGGACACCACGGAGCGCCCGAACACCCGATGGGCGCTTCCAGGAAGCTCTCTAGCATTACAGTTGCATTTTAGTTCTCAGATGAGCTCGTCGAGCGGCCGCCTGATGGCGCGCCTCCAGCATGACCATGCGATGACGTAGGCGGGGGTTTATGCGACGCTCGGCGAGCCTGAAGGCGATGCGCCGGACTTCCTGGATAGACGAGCGGATCCAAATCCTGATGGTCGGCATCCTGACTTGACCCCAGCAACGTAGCCTTTGCAGGGTCGCCGCAGGGCTCTTTCGACGTCCCCGACGCCATACACCGCATCTGCGGCCACCCATGAAAACGGCACATCGGCTGCCAGCGCACGCCGTATCACAGCCAAGCCCGGCTTGGTAGCGAAGGCTGTAGCCTCAGGAACATGAATTGCTGCCAGCCTTGCCGGATCGTCCAACTCTTGGGCAAGTACATGGCCCGATCGATAAAGGTATGACCGCGAACGGACACATAGGCGGCGAACGCACCGATTTGGCAGTTCGTTATCTTACCTGCCGAACCTGTATATTGACGTGCGACGCGCACGATGTTTACCCTGCTTGAGGAAGCCCGTCTCATCAATGACCAGACCGAATCGGTGGCGCGGTGTCCACTCTCTCACGATGTCGCGAAGTCCATCCGCGTCCCAACGCCCGCGACCCAGAATGGCTTGTTGCCGCCACGGGCCGGGGTCACCGGCACCTCAGCGGGCATCCAACCTGTCTTACGCCGTTGGTCATCGAGCGAGTCGTCCAGGAAAAGGTTCGCAGATGCTGCCACTCGCTCCTGCTCGCTGGTCGCAGGTGAAGCGGCAGCTTGGGGCTTGCCGGTGCAGGTAGCTCTTGCGTTCCGCAGGATGACATCATCGAGATCGGAATGATTATGCCGGGCACCCTGAATCGCCGCGGTTCCTAAGCTCCGGCGATGTCGCAAAAACAATTCCGATTTCAAAAACGTGCTCTGGAGTTAGAGAAGCCCAGATTGCAAATGTAACGCTTTATCGGTTTGGCACACCAGGCTTCGATAGTAGTAGCCTCGTAGGGCAATATACCTTCGGAGTTCGACTATGTTGAAAGTGCACCCCGCCTCTCTGGCCTTTCAGACGGGCCACTGACCAATGCTCAAAGCGCGACTTTGGAAGGCCACGCCTTGTCAAATCTGAGCGAGTGGACGGCATGATTTTCCTGGTCGCGCTTTCGATATTCCTTTGTGTTTCTCTAGTTGCTCTAATTTCAAGGTTGCGTCTGCAGACCAATCGGTTGGCAAGGCACTTGGAGTTTGAAGCGGCGATGAAGGAGATTGGGACTTGCTTTAGAGGTGGTGAAGCAAGTAAGGCGTCGCTAACCTCCTCGACCCAAGCAGCACTTCGAGTTCTTCAGCGCTTTTTCAATGCTGATCAGTGCGCGCTGGCACTCTTGGACGTTCGCACCGGGGGGGAAGCTGAGTGTTTCGCCGCAACCACTCCTGGGCCTATCTGGAAGAATGTTCGGCTGCTTGAAATCGCCTCTCGTGCCAAGGGAGAGGAGAGGAAGCCAGTCTTTGACATCGTTTCCGCGCGAAAAGTTCGCTCCGTTGGTGAGGGGATTTCTGGTCTTTGTCACATGCTCGCCTTGAAGGCTTCCGAGGAGCTAGTCGCGGTTTGTTGCCTTGTCTATGAGCGGGATCGTCCACGGCCCTGTTCCAGTGAGCTCCAATTTCTTGAGAGCGCTACTGATCGCGTCTGCAATTACCTCGATCTTCGACGTAAGGAGACGGAGCGTAATCTTCTGGAGAGGCAGTTGGAACATGCGGAGCGCCTAAAGACTGCCGGCACACTTGCAGGTGGCATCGCTCATGAATTCAACAACATCTTAGGTGCAATCATCGGCTATGCCGAGATGGCCCACAGTCTTCTGCATCGCCCCTCGAGGACTCGAGGTTACATCGGCCAAATTATCTTGGCAGGCTACCGAGCGAGGCTGATCATTGACCAGACCCTCGCTTTAAGCCGAAATCGGGCGCGCATAGCCAAGCCCTTCAACCTCTCCGAGGTGGTTATGGATTTAGCTCCGTTGCTGCGCGTTGCGTGTCCTGCGGACGTAGAGCTGAACTTCAAAATTGACGAAAGACAGAAGGTAGTCGAAGGGAGCCCATTGGAAATACAGCAGATCTTGATAAACCTCTGCAAGAATGCCTCGGAGGCTTTCTCGAATGAAGGCCGCATTGAGGTCAGGGTCTCTCACACTGTGGTCTCACAATCGAAGACACTTGCTCGTTGCACTTTACCGGCCGGAGACTATGTCCTCCTCTCCGTATGCGATGACGGCGAAGGCATTGCTGAATCGGTGCTACCACATATTTTTGAGCCGTTTTTCACCACGCGCTCTCGTTCCGGCGGAACCGGACTGGGCCTCGCTGCGGTGCACGGCCATGTGGGCGCACTTGCAGGATACATTGACGTTGTCTCAAGGGTTGGGCGAGGTACGCACTTCAACATCTACTTACCGCGATCCCCGAAGGAGCCGGTCAGTATTGACCGCTTTTTTGGACCTTGCAATACACCGTTTGGTAATGGAGAGATCGTCGCAGTAGTGGAGCCAGATCCAACGACGCTGGCGGCGTTTGAGGACAAGATTGCCGCGTTGGGCTACGAGCCAGTCGGCTTCAGGACGTTCGAACGTCTTTGCGACTGGATCTTGAGGGGCAAAGCCGCCGATCTTATTGTGGCGGACCATTCGTCACTTCCCGGGCGACAACACGCTGACGAAGTGCGCGCCCCCCTCAAGACAGTGCCCGTTATCATCGTGGGAGGAACTAACCTTAATATGCCACTTGCGGCTGGTGACCGGGCTTCCACCCTTGCAGTGCCTAAACCAGTGTCATCTAGGGTCCTGGCGCATGCAATTCGTACGATGATCAGGACCTGAAATTGAATGGCAAACTGAGACCGCTCGGCATCGCTGCGCTAGAGGATAAGATCGTCCAGCAAGCGGTGACGACGGTCCTGTATGCCTGATCAGCCTGTCCGATGCGGTAAGGATGCAGATGTGGTGCGCGAATTCGACGTTGCCAAGGGTGAATTTGTAAAGGAGGGCTTCGTCCTGCCCGAAGGCAAGCAGTCGGTGACCTGGGTGGACGAGAACACCATGTATGTGACCCAAATTCGAGGGCTGGAAGTCATCGTTTCCCTTCTGGCACCGACGCTCACATGCTCGCCTCCAAATTGGTCGCAGGAAGCTCCCCCGCAAAGACGTTGGCAATTATGGTCCAATCGGAAGAGACGGGGAGTGGGGTCGGGCATGCTTTGGCTATGCATTCTCCGAACCGCGAGAGTGGTGGAACAACGGTTAATCCAGCGGATCCAATTGATGTTAGATCGATAGCAGTTCGCATGGAGTGTTCCAGTCTCCGACCTATGGCGGCCGTCGATGATGAACTCGAGGCAATAGTATCGGCTGCGATAACACGATACAGCCGTATTTTGAAAAGAGTTCCCGGCGCAGGTCATTATTCTGCGCCAGCACACGAGAGGCGGGTGCTCTGGCCGGGACTGCTGCGGAGACCTCAAAGCGGGTGATAGATCCGGAGCAGTCGGCAGGCTTTCCCATGTTCTGCCGAGCCCTCGAACTGGCGCGGGGCGTGTCAATCGGCACTGAACTTTTGCATGCCGGTTCACAACGTGGGCGACGTCCGACGGCGAGCCCCTCTTGAGGCATTCGGTCGCCAACCACGGTTACCGCCAAGAATACCGCCTGGTGCGCGCAGGCCTTTGCCGATGGTTGAGCGGTCAGCCGGGTCAGCAAAGGAAAGGTGGGCCGTTGCTCGCATTCACTTTTGACCGCACCTTCCGGATCGTGGTGTGATTGACGATGTTGAGCTCGAACGAGGGCTTGGACATATGTCGATTTCACAGCTTACGCCTAAGTCCAAAGATGAGGAGCCGGTGCGCCGGTTCGAGGTTTTCACGGGCAGCGGCCGACGGCGCGAGTTGAGCGACGAGCGGAAGGCGCAGATTGTTGCGGAAAGCTATGAGCCGGGCGTCACGGTCTGCGCGGTGGGCGGCGTCATGGATTGACCTCTCAGCAGTTGTTCACCTGGCGTCGGCTCGCTCGGAAACCGCTCGATGCTTTGCCCGTCGCCGAGGACGTTCCGATGTTTGCGCCAGCGATGCTGGATCGGCCCGCGAAGCCTGTAGCGAAAGAGCACGACTTGACGTTTACGAAAGCCGCCGGGTCTCTCTTTCCGAAAACCCCGGGGACCGGTCAATTCCTCATCCCGATCTGTCCACCTCGAGCGGCGCACTCCACATCGGCTCTGATTGACGCGGATTTTTTGCCGGGAAACCCAGCGCGTCGCTCAGCGTAAGCTCCAATTCACTTCTTTTTACCCTTTTTAACATTTGCGAAGCCCCGAGTTAACCGCCGGCATGACACTACCGGGCCAGCTCTTCTCTCTCGCAACGGCGTCTGAGAAGAGCGACTGTCTCCAAAACGGGTTACTGCTCATGGTTGTTGCCGCTCCTCGGAACCGCCTTCACTCGACCTACCTATCCCGAGTGGCCGCCGAAGCCAGAACACGACTGCGGCTAAAGAGAAGCTGCCATTTCATGGTGCGCCTAGTCTATCCGGCCCGGGCTTTACGGAACCTGACGGTGGTCAAGGCTGCCGTTGTCGAGATATCTGAAATCGGTGCCCGAATAAGAACAAACTATTCTGTGGTTCCGGATCACTTTTACATAGTGCTTGGAAACTACGACTACTTTATCGGAGCGACCGTATTTCACCGTTCAAAGAACGAAATTGAGGTGGAGTTCATCAAAGAGCAACCTTCGCGACTTGTTAACATTCTTTCGCGTGTCCAGTTTCCACTCGCGACTATCCATGATCTGAAGAGGGTCCTCGAGACCAATTGATACGCTTCCGCCTCACCTTTAGCCGATGTTGCGGCGCCAATAGCGCGGCTGCCAGCTTTCCTTACGTGAGGGACCATTTCCGGGAGTGTGGGCTTTATCAGGTTTGGCCTAACTGGGAGCCTGACGCATTGGATATCCTATTAATCGAAGACGACGATCTGGTGGCAAAGACGATCATCCACTGCTGGCCGGTGCCGGGAGACAATATTCGTTTGCTTTCAAGCTACAAGCAATGCCTGCGGACGATCCATAGTGCTGAAATTGACTTCTTCGACGGTGCGATCGTTGACGTAAATTTACCGGACGGGAACGGCCTGGAGATACTCCGCACAGTCAGGAGGCACTCGGACATCCCTCTGATCTTGATTTCGGGGACAGGAAGCCCGGAGAGTCGGGCAACCGCCTTGGATGCGGGCGCCGACGACTATGTGATGAAGCCGTTTTCGGTTCGTGAACTTCAGGCGCGCCTTACGCGCGTTGTGGTAAAATCAGGCAGCATGCGCTTCGATGTTCCTCCGGGCGAGTTGGCGATTGGAAGCGTTAACTGCGATCTGGCCAGGAGAGCCTTAATGTGCGGCGGCAAAACGTTGCCCCTTACCGATCTTGAAGCACGGCTGCTGTCAGAACTCAACAGAAACCGCGGACGGGCCTGTAGCAAATCGCAGCTTTCGAAGCACGCCTGCTTCAGGGAATATGACCCTGGCGACAAGACGGTGGATGTGTACATCTCCAGACTGAGAAGAAAGGTCGGGGAGTTGGATTCGAAGAGCGTGGAGTATCTGCAGACGGTCCGTGGTGTCGGATATCGTCTACTTACTTCAGTGGAGAGCAATCGTGCCCCAAACACGCCGACACTCAAGTGAGGAGGTTCGAAGTGAAAGCGGTGATTGTTGATGACGATGAGGAGATCTGCGAGCTTCTGGCATGCCAACTGCAGCACCTGGGAGTCGAGGCGCGCGCGGTTGCAAATGCCAGCGACGTGCTCGACACTGTGAAGCGGGAGAGCCCCGACATTGTGTTTGTCGACTTATCTCTCGGCGATGCCGACGGAATTGATGTTTTTCATGTGCTCCGGGATATCGGGTTTTTGGGGGCTCTCGTCATAGTGAGCGGTCATCCTGATATCGTGCTTCGTCACGCGAGGGACGTAGCCCTCCGCGCGGGCTTGGACGCAAAGGCACCACTAAAAAAGCCGTTCCGGCTACAAGATTTGAGAGGTGTTCTAGACGAGGCGAGGAGTGGCCCAGCGGCGAATCTGGCGCGCGTGTTGAAACGAGTTCCCGACGGGCTCTTGCGGGAGGGGCTTCAGAAGGATTGGATCGAATTCTGGTTTCAGCCGAAGGTTGAGCTCAAGACCGGGCTCATAAAGGGGGCAGAGTGCTTGGCTCGAATCAGACACCCGACCGCAGGTCTGCTCTTTCCCGGCCAGTTCTTGCCCTCGGCTGACGACAACGATCTTCATGAACTCGCCATCAGGGCGGCGAAGGCCGCGGCAAAAGCCGCAGCACTCGATTTACTTGATGGTGTCCCGCTCCGATTCTCGATAAACGTTTCCACCCGAAACATGAAGCAGCCGGCGTTGATTTTTCAACTCAAGAGGATTAGTGACGGTGCGGTTAGGCCCGTAGACCTGGTCCTGGAGATCACCGAAAGCGATCTTGGCGGTGATAGCTCCGTTTGCCAAGCGTTTGCGACACGCGCTGTCTTGCATGGCTTCAAGATTTCAATCGATGATTTTGGCTGCGGTTACGCCACCTTTGAACGGCTGCGGCACACACCCTTCTCTGAACTAAAATTGGATCGATCTGTCGTAGATGGATGCTCAGGCGACCGCTCTTTGAAAAATATCTGCGTCGCGACCATCCAGTTGGCTCACGGCTTTGACGCACTCGCAGTTGCGGAAGGCGTCGAGACGCAGGAGGATGCCGCCCTTCTTGCCGACATCGGCTGTGACATAGCGCAAGGTTATCTCTTTGCACCCGCATTGCCTCTGAAGGAATTTGCGGCATACGTTCGAGCCCCATTGAAGCCCGTTACAGGACCAAAGTATTCACTCAAGTCCTGAGCTGTACCACCTGCTCCCGATGATATTGGTGAGCGCAAGTCCGAACTGCGTTCATAAACTCTCCTGTCCTCTCTTGCCATCAAGTATTAGGCGAATCTTGGCAGCCAGTTCCCTTGGTCGATAAGGCTTTTTGAGTAAGTGGAGCCCAGGATCGAGCCCACCTTGATGAGTTATGACGTCCTCTGTGTATCCGGAAGTAAATAAAATGGGTATCTCCGGTCGAATCCGACGAGCTTCCTCCGCCAATTGACCTCCATTCAGACCACCTGGCATGATTACGTCGGTGAACAGAAGGTCGATGTCAGAGACCTCTCTCAGAATGTCCGAAGCCTCTTGACCGTTCCCGGCGGCAATGATCCGGTAGCCAAAATTTTCGAGCTGCGCGGCTACATAGCTCAAGACCAGCCCATTGTCCTCCACCAGAAGAATTTTCTCCGTGCCTTGAGGCACGACGGCCTTTTCCGGCCTCGATCTCGTCTCCTCCTCGCCCCGAACAGCTCTTGGAAGATAAATCTTGACTGTCGTTCCCCGGCCGGGCTCCGAGTAGATCTTGACGTGTCCATTCGACTGCTTGGCAAAACCAAAGACCATGCTGAGTCCGAGGCCGCTGCCCTTCCCAGTTTCCTTGGTTGTAAAGAACGGCTCGAAGGCGCGCGCGAGGATTTGGGGTTGCATCCCAATCCCCGTGTCAGAGATGGTCACTACTACGTATTGGCCGGGAGCAATCTCTGCGCCACAATGTGCATAATCTTGATTGAGAGAGAGATTTCCGGTTTCGATCGTCAGTTGCCCGCCGCGAGGCATCGCATCGCGCGCATTGAGGCAAAGGTTCAGGATCGCAGTCTCGAGTCCGGAGGGATCGACAAGGGCATTCCAGAGGTCGGCTGATTGGATGAATTCGATTTCTATTTCCGCGGAAAGCGCCCGCCGCAGCAGACCGTCCATATCCTTCAGCAGCGAATTAAGATCGACCACTTGCGGCTTGAGAGCCTGCCGGCGGGCGAAGGCGAGCAGGCGGTGAACGAGATCAGCACCTCGTTGAGCGGCCGCTGATGTCATCTCTGCAAGGTGGCGAAGGCTCTTGTCCTCGCTCAGCCGTTCGGCGAGGACCTCCGCGTTGCCCAAGATGACCGTTAGAAGATTATTGAAGTCATGCGCGATGCCCCCCGTCAGCCGTCCTACTGCCTCAAGCTTTTGGGCTTGCCTCAGTTGCTCCTCTATCGCAAGCCGTCTCGTTATGTCCGAGTTAATCGAGAGAATGGAATGTGGACTAGCAGTACTGTCCCGCATTAGGGAACAGCGGGCCTCTACTGTAATGCAGCTCCCATCCCTGCGCCGTTGCGCGATCTCGCCAGTCCATTCCCCAGTATCCACGACAGCGGCGGCGTAAGCGAGGGAATTGAAGTCATCGCCATAAAGCAGCGGTCCAACCGATCGGCCGAGTGCTTCTTCCGCCGTCCACCCGTAGATTCGCTCTGCCCCCTTATTCCAAAACAGAATCCTATGGTCGATACCATGAACGACAATCGCATCCCGGGCCATGTCGAGAAGCGCCGCCTGATGGGCAAGCTTATCTTCCGCTTCCTTGCGTGCCGTAACGTCAGTCATGCCACCGACACATCGAACCGGCTTTCCCTGGCGGTCGTAGATGATGTATCCAGAATCCTCGACATACGCGATCGAGCCATCGTCACGAAAGAATCTGTATTGATCCTCCCATGTTTGTTCCCTCGAATCGAGCGCCGACTGAGTGGAACGCAACACACGCTCTAGATCGTCCGGGTGAACATGTGTCTTCCAAAACTCAAAATTGCGACGACTTTCTTCAGGAGAGTGGCCAAATACTACCTTGAGGCCCTCGCTCCACCACATGGTGTCCGTAACAATGTTCCAATCCCAAATCACGTCAGCAGTTACGTTTGAGACTGCCCGAAACAACTCCTCGCTTTCACGAATCTTCTGTTCAGCAGCCAGGCGCTGGGTTACATCTAGGGCCATAATCAGCCTTGCACTTCGACCTTCGAAGTCGAAGGCATGGGACGATATCTCTACGAAGATGATCCCGCCGTCCTTGAGACAATGCCGGAAGACGCTTGGCTGCTCGACGCCAAGGCAGCCCTTGGCCACACTTTCCAACAAGTCTGGCAGGTCTTCGCGGGGACGAATGTCCCTGATGGTCATCTTAAGGAAATCCTCCCGAGAGTAGCCGTAGTGGGCAACGGCAGCGTTGTTTACCATGAGGAAACGGAGCGTTTCGGTGTCGTACACCCACATTGGTTGTGGGTGAGAATCGAATAGCTGTACGTAGTGTGATTCACTTTGTAGCGGGGCGCTGCGACTATCATGGGTCATAATCGGGGGTTGTACCATCGCGATCATCGAAGACCAAGACGATAGCTTGGCTCAGGGCTTCTTGATAAGGCGCTATTTTCGGCGAATTCGGTCTTTTTTCCGCTGGTCCCGCATCGAAAGGGTCGATGACAGAGGAGCGAAACTTACGAAGAGCCAAGGGCCGCAGTCATCGACTTGCGTGAGGACCTAAGGCGCCTTGCCGGCGAGCCAGGTCGAAAGGATCGAAATGCTTCCTGCCTGGTCGCCTCATTGATGGAATCGTCAAAAGCCTATGAG
Source organism: Sinorhizobium numidicum (assembly GCF_029892045.1). Lineage (NCBI taxonomy): Bacteria > Pseudomonadati > Pseudomonadota > Alphaproteobacteria > Hyphomicrobiales > Rhizobiaceae > Sinorhizobium > Sinorhizobium numidicum. Next base: position 127,517 of record NZ_CP120369.1, read on the forward strand.
GCGCTGCCGCCGATAGAACTTTGTTTGATCACCGTACCGGAGTCTGACTCGTGGCTCCACTCCGATCTCAAAGGTTTGCTAAGGACACCGCGCACGATCGTCGGGCTCGACACCGAGCCTTGCGCAAATTATCTATAAAAAATGACGACGAACGAAGGCACGATTGCCAACCGCATCTGCCGCATTCTCGCGGCACGGATCGTGACGGGTGAGCTGGAGCCCGGCACAAAGCTCCGGCAGGATCACATCGCCGAGGAATTCGGAACAAGCCATGTGCCGGTGCGCGAGGCTTTCCGTAGGCTGGAGGCGCAGGGCCTCGCCGTGAGCGAGCCGCGTCGCGGCGTGCGAGTCGCCACGTTCAGCCTGGACGAGGTTCGCGAGGTTGCCGAGATGCGGGCAGCCCTTGAAGTGCTGGCGCTGCGCCATGCGGCGCCGCATCTGACGCCGTCGATCCTCGATCAGGCGGAGGCGGCGACCGTGGAAGCCGACAATGCGCGCGATGTGCGCTCCTGGGAGGAGGCGAATCGTCGCTTCCATCGGTTGCTTCTGACGCCTTGCGGCATGCCGCGCCTGCTCGCGGCCATCGACGATCTGCATGCGGTCAGCGCTCGCTTCCTGTTTGCGACCTGGCGGTCGGACTGGGAGGTCAGGCCTGATCATGACCACCGGGCGATTCTGGCTTTCCTTCGCCAGGGCAGGACAGAGAACGCAGCGGCGGTGCTGGAGCGCCACGTCCAGAGGATCGGACAAAAGCCGGCGAAAAACGCATCCGGCGGCGCCTTCGCCATCGTCGGCTGATCGTTGCGCTCAGCGATTGCTTTGCAGCCTTTTTCCGGCTCCGAGACGAAGCTGGCCGTAGCGCCGCCGATTCCGGAATCTCGTGATGGTTGAAGTTCCACTCCAGCTCGCCGTTTAGGCGGTTGCGCCTCCGTCACCCGCGAGATTATAGATAAAAATGCAAATCTATCTATATAGATCGTGAAGACAGGGGGAGATTGCTAAGCATGCTGGATGCACGCGCTTCAGGGGACAGAAGTTCGGCCAGTTCCGGTGCTGCCGCAGAGCGTTGGACACTCGGCGATGCAAAAAAAATCTATAATCTGCCGTTTAACGATCTTCTCTTCCGCGCCCAGTCCGTCCATCGCACGCATTTTGATCCAAACGCCGTACAGATGAGTCGGCTCCTGTCGATCAAGACCGGCGGCTGCGCGGAGGATTGCGGCTATTGCAGCCAGTCGGCGCATTACCCGACCGGGGTCAAGGCTTCGAAGCTGATGGAGGTCGAGCGGGTCGTTGCGGGGGCACGGAGGGCCAGGGAGGGCGGTGCGACGCGCTACTGCATGGGGGCCGCCTGGCGCAGCCCGAAGGAGCGCGACATGGAGACGATCGTCGCCATGGTTGAGCGCGTCAAGGCGCTTGGCATGGAGACCTGCATGACCCTCGGCATGCTCACGCCGGCGCAGTCGGAGCGGCTGGCGAATGCCGGTCTCGACTACTACAACCACAATCTCGATACGTCCGAGCGCTTCTACAGCGAGGTCATCACCACACGGACCTTCGCCGACCGGCTGGAGACGCTCGCCAATGTGCGCGAGGCGGGGATCAAGGTCTGCGCCGGCGGCATCCTGGGGATGGGGGAGACGGTCGACGACCGTATCGCAATGCTGGTGACGCTCGCCAATCTTCCGGCCGCTCCGGAAAGCGTGCCGATCAACATGCTGATCCCCATCCCCGGATCGAAGCTCGCCGACCAGCCGCCGGTCGATCCGATCGATTTCATCCGCACTATCGCGCTCGCCCGTCTTCTGATGCCGCAATCGCATGTCCGTCTCTCGGCCGGGCGCACGGAGATGAGCGACGAGATGCAGGCGCTCTGTTTCTTTGCCGGCGCCAATTCCATCTTCGTCGGCGAGACGCTGTTGACGGCTGGCAACCCCGGCGAGGACCATGATGCGGCGCTGTTCCGCCGCCTCGGGTTGAAGGCGATGGAACTGCATCTGGCCGAACCGGAGCCGGCCGAATGACGCTGCGCGCTCTCGTCTGTTACGAGAGGACGCTGGCGGGGCTCGAGCGCAAGGGACGGCGCCGGGCGCTTGCGGCCCTGCAAGGCGTCGATTTCACCTCGAACGACTATCTGGCGCTCGCCGATTCGCCGCGCCTCAAGGCTGCCATTGCCACGGCGATCGACTATGGCGTGCCGGTCGGCGCCGGCGGTTCGCGGCTGTTGCGCGGCAACCATCCGGAGCATGAGGCACTGGAGGCGGAGGCGGCCGAGTTCTTCGGCACGAGCCGAACGCTCTTTTTCGGCAGCGGTTATACGGCCAATGTGGCGCTTTTCTCGACCCTGCCGCAGCGCGACGACATCATCGTCCACGACGAGCTGATTCATGCGAGCGCCCATGAGGGCATTGCGGCTAGCAAGGCGCCGAGGGTAGCGGTGCGGCACAACGATGCGGATGCCTTTGCCGACGCGATTCGCAGGTGGCGCGACGCCGGCGGAACGGGGCATCCGTGGATTGCCGTCGAAAGTCTTTATTCGATGGACGGCGACCGGGCGCCGCTTGCCGAACTCGCGGCGCTCGCGGACCGGCACGACGGCTTTCTGGTGATCGACGAGGCGCATGCGACCGGCGTCTTCGGCCCCGGCGGCCGCGGGTTTTCAGCTTCGCTGGAAGACCGGGAAAATATCGTCGTACTGCATACCTGCGGCAAGGCACTCGGGGTTTCGGGCGCGTTGCTGGGGGCGAATGCGATCCTTTGTGACTACCTCGTCAACCGCGCCCGCGGCTTCATCTATTCGACTGCGCCATCGCCACTGACTGCCGCCGCCGTTCGCGAGGCATTGAGGATTCTCGCGGATGAGCCGCAGCGCCGAGCGGCTTTCGATGAGCTCAGAATATTCGCCAATGAGGCACTTGCCGTAATGCTCGGTGTAAAGGGCAGCGGATCGCAGATCCTGCCGGTTATGATCGGTGACAATGCCAGGGCGGTGAGGATCGCGGCGCGCCTGCGCGCCGAAGGCTTCGATATCCGCGCCATCCGCCCGCCGACGGTGCCTGAACGTACGGCGCGGCTCCGGATCGCGATAACGCTGAATGTCGATAGGTCGGCGATCGCTGACATGCTGGAGAGACTGAAGATCGCGATGGCGGAGGAGCAGCCATGACGCTTCGCCTTTTGATCACCGGCACCGATACGGACATCGGCAAGACAGTCTTTGCCGCAGCACTCACCGATGCGCTTTCCGGGTACTATTGGAAGCCGGTGCAGTCCGGACTCGAGGACGCAACAGACAGCGAAACCGCGCGGCAGCTCGGGCAAATAGCGCCCGACCGCATTCTGCCGGAGGCCTACAGACTTACGACACCCGCCTCGCCGCATCTCTCTGCCAAGCTCGACGGCGTCACGATCTTGGCCGACGATCTTTCACCGCCTGAGACCGACGCGCCGCTCGTCATCGAAGGCGCCGGCGGGCTCATGGTGCCGCTGACGGACCAGACGATCTTTGCCGATGTCTTCGCGCGCTGGCGGATTCCCGTTGTCCTCTGCGCCCGCACCGGGCTCGGGACGATCAATCACACGCTGCTATCGCTCGAAGCGCTGCGGGCTCGTTCGATCCCGGTCCTCGGCGTTGCCTTCATCGGCGACGAGCAGGCTGACACTCAAGCCATTATTGCCGTCCTCGGGCAGGTCCGCGTGCTCGGTCGGTTGCCGCGGCTCGAGCCGCTGACGCCGGATGCTCTGCGGCAAGCTTTTCGCGCGAATTTCGATATCGACCGGTTCCGCGAGGCCGCAGTATGAGAACCTCGCCCGTCTGGCATCCCTTTACCCAGCATGCGCTCGAAGCCCCGATGAAACGGGTCGTCGGCACCGAGGGCGCCTACCTCATCGATGAGGATGGCGCGCCGATCCTCGATGCAATCTCGTCCTGGTGGGTGATCACCCATGGCCATCGGCACCCGGCCATCATGGAAGCGATCCGTCGCGCCTCGGAGAGCTATGACCAGATCATCTTCGCCGAATATACCCACGCGCCGGCGGAGGAGCTAGCCGACGGGCTGATCGGGATTGCGCCCACTGGCCTCAAGCATGTCTTCTATTCCGACAGCGGCTCGACTGCGGTGGAGGTGGCGCTGAAAATGGCGCTTGGCTTCTTCCACAATATCGGTGCCCCGCGCAGCCGCATCTGCGTGATTGAGCACGGCTACCATGGCGACACCATCGGCACGATGTCGGCCGGCGAGCGCGGCGTCTTCAATGCGGCCTATGAGCCGCTTCTCTTCGCCGTCGACCGGTTGCCGTTTCCCGAAGCCGGCCGCGAGCAGGAGACGCTCGATGCCTTCGAGGCATCTTGCGCGTCCGGCCAGGTGGCGGCACTGCTCGTGGAACCGCTGGTGCTCGGCGCCGGCGGAATGAAGATCTATCCGCCCGCCGTCCTTGCCGAACTGAAGCGGATCGCCGAGCGGCACGGCAGCCTCTTGATCGCCGACGAGGTGATGACCGGCTGGGGCCGAACGGGTAGACTCTTCGCCTGCGAGCAGGCTGGGGTTGCGCCCGATATCCTCTGTACCTCGAAGGGGCTCACAGGCGGCGCGCTGCCGCTGGCGGCGACCCTTTGCGCGGCTGCAATCTTCGAGGCGCATCTTTCGACCGACCGCCGCAGGACGTTCTTTCATTCGAGCTCCTATACGGCCAACCCGATCGCCTGCGCGGCCGCCCTTGCCAATCTCGAAATCTGGAAGACGGAGCCGGTAAGGGTGCGCATCGAGGCGCTTGCGGCGAAGCAGAAGACCCACCTGCGGCGCTTCGAAGGCGACCCGCGCTTCTGCAACATTCGCCAGGCCGGCACCGTTTCCGCGCTCGATCTCGCCGTGCCAGTCGGCGGCTATCTTTCGGAGGTCGGGCCGCGGCTTCGGGGCTTCTTTCGCGAGCGCAAGCTCCTCATCCGGCCGCTCGGCAATGTCATCTATCTGATGCCGCCCTATTGCGTCTCGGATGCAGATCTCGACCGGGCGTATGACGCGATCGACGAGGCGGCGTCGGCCTTCGCGGCGGGGTGGCTATGAGCAGCGTCCGGTCATCCCGCCTTGCCGGCTTCGGCCATTACGTGCCGGCGCGGCGCGTCGAAAATGCCGAGATCGAAACGAGGCTCGACCTTGAGCCGGGCTGGATCGAGCGGCGGACGGGCATCCGTGCGCGGCGCTGGGTGGAAACGGGAGATACGCTGAGCGGACTTGCGGCAAAAGCGGGGGAGGCGGCGCTTCAGGACTCGGGCATCTCACGGGGTGACATCGCCTTGACGCTGCTTGCGACCTCGACGCCCGATCACCTGCTGCCGCCATCCGCGCCGCTGCTCGCCCATCGGCTCGGGCTTGCCAATTCCGGTGCAATCGACCTTGCCGGCGCCTGCTCGGGCTTTCTTTACGCGCTGACGCTTGCCGATGGTTTCGTCCGCGCGCAGGGGAGAGCGGTCCTTGTCGTTGCGGCCAATATCCTCAGCCGCCGGATCAATCTGGCGGAAAGCGCGAGCGCCGTGCTCTTCGCCGATGCGGCCGGCGCCGTCGTCGTCGCGCCTTGCGACGTTCAGGGCAAGGGGCTCATCGGCGTCGATCTTTCATCGGACGGGAGCGGCTACGACCTGATCACGATTCAAGCCGGCGGCAGCAGCCGTCCCTTTGCGCCAGGCATGGCAGCGGAGGATGTCCTGATGACCATGCGCGACGGGCGGGAAGTTTTCGTCCGGGCCGTGGAAATGATGACGGTTTGCGCAAAGCGCGCGCTCGCCAATGCCGGTCTTGGCGCCGGGGACGTCAGCCGCTTTGTGCCGCATCAGGCGAATGTCCGGATCTTCGATGCGGTTTGCGACAATCTCGGCATCGATCCGTCAAAGACCGTGCGCACCATCGAGGAGCACGGCAATTCGTCGGCAGCGACGATCCCGCTCTCGCTGTCGCTTGCGCACAAAGCCAGGTCCTTCGTGCCTGGGGAGAAGCTGTTGTTGGCGGCGGCCGGCGCGGGGATGACCGGAGGGGCTGTGCTCCTCAGCATTTAGGGGATTCGGAACCTCGCCGGCTATATGAGGCGAGAGGAGGAAACGAGGTGAGACATGGCAATGGCATGTTGTGGGTCGACTGTTCGAATCTCTTAAGGCGGCAGAATGCTGCTATCGATCGGTAACCTCCACCTGGTGCCTGACAGTCTGGCATACGAGTGCCTTCCGGTCTGGCAGACTTTCCTCTAATAAAGGCACGACGAAAGTAACGGTGAGGGAACATGAGAAAGCTTGTCGCAGGCAAACTGCATGGTATCTACGTGACTGAGGCAAACCTCAACTATCACGGATCAATTACGCTGGACCCGGACCATTGCGAGGAAGCTGGTATCCTGCCCATGGAGTTTGTCGAGATCTGGAACAGGAATTCCGGCGCCCGAATCTCAACATACGTCATTCTTGGTGAACGCGGGTCGCGGTGCTGCGTTCTCAACGGAGCCGCAGCGCGCACCTGCCAGCCCGGTGACCAGATCATCATTTGCAACTCGGTCTATCTCGACGAAAGCCGGATTACGTCGTTGAAGCCGAAGGTGCTCACGTTCGACGAAAGCAATCATATACGCGATCGCCTGAGCTATTCAGTTGACATCAATCCGGAGGGAAAATACACGTTCGATATCCTCGATGAGGCAAACACCGTGTTGCCTGTACCGGTGTTGGTGTGTGGTACATAACAGCTCACTAAGCGCCGACGCCCCCGCGCGCTTGCGCCTTAAATGAAGCAAGATTGGACGCTTCGTCGGAGAGTTGGGGATCGCGGAAATCTCAGACGGCCGAGCTTTGCCCAAGATTGCGGGCGTCTCTGTAGATAGGAGAGCTTTGTTGACTCGGTCTTTCGCTCGGTCGAAAACAGCCTTCCGCTTCCAGAGGGGATCATCTGATGGCTGAAGAGAAGAGTACAGACCCAATTGCCGGGATTGTCGAGACGGTCGCCACGGAAAAGACACCGGAGACAAAGAAGCAGATTGCTGTCGAACCTGTCCCAGCCGCATACAAAAGATGCTTGGGTGAGAAAAAACTAGCTCAACAGGATCGCAGTCCGGCTTGCTCAAGATGGGAAGACTATGAAATCACCGTGGAAATTTGTTGCCCAATTGATGTCCCGGCGACCATCGGCGGAAGCGCAAGAGAGTTCAATCAGGAATGACACCGGGGCTCTCGAGAGCGAAGTGGAGCATACGTCCGCACTTCCGCCCAGTTCGACGCTCGCTGCCAGCCCACCTGAGGACGTCTCGGTTGATCAAGGGTCGGTCGCCTCGGATAAGGCGGAAGGCGATGGCGCACAGGCATTAACACCGCCGACCGATGCTGAAGAGGCTCAAACAACTGCGCGTCATGAAGGCGACCATTCGGGTGCCGAAGCGAATTCGTTGGTTCCGAAAAGGGCGGCAAGCACAAAGTCGCAAGGCAAACCGTGGATCAAGCGTGGAGAAGGTGGCAAGAGAGCCAACGCCCACGTGGCTACGCAGAGCGTTGTCGCCCAAAAGCATCATCAAGGCTTGCGATCCTCGTCGTCACGAGACTTGTTTTTCCATGAAATGGCAACGCTCGACGAAGAAATCAAAATGCTGAGGGCCCAACTCGCTGAAAAGCTTCATCTGCAGAACGTTCAGCTTATGAAGATGCTTGAGCGATTCGACGTTTCATGAACTCGGCGGCGCTCCACACTTGCGTCGTCTTTACTTGGCGGCGAAGCCCTCGCCGGCACTCAATTGAATGAGTGCGAGAGCCTGCTGAGCAGGCAGCCATCAATCGGCTCAGTCTGTATTCGCCGCTGCGCGCGCGGCGCCTCAGGACAGCCCAGCGACAATACTCAAGCCCAGGTCGTCGCGAATCCCTGCTTGATAAGCGTTGATCAGTTTTGCGGCGAGCGCTTCAGCTTCTTCAGACTTGCGTGACAAAGCGCGCCTTTGCAGCTCGTCTTGGAAGGCCTTTCCGATCATGTCCAACTCGTCAGGCCCAATTGGATCGAAACTCAAGGTTTGAGCTGAATTCATCATTTCCCCTCGCTCCGCCATCCGATGCGACGGAAGACCCTTTGTGCCTCTGCGTTTCAGTCTGAATTGAACGGGTGCAGCTTCGCTGGAGAACTATCGAAATTGAGCCGTCCTCACGGCCGAACCATCCGTATCGGTCCACTGCAGTGCCGCAATGGCGGAGCCGAATAGTAGAGCAGGTATAGCCAGAGCTCCCATGAACCTGAGCATTTGGAGCCGACGTGTGCGCTTTCCATCCCAGTCGTAAGCCATTGCTACGCCCTTGCTACTCGGAAACAGTACCCCAGGATAGAACCAGAGAACGACTTTCCGGTCGAGTCTATTTTCAAGTATTACTTTTAAGGGAATTCCGTACCCGGCATTTATATTGCGCGTCCAACGGGCGTCGGTAGAAGATGACAAGTAGAGCTGGCCAGGCATTGAAGCATGACGACCGCATTGGCCGCCGTGACGGCGGGCGTGATTTCTGAAAGGTGGTGCCGGGTGGCATCATACTGCGATACCGGTCGCCCTCGCAGACATCGGCGTGAGCTACCCTTTCCTGGAGTCGCATGCCGATCATGCAATAGCCCGCAAGCAGATGGCCCAGGGGTCCGGCATGATCGCCTTCGGCCTTTATGCGGGATTCGATGGTGCACGAACAATGCTGGACCGCTTGAAGCTGCTGACACGCGCGGTGAGCTTGGGCGACACGGACAGCCTGATCTGTCATCTGGCAAGCATCACTCGAGCGCGGCGAACGATCCGAAAAAAGACGCCCACTTGGTCTCGGGCGTTGGGGAAGACCTTTTCCGGCATTCGGTGGGCCTGGAGGACGTAAACGACCTAGTTGCCGACCTGCGCCAACCCCTTCGTGGTACAGCTGCTACTCAATGCCGTCGCGCTGTTCATAGACTGCCAACCGGACGACGTTTTTGGCATGGATGCAGCGGGACTGCTCCACTCCATCACTCTCTCCCTCCTTGCCTCAAAGCATCCGGTCGCGCTTACGCCGAGGTGGATGCGAGCCTTTCTGCCCCATCACTTGCCGAGGCCGCGCGTCAATTCCAGGCAGCACTCGGTCAATTCGACCGCACCGTAGTCCTCGCCTTCGACGAGATTGACTATGTCACACCGCGTGACGGCGGCGGCGAGCGATGGCGGGCCGGGTTCGTCGAGTTCTGGCGCAACGTTCGGGCGGCCTACCATGCGGCCGCTCGCGATGAGCGACGAGCGTCGCTGTTAGTCAGCGGCGTCTCCAGTCGCTAGGTTCGCTGTGGGGTCGGTCTATGGGCCGAAAATGCAGCGTTAGCATCCATCCCGGAGGAGTACCTCAGTCTTGTGCAGCGAGGCGCTGCCAATGCAATGATCAAGAACATTGGCGCGCTGGCAGGACTCCGCTTCGAGGAGCCAGCGCTAGAAGCGATATCATCTTTCTGCTCAGACATGCCGTTCTGGATCAGGAAGGCCTGCTCCTCAATACATGGAAAAATCGAGACGGCTATCAGACCGGTTACGCTCCAAGAGCCTGCCGTCTCCGGGATGCTTGAGGCATATGGTCGGGACGAGGGGCGGCCCTCGCCAAGGTCGTACTGTAACATCTCTTCCGCGTTTATCCCGAGCTCCGGCCACCTTCACTCACGCTGCTTGTCGAAGACTCAGAACTCCCCAGTGGCGTAAAGCGCACACTGAACCGCTACGGCGTTGCTGATGCTGCGGGCAAGGTCTCCGGACAATGATGCGTATGGCCCTGACATGGTAGCCGAAGAGCTGCCGTTAGTGGACGCTGGTTTGGTCGATCGGAGGCTCGTCCGCTTGTGAACGAGTGGCGGAAGAGCTTGCAGGTATCTGCTATCGCCGCAACACGATGGAACGCGCACTTCGTTCGCCCGTCATCAACTTGCGAATGTCGGCGCTGACAACGAAAAATAGCGTTTCCGCAAAGTCATCTCTACTATCTGCCATTTCGCAAAAGTACCAGCCTGCTCGCATTTGGGGGCACAAGACTGTCGGCCGAATCATCTGATCGCCCGTCCGCTTGCGTTGCTCAGTCGTTGAAAACGGCTTAGCGGGAAACGACCCCTTCCTGCCCAATCCTGTTGCGCAACCCGACTGGCGGCTTTCAGGAAACGGAGCGGCACCGGATAGAGCGCGGAACCCGACTCGGGCAAACTTTGCCTGAAACCGGGCCGCGCGGATCGTTCGGTTTGAAACGGGCAACGGTGGCGTTATCGTTGAGAGATGCTCTCAGGGGAGGGAACTTACGAGCGGGAGAAACTGGCGGCCACCCAACCGCCACCATAACGTCAACGTCTCGCAAAAAAGACTTCCGCGCGAAACGGTCCAATTTCATTCCTCCCGGAATGCCCGACTGATTTGGTCGGACAGCGGCTTCACAAGATAAGAAAGAGCCGTTCGCTCACCCGTCTGGACCATCGCTTCGGCCGGCATGCCGGGCACGAGCGTCAGGTCCTTGAGCTTGGTCAGTTCCGCATGCGGAACCGACAGGCGCACCAGGTAGTAGGAAATGCCGGCTCTTTCGTCCGTCGCCAGATCGGCAGCGACCCGGCTGACATATCCGTTCAATTCCGGCGTGGCTCTCAGATTGAAGGCTGACATCCTTATGATCGCAACGTTGCCGCTCTGATGGGTGTGTGTTTCAAACCATGCCCGAGAATTTCTGGTGCTCGTGAATGCATGCGAATGCCGCTTTTGCACTTCTTCTCGGAACGGAGCAGGGCGGTATTGTTTTTCTGTGGTGAGCATCGAAGAACGCCGCGATGCAAGCGCGCCTCCTCACACACCTCGCATAACTTCAAAAAAGACGTAATCCTGCGGCATCCACGCATGATCGCGCAACTCAGGGGCCGCCAAAAACAGCAGCGCCATTCCTGCCGTCTGCACGTCCATAGCTCTCCTCGCTCGCTCTCTTTGACGAGCCAAAGACGGGGTTGCTTAGGAAAAAAAGTTCCACGCCGGCAAAGCGCCCCTCGGATAACACCATGCCGCGGAGCGCGGCGATCCTGCTAGACTTCATCCGTGAAAAAGGAAGCCGGACGGGGCAATCGAAACCAATCTCTCTAAAATTTGGCGTTCAACCAGCCGCGCCCGCGCACCGCCCATACTGGAAACGAAAGTTCCCCCTCCCAATATATGAAAATCATCGCAACGTTCCTTTAAAAGTGGAGGTTCAAGTGGCTCTTCGCTTTTCGGACATGGGGATTGGCGACGAAGAAATAAAGATGCTTCGAAGGGTGCATTTCTATGCATGCGGAGCAAATGATCTGGAGCCCGACAGCGACGGGGGCACAGAATTGGGCAGAATGCTCTTTCACTTGTATCAGCAGGGAGTTCGAAGCGAACTGGCTTTGATGCAAATGCTAACGAAGGGGAGTCTCGCGATGGATGAGTGAGCAACTAGGCGGCCTACCGCTCAGCAGGTTCGCTCTGCCGCAAAGGGCAGGGTGAACGAGGGCAATCTCGCGTCCGTGCTCGTGCTTTGGTCAAATACGGCGACCGGTTCGGCATGGATCGGCCGCACCGGCTCGCTCAGTATTTCGCACAGCTCATGCATGAGAGCGGCGACTTCCGCTACGATCGCGAGACCTGGGGGCCAACGCCGTCACAGCAGCGCCATGACACTTAACCGCTGGGCCGACGAAGGCGACGCTGAGACCAGTACGAAGAAAGTCAACGGAGGTAAGAACGGCCTGTCCGATCGGTTAGACCGGCTGGCACACATCTCGCTCTCCTCGGGTACCGCGCCGACAACGTGGTCCAGTTCCAGGCCGATCAGCGGCTTGACGTAGACGGCGATATCGCGCCGAAAACGCGGGCTGCCATGCAAGGCGTCACGGCCGGAGGTTAAACGGCGCCTGTAACCGAGGAGAAGCGGTTTCGGTTCCTGTGACGCCTGCCAGCCTTGATGCGCCGTGGTGGAAGCCGAACGAGGTGCTTGGTCCCAGTACGATCGGCGGCGTGGTTTCGCTATCACGGCGGTCGGCGGCCTTCGCTGGCAAAACCTCCTCCTGATCCTCGCCGCGTTCGGCGCGCTACGCCTCGGCTCCACGGGATCAGGTTGCGTACACTCATGGCTGTCCTCCTTTCTTCGGTTTCTTTTGCTCCAATTTTCGGCGCAGCTGGGTCCTTCGCCCATTCGGCAACAGGCGAGGATCGAGCGGCTGAGGGACGGCATCAGGCGGCTTTATCGCCTTCGAGCTGCTTCGAAGCCGGTTTCGTCATCTCGGTTTCGATGGCGATCCGACGCGGCTTCATCTCCTCGGGTATTTCCTTCTTCAGGTTGATGACGAGTAGCCCGGTTTGGAGCTTGGCGCCCTCGACGACCACATGATCGGCGAGTTCAAATCTCCGCACAAACGGTCTAAGTGGGAGTTTTTGATGGAGGTACTGTACCTCTTCTTCCTCCGATTTCGCGCCGTTGACCCCGAGCATGTTCGCGCCTCGTGGGTGATCGTCAGTTCGTCCGCGGCAAACCCCGCCACCGCGATGGCGATGCGGTAAGCATCTTCGCCAAGTTTGACGATGTTATAGGGCGGCCAGTCGTCAGCGTTGAGGGAGCGCGGTTCACTCCGCCTGAAAAATTAGTCTTGAAACATTATCCATCTCGAAAATGCTCTAACGAGCAGCCCTGATCAGCCTCTCAGCAAGTCCTGTCTTTCGAGCGATAATCTCTGATCCTTCATAGGAAAGATGGCCGCTGTCCCGGTAGAGGAATTTGCCATCGATCTCGGTTCTGCATTTTGTGTCGTCGCAGAGAAAGTCGTGGTAAGAGACAACCTCTACGTCAGCTTTCACGGCCACCTGGTTCAAGAGCTCGAGAGTGCGGGATCGCATCCGGCGGTAGTCGATGACATAGATTTTGCAATCACTGTGCCGCCCGAGCATAAGACTTCCCCTCACCTTTCGCTCAAGGCAATCTCCGATATCGAAGCCTGCGACTGGCGGGGGAGCAACTACGACCACTCGCCTGCCTAAAGCGCGAACCGCCTCGACGAGAGACTTGATACCCTCAACGGCTCCATCTACCGAAGTTTCAACTTCCGTGAATGTACCGTCACGCCTCTTAAGCAGCATGAAGTCTTTGGAGTCAGGGGCGTCAAATGGGCTCGAAATGACAACGGTCCTTATCTCCGGCCGATTTTTCAGGATACCCAAAACACTGTCATTGAAGCGGATACAGTCCTCGCCGAAGGAGGGAGACGCTGCGCGCTTGGAGACGGCAGCAACGCCGATGGCGGGGAAGCACGCGCTCATTGTGAGCTGAGCCAGGCCGGCCTCTCCGACCGTTTTGGCCAAGCCGGGAACCAGTGCCATGGCAAATGAATCGCCCCAGACCAGCAATTCGGGCCTGTCCGTCGTCTGGCAGGCCTCCGGAATTTCCTGAGGAGGCGATCCAGATGTGAAATCACATGCACTTCCCAGGCCGTAATTGATCCGTCGGCTCTCGGAAAAGCCAACCCTACTTTCGGCTGCGCCAATGTCGACTGACGGTGCGAAGCCGAGAAGAACCGTCGCCGCAACGAGTCCTGAGGCCATCCGTCCACGAGATGCGACGAATCCCTGCCGGAACGGCCTTTCCACGAAACGGTGAAGAACTGAGCTCGCTACAACTGAGAAGGCAACTGCCGCATAGATCGCAAGCGCAGGAGGCTCTTCCAGCCAAGCAGCCCTTACATATACAAGCACCGGCCAATGAACCAGATAAAGCGAGTAGGAGATATCCCCGATCCTTGCCATGCTTCGAACCGCCACATTATCCCTGCTGGGCGACAGCAGGAGGATCACGGTTGCCAAGCAGACCAAAGCGGCATCCACGATCGGGTTCTGCGAACCAGAAGGTCCAATGGGAATAAGGAGGACAAGGACGAGCGCCGGGAGGCGAGCCCGCCTGAGTCCAGAGAACGATGTTGCCGGTGAATGTGAGCGCCCCGAGGATCTGACTTCGGAAGTCCCGCAGGCCTACATCTGAAAGGAAGAAGGGTGCAGCGATCGTCGTGAGCGCAATGACCACATAGGCCGCGGGCAACAGACGCTTCGCACGACGATAATAGAATTCATAAAAGCTGAACCGTGACTGCTCAAGCCGGGTCGCGATGTGGCCGGTGATCAGAAAGCCCGAAATTACGAAGAAAATATCAACGCCGAGATAACCAAACGGCGCGAGTTGGGTATGATAAAGGACAACCAGTAGGACAGCTGGACCCCGCAAGGCCTGGACATCGGCTCGAAAGTCTCGCGGCATAGACGACCTGATGAAATTCCCGGTTTAATTGGATGAACTGAGGCGTTAGGCACGTTGGTCAGCCGTAGGTATCCGCAGCAACGATGTGAAACTGGTGCTTTCTAGAATCATTCGCTGGATTGATTTCGGCCGATCTGCTGCACTCGCCCATAATTAAGAAAATCGCCGGCAGCAGGTGTAGGCGTACTTGCTTTTCGTCTAATGGAGCATGGACGGCTAATTCGCAAAGTCGATTGTTTGGATGCCATACATCCACGCTATGGATCGCTTGCACACGCCTTTGGCTCGACGCTTTGACGGAGGCCAAAAACTTACGGACGGCAAGCAGTCGGTAACCTCGCCGATGCCATCAGAGCGCCCGCCACGCGCGTTCGCCATTAGGCTTCTGCATCTGGTGCTTCGGACCGCATTCGCGGGACCAACAATCACCACCACGACTCGCACTATCGGCTTCCGCATGCCGGTTTAAGGCCGCTGGATACCTACCGCTGTCGATACCGGGAACAATACTCCCCAAATGTGCCGTTTGAATCTTCCCCACTTTGCGCTGTGACCAGTCTTCCGGGGGCGCGCCCGGAAGACCGGTAACATGTCATCACCGATACTGCTTCCGATGGTCGGAAGGGGATTTCGGTGATCAAGCTGCGGGAGATGATGATGATCCTGGATCTACGATCGCCAGGCAGGCTGGTATTCGATCGCAAGACGGTGCGACAAGTACATCGAGTGCGGGCTGGAGGCTCCGGTCTATTGGCCCGCAAGCCAAGAGCGACGGTGATCGACCCTTCGCGGCCTTTCTTCGCAGACGCGTGCAGACTATCCCGGCCTGACACGCGCGGCTGCTTTTCCGCGAGATCAAGGATCTCGGCTATTCCGGCGGCTACACGGCGCTGACCGACGTCTTGCGCGACATTCGGCCGCCGAGCGAGCAAGGTTTTGAGGTTCGCTTCGAGACACCGCCGGGCGAGCAGGCGCAAGTCGATTTTGCCCAGTTTCATGTCGTCTTCACCGATGAACCGACGACCCCCAGGATAGTCTGGTTTGTTTTCCATCGTGCTGGGTAACAGCCGCCTCATCTGGACGCGCTTCGTCATGCATCAGAACCTGCCGACCGTGCCCATGTTAGCCGCCGCTGGCATAGCGTTGACCGCCTGTGCGGGGGGCGCCTTGGCCGATCCTTGGAAAGACGAAAGTGGTCACGAGCGCTGGCGTTCGTACCGTTATTATGATGAACCGCAATACGAGCGCAGAGCCAAAGAAGAGTATCGCTGCGGGGGCGCTGCAAGATCGAGCGCAAGTGGACGACGACGAATACAAGGAAGAGATCAAGTGCAAGCGCGGCGCTCCACCTATTTATGGGTATTATCGATACTGGGAAGTCGCCCGTGTGTTGTGTCGCGCGGGTCCTGCTTCGAGCGCCAGCGGAACTGGCCCCTCGAGAGTCTAATCATCCGTACCAGCTACGCGCGAGTCTATTCGAGCTGAGTTGGGCAGCAAAAGCGACGGCGCTGAAACCTCTGACCAGAGGTTTCAGCGGGTACTAAATGCGATCAAACCTTTCGGCAAAAAAGGTGTCGAACCAACTTCGACTGGACTACCTGAAGATCGAAAAGGTGGATTTGGTAGTCGCCGAGGACAGAGGTGCGGCACCGACCTCAACTAACGAACAGAAAGCGGCTCGTCCGCTAAACTCTATAGTCTCCTGGATTGTCATTCCACGCGGCATGTGTCGCCTTGTCAAAAATGGCAATTGCCTGGTCCGGATTCAGCTGGGGCATAGTGCGGGAACTTCGCATCCGTGCTTTTTTTATCTCAATATCAAAAAAAGCGTACTGATTGGCATTCATGAATTGATGGGCTAGCGCGATCGCCCCCCGTTCATCTATGAACCCATCATTGATCTCCTGCTCCAACGTTTTAAGTAACCAATTCCTCGCCTGGAAGGCATACCCAACCGATGCCGCCGGAAGGCGCGAGTCGCCTCCGAATGCGAAGATTTTATGGGAGGGAACAGCATGTATCATTCGGCGCACGAATTCCGACGTGGCGCGTGGGTTTAGCGCCCAAGCCCAACATAAATCGATTGCAACATTCGGGAACTGTTTCGCAACCGCAACAAGTTCGTTCTCGTAAGGGTAGGCAATGTGCATGAGTACAAAATTCGTATTGGGGTGTGCGTGCAAAAGTTCGTGAAGCATTTCAGCACGAGAGACGGTGATTGGAAATCCGCCAAACCCGTTGAGATAGCCAGTATGGAGTTTAAACGGCAATTTGTGCTCGGCAGCCAAGCGCGCGATCAGGTCGATGCACCAGTCACCAAGACAGTTTCTCGTCTCAGCCGCAGTACCGGGCCCGTCACGCCTCCATCTGTCAAGTGCTTCGGCCGCACTCGACTCATCACGGACCTGCCACCGCAGTGTGCGGTGATAAGCGTGCTGGGATTTTATTGCTACGGCCAGGTTGCCGTTGCTCTCGAATATCGTCGAAATCGCTCGCTCCAAGCTCGATAGATCAGAGACGTCCACACCTGTCGTTCTTGCGATTCTCTCAAAATCGGGAGTGCCATCGCAGAACCGGCATAGGTTGATATCGTACAGGAAGAAATCCTGGCCCAAAGCCTCCGAGGGAATGTTCCAGTCCATCGCGTCTATCTGGACATGGTCAAGATTTCCTTGATTACGTAAGAGTGTAAGGCGTTCCCCAGGAGAGCCGCAATATCTCGTTTGGTTATGTTCAAGTGCCAATCCGTCAATTTCTTCAATACCGTAAAGAGCTTTTGCGATCATTTTAACGGCTTCACCGTAACCAGTGTACTGCGCCCGGCTCCAGGCTTCTGCTACACCAGCAAACCGGATCGCAATACTGTCAACACCTTTCGCCAAAAGGCGTCGGAGGCTCTCCGGATCAGCACCCGCTACTGCAAGATCATTGATGATATAGTTATCGAACAGGTTGGCTAATATGTCCGGAGGGTTACGGACATATTCTGACTCAAATTCGGTGTGCTCGTGGGTGCTACACATCTGGAGGGACGTGACATAGTCCGCTAAATCGCGGAACTTCGTGACATCAAACTGCATTTTCTCGTCGCTTCTCGAGTTGTCGCCGCGCCTATGTCAACCGCCGCAGCTCAGCCTGGTATTTGGCGATAGCCTGGTTATTCAGATCGAAGATCGCATATGAAATTTTCTCGCGAACTTCGAACTTGACGGATGTATCGTTCTTCAACGCGCGATGCACAGTAGCCCGGTCAAAACCGGTTTTCTCCACGATTTCGGAGATCGTGCAAAACCTGGTTTTGGGGATATGAACCAGTTTCATTGTGCTGCCTCAAAACGTGTCGGGCGCGACAAACACGTATGTCGCGCCCGAAGCTAACCGGTTAGTTGAGACCCCCCTCCATCAAGCGGAACTTGACCTTGTCGAGATTGGACTTGTCGATGATGGCGGGGCCAGTGGAGATGTCAGCGCCCGGCATCATGCCGTAGTCCAAGTAGGTTCTAGCGATTACCGCAGGAAGATAGCCCTGCAGGTACATAAGTTGGTCGATACCAGCAATCGCCTCGCCGCTCGCGATTGCGTCGAGCAAAGCTGGCGAGACGTCGAATGTCACATTCGACACGCTCTTGGACAGGTTTTCTCGGCGCTCGACGTCGAGCAATGTTTCGAAGCAGAACGGCCCCGAATTCATGCAGAACACAGCGTCGGTATCCGGATGGGCCAGGAAGTAGTTCGACAGCATCGCAGAGCTTTGAGACACGTCGGTGCCAATGGCGATAACCTCCGTCTGGGCACCGGCTTTCGCAAGCGTGTCCGTAAATCCCTTTGCCATTTGCTCCAAGCCGACGTGACCGGGAACATGATTTGGAACGACTCCGCGCTTTGGATGAGGATTGACCTTCAGGACCTGCTCGGCGGCTGCAACGCCACTCTGATAAAGGTCAGCGCCAATGCCGATCAGGTACGGCACGCGCTGATCTTTTGGGGCCGGGTCGAGCACGTTAATGGCAATCATCGGGATTCCAGCCGCTTTTGCCTTTTCGATTGTCGGCCGCATTGCTGTCGGATCGGTGGCCGTGATCACGAGCATGTCAGGCTTCTCCGTGATTGCCGTTTCCATGCGGTTGATCGTTGTCTCAATCGAGAACTTGTCGTCCTGCGTCCACTTAATCTTCAAGCAATTGTCATCCGCACCTTGCTCGGCACCCTTCTTAACGGTCGCCCAAACCGGCTCCGCAATTGCGTGCGTTGCGTAGTAAATGAGGTATGGCTTTTTGCCCTCGCAGCGGTCGGCTGCCAGTGAAGTCCCCGCAGCAAGCGTTGCTGCCGCAGCCGCCAGAATGCCCGTTGTCATCAGTCTTACAGAGATATTGGCCATGGTTTCCTCCCGTTAGCCTCCTAGACGGCAAGCTTGCTGCTCGCTCGTGTTCCCGTGTTGATAAGATTTGCCAGTTCCTGCTCACTGACGTCTTCGCGAGACGTCGTTTCCGCGACCTTGCCGTGATAGAGCACGGTGAACCGATCGCAGACCTCATATGCGTGGGAGATGTTGTGAGTGATAAAGACGACCGATACGCCCTGACGCTTGGCTTCCTGAATATAGGCGAGCACTTTCGCCGTTTCCTTCAGGCTCAACGCCGCAGTCGGCTCATCGAGGATCAGCAGCTTGGACTGGAAATGCACCGCCCTTGCGATTGCAATCGACTGCCGTTCGCCGCCGGAAAGGCGGGCAACCGTTAAATCGACATCGGCGATGTGAATTCCCAACTGCGAAAGCGATTTGCGAGCGATCTCGCGCATCTGCCGTTTCTTCAGCAGCATCAAACCCGGCAATTTCACCGACACTTCCTCTTCGCGGCCAAGGAAGAAGTTCCGGTAGATGCTCAGGAGCGGGATGATCCCCAAGTCCTGATAGACAACCGAGATCCCCTTCGCCATGGCCTTTCTCGGAGAGTCGATGGACGTCTGCTGACCCTGCCAGATGATCTGACCGCTCGTCGGCTGATGGACGCCAGCGAAGACCTTGATCAGCGTCGACTTGCCTGCGCCGTTATCCCCAAGCAGTCCCAAGACCTCACCTGGCCTCACGTCCATGTTGATGCCACGCAGAGAATGAACGCGGCCGAAGGACTTCGTGATTTCCTTGAGTTCGAGAAGTGGAGAAGCTAAATCCTTGGTCATCACACGCCGTTCCTTATTCTCACGCGTTGATTGACAACAGCAGCGACGATCAGCAGCAAACCAATGCCGGCTTGGTACCAGTAAACTGAGATGCCCATCAGAAGCAGACCTTGCTGGATCATGCTGATGATCAGGACGCCCAAAGCTGCACCCACAATGCTGCCGTATCCACCATTGAGAGACGCACCACCGACAACCACCGCCAGAACGGCTTCCAGTTCCATTCCCTGTCCACGCAGCGCATCCACACTTGAGAAACGCGCGACGGAGACATACCCGGCAAGACATGCCATCATCGAATTCAGGGCAAACGCTGCTATTTGGACCCCCTCGGCCGGAACACCCATGCCTCGCGCAGCCTCAGGCGACCCCCCTGTAGCAAAGAGCCAGTTGCCAAATCGAGTGGAGGTCAAAACGAAAGCGAATATGACAACGAGCACGAGGAACCAGAAGAACGGCCCCGGTATCCCGTTCCAATTGAAATCGAAGGCTCGAAGGAAGGGATCGGGAGTTTTCAACCGGATCG
Organism: Sinorhizobium numidicum; assembly: GCF_029892045.1. Classification (NCBI taxonomy): domain Bacteria; kingdom Pseudomonadati; phylum Pseudomonadota; class Alphaproteobacteria; order Hyphomicrobiales; family Rhizobiaceae; genus Sinorhizobium; species Sinorhizobium numidicum. The sequence continues at coordinate 147,514 of NZ_CP120369.1, forward strand.
GAAACCCTTGGGTTAGCGCCAGGAGTACACCTCGGTAAAACATCAAGCCTCCGAGCGTGATGATCAACGAGTGTATCTGCAACCTTGTTACGAGAACCCCGTGGAACGCCCCCACCAGCAGACCGGCGACCAAAACGATCGGCAGCATAACGATCGCCGGGATTCCGGCGTTTACGCCCATGATCACCATCCCAGCTGATAGACCGTAGACCGAACCAACTGACAGATCGAATTGACCGGCGATCATCAGGACGGCGACACCGACGGCTATGATGCCGAGCGTCGACGAACTGAGCAGAAGGTTCGAGGCAACCCGGTCCGAGAAGAAGTGCGGAGCGAACGCTGAAAAGAATAGGTACACGGCAATAGCAGCGATGACGACGCCCGACTCAGGCCGAAGCATCAGCTTGTCGATGAAGGTCTTCTCAGGCCGTTTAGCGCTGATCGCTGCTGCTTCGCCATTGCTTCCTGTGACGGTTTGATGTGTATCCAAGGCCATTGGCTTCTCCTCCCTAGACGAGCCATCGGTCATTTCAGGCTCACTGGCGAGCCGCTTCGCGCTGACTTAAGCGCCTCCATGCTGATGTGCAGCGCCTGACGACCGTCCCACACATTTGGAAAATTGGTGGTCTCGCCGCGGACGGCTCCGACGAATTGATCGATCTCGCGAACATAGGCATCGGCGTATCGATCGATGAAAAAGTTCTTCAGGGGGTCCGTACGGATCGCATCCGCGCCGTAGACTTTTACATTGGTCTTGCCGTGGTTTTGCGACTGCACCATCCCCTTAGAACCGAAGACCTCGATACGCTGGTCGTAGCCGTAGACGGCGCGTCGGCTTGCGGACACTTGGCACACTGCTCCAGATGTGGTTTTCAGCGTCGCGGTTGCAGCATCGTACTCCCGGTCCGGGTTCAGTTCCCCATTGATGTGACTGCTCGCCGTGGCGTAGACTTCGGTCGCCTCGACGCCGAGAACCCACCTCGCGATATCGAAGTCATGGATCATGGTGTCATAGAAGATGCCGCCGGGTGTGGCCTTCATGTAGGCCGGTGGCGGCGGATTGGGGTCACGGCTCGTGATGGACACCATCTCGACCTCCCCAATCGCACCACTTTCGACAATTTCCTTGAGCCGGGCATGGCTGGCGTCGAAGCGCCGATTAAAACCAATCAGGATCGGTTGCTTATACTCGCGCAATTCCGAAACGAGGACATCGACGTCCTCCATATTCATACCGACAGGCTTCTCGCAGAAGATCGCTTTGCCTGCTTTGGCGGCGCGCCGGATAAAGTCCGTGTGTGTGTTGGCCGGAGAAGCAATCCACACCGCCTCAACACTCGAATCCTCATATGCTTCTGCCGCGTCGGACAGCCACCTAGCCCCGGTCGCGTCTGCCACCTTTCTGCCTAGCGCTTCAGATGGCTCTACGACATACTTTAGCGCCACATCAGCGTGCCGCGCCAAGTTTTTCGCGTGAAGCTCACCGATAAATCCGGCGCCGATCAGCGCCACTGTGATCTTTTGGTTCGTCATTTCTTCAACCAATTCCGACGTCGTTGAGATATTTGCGGGTGGCGCGTGCAATAGGGAAAGGCCGTTCGGGGGGAGCCGGATACATGTCTTGTTCCACGACCGCGTAGCCTTGGTACCCGATTTCATCGAGGACCGATTTCAGCTGTTTGAAATCGACCAATCCCTTCCATGGTTCGCACATGATGTTTTTCGTGACGGCATGCGCGAACGACCAACCCTCGCGCCGCATGTCAGCCAGAACATCCGCGTCGCAGTTTTTCAGGTGAATGTAGGGGATGCGGTTCGCATGCTTTTTCAAGAAGGCGCACGCGTCACCGCCGCCATACGCATGGTGCCCGACGTCAAGGCATAGCGCCACATCTTCGGCGGGAGTCAATGCCAAGAGGCTCTCGATGTCTTCCTCTGTTTCCAGATGACTGTCGACATGCGGATGTGCGGCCAAAACAAGCCCGTACTGTTCGCGGATAAACTTGCCGATCCGGCCAATGTTGCGGTTGAAGCGTTCACGCTCTTCCGCAGACAATTGCTTGTTGAGGACGACTTCACCGGTGAACAGGTCGGTGAACATCTCAGGAAGCAAAACGACGAACTTTGCACCAAGCTCTTTTTGAAGCGCGGTGATCGCGGGAAGCTGAATAAGAAGGCTCTCGATGCTCTCTTCATTGAGCAAATTGCATCCAACCGTGGACGCCGCTAACGTCAAATTGCGCTTCGATAGTTCGGCCTTCAGTGCCGACGCCTCAGTCGGCAAATATCCCCATGGGCCCAGCTCAATGCAGGAATAGCCCGCTGCCGCGACCTCATCCAGGAATACGTCCCACGGTACTTGGCGGTCATTATGCGGAAACCACACGCCCCACGAGTCCGGAGCGTTTCCAACCTCGATACAAGCCAAGACGACCTCCCAAGCCTTGCGATGTCTCATTTTGTTTCTTATACTGAGACATTGTCGCAAACCTTACATGCGGTCAACCTCTTTTTCGGTCAAAAGGGCATAAACGTGACAAATCGTAGAAAAAAGGCCCGATTGATGTTGCGTAAGCGCCAAGATGAGGTAATTTGAGACATTCAAGGGAGAGCTAGCCGTGACGCGTCGGGTAACGATGAACGAATTAATAAAGGTGACCGGACTGTCCCGCGCGACGATAGACCGCGCTCTTAATAAACGAGGCGGCATCCATCCCCGTACCGAACAAGTCATCAATCGGGCGCTCGAACAGCTCGGCCGGGCTCCACAGGAGAATGGAGGGCTTCCCGCAAGCAGCGCCGCAGATGCCGTGCTCCGAGTAGGCCGTGGGTTTGCGATGCAGATTCAGGCCTCATGCCAAAACCGCGCTATTCCTCTAAACTTCGTCGACATGTCTCAAAAGAACGAAGACGAGATGCTCGATGCGGTAAACGATGCTTGCAGAGACGTTTCACGCCCGCTGATCGTCACCGCAAAAAACACTGAACGGATGAACGCGCTGTTGTTGCAGGCGCGAAAGCGCGGCAAGCGCGTCATTACATTCGTCTCCGATCTTCCTCACGACAGCCGCGATGCTTTCGTGGGCATTGATAATAGGAGTGCCGGGCAGACTGCCGCCTATCTTATCGGCAGCCTCTTGAAAGAACGCGAATCTGCTACCGTTGGCGTTGTTCTTGGTGACTATGCATTTAATAATCATGAAGACAGAGAAATCGGGTTCCGTTCGCACCTTCGGGCAAATTTTCCAAACATAAGACTCACGGATGTGGCTAAGGGGGAGGATTCGCCTGAACAAACCTATCTGGCGGTCCGCGATCTTTTAAAAAAACATCCAGATGTTGCCGCGATCTACAATGTCGCAGGCGGAAATGCAGGCATGGCCAAGGCGTTGGAAGAGGCCGGTCTGGCTGGTCGGACCCGCGTAGTAACCCACGAAGCAAACTCAATCACAGTTCCACTGATGCGTGACGACGTCGTTCAATATGTTCTCGCGCAAGACCCGGCCGAGATGCTAAAGCTGGCTGTGAATGTTGCCCTTGCAAAAAGACCTCAACCCCTCAAGGAGCAGCATCTTGTCGATTTTGGCCTGCATACGCGCTTCAATTTGCCAAGATTTGCGTTGGACATAGTCGATTAGGCCGCAAACTTTCTCATCGAACTCGGTAGCCTTTTCCCCGATAGAGTAGCAGCGCCTCATTCAGAGCATGGCTCGATTTCCAACTGGAAGCCAACTTCGCTCGCTAGCGTGATGAGTAGCGCTCGAGCAGATTGGCAGGAGGCGCGCGACCTCGTGTACTAACTGCCGCTAATGGTAGGGATGCACATCCCCCGGTGGCGCGTTCTTCGGAGCAGCGCCGCGTCCAAGAGTGACCGACATCCCTGTCGTGAATGTCGCGCCTGCGACGTAGCGGTCTGTGGGCCAATTTCATAGCACTCCGGATTAAGTCATTGATTTGACAGGAAAGGCAGCTTTTTCGAAAGTTGGCACGACTTTTGAGTCCCAGAAGAGGAACTGCGATGGGAGAAGACAATGAGCGTTGATCGAAAGGATCTTTCCCGAAATCCACGTGTGTGCCATTTACAACTAGGAGTTTGGCAACATGAGAATAATTTCGATCAAGCCGGATCATGATGGCGCAATTGCAGCACTGGACACATCGGCAGCCGAGCTCATCTATTCATACGAGCCTGAGAAAGATAGCTTTCCTAGATATTCGGCCATCAACCCAACGACGGTTCTCGACGCCGCTGGCCGCCTCGACGCCATTCCGGATGTGATTGCTATCGGTGGGTGGCGGAAGACGGCGATGGCAAGCGACAGCGCCGTCACGGCAGGCTACGAGGGCGTAGCCCAAGGGTCGGAGGTTGTCGGCGAGAAGACCTTGTTCGGCAGGAAGGTGCACTTCTATTCCTCGACGCACGAGCGCTCCCACCTCTGGGGCACATACGGCATGTCGCCGTTCCCCGCCGGAATGCCCTGTTATTTGCTGATCTGGGAAGGGGTGTTCGGGGATTTCTATGAAATTGATGAGCGCCTGCGGGTCGTGCATTTGGGAAAAGTGATGGCGAGCCCTGGCGACAAGTATGCCTTCCTCTATGCGCTGGCCGACCCGAACAGAGGACGGTTGCACGTCGAAGACGCGGGTAAGCTAATGGCGCTTTCCGCCTATGGGCAGACCGGATCGCCAGACCGGGACGAGCAAGCGCTGATAGATTTCCTGCTTCCACGCCACGGCATTCTGAGCTCCTCAGTGAGAAAGGAGGATTTGCGGAGTTCGCCCTACCATAACATTGGCGTAACCCATCAGAAGTTCACCAATCTCGCCAAGCGCGTTTCGGACGCCATCTTCGATTCGTTCCACACTTTTGCAAAGAAGAATCTGACAAAGGGATTCCCGCTGCTGATTGCCGGCGGGTGCGGATTGAATTGTGAGTGGAACCGCCGTTGGCTCGAAACAAACCTTTTTTCTGATGTTTTCATACCGCCGTGCGCAAATGATACAGGCTCGGCAATCGGGACCGCCGTCGACGCGATGCGGCATTTCACCGGCAATGCTAAAATCAAATGGAATGTCTATTCAGGCCAGCCATTCATACTTGACGACTTCGACAGGACCGGAGTCGAGGTCCACCCGCTCGACTACCATCAAGTCGCCTCGGCGTTGCTCGATGACAAGGTGATTGGTTGGGTACAAGGGAATTGCGAAATCGGACCGCGCGCACTCGGCAACCGGTCAATTCTCGCGGCGCCCTTCTCAAAGGCAACCCACGAGCGGTTGAATCGCATCAAGAAGCGGGAGGGTTTCCGTCCGATCGCGCCGGTTTGCCTGGAGGAAGATATCGCGCGCCACTTCGACTTGACACGCCCGTCGCCCTACATGCTCCTTTTCCAGAAGGTTATCGATAGCCGGTTGAAGGCTGTCACGCATGTTGACGGCACAGCGCGGGCCCAGACAGTTTCGCGGGAGCAGAACTTGCACCTCTTTCAGTTGTTGACCTCGTTTAAGGCGAGAAGCGGGGTCGGCGTTCTTTGCAACACATCCCTGAACTTCAATGGCGCCGGCTTCATCAATCGTGCAAGCGATTTGCTGACCTATGCCCAGGCTACAGGTCTCGACGGATTTGTTATCAACGACGCTTTCTATCTCCGTAAGATGCCCATTGCGTAATCCATCGACGGGTCTGCCTGCTACCTCCCGCGCCGCCGGCGACAGAGTTGACGAGTTCGCCCAGAGAGCCGGAAGCGAGCTTCATCGAGAATGCAGTCGGCGGTGATTGTGCCTGCACCTCGTCCTAGTCACGGCGAGCCATCTCGCGCCGCGTCTCCGCGACCGAAACGGGGACGGTCGCTGTGGAGAGAGCCGAAGGGCCTCTGGCCCCTGGCTTATAACTTAGGTTAGTTCACGCTGTTCACTCGCGATATAGCGAACGCAAGGAAGAGGCAGACACATCCGATCAGTAGCTCAAGTCCTCGGGTATCGTCAGCATCTTGCCGTGCTGTGAAACAGGAAATCCGATTTGACTAGCCATTCTCAGACGTGCCGCACTCTGGGATCAACCGTGATGAAGGAGGCGTTGTTCGCGACGCCGAGAAACTGCTTCGAGTCCATCAGCGCTTCGGGTAACAAGCTGTACAGCTGTGCAAGATCGTACGTGTTATCAGGGCGCCATGAACAAGTCTCTCAATTCTAAGCCGGAAGCGGCTCTGCTCGCCGCTTTAGGTGGGCGCTGCATTGTGCTCGTCGGCATGATGGGCTCGGGCAAGACGTCGTTCGGCTGGCCGCTCGCGGCGCGGCTCGGGCTCGATTTTGCTGACGCCGATGCCGAATCGAAGCGGCGCACCGCATGACGATCCGGAAAGCTTGCCCCGGCACGGCGAGTCCTATTTTTGCGACCGGGAGCGGCGGATGCTCGCTAGGCTCTTGGCCGAAGGACCGAAAGTAGTGGCGACCGGCGGCGGCGGGTTCATGAATGCCGAGAGCCGCTCGCAGATCTCGGAGCAGGGGGTGTCGATATGGCTGAAGGCCGATTTCGACGTATTGATCCGCCGCGTGCGTCGGCGCGCCAACCGGCCGCTGCTGCAAACGCCCGACCCCGAAGGCGCCCTGCGCAAATTGATCGATGACCGTTACCCAACTTATGCTCTGGCCGACGTGACGGTGGTGTCGGACGACGGCCCGCACGAAATGATCGCAGCGAAAACGATGCAGACTTTGATGCCCTATCTGGACGTTCACCCCGTGCCGCAGGCCCGCCCGGCCGCGACGGAAGAGGGTATTTCCTGACCAAAGGTGCAGGACGATCTCGGATAGCGCGGATGACGAGTGGCTGATTTTCGCACCGAGCGGGTGGGAGGAGAGCGCGCGAGGGGAGGGGCCGAACAAAAGCTTCGAATCGATTCCGGCAAATGCCGGACAGTACAGCTCGCCGGATCGACTTTCGCCCGCCTGGTTGATGTCATTTGGTGTATTGATTTCGGCGTTTCGCGCGTCGGTCAAGAGCGGGGTTTGCTTTTGTTTCCTCATGCTATCGCCTTCGGCCCGCCGTAGCTCTGAAGAATTTGAGCGAGGGGCATGCCCGGGCGGCGAAACAGCGCAAGCTGAAGGGCAACGCCGAGGCGATTGGGGCCCTCTCGGCGACGCCGGGTCAGATCGAGGTCGCCGGGCTCAAAGGTGTAAAGTCGGGCCAGGTCGTCACAATCCGCCGGGAATCCCAGTAGTTGTTCCCGCTCGGCTTCGCTCAGCAGTTCGTGCTTGCGCATTCGCCCATCAGCGCGCTGATGACCATGGCCGGAAGCGGAAAGGAGAGGTGGCGCCGCAGGTCGGCGGGCTGGGGCTGGGCCGCCAGCGTCTCGAACAACTGCGCGGCGATCGCCTCGACCTGCTGCGCGAGCAGCTTCACCCTGCCGTTGCTGAAGACCGGCGCCACGATCGTGCGAGACCAGCAATACCGGCGAACCGAGAATCACCGAATCCGGGGTGAATGCCGCACTCTCTAAGCGATGGAAGAGCGGAAGGTGACCGGCAGGCGCTGCGGGCAGCGAATGACGTAAGACGGCATGTAGACGACGTCCTCCGCGGCGATGGTCAGCGCCAGATCCTCCAGCCGCCGGAACAGCGCGGGAAAGGCGCAGCGCAATTCCAGGCGCGCCAGCGCAGCGCCCAGGCATAAATGCGGCCCTTCGCCGAACGACAGGTGCGGGTTGTGCCGCCGGGTGACATCGAACCTGTCGGCGCCGGGACCGAAGGCCTCTTCGTCCCGGTTCGCCGCATGGAACGACATCAGGACGGCGTCGCCGCGGCGGACCATGCATCCGTCGATCTCCACGTCCTGGGTGGCATAGCGGAACGGCAGATTGGCCACGGCGCTGCCCCAGCGCAGGATCTCCTCGATCGCCTGTGACCACGGAACTTGGCCGCTGCGCACCAGGTGCAGTTGCTGCGGATGCGTCAGCAAAGCAAGCACGCCATTGCCGATGACGCCGGTGGTGGTCACGAAGCCCGCAGAGAGCACCATGAATAGCATGTCGATGAGCTCGGTGTCCGAAACGAGCTCGCCGTTGTCGCGCGCGACGATCAGGGCCGAAGCCAGATCGTCGCCGAGCTGGCCCCGCTTGAGCGCGATCAAGCGACGGAAGAACTCCGGGATGCGCTGCCGCGTCTGTCGCACCTCTGCGGCTGTGGCGGAGGTGTTGGCCAGGCTGTAGGTGAGCGCGACGATCTCCTCGCGCTGTTCGTACGGCAAACCGAACAGCTCGGCGATCACGTTGGTGGGCAGCGGAACGGCGAACTCGCTCATCAGATCGGCACTGCCGCCGCGCTGCGCCATCTCGGCCAGGAGTCGATCGACGCATTGTTCGATACGTGGCGCCAGCAAGGCGATACGACCGGGCGCGAAGCTCCTGGACAGCAGGCCGCGCAAGCGCCGGTGATCGGCGCCATGCGCCGTGACCATGTTGTCCACTTTGCACATCCCGATCAGCGGATGATCCTCGGGAATCTCGCCGTCCTGCAGCGCCCGCCACTGTCGCCAGTCCCTGTTGAAACGCTGGTCGGAAAGCATCCGCCTGAGCGTCTGGTGACCACCTGCCGCCCAGGTCACCACATCGCCTGGCAGCGACACTCGCGCCATCCCCCCCTGCTGCAGAATCGCAGAAGACAGATTATCAAGTTCAGTGGGAGCGGCCGACACACCGATCATATCGCAATGATCGTTTTCTACGCGCATGCCAACAACTCCTTAAAGAACGCTCCCGACAGCCATTGCAAATCATTGTCCGACAAACTTCTCTCCTACATGAGCGAGGCGTTCGCGGACACCCTTGCACCTACCGTGCCAAAGAAGAAAAGTCTTTTAAAACAATCATGGATCTAGCCGTGCCATGTAGCATATCAGACGTCGCCAGACACGGAACGTCGGAACAAGAACAGCGCGAAATTGGCAGATCGGCCGCCTTTGATGCCGAGAAACAGACAGCGATTGAGACCCATTCCACGCTGCGCGTGAAAGTGTGTCGTTCAACGGCCGTGCGGATGGCAATTTTGACAAGGAAAACCTGATGATGATGTACGGCCTGGTGCCTCGCCGTAAGCGCATGCGCAAGAGGGTCTAGCGGCTGCGCATCGCGCGAGCGCTGGCCCGGCGGCTTTCAGGCCCGATTTAGGCGAGAGCGGCGTACGCCATAGATTGGACCACATCATCTACTGGACCCCATCGTGGGAGGGCTGAGGCCGATCCCGGAGAGAAGCGCGGCCGCGAAAAGACGTTAAACGCCGAACAAACGGGGTCGGCGTGCAGAAACGATCAGCTGTTTAGGGGTCAGGGGGAAGCGCTGGGAAGGGAGCCGTCCCCCGTCCCAACACGCTTGCGGCAAGCCTAGGCCGCCTCGATGTCTGTTTTTGAGAAATCGTCGCCTTTGAAGAGCAGGGGGATGCGGTACGCTTTCGCGCACGCATAGGAGAAGCAGTCTCCGAAATTGAGCCTTGCCGGATGGGCGACAACGCCCCCATAGGTTTGACAGGCTTCGACCGCCTTGCGATGCATAGCACTGCCGATAGCCATTTCTTTCGCGCCGATCGCCTCAAGGAATGCGTCAATGTGTTTCTGCGCCAGATCAATCAAATGAGGCGGGATCGGCACTTGGTTGCCGAATGCCGCGTCCCGCTTTTTGCGAGCAAGGCTGATGACGGCCTCGTAAATCGAAATCGATGAGTAGTAGATCTGATTTTTCGAATTTTCGATTCTGGAGATCAGAAAATCTGCGTCTTCCTCGTTGCCCACGATAGCAACGATGGCGGAGGCGTCCAGAAACATCAGATGCCGCCCCACTGTTCATCAGTGAATTTCTTCATATCGAAATTCGGGTCATCCGGACCCATAGCAGCGCGAACATCATCCTGAATCTTTTTAATACGTTCTTTCAATGGTATAGCTTTCTGGGCGCGTTCCAGCTCGTTGAGCAGCGCTGTACGTACCGCCTCGGTCTTGTTGGGAGCCTTGATGACCTGCTGGACCTGCTTCGCCAGTTCGTCAACCGCATCATCGCGAATGTAGAGAGACATCGGGTTTCTCCTGAGGACGGATATCCCATTTGGGAATATACGAATATTTCTAGCTGGAATATACGGGATTTGCAAGGTTAGGGCGCACCCAGCGATAGCCAAGCACGCCCTCTGGGCAGTTCGGAAGGAGAGAAACCAACTGCCCGTCTGAACACGCGGTTTGGGCCGAACCTGGGATGTGTGAACGGCACGCCTATCGCATTCCGGAACGCCAAGCAGGAACACAAGTTTCAAGATTAGATATTTGAGAAACAATATCAAGGCCTCAGTTCCATAATAAACCTTATCTGATCCGTAATGTTATAACATTTGTAGAGGTTAAAGTGTGCAGTCCTGCAAAGTTGGATGTCACACTCCCCGCGATTTGATGACGTGGGAGATTGCGGATGGGATTGATTGCGATGAGCGAGCGCGATCTGCAGCGGATTGAGGTTTTGTCGAAGGTGATCGACGGCCGCATGACGATTGTTTCGGCGGCGCATGTCCTGGGCTTGAGCACGCGCCAGGTTCGCCGGCTCCTGGAGCGGATCCGGACGGATGGTGCAGCATCGATCCGGCACAAGGCGCGCGGCCGACCATCGAACAATCGGATTTGTGACGGCGTGCGCGATTATGCCATGGCGATCGTGCGCGAGCGCTATGCGGACTTTGGTCCGACGCTGGCGGCCGAGAAGCTTGCGGAGCTTGATGGTCTGACGGTGTCGCGCGAGACCTTGCGCCGATGGATGGCGGAGGCCGGCCTGTGGCTGTCGCGCCAGCAGCGGCGCACGTTTCATCAGCCGCGGTTGCGGCGCGAGGCCTATGGCGAACTGGTGCAGATCGACGGTTCCGAGCATCGCTGGTCCGAAGATCGCGGTGACCCATGTTCGCTGCTGGTGTTCATCGATGATGCGACCGGCAAGCTGATGCAGTTGCGGTTCGTACGATCGGAAAGCGCGTTTACGTATTTCGAGGCGCTGGAGCTCTATCTGAAGGCGCATGGTGCTCCGGTCGCCTTCTATTCCGACAAGCATTCGGTGTTCCGGGTGGCGAAGAAGGACGCCAAGGGCGGCCAGGGCATGACCCAGTTCGGGCGTGCGCTTTCAGAGCTAAACATCGAGATTCTTTGCGCAAACTCGAGCCAGGCGAAGGGCCGGGTCGAGCGGATGAACCGGACGCTACAGGATCGGTTGATCAAGGATCTGCGTCTGGAGGGCATCTGCGGGATGGACGACGGCAACGCTTTCCTGCCTCGGTTCATGGAGCGCTATAACCGGCAGTTTGCCATTTCCCCTGCCCGGCCTGATGACCTGCACCGGCCGATGAACCTTGCCCCGGATCGGCTGCGCGAGTTGCGTTATGTCGGTGCGCAACTGACGTTCTCCTACGAGCGCCAGCGCATCATGCTGGAAGAGAACGAGGTGACGCGCGGGCTGGTTGGTCGCTATGTCGAGACCTATGCCTATGCGGATGGCCGGCTCGACGTGCGCTGGAATGGGCATTCCCTGCCCTACCGGGTGTTCGACAAGGACCAGCGGGTGACGCATGCGGCGATCACCGAGAACAAACGGCTTTCCGATGTGCTGGCCTATATCAAGGAGCGGCAGGACGAGCGGCCGGCGCCGAAGGTGAAGACGAACAGCGAGAAGATTGGCTACAAACCGCGGGGTCGCAAGCCGGGCAAGCGGACGGATTTCATGAACGATCCAGCGGTCATCGCTCGGCGGCGGCAGGCACTTTCCCAGCAAAGTGCGGTGGAGCAAGGGCAACCCTACCCGGCACAGTTCAATGGAGAATAAACTCGGGATGCATGTCTGATTTCAGCTTTAAACAGGCAGGCCACAAGGGTGTCTTGTGGTAGGTTCCGTGCTGCCAAATGGTCAGCCCCTCGCGGTCTTCGTGCAGCAATCCCAGCCAGCACAGCGGGCGAATGATATCGTAGCGGAGCGCCGACCTTTCCGCCCAGGTTTCGACAGTCATTTCTGCTGGCTCTGGGTACGATTCGCTCGGGTATAGCTCGTTCGCCAGGTCGTCCAATGAGCAGCCCGTTTCTGCTTTCATATTGGTGAGAAAGACGTGCCACCAACGCATCCGATTGCGGACAGCCTCCTGCGTCTGCCCGTGGTGGATATAAGCATAAAGATAATCCGTCGCGATCAGATCGAAGAAGGCCTGCGGTCTCGCCAGAAAGTCCTGGCCACGTTTTGTGGGCAGCAGGACGTCTTTTTTCCGGCGAAGAAGCTTTAGATGTCGGACCATATCCCGCACCACCCAGAGCGGCGGCATGTCGGCTTCATTGAGGACCTTATTCATCCTGTACAGGTCTTCGGATGTGTACCCGGGCCAATCGAAATGAACGGCGGCCCAGTGCACGAACTTGCGGTTCATGGCGCCCGTCGCTGTTAATCCAATGCCATTGTGAGTATCGGCATAGGATATCGTCACGATCATCCCGCGAAGCAGCGGCGACAGCGCGGCTACATCGACATCACCCATCAGCCTGATTTCCGGAAGCATCGCGAGATCCTGGCCCTGCACATACAGCTGCCTGCAACATCTACCAGGAACGCAATAAATGAAACTGAGAAAGCTAAAGCCGAAGGGGTGCCCCTTCAGCCGCCCCCTCCCTTTCCTTGCAACCCGGCCCAGCCGGTCCGGTCGGGGGCTTGCCTCAGCGCAAGTGGAGATGCCGAGTGTCGTATTTCTAACTGGCTGGCGGCGTCGCATCTCTAATCAGCTTTGACACCTTGTGTAACCGCAAAGTTAAACTGTCCTGTTTCTGCACCCTGCGGCCGCTGCAAAGGCCGCGACCAGAACGCTAAGGATAAAGCCGTTCAGAAACTGCGGCTGGCGAGAAGCCTCCTGGTACCAGTGCAGCGAATAACCTTCCACCGGCAGTGACAGGATCTCGTTCGAGATCACCGACAACCAACTAACCAGGATCAATGGCAAGAGCATCAATCCGAGCGCGAAGAGATTAAGACCGCCGACGAGCAAGCGCCCCAATCTTTCAGGAAGCGTGCTTCCCCTAATCATCGCGGATCATGCAGCAAGCGTGTTTTTGTAGAACTTGCCGCCGCGAACGATTGCGGCAAGGTTTTTCTCCGGACGCGACAGGATTGTGACGTCTTCAAGTGGATTGCCATTCACGACGACGAAATCCGCATAGGCGCCCTCGGAGATGACGCCGATCTGGTTCTCCATCATGCAAAGCCTCGAAGAAACGCGGCTTGCGGAATAAAGAATGTCGTGCGCCGTGAGCACCTTGGCCCGGATCTCGAACTCCATAGACTGGTACTTGTGCAACTGGCCAAGCAGATCCGTTCCAAAGCCCATTGGCAAACCAGCTTCCTTCATCAGGCGCAGGGATTCCAGGCCCCCGGTTCGCACCGTTTCGATCTTGGCCTGGGAATCCGCACTCAGACCGAACGCGGCACCATCTAACGCCAGCCCTTCATAGGCGGCAAGGGTCGGGCATGCGATCGCACCGGCTTCCGCGGCAAACTTCGCGGTCTCCAGAGTGATGAGGTTGCAGTGTTCGAGGGATTTCACGCCGCATTCCACCGCACGCCGGATGGACGCATCGGAATAGGTGTGGGCGGCAACGTAGAGACCGTAGTTCTCCGCTTCCTCGACGATGACGCGGATTTCGTCGCGGGAATACTGCAGAACGTGGATCGGATCGTTCGGCGAGGACACGCCGCCATTCGCCATGATCTTGATGAAATCGGCACCGCCCTTGATTTCGTCGCGGGTCGCGCGGCGCACTTCATCGACCCCATCGGCAATTCGCCCCAGCGCGCCGAGCGATGCAGGATGCAATTGGCGCTTGTCGTTGCGAGCGCGGTAATCGCAATGGCCGACGGTCTGACTGAGCGCCTTGCCGCAGATCACCAGTCTCGGACCGTCGATCAGCCCCTCTTCCACCGCAAGCTTCAGACCGAGATCGGCGCCGGCGAGATCGCGAACCGTGGTAAAGCCGCGCATCAGCATTTCATGCATGATCTCGCGGCTGCGAAGAGCGATCAGAGAAGATGGAAGTTCGGCGTTCTTGGCGAGATCGACGAGCGTGGCGATGACATGGACATGCGCGTCGATAAGGCCGGGCATCAGCGTCCGGCCCTTCAGATCGATGCGCTCCACTCCAGCAGTATCGAGCTTCTCCGAGGAGACGCGGACGATGCGGTCGCCTTCCACATGGACCTCGAGACCGTCGCGCAGCGTTCCGTTGTCAACGTCTAGAACCTTGCCGCCGTGAAAAATGTAACCGTTCATGAAGTCGCCCATTTAGTATTTTCAAGAATGATAAAAACGATCATTTCTGTTTGTGATGAGTCGCCCTGGTGCCCATCGCACGAAAAACGTACTTGCCCGCCGAATATGGCACGTCAAACAAAGTTTTCGCCGTTAACGCCGATGGGTGACGACTGGCGTGTTCGACGCAATATACGATACGGGACACCACCGCCGCATAGTCGACAGCAGAGTGGTCTCAGCACATCATTGCACAGCACGATGCAGATGCTACTAACTGTCGCCTTGCCGGCACATCTGATAGATCAGCGCCTGATGGAACCCTTCGGCTCCTCGGTCCAGTCGAACAGCGGCTTCGGAAATTCCTCGATCGGCCTGGCTGAACGCCCGGTTTCGCTCTAGTCTCCTCGATGACTAGGTTAACTCTCTGCAGAGTTGGGGAAGGCTTTGCAGGACTACACATGTAACGCTAAGTAGGTTTAGCGGACCAATCTCCGATGGTAGCTTCATAGGGCAGAAGAAAAAACTTCGGAGTCGACCAATGGATCGCGATAGCAAACGGATACGTACAGCTGAAAGTTCATCCCGCGACGGCGGGAGGGCCGAGGCACGCACTTATCTCTCTGACCTTCCAGATGGACCGCTGACCAATGTGGCAGAACGATTAGTAACCACCAACCCGCGCGAAACGGGACGCAATCTTGGGAACTTTAAAGCCGTGCTGGGCGAAGCGCCACAGGCAGCTTGGAGAGACAGCGCTGGGCAAGAAACTGCCTTGGGAAAATTTGACAGGCGGAACAACCAGCTCGGCAGAGCCGCCAATGATCTGTACAACGAAAAGCTGGCACAAGTCGGGCACAATTCGAATGATATATCAACGTATCAAGCTGCAGCGGGCGGTCATATAGGTGATTTTCTATCACCTGAGAAGCAAACTGATATCGTTAATCGGATCATCAACCTGGATCCGGTCAACCAAGCTATTGCAATTAACTTGGTTGCGACGCAGCTTGGCAAATTTGAAAGCGAAAACAAAAACCGTCTTGTTAATCGCGCCATTGAATTGCTTGAGGCGCCTGATGTCGACCCTCACGTCCGTCTGTACGCGAGAAATGCCATGTTGAACGGGTATAGCCACTTAGGTGCAAGTGAAAGGGCCCGAGTTAGCTTAGTTCCCGGCTTCAATCGAGACCAGGAGATGATGCAAAGGCTCCCTCAACAGGAGCGCTCAGCAGATGCGGATTTGGACGCGACCATAAGGGCTATTGATGCTTCAGTCCGTTATACAGTAGGACAGCCAATGTCGGTTGACGTGGTGTGTGGGGCTGTTACAGGAGTAGCGCTGCCCATCAGCCAAGCCTCCGATCAAGCCCGAGCCGAGCTAGTGGCTTCCTTCAGAAGCAGAGAGCGATCTGACTCGGGGCGTTGAGTTTCATTTGTGACCGCCGTCAGTGACTGCATAAGAGGCTCTGTCATCGGTAAGAAGAAAAGGTAACAGGGCGTCGCCTCTCAAAGCTAAAGCCGATGGGTATCCCTCACCCGCCCCGATCTCACCTTGCGGCCCGGACCAGCCGGTCAGATCGGGGCTGATCGTGGTGCGGTATGGCGGATCAAAGTGACATTTTAACATTGCGCCACGGCGGACATTTCAACATGGCCGCCACACGCCATGTAGGGGGTGGGTTCAAGGATGAAGTGCGACTTGCGATAGATACCAATGGGTTATCGCTCGCAAGGAATGTTCATGAGACGCACCTACTCCCAGATCGATATGGATGAACGTCGTAGGATCGCTCGCTGGCGAGCAGCCGGCCTGAGCGTCACCGTCATCGCCGAGAAGCTCGGACGGCATCGCTCGACGATTTTCCGCGAGCTCAAGCGCAATGCTTTTGAGGATCCGCAAATGCCGGATCTGAGCGGCTACTATTGCGTGACCGCCAACGAGATGGCACGTGAGCGCAGAGCCAAGCTGCGCAAGCTCGCCCGGTTCTCCCATGTGCGCCAATCGGTGATCGAGCGGATCATCCATGGCTGGTCGCCGCAGCAGATCGCCGGCCGCATGCGGCTGGAGCGCCATCCGATTTGCGTCAGTTACGAGACGATCTATAAGTTCGCCTATTCCGCAGACGGCCAGGCTATCAAGCTGTGGCGGCACCTGCCGGAGCGTCGTGCGAGACGTCGGCCGCGGCATGCCCGACGGCGTCACGGTCGCCGCTTCAGCCCGGAACTCAACATTCTTCATCGTCCTGGCACTGTCGCCGAACGCAAGCAGTTCGGGCACTGGGAGTGCGATCTCATCCAGTTTCGCAAGAAGTTCGGCACCCGAGCGCAGCCGCCTAATCGTCGTTTCTTTGTTTCCGAACGCTTGCAAGAATGCATACGGAAACTCGGCAGAATCGAACGCATGCTCAGCGAGAGCTGAGATAGCCTCTTCGATCTCAACGGCGTTCATGCTGTCCCTTCCCCCAATTCACTTCTGACCGGAAACGGTCCCCTCCACCGAATCAGGGAACCTGGTGATCGATCGCCTCGCCCTTGTACGCCGTTCGCCGGCTTGGATGAACAAGATGTACATGTTCCATGTCACCAAACTTGGGGATTGCTAATGCGTTGAGAACAAGCAGCGACGCTACTGATCGCGCATGATCTAAATCGCATGGAGCTTCTTCGCTTTGTCGTTGCACTTCAAGCCCCGATTAAACTTCAATCGTGTGCCAATCCATTAGTCCGGATGCGCTAGATCGAATCGGATGCCAGATGCGCATGCGCGCGATCACGTCTTCAATTTGCGAGCTCATCGCGGGCTGCCGTCAGCGCCAGCGGAGATGCTGAGTGTCGCATTTCTAACTGGCTGGCGCCGCCGCATCTCTAATCAGCTTTCTGCGTGCTCCGCATGCAGGCAGCTCTCATCCGCCCCCTGCCGGTGCTTGCTCGCGGCAGACGGCCGGATGCCAGTAGGCCGATACGGTTCTCTGGTCAGCGGCCTCAGCTTTCCCGCAAGCCTCTGCGAAAGGCTGCCCGGAAAGGTTCGATCATGTAGTCGAAGGCGGTTTGCTCGGCCGTCACGATCAAGACCTCCGCAGGCATTCCCGGAACGAGGGAAAGGCTTTTGTCGAGAGAGGCAAGCTCTTCGTTCGGCACCTCCACGCGTGCGAGATAGTAGGCTTGGCCTGTCGCCTCGTCGACGATGCGATCGGCAGAGAGAGTTCGGACCACGCCTTGCACACGGGGCAAGCCCCTGTTTGAAAATGCGGTGAGGTGAACAGTCGCGGTAAGCCCCACCGTCACGACATCGATATCGCCAGGAGCTATCCGCGCGTCTATGAGTAGCCGCTCCTCCGTCGGCACGATCTCGAGGATCGGTTCGCCGGGCAGGATAACCCCGCCGACCGACTTGAAATGCAGATTCACGACCTTGCCGCTTACCGGAGCGGTCAAGGTCGTTCGATTCAGGACGTCCTGGCTAGCATTGAGGCGCTCGGAGACGCTCGCCAGCTCGGCCCGCACTCTTTCGAGTTCCGTCGACGTTTCCTCCGAGCGCATGGCGCGGAGTGAGATGCGTTGGGTCTCGATCTCGCCGATCTTCTGCCTGATCTCGGCGATCGAGCCGAGATACCGACCGCGTTCGCCCTGGAGGGCGGCTTGGAAGCGCTGAAGCGTAAGTATTTCTGGCTCGGTGACAAGCGCCTTGCCGAGCAGTTTCCCCTTTCCTAAAAGCTCCTTCGCGATAAGTTCGATCTGCCGGTCGGCGCTTTCGACTTGTGCCTCCAAGGCGCTGATTTGCTCCCTCAACTGTTTCTCCCGGTCGTCGAGAACCTGCAGCTGGGCTGCAAATGACGCACGGCGCATTTCAAAGATCGAGATCTGCCCCTGAACGACCTCGCGCAGCCCAGGATCGCCCTCGGCCAACATTTCCTTCGGGAAGAGGACCGCATCGTTGCCCGCCTGTTCCGCAAGCAAGCGCAGCCGCGTTGCCACAAGGGTTCTCGACTGCTCGAGAAGCAGTTCGTTTGCCGCGGCCGCCTGAGTGCTTTGAAGGACCACGATCGGGTCGCCGGCCCGCACTAAATCCCCGTCCCTGACTTTCAGCGCCTGAATGATGCCGCCTTCCAGGTGCTGTACGGTCCGCCGGCTTCCGTCCGGGCTGATAATGCCGGGAGCTATCGCTCCGGCCGCGATCGGGGCAAGCAGCGACCACGCAAGGCCGCCAAGGATGAAGATGACGATTACGGCGAAACCAAGCCGGACCGGACCCTTGATCACCTCGCGCACCGTGAGGGATTCCGGCAGGGCCTCTTGGCGTGGCATCCTGTTCCCTGGAAGCGCAACTACATTCGACCGGCCGTTTGCCACGGGGATTGCCTTCCCATTTGAGGATATTGAGAGGTCAGGGAAATTCTTGTCGTCCGTACAGTTCATTCGCCGATCCTTTCGGTGAGGCGCGGCGGAGCCGCGGCGGCATCGCGCAGTTGCGGCTCCAGGCGCTTTGACTCACCGCCAGCCAACTGAAGCCTGCCGAG
Organism: Sinorhizobium numidicum; assembly: GCF_029892045.1. NCBI lineage: Bacteria > Pseudomonadati > Pseudomonadota > Alphaproteobacteria > Hyphomicrobiales > Rhizobiaceae > Sinorhizobium > Sinorhizobium numidicum. Next base: position 166,332 of record NZ_CP120369.1, read on the forward strand.
GACATCTTCACGCGCGCCGAAGAGTTCGACGCGCCCTTCGCGGAGGAACAGGATCTTGTCGGCCTGAGCCAGGGTCGAGGGGCGGTGGCCGACGATCATGAGGGCGGCGCCGCGCTCCTTCAGCGTCCTCACCGCGGCGGCGAGCGCTGTCTCGCCGGACTGGTCGAGATTCGCGTTGGGTTCATCCAGGATGATGATCTTGGGATTTCCGAACACGGCACGCGCCAGGCCGATGCGCTGCCGCTGGCCACCTGAGAGCCGTGCGCCTGCATCGCCGATCGGCGTCTCGTAGCCTTGTGGAAGGCGCTGGATCATCTCGTGGGCGTGCGCCAGCATCGCTGCCTCAACGACTTCGTCGTCGTCCGCCCTGGCCATGCGTGAGATGTTGTCGCGGATGGTGCCGGAAAACAGCTCCACGTCCTGCGGCAGGTAGCCGACATAGCGGCCCAGCTGTTCCGGGTTCCAGTGGTGGAGTTCGGAGCCGTCGAGCCTGATTTCTCCACCCGACGGTGCGGCAATCCCGGCAATCAGGCGACACAGCGTGCTCTTGCCGCTGGCCGATGGTCCGATCACCGCCAGGGCCTCGCCAGGCGTCAGGCGGAAACTGACATCATCTATAACGTGGGTCTTGGTCGCGGGCGCGGCGTAGGAGACATGCTTGAGGGAGATGTGTCCGTGGGGTTCCGGCAGGCGTGTCCGCTGTGCTTCGACGGGGATACCCTGCAGGCGCGACTTGAGGCGGTCATAGGCGATCCGCGTCGCCAAGAAGTTCCGCCAGCTTCCCATCGCGACTTCGATTGGAGCGAGCGCCCGACCAAGGAGGATCGAAGACGCGATCATGGCGCCGCCAGTCACTTCTCCGTTCAGAACCAAATAGGCGCCAAGCCCGAGCGTGGCCGACTGGACGAAGAAGCGTAGGAACTTGGTAAACCCCAGTATCGCGGCGCCGCGTTCCGACGAGGAACGGGTTGCATCGAGCGAGGAAGCGTTGCTCGCCCGCCAGCGTTCGAGCAGTCCGGGGAGCATTCCCATCGCGCGCACCACTTCGGCGTTCCGGATCGTTGACTCAGCCTGCTGGAATGCCGCGATCTGCTTGGTGCTGGCGGTCTGGGACGCTCGCCGCGTCGTCAGCTCGTTGAGCAGGGTGAGCAGCGTCAGAAGCAGTGCCGCGCCGACTGCAAGGGTTCCCAGCGCCGGATGGAGCAGCCAGATGAGGGCGAGGAAGACGGGCGTCCACGGCGCGTCAAAAAGCGCGGTCAGTCCTTGCGAGGACAGGAAGGACTGCACCTGGGCGAGATCGCGCAGAGGCTGTGCGCCGGCATTGTCGCCGACTAGCCGGGCACGCACCCCACCCGAGATCAGCACTGGCCCCAGCCTGTCGTTCAGCCAGCACCCCATCCTGACCATCACCGAGCTGCGCAGGCTGTCGAGCACGCCCAGGACAAGCAGAGCGCCCCCGGCGAAAACCGTCAGTAGGACGAGCGTCTCTACCCGGCCGGACACGAGAACACGATCGTAGACCTGCAGCATGTAAAGCGGCGACGTCAGCATCAGCACGTTGATGGCGAAGCTGAACATGGCGAGCACCAGGAGAGACGAGCGAATTTGTCCTGTCGCGTAATCCAGGTCCGTCTTGCTGCGCCGACGCTTGTCGGCCGATGCTTTTGCTGCCATTCCCCAATCCCCCTTCTTGGCTCGATCTCAAGCAATCAGAGCCGGATCGATGAACAGGTCGTTCGCAATGAGCGTATTGAGCGCCGCGCCCGCCTGGGCCTGGCTGACCGAACTCTGGGCGCCCAGAGCGACGTATGTCTGATGGGTGGTACCGGTAAACCGGCCGGCCCATGTTGCCACGCCGCCGATGCTGATCGCGGTGAGCGCAATCCCGCCTGTTGCGTTGAGACTGTTCAAGAAGAGATCTTCACCGGTCTGATAGTCGGCAATCACATTGCCTGTGCCGCCAAGAATCCGGTACGTATCCTGACCGGCCAGGCCGCCATCGGCGATTCCATCGCCGAACAAGGTCTTGGCGCCGGTTCCCGTTGCCGAGAGAATGTCGGCGCCACTGCCACCCCGCATCTGGTCATTGCCGGAACCGCTGACCAGCTTGTTGGCCGCGGTGCTTCCGAACAGTTGATCGCTGAAATTCGAACCGATGACGTTTTCCGTCTGCAGGAGCAAATCTCCGTCGGCTTCGCCCCCTTGGCTGAGACCTCCGGATGTTCCGCTGAAGAGGCGCGCCAACACTCCGCCCGTGGAGGCGGAATAGTCGATCGTGTCGATGCCTGCTCCGCCGATGATGATTTCTGTGATCCCGCCCGCGGATGAGCCGCCCGCGCCGCTGCGGAAAGTGTCGTTTCCGCCGCCGCCGTCGAGACGGTTCACGCTGGCATTGCCGACCAGAAGGTCGTCGAAATTGGAGCCGATGAGATTCTCGATCGTGCTGAGCTGGTCGCCCTGCGCATCGCCGCCGTTGCCGAGCGCCGCGCCCGTATTGTCGAGGACGATTGTAACGCCAGCGCCGGAGGTCTGATAGAAAGCAGTGTCGGTTCCAGCGCCGCCAATTAGCACGTCCGCGCCCGCGCCGCCTATCAGCACATCGTTCCCCGCGCCACCATCGAGTCGGTTGGCAACCGATGCACCAATTAGCTGGTCATCGAACACAGAGCCAATGATGTTCTCCATCGTGACGAGGACGTCGTTCTGCGCGTCGCCACCGCTCGAAAGTGCCCCACTGGTTTGACTGTCCGACAGCCTGGCAATCACGGCAGCGCCTGAAGTCGAATAGTCGGCCGTATCGATGCCTTCGCCGCCGATGAGGAATTCGGTTCCCGTGTTGGCGCCGCCGCGTATAAAATCGCTCCCCGCGCCGCCGTCGATGCGGTTCGTCAGGGCGTTACCGGTCAAAATGTCGTCAGCGCCCGAGCCGATCAGGTTTTCGATCGAAGTCAGTATATCGCCTTCGGCGTCACCGCCGACGCCGAGCGCCGCGCCCGTGTCGTCCAGCGTTATGGAAACGCCCGCAGCGGAGGATGAATATTCGGAGGTGTCTGTCCCGAGTCCGCCATTGATGAAATCCGCGCCACCGCCGCCCATGAAGGTGTCGTTGAGTTCGCCGCCGTTCAGCGTGTCGACAAAGGCTGAGCCGATGATCCGCTCGATGAGCTGAAAGGTATCTCCCTCGGCATCGCCACCGGTTCCGGTTCCGATTGCCAAAGGATCAAGCACGGTCGTGTTTAGGTTGATGGTGACGCCGACAGCTGACGTCGAGTAGTCGGAGGTGTCGAGTCCTCCCTGGCCGACGATCTGGTCGGCTCCGGCGCCGCCGGTGAAGGTATTGTTGTTGCCGTCGCCGACCAGAATGTCGTCCTGACTCGAGGCCATGATGTTCTCGATGTTCACCAGAACGTCGCCGGCCGCCGCGCCGCTGACGACGCCAGTTCCCAGATTGATCCCGACGGCGCCGCCAGCGGCATAGCTCACGGTGTCGTTTCCCGCGCCGCCATCCATCTGGTCGGCCTCAGTGCCAGTTAACATCATGTCGTCGCCATCACCGCCATTCAGAATGTCGCCGCCGTTAAGGGGATCGCCGTCGCCACCGCCGCCGTTCAGGACGTCGTCGCCAGCGCCGCCGTTCAGAATGTCGTCGCCGGAGCCTGCCAGGAGCTCGTCATTGCCGTCGCCACCTTCAAGAATGTCATTGCCGATCGAAGCGTTGAGGAAGTCGTCGCCAGCGGCGCCGCGTAGGGTGTCGTTGCCAAGGCTCGCCAAGAGGGTGTCGTTGCCAGCGCCGCCGTCGAGCACGTCGTCACCGTCGCCGGCGTTGAGCAAATCGACGCCGTATCCGCCATGCAGCACGTCGTTGCCGAACCCGCCGATCAGAGTGTCGTTGCCGCCGCCGCCGTAGAGACGGTCGTTGCCGAAGCCGCCGTCAAGGACATCATCGGCTCCGACCTCGTCCTCATCCACCCCGTCCGGAATGCCGTCCATGTTCTCGTCGTCCGGCAAACCGTCCATATCGACGTCTACTATGCCGTCGCCTACGAGGAGATCGTTGCCGTCCATGCCGCGCAGGATATCCTCTCCGGCATTTCCGACGAGTTGGTTGTCGAGTCGATTGCCGGTGAGCAGGTCGTTTCCGGCTGAGCCAGTCAGGTTCTCGATGCTGCTCAGCGTGTCGCCGGCGGCGTCGCCTCCGTAACCGCGTGATGTCCGGCTGGGGTCGGACGGAAGCGAAACTGTCACGGCAAGGACGGAGATGGAATAATCGGCGGTGTCGATGCCCGCCCCGCCGTTCAGCATGTCCGCGCCAGCGCCGCCCCGCAAGACATCGTTGCCCGCATTACCGTTCAGGGTGTCGATGCCTGCACCGCCGTCGAGAAAATCATCGGTCCCGGCCGCATTCAGCTTATCGTTGCCTGCGCCGCCGTCGAGATAGTCATTGCCGGTGCTCGTGGCTGCCAAGGTGATGTCGTCGTTGCCATCGAGGCCCTCTATCCGGAAGCTGCCATCGGCCGCATGCGTATAGGTGTTGCCGCTGTTGGTGAGCTGGACGAGCGTGTAGGCAGGCGACGAAACCAGTGCCGACGTCGTGGCAAGGCTCGTGAAGGACTGCTGCGCCACCGGACCGACATTGGAGGACGGCGCATTGATCGACGGCGATGCGGTATTGGACGATACGGTCGATGACCCACGGGATTTCGAAATACGAGCCACTTTGCCCTCCTCTATGTCGACGTGCCTCTCGGCGTGCTCTGGACGGTATGCTAGGGGGCATTTGCCCGGACCGACACAACGCGTTGGTGGACCATTCTTCGGGCGTACACCCTTGGTGGGGTGGGTAATCCCAGGCGCCCCACACGCAAAAAAGGGACCCTGCCATAAGCAGGGTCCCTCACGCTCCGGAGAGTTGGGGCCAGCCGCTTCCCGGAGCGACAAGCTCGGCTTCGCTTAGGCGACCGCGGAGTGGCCCACAGCGGTGATCGACGACAGCTCGTCTTCAATCACGAGGACAACCAGGTCCAGCTCTGTGGAGGTATCTTTGCCGATGGCCTCAACGTCGATCGCAAAGGTCGCTTCGTTGCCGTCAATGTTGACGTCGACCCAGTAGTCGACATTGACATCAACGTCTTTGTAAAAGTCGATGTCGACGTCGGATTCGAATTCGAATTCCACGTCGACGTCGATTTCCTTCTCGAATTCGAATTCATTGGGATCGCACCAGTAGGACATAGTTTCACTCCTTTAGCGTGGTTATGTCAGGCTCCTGCGCTGACATGGGAAGATTAAGTCTGGTGTGAAGCGGAAGCAAAGAGGCACTAGGCGTACAAAACTAAGGGAGTATTCGTATACGCTTTGTAACACTATCGAGAAAATATTGCCGCTATCCGATGCATTGCGATGAAAGAACTCGCTACGTCCAATTTACGATTTCGAAAGCCAGGATTATATTTAAAAATACGTGATAGAACGCGCTCGTGCGCGATTTATCCAACCATTCACCGACGAGGGTTTCTTATCCAATGGCGACGACGACAACCGAGGTAACAGTGGAAATCTGATCCTCGACAACGAACGCATCGGCGGACACCTCAGCCCGCGTGTCGGAACCGAACGCATAGGCCTCGATATCGAATGCCGCGAAGTTTCCGTCGATGTCGACGTCGTAACCCAAGCCCCCCTCGACGTCAGGTTCGTCGCAGCCGCATTCGGGCGAGAGGTAAGGCTGCGCATACTCCTGCGGAAGCTGTGTTTCGGGAACGTACTCCGGAACCGCTTGCTCGGAGCCGGCACCTCCGCCGGCTGAAAACTGCAGCGCATGAACGCTCGCCGAGACTTCCGACACGGTCGTCGACCCTGTTTCGTCCTGGACCGTATAGGTGGTCGAGTGGCTGCTGCCAAAGTAGATGTCGGCCCCGCCATAAACCTCCATCAGGGCAGTTGCGACCGCGTAAGCATTGCCGTCGGGCGACTGCGCAGCCGCGATTACCTCTACGGAGGCGAACGCGGAGTCAACATATGTGCCGTCGGAAACGGTCGCGTTCACCTCGAGCTCGGCCAACGTATCGATCCCCAAGGCTGTGGCGTCGGCCTGGACTCCCACACCGAACCCTGTGCCCTCGGCGTTTGACAAATCCCCGACGAACACCGTGGTCTCAGAGGCATAGGAGTCGGAATAGGGTTCGCTACCGGCATCGCCGCCTGAGGTCGAAACGCCGGTGCTTACGGTGGATGTACGGGTCGTAGACATGTGCACTCCTCCATCTCGTCTATTGCGTCAAGACACCATACACCTGACGTTGGTGGATATCAGACGTTCAAATGTTGGATACGTCCAATGGTCCTGGAAGGGCCCAAGGCTCGGAATCGCTATAGGTCGTTGTGGGAGGGTCAGGCGAAAGTAGCTATGTCTTTGGAGTGGCGGCGAGGCCGCTTCGCTCGGGCCTACGGAATTCGCCGTGCCGGCCGTTATCCGAGCAAAGACAAAAGGCCGCCGAGTTGCAGGAACAGTTGAGCCTCCTGCACGTCCTGACCGTCGTCGGCCTCAAGCGAGATCGCTCCGAGCAGCGCTCCCGCTTCTGAGTCGCTGAAGATGCCCCTGCGCGGCATGCCGGCGTAACCCGGGTTGAGCGCGAAGAACTCGTCCAACGTCAGTTCGGAGCGGCGGTCAAAAATATCGAAGGTAATCACAAGGTCATCCGCATCTCGCGACGAACGCTGCATGTTGAACGCGCCTCGCCCGAGCGACACGACCTCTTCCAGTCCGGAAATGGCCAGGCGGTCGCCTCCTCCTTTCGAGAAGTCCTGGATCACGTCCCGATCGAAGCTCGCGACGAGAAGGAACAGGTCGCTGCCACTCCCGCCACCATAGACGTCGCGGTCGTCGCCGCGTTGAGCGCCAAGCCGGAAGATGTCGTCGCCAGCGCCGCCATCCAGGCAGTCGCGGCCTTCGCCGCCGCACAGGACGTCGTTCCCGGCCCCGCCGTTCACTGAATCATTGTCGTCACCGCCAAAGAGAAGATCGTCTCCGCCGCCGCCGCGAACCGTGTCGTCCCCCTCGCCGCCGAAGATCCAGTCGGCGCCTTCGTCGCCGTGCAGTCGGTCCGTGCCACCTTCGCCAAGGACGGTGTCGCTTCCCGCCCCTGCGTGAACCGTGTCGCTGCCCCGGCCTGCGAAAATCCAGTCATCCCCGGCACCTGACAGAACATTGTCGCCACCGGCTCCTGCAAAGACGAGCGTGTCGCCGGGCCCGGTGCTGATGCTGTCCGGCCGCGACGACCCGACGATCTCCGTGTAGGCTACTTCGGCGCTGACCGCTGCGGTCGCGGAGACCGTGACCGTGGACAGCGCGTCCTCTACCGTCACCGCATCGGCCTGAACCTCCACGAAACTGTTATCGCCTGCCGCGACGGCATCGACGTTGAAGAACGCCGAATTTCCTTGCAACGCCCCGATGTTCGCGTCCGCGGTGTGGGATTCCGCCCTTTCGACCTGTATCTGGCAACCGAGATCGAACTTCAAGCCGATAGCCGCGAAGCTCAGGCTCGTCGTTTCGGCCATTCCGTCGGAGCCGCTCGCTGTCGCCGTTTCCGTGGACACGACAGACAGATCGGCGCCCGTTATGGCCACGCCTCCGTACGCCGTTGCGAAGGCGGAATTCCCGCGTGCCGCTGCGGCGAAGCCGGCGCTGCCTATCGCGAATGTAGCGAGTCCGCGGTCCACCACCTGAAGGCTGGCAGTGGCCGTGGCCGTGGAGTCCAGCCCGAATGCGTCGGCCCCGCCAAAGACGTTCACGGCAAGCGCCTGTTCGGTCTTCAGTGCCCTTGTGACAACCGACGGACCTTCCCGCGGGCTGCTAAAGTCGTAGGGAGTGCTGAAGTCATACGGAATAAAGTGATGGCAGGGTGACGACCAGATGCCGTCTCCTAACGTGTACGCTCGCATGCTTGGATATCCCTCTAAATCGTGTTCACGGTCGTACACGCGAGGCGGAAAGACATCGGTTCGATCAGCCATGATCCGCGTGAGATTACATTACCGGAAGTATGATCACTCAAATCGCAGTGTGAGTAAGCTATTTGGAGTAAAGCGTGAGAACGGAGAAATCAGCGAACGGGCAGCTAGTACACCTCGCCTGAAGTTACCACTGTTTGGGCTCCGGCTGCGCGCCGGTATTCGGCCGGCTTCCGGCGGCACTTGTGCCTCCGCCACTCTGTTCGATCGCGATGCCTTCGCCCGCAAATGTGGCTGGAGTAACGGCGTTGGACCGGGCGCCGTTCTGGAAGGGCGCGGAGCGACGTGCCTCAGTCAAGACCGCCGCACTGAACAGCGCCGCCTGTGTCCTGTTTGAAGCGCCAAGCTTTCGCATTATCTGCCGGACATGCACCTTGACCGTCGATTCCTCCATATCCAGGTCACGCGCTATATGCTTGTTCGATCTGCCTTGCCGCAGCTGCTCGAGTACTTCGTTCTGACGTGGCGTCAGTCCCTCATTTTCACTCTTATGGTCGTACGCTTGGCTCTTCACAGACCGCGCAGTCGATGGGTAGTGGTGGAGGAGGGCCTCGCGAGGAAAGAACGTTCCGCCACCAAGGATAAAAGTCAGGGCCTGGCGAGCAATTCCAGGCTCCATGCTCGTGGAAAGGAAGGCCTGTTTGCCAATCTGGGCGGCCACGATCGCTTCCTCGGCTTCCATTCTGTCGGAAATGATCGCGCGTGGCGCGTTCGGAAACAGCTCGCGCGCGCTCTTCGCCCAGTTCTGCAGAGCCCCCTCGCGAAGGGACGATCCTCCTACGCTCAATATGACCAATCGTACTACCTCTGCCAACTGACTGTGCGCCGGCATCTCGTCGGGAGAAATTCCAACGGTCTCGAGACCGATCGCACCAGCCCACTCGTCGACCAGTGATGCAATCCCCGCCCGACGTAAGTCCAGTGCGTCGATGACGAGAACGATTCTTCCTTCTGATTTGTTGGACATTGTACTCCCCCATCTACATGGCGTAAGTGGCCAGTAACAAATCCCGTTGATTAAACGATAATCTTAACAAATACTATCCATATTTCTATGGAAATCGTATTAAATGATGTACGATGACAATTAAAGGTCTATTTCGTGCTACGCCTTTCGTTGAACTTAGCCTGCCATACCGGCAATATGCTAATAGTATGACAAATAACTTTCTGCTCTACCCACAGCATAGATTTCTTTATAGCTGCTAACCTATTGTGGTTCCCACCAATACTAGGAAAACCGCCTGTACCTAGCACAGGTTGCGATCAGGAACAACTTCAATTGCAAAGCGCCTTGCTATTTAAAGAGGTCGAGCCTCATGCCCCAGGGACGATGTTCGCGACGCCAGTCAAATGGCTGCCACCTTCTTTGTCGAGGAAGCTTTGGCATCGCTTCCTGTTTTAGAACTTCCGAATAAGAATTTTGTGACAGTTTTGTATCCGCCGCCCCGGTTTCTCAAGGAGTGGAAAGGCTAGAAACAGGCAGTTAGCGTTATTTGATCAGCCGTCACCATAAGGTTCGAACACGTTGGCCGCGATTAATGCGCTCGTCAGTGCCACCATTAAAGTTGGAACCCTGCTACCAATCGTCCATATGGCTTTCTCTGTTGGTGGCCTTGAATGCCACTGCCCCCCATTTGGCTCTGCCGCTTGACGCTGCAACTGATGAATGTAGCAGTCGGAACTGCTCGGGCGCAGCCCTCGACGGACACCAGTTCCTGTCGTGACGGCCAATCGACCGCGTATTTCCTCGCTGGAGGATAAACGACAGCGGAAACAAATGTCTGCGCCGACGTTTGCTGGTTTTGAATCGAGTTCGTTTGATGTGGTGGCGTTCTACGGCAAACACCGTGCATCAACGCTGTCCTAGTGATCCGGCCGCACGCTTTACACCGAAGTCGACTACCGCCCCTCGAGGTAATCCATAAAAAGACCGAACCCCTCGGCTAGCACGTCGCACCGTAGCTGCCCTGCTGTGCATCAGGTACGGTCAGGCGTGGAACTCTTTCTCAGCGCCGCGGCCGCTCGCTGCGGCGCGTCGAGAACGAGTGAAAGGCGCGCGGGACGCGCAGGCGGTGTCTCCGATTCGAACATGGTCATGGCGCGTGTGAGGAACTGGGGCACGTCTATTCATCATCGCGTCGAGAGGTTCGAAGGCTTGCCGCACGCTATTCAGCGCACCAAACCAAAAGAAGCCGCCAAGAGCCTCGGTCAGCACGTCCGCGATGCCGTATCCGGAGACAACTGCCGCGACCGGGCCTCCCACCGCGTCTGCCACGTTACGTGCGAAAGCGGCCGCTCAGAGGGCCGAGCTTCCGACGCCAGCAATGGCAAGTGGCGCCACCGACGGAGCGCCTTTAAGGAAATCCTCGGCGGTAAGGAATACCTTCAGGCGATCAGCGCCGCTCGGCGGCACCAGGATTACCGCACCCTCGCGCGCGAGCCAAAAAGCCAGGTCCGGCGTTTCTTCCTCCGTCACCGCATCGACGTCGTAGAATACTGCATCTAGAATGGCGTTGCGCCGCTGGATCGTGTCGAGACTGGCAGCGCGGGCCGGGTTGTCTGCGAACTTCGCGGGAAACGCCGCGGCGCGTTCGATCTGGACATTGGTGATAACGGAAAGAGCATTCATGCCCCGCCCCCGTGTTTTTTCAACTTGCAGTGCAGCATACCCTTTCTGGTAAATTATAGAAGGCGGTTTCAGCCATGCGCAGAAGCTGAATGCGAGGCGTTTGATAGGCGGCGAAATGAACGCGGACAGCGAGCGGATCGCTAGTCTCAGACGCGACGACAGAAGGCTGGTGCGCGTTGGAGATGCAATTCCAGCCAAGTCTACAGAACTGACTTGGGAAAGGTCACGACTCCCCAGGTTCGTCCGCTCCTTCGAAAACGCTGCAAGTTAATTCGGAGAAACCGCCAGCGTAATGTTTTTGTATTGTTGCGGCATCGCTTGACCAGCCAGTCGGCCCTCAAGCGGTGTTTCGCGCACTCGGCGCACTTGGCGGATCTTTTGATGAGGCTAGGTTTCCGAGAGCGAAACAGGCGGCGTGAGCCAGCAGAAAGGCGCGGTCGAGAACGCCAACAAACGCATCCGCCGCTTCATGCACGGCGATACCGATCTGTCCACCAACAGCCAGCAGCAGCTCGTTGGCCTCGCCCATCACCTCAACCCGCTCCCGCGCAAGTGCCTGGGTTACCGCACGCCCGCCGAAGTGTTGATGGCGTATTTGCGCGATTGCGGGTAATTCCCTACCCTCCACTCGTCATTGGATTAGATTCTCCACGGCAAGTTAAAGTGTCCTGTTCCTGCAAAGTAAGAATGTCACTCTCCCCGCGTTTTGAGGACGTGGGAGATTGCGGATGGGACTGATTGCGATGAGCGAGCGCGATCTGCAGCGGATTGAGGTTTTGTCGGCGGTCGTCGACGGTCGGACGACGATCGTGTCTGCAGCCCAAGTGCTGGCGCTGAGCACGCGTCAGGTTCGCCGGTTGCTGGATGTCTTCGGGCAGCATGGCGCGGCGGCGATCCGGCACAAGGCGCGCGGCCGGCCGTCGAACAATCGGATTTGCGACGGCGTGCGCGATTATGCGGTGGCGATTGTGCGCGAGCGTTATGCGGATTTCGGTCCGACGCTGGCGGCCGAGAAGCTGGCCGAAGCGCATGGGCTGACGGTTTCGCGCGAGACCTTGCGCAAATGGATGGCTGAGGCCGGCCTGTGGCTGTCACGCCAGCAGCGGCGCACGTTCCATCAGCCGCGGCTGCGCCGAGAAGCCTACGGCGAGCTGGTGCAGATCGACGGTTCCGAGCATCGCTGGTTTGAGGATCGTGGGCCGCCCTGTTCGCTTCTGGTGTTCATCGACGATGCGACGGGCAAGCTGCTGCAGTTGCGCTTCGTGCGGTCGGAAAGCGCCTTCAGCTATTTTGAGGCGCTGGAGCTTTATCTGAAGGAGCACGGCGCTCCTGTCGCCTTCTATTCCGACAAGCATTCGGTGTTCCGGGTGGCGAAGAAGGATACCAAGGGCGGCCAGGGAATGACGCAGTTCGGGCGCGCGCTCTCAGAGCTAAACATCGAGATTCTTTGCGCGAATTCCAGTCAGGCGAAGGGCCGGGTCGAGCGGATGAACCGAACGCTGCAGGACCGCTGGTGAAGGAACTGCGGCTCGCCGAGATCTCCGGCATGGACGCAGGCAACGCCTTCCTGCCCGGCTTTATCGCGCGTCACAATGCGCGCTTTGCCCGCACCCCTGCCCGGTCGGACGATCTGCATCGGCCGCTGAACCTCATGCCGGACCGGCTAAAGGATATTCTCTGCAAGCGCGAGCAGCGTTATGTCGGCGCCCAGTTGACGTTCTCCTACGAGCGCAAGCGGATCATGCTCGAGGAGAACGAGGTGACACGCGGACTGGTCGGGCGCTATGTCGAGACCTACGCTTTCGCCGACGGCCGGCTCGACGTGCGCTGGAAGGGACATTCCCTGCCTTATAAGACGTTCGACAAGGATCAGCGGGTGACGCATGCGGCGATCACCGAGAACAAGCGACTTTCCGATGTGCTGGCCTACATCAAGGAGCGGCAGGAGCAGTTGCCGTCGCCGAAGGTCAGGACCAACAGCGACAAGAACGGCTACACGCCACGAAGACGTAAGCCGGGCAAACGGACGGATTTTATGAACGATCCGGCGGTCATCGCCCGGCGGCAGCAAGCGCTCTCTCGCCTTGATGCCGCAGAATAATCAGCGGTCTGGCTGTCAAAGCTAAAGCCGATCAGTGGATAATCCACCCGCCCCGATCTCACCTTGCAACCCGGACCAGCCGGCCGGATCGGGGCTGATCGCCGTGCCGAGTGGCAGCCTGAAGTGACATTTTTACTTTGCGCCGGAGCGGACATTTCAACATGGCCGCCACAAGTAATGCTATGACATACCGCATAGAGAAATGAGATCGGCGGGATCATGCCGGCTCCCAGGGGTTGATGATGTCTAGTCCAGCGGCCTCGAACGGACTGGTATCGCGCGTAGCAACCATAAAGCCATGCGCAACCGCCGTTGCGGCGATATAGCCATCCGCCTTGCCGATGGCCTTGCCTGACGTTTTCGCTTGCGCCATCAGGTCCGCATAACTTCGCGACGCGTCCAAGTCGAAGGGAAGAACGCGCCCTGCAAGGGCTGGCAAGACCTCTCCTTCCAAGCGATTCTGAAAGATCGTGCGTCGCTTGCCTGCCGGCATGGCCGCCAAGCCGAAACGCAGTTCGGCCACCGTAATCGCGGACAAATACAGTGTTTCAATCATCTGCGCATCGATCCAGGCCAACACAGTGCGGTCCGGCTCGGCCTTCCACAATTCGGATATGACGTTGGTGTCGAGCACGATCATTCGAAGCTCATCGGTTCAGCAGGAGTCTTGTCACGGAGCTGGTTGAAATGCTCCGCTTCGGCATCCGTTAGCCCTCCAGCTTCATGGGCAATAGACGCCAATAAAGAGCCGAGTTTGACCCGCTCCGGGGGCCGGACAGTCGTTTCGAGGATGTCGCGGATCTCGGCTTCGGTGCTGCGGCCATGCATGGCTGCTCGTACGCGTAGCGCTCGGTGCACCTCGTCGGGCAGGTTCCTAACGGTCACATTTGCCATGATCACTTCCCTTCAATGACGATATCAAAGATAGCATTATACATCCAGTGCTATCATACCGCAATATCTCATGGAAGATTTCGCCAATACTTTAGCTGCTCTAATCGATTATAGTTGTGACGAGCAGTTTTCCGGGGGTTTACTTGCCTCTCAAGTACCGCATAAAAAAAGCCTAGCACCGATTCGGTAGCTTATCCCCTGTCTTTCACGTACTCGCGGTTCGTGGCGCCGAGTGGACGATCAAAGACCGCCAGCCCGCTCACCAGTGGGTCGGCAGTAGTGCCTTGGGGCCGGTTGGCAAGCCACTGGAGTATGACAATGTCGAAGGATTCGGGTAAGGGCGATAATCACGGAGGCGGCCCCGGGAAGATCGAAATCATCGTCGTGGTGAACGGCCAGCCTACGCAGGTCGAAGCCAATCCCAACCAGCCGCTTCACGTCGTTCGCACCAAAGCCCTTGAGAACACGCAAAACGTGGCCCAACCTGCCGACAACTGGGAGATCAAGGACGAGGCCGGCAACTTGCTCGACGTCGACAAGAAAATCGGCGATTTCGGCTTCGCGAACACTGTAACCCTGTTCCTCAGCCTGAAGGCGGGTGTCGCAGGTGCCTGAACTCCAAACTGTGGACCCGGAGGTCTCGCGAGCAAAATTTGATCGGGAGATCAGCCGGTTCCGGCCATATGCAGATGCCTATCGGGCTCAAGGCTGCTTCCTGATCGATGCGAGCTTCCCGAGCGCATTCTTCATATTTGTAAGCCCTAAAGTAAAGCCGCGCGTTATCGGCGCAGCCATCGAGATCGACTTCACCAACTACGACTTAAGACCACCGTCTGTGGTCTTTGTCGATCCATTTACGCGCCAGCCGATTGCCCGGAAGGATCTCCCCCTGAATATGTTGAGACGTCTGCCCGGAACGCCGCCGGAAATGATTGGAGCTCTCATCCAGCAGAACGCCGTGACGGATTTCATCCAGGCCAACAGTCTCGAGGACCAACCATTCCTGTGCATGGCGGGAATCCGGGAATACCACGATAATCCAGCGCACTCAGGTGACCCATGGCTACTTCATCGGGGTTCTGGCGAAGGCTGTTTGGCCTTCATCCTGGACAAGATCATCAAGTACGGGACCGGCCCGGTGGAGCAGCTGCAGATTCACTTTCAATTCGCGGTGGGAGGGCTGCTGGTGCCACCTCAGGCCATTCCAGAATGACCGCGTTAGAGGATGTCAGGACAGTCGCCCTCCCCCGAGATTGTGTGTCCACTGCACAGGCGCATCTGCGCTCGGTTGGACAGCAGGGCTATGAAGGAATGGCGCTCTGGGTCGGCGTTCAGCAAGACCAGCACTTTGCGGTAACAGAAACGGTTATCCCGGCGCAGAGACACATCCGAACGAGCGACGGCGTCTGCGTGATAGTTCCTGCCGAAGAACTGCACCGCCTAAACGTCTGGCTCTACAAACGTGGCCTGATGCTTCTGGCGCAGATCCACAGTCATCCGGGCCGCGCCTATCACTCGACGACCGATGACGCCTACGCGATCGCTACCACGGTTGGGTGTCTCTCGCTGGTAGTGCCGAATTTCGCCCGCGAGCCTTTCGACCTTGCTCGTGTCGCCGCCTATCGACTTGACGCGAGGGCGAACTGGAATGAGATCCCGTCCGCGGCACTGACGCGAATGATCACGATAACGAGTTGACGATGGCCCTTGCTAATTTCATCGACCGCGCCGCGACGGCGGCATCTCAGGTCCTGGCCGATTTTCATCTGGGCGACTTCAAAGCGGCTCTTGAAAAGCAGGTCGTGACCGTCGCCTTCGACGATCAGGCCGCTTCCTGCGCCGAAGGCCAGGCGACGCTAGATCTTGCGGTGAGGTTGCTTGCCAGACTGTATCCGGTTCTGGCAATACTCCCCTTGGACAGTGCGGCGACCTCTCAAGCCCAGGCGCTGGAGCGATTGGCAAAGTCGATCAATCCAAAAATCGGCATTCGGCGTTCCGGCAAGTCCGCCATGGTCTGCCTAGTTGCAGGCGCGACGCGCCCATCACTCCGGTGCCCAACCTTTTTCATCGGATCGGACGGTTGGGCGGCAAAGCTGTCGCGTACGGACCCGGTGGGCTCTGGCTCGAGTTTGCTGCCCTTTGGAGCTGGCGCCGCCAGTTGCTTCGGCGCCGCCAACGTCTTTCGAACCATCTTCGCCGCCCAGTTAACCGGCGCCGAGTTGGACCAGGACATTGACCTCTCGTTATACAGCTACAACAAGACCAAAGCTGGCGATGCCCGCCCGGTTGACCTTCCTGTCGACCTTGGCGAAACGCACCTCGTTGGGCTCGGCGCGATAGGCCATGGCGCGCTTTGGGCCCTGGCGAGACAATCCGGCCTCTCGGGTCGCCTGCATGTCGTCGACCACGAAGCGGTCGAACTCTCAAACCTGCAGCGCTACGTATTGGCCGGCCAAGCGGAGATCGGCATGTCCAAGGCGGTTCTTGCAACCACCGCCCTTCGATCGACCGCTTTAGAGGTCGAGGCGCACCCGCTGAAGTGGGCAGAACATGTTGCGCGCCGGGGCGACTGGATTTTCGATCGAGTGGGTGTGGCGCTTGACACAGCCGCCGACCGTCTCGCTGTCCAAGGTGCTCTGCCGCGATGGATCGCGAATGCCTGGACGCAGGAACACGATCTCGGCATCTCGCGGCATGGTTTCGATGACGGCCAGGCATGCCTTTGTTGCATGTACATGCCGTCCGGAAAATCCAAGGACGAGCACCAGCTGATTGCCGAGGAACTCGGGATACCGGAAGCACACGAGCAGGTGAAAGCGCTATTGCAGACCAACGCCGGCGTCCCCAACGACTTTGTGGTTCGAGTGGCTACGGCGATGGGCGTGCCTTTTGAGCCGCTCGCCCCGTTTGTTGGCCAACCTCTCCGTTCCTTCTACCAGCAGGCTATCTGCGGCGGTCTGGTATTCCAGCTTAGCGATGGAAGTCGTCTCGTTCGAACCGTGGTTCCGATGGCGTTTCAGTCAGCGCTTGCCGGGATCATGCTTGCCGCGGAGCTGGTCAAACATAGTGCGGGTTTTCCCATGAGCCCAACGACAAGCACTCGCGTGAATCTTCTGCGTCCCCTTGGATCTCACTTACATGACCCGAAAGCCAAAGACTCGAGCGGCCGCTGCATCTGTAGCGACGAAGATTTCATCTCGGCCTATAGGCGCAAATACGGCAACAGCGTTGAACCGCTGAGCAACATATCCGCTGCCTAAGCAGAAGCGGACGTCGCCGTTGCCGCGGACGGGGCGGCAGGGTGTGCGCGTGACAATGTCGGCGCCACTATGACACGCTCGGCCTTTTTCTCTGTCTCCGATCGTTCCACGCGAATTCGGTCCAGCAGGAGTCTTGTCACGGAGCTGGTTGAAATACTCCGCTTCGGCATCGGTCAAGCCCCATGCTTCAAGGGCAGCAGGCGCCAATAAAGAACCGTTTGACCCGCTCCGGGGGATGGGCAATCGCTTTAGAGGATGCTGCGGATCTCGGCTTCGGTGCTGCGGCCATGCATTGCTGCTCGCACGCGAAGCGCTCGACGCCAACTGTGCTAAGAACCGTCTTCCGCCACTTCCTGCTTTTGGACGGGTTCGGCAAGTGGGTAGCTTCCGTTAGTTCGACATTTTGTTCGGCCAGAGCCTTGCGCAAGGCTTTGGCCATGGATTTCGAGCGCGCGAAAACACTAATGGTTCTTTCCCTTTCTGGGGCGTAATGAAGGTCAGTGCTCGCGTTTCTGACGAGCCGCCCACAGGGTCAAGCCATGAATTTGTGCACTCACCATTCCAGAAGGAGCGAGCGGCGGGCTTGACGGGCCGACTCGGATGGTAGCCAATTTGCCGTTGATGTCAACGAGGCACAGTCTCCGCTGTCGCGCCCAAAAAGAAGCGAAACTGTGATAGAAGTGTTCGTCAGGCCGGAGCAAAGGCTAACGAAGGGCAGCGCAACAATGCTGAAAACCGATACCGCCAATAATGAGAGTCTCGTGGAGCTGCGACTTGGGGAGCTATGCCTGCACGAACACCAGCTTGGATCCGGACGCTTCGGACTATCGGCAGCCCACGTACTACTTTACGCCAACGGCGAAGAATAACACGGACAAGCCCGTCGCCACGACGGCGAATGGATCGCCTATATCAAGAACTACAATGTCTTGCCGTGCAGCAGGGACGGAGTTCAGCATGTCCCGCTGAGCTGGGACGGATCGGAGGGTAATTACTACGTCCTTTCGACGCTGAGTCGGTCTCCAGACGCTCGCCACCTCGCGACTTACCGCATCCGCCCAGGCTACAAGCGGGAGGTGATGCCAATAACGGGCCGATCAAGCGCTTTATCCGAATAGCCCATCGCCTTGCTGAAAGCCTTTCGCAGGAACATGGAGAAGCCGGCATCACCGTCAGTCCCTGCTTTATGCCGCTGGGCTCCTCGGCCATCATGTGAACCCTTCAGGCCTCGTTTCTTGTCGTGGCTCAGCGTCACGATTTGGCATCGTTGCCGCATGGCTTCTCCGCACTACCAGACGGTATTCTCGCCAAGCTGTAAACAGGCCAGCTCCGACTACGATGGCCGCCCCGGCCGCCATGTTCCACGTCACAGTTTCACCAAAAAAGACGTACGCGACAATCACGCTCAAGACGAGTTGGAGATACGTGAGGGGCTGAACCTCACCTGCGTTGAGAAGCCCGTAAGCCCTGATGAGAGAAAAGTGGCTGAGAGCACCGCAAACGCTCAGTGCCGTCATTGCAGGCCAGTCCCCGATATGTATAGGCGTCCAATAGAACGGCCCCACAGATGTTACCGCCAGGGCTCCTCCGACACCGGCATATAAGACACTTGTCACGGCGGAGTCGTACTGGCTGACCGCACGCGTGGCGATCCCATACAGCGCGTACAAAAGACTAGCAGCCAGGGGAAGCAGCAGCTGGATACCGAAATGAGCGCTCACCGGGTTTAGAAGCACCAGAACCCCAGCCAACCCGGCAGCCACAGCGACGCCGCGACACCAACCGACCTTTTCCCCGAGTAACGGCACCGACAGAATGGTGACTATCAGTGGAGCCGCTTGGTATATTGCTTGGCTCATCGCTAGCCCAGCAATCGTGTAAGCGTAGACGATGACAACGATGTTGCTTGCTAGAAGAACACCGCGGAGCAACTGCAGAATTGGTCGCGGCGTGAATAAAGCGCCTCGCAGGCCTACCGGAGAGTATGCAGCAAGCACCGTTGCAAACGCCGCAAACGCCCAAAAGCGAATCATTGTCACTATAATTGCCGGGTACTTCTCAGCGAGTAGCCTGGAAAAGCCGTCCTGCCCGGCAAATAGTATCACCGCCAAAAGGACATAAAGATAGCCTGGCGATTTGTCTTGCATGGTTGAACTTACTCCTTGGCAACGGCGTCAGAATTGGCACTGCTTCGTCGTCGGGTTGCCCCGGTGGTCATGCGGAGCCTACCGCGTGCCAGAGTTCGTCAGCGTACTCACGACAAGGCTCGACTAGCGGGTCATGTCACCCCTTACTCGGTCTCGTCCGCCTCAAGCCCGCGAACTCGAAGGATGGAGGACCACGGGTTCGGACGGCACCCCGGTCTCGGCAGTTCGCCTTACGAGGGCGGCGGTCAATCGTCGCCCCACGCAAATAGTCGTCGTAGTGACTACTCACGAGCCGAAGCGAACGATCCGGTTCGATCACGTAGGTTTCATAAACCCGTCGACCGAACAGACGGATGAACTGATGAGGCACGATGCTGCCGACCGGTGCTTTTGCAAGCTTCGTGCGGCGCTGTCGGCCATAGGTGACGCTGCCCGGTATAGGTTTAAGGTAGGGGCCCTAGCCGGTGGGAAGTGTCAACGTGCAAGCGAGGAGCAAAAGCGCTGCTATTAGCACAGAAAGTGTATCTTTCATGCTGATCACCCGAACCTGTCACTTCGAAGGGGCACGGCCACCGTCGATCTCCTCTCTGTTCTGGGTCGCGCTACTGCGCGACCCAGAAGCATCGACAACAGGGACTGGCACTACCGGCTTCCGCTGCGTTTAACGGAAGATTTCAAAGCTCATGCCACTTTCGCTGTGGACAGCAACAATTCACTTCGCGCGCGTTTTCAGCTACTTAGGCATGAACATAGAAGAAGCCGTTGAAGTAAGGCTGTGTCATCAAGTCGGCAAAGGCGACATGATTGTCGGATGCCGTCGACGATGCCGGCCGTGGACGCACCCAGCTACCCCAACGGGCCGGTCACGGTGGCACCACATCTAATGGACCGCGAGCTGCTAATCAGTGCAATGGAGAAGGCCGGTGGGTCCAGGCAAAGGCAGCTCACACCGCGGCAAGTCGGCTATGCTTTGCGCCGGCATCGTATGCAGGTGAAGAAGATCTAAAGTCGGTGAGCCCACTTATCGTGGGCGTGGCCAACCCTTCCCTCAGGAACGCCGATCTATTGTCTAACTTGGCGCCTCTCTTGTCGCGACTTCGACAAAACTGCGTCGGCGCTATTGGCCGGAAATCGAACACGAAACGCCAACCTCTTGAATTTGCCATCTCATTTGGTTGGCACAGCGCTTGCAAGTTCGACAACGACCTTACCCACCGTGGAGCTGTTCGATGAGTGCACCGATAATTTCGCTTGAAAGCCTGACCAACACGACATCCTCTGGGCAGTTGCTGACAACCGCGAAATCCGGTGGCTGCGCGTCCTCGTCCTGCGGCTCGTCCTCAAGGCCAACTGACATGGATTCGGCTACCTGGGAGAAGATCAAGGATCACCCATGCTTTTCAGAAGAAGCGCATCATTATTTCGCCCGTATGCACGTCGCAGTCGCACCAGCCTGCAATATCCAATGCAATTACTGCAATCGCAAATATGATTGCGCCAACGAAAGTCGTCCTGGCGTCGTCTCCGAAAAGCTGACACCGGACCAGGCGCTCCGCAAGGTGATTGCGGTCGCCAACGAAGTCCCGCAGCTTTCGGTTCTCGGCATCGCGGGTCCGGGCGATGCTTGTTACGACTGGAAGAAGACGAGGGCGACTTTCGAACGCATTGCTAGGGAGATTCCTGACATCAAGCTGTGCATTTCCACCAACGGACTTGCGCTGCCGGAGCACGTGGACGAGTTGGCGGAATTGAACATCAGCCACGTGACGATCACCATCAACATGGTCGACCCCGCAGTCGGCGAGAAGATCTACCCGTGGATCTTTTATGGTCATCGCCGCTACACCGGCATGGAGGCTGCCAAAATCCTGCATGAGCGGCAGATGTTGGGACTTGAGATGCTGAGCAAACGCGGCATTCTTACGAAGATCAATTCGGTGATGATCCCCGGCATCAATGACCAGCACCTGATCGAAGTCAACAAATGGGTCAAGGAGCGTGGCGCGTTTCTGCACAACGTCATGCCGCTGATTTCAGACCCGGCACACGGCACCTGTTTCGGCCAGACAGGACAGCGCGGCCCAACTGCGCTCGAGCTAAAGGCGCTTCAGGATCGTCTCGAAGGCGGTGCCAAGCTGATGCGTCACTGCCGACAGTGCCGCGCCGATGCAGTCGGCCTGCTCGGCACTGATCGTGGCCAGGAGTTCACGCTCGACCAGATTCCACTCGAACCTGGCTACAACAGTGGCAAGCGTCATGCCTACCGGGAGGTGGTCTCACGCATACGCGATGACCATTTGGCAGCCAAGAACCAGGCGATCACGACGCTTGCATCAGTGAGCGTGCGCGGGTCGCTTCACGTGGCTGTAGCGACTAAGGGGGGCGGACGCATTAACGAACACTTCGGCCATGCGAAGGAGTTCCAGGTTTATGAAGCCTCGCAGACAGGGATTAAATTTGTGGGGCATCGAAAGGTCGAGCCGTATTGCCGTGGGGGCTGGGGCGAGGAAGCCACCCTCGGTGGCATTATTGCAGCACTCGAGGGCATAAATATCGTGCTGTGCGCCAAGATCGGAGATTGCCCCCAGAAGCAGCTCATGGAAGCTGGGATCAGGGCAACGGAGGCCTTTGGCTATGATTACATCGAAACCGCGATCAGCGCTCTTTACGCCGCTGAGTATGGCCTCGATCTATCGAAGGCAACGGCTTGAGCTCGCCTATTCAGACCAAACCAGGAGTTGATTAATGGCCTTCAAAATCGTCGCATCCCAATGCACCCAGTGCGGTGCCTGCGAGTTCGAATGCCCTTCCGACGCGATCGAGTTCAAGGGCGAGAAGTACGTGATTGATCCCAACAAGTGCACCGAGTGCGAGGGAGTTTTCGAGTTACAGCAATGCGCCTCGGTATGTCCGGTGCCGAAGACCTGCGTGCCGGCTTAAGCGCCAAATGCATGGCCGGGCGGCCTTGAGTCTTCCCTGTGTAACCGTAACGACGAAAAGGAATGGCCGATGGGTCTTGGACGCGAAGAGGAGGTCGAAATCCACAATCCTCCACGATTTACGCCGGGTGAGCGGGTCCGTGCCACACGCCACATAAGAAATGACGGCACCTACCCCGGCAAGGAAGTCGGAGAAAGCCTCGTTAGGAAAGGCGACGCGGGTTTTGTGCGCGATGTGGGAACCTTTCTCCAGCAGTTTTACATCTATGCCGTCGAATGGATTGATCGCGGCGTCGTTGTTGGAATGCGTGCACGTGAACTGATGAGCCTCGACGAGGTCTCAACTCTGGCAACCGCCGAATGCACTGATCGGAGCAAAGGAAAAGCCAGATGAAAGTAACAATCCGCAGAACTGGCAACGACTTATCAGCGTATGTTCCCAAGAAGGATCTGGAAGAGCCGATCGTCGAGATTGAGAATGAAGGCCTATGGGGCGGCTTTGTGGTGCTCAGGAACGGCTGGCGGCTCTTACTGCCCGATCTTCCGAAGGACACCCAGCTACCGGTCACCGTCGAGGCGAAGAAGATGGTGAATGATGCCGCGCGAAAAGAAACCTCATGAATACAACACTGGCTTCCGAGCTTCGTCGTTCGGAATAGCCATCCGAACGCGCGTTGACCCGGCGTGGATGAACCTGTGCCCTCGAATGCCTCCAACAGCACTGTTGCCTCCGATCTGCTTGGCCCCTGGTTGCCATCTTGCCTTGGAGCATCCGTTCCCTTTTGCCGCCGATGCGCGATCCGCAAGCATACCGACCTGCCGCAGTGCGCCTGCCGGTCGAAAAGCCACTAAGATCCCGTCCGCGCAGTCGATCCCGCGGGTGCCTGTGCGCCCAGCCCGCTAACGAAGGAACCCACCATGACTGCTGCAGAGGCAAGTATCCTGTGGCGTGGGGAATTGAAGTCTAAGCATCTCGGCGAGCCGATTGGCACACGCGAAGGTTCGACCAGCGTGAACAAGGGCATCACCCGCTTCGGCCTCGGCGTTCCAATCGGCCTGCACAAGCGTGATTGCGAAGATAACGTGATGGTCGCCGACGCCAAACGATCCATAAACATTAGACCGAGGGCATAACTCTTGAGCGATGCATTTCTCCTGGGCCCCATTATACTTGGTGCGCGTAGCCTCGGCCCGTCCGTCAGCCTGGATCGGTCTGGGCCGCCTAGAGCTCCCACGAAAGAGAAGATGGTATGACGTCCAATAAATTCCCAGTAGAAGCTAGCCATATCATGATGTTTGCGCGTGCCATTGGCAACGAGAGCCCTGTATACATGGACGCATCAGCGGCGCAGCGGGAGGAGGCCGCTGGCATCATAGCCCCCCCCACCTTCGTCGCTGCTGCCGCGCAGTTCGATCCCGATCCTGATGATACGTTGAGGCCCAGACCTGGGCAGCCATGGTTGGGTTCTGGCCGGAATCCGAGCGGTATAGACCGGCCGGACTCTGCGAGCGGGGGAGGAGCTTTGCACGCTGAGCAGCACTATGAGTACCACCAGCCCTTGCGCGTTGGTGATGTGCTAACTGTCTCCCATCTGCCGGGAAGGACTTGGGATAAGGAAGGTCGCCGTTCGGGCAAGCTAACCTTTTCGGAAACCCTGACCGAGTATCGTAATCAAAACAACGAATTAATTATAACCGCTCGCTCGGTCGGCGTGCGTACAGAGCGCCCGGTCGGCTAGTCAGCTAAGAACGAGTTAGGAGTAGAGAATGCCGCTATACGCCAGTAGATTGAAAGTAGGCGATGTCCACTCGGTTCGTCTAGTGGAAGATCTCAGTCGAACCCAAATTGTTCAATACGCGGGAGCCTCCGGCGACTATAATCCATTACATACGGACGAAATTTTCGCGACCAAGATTGCCGGTTATCCAACGGTGTTTGCGCATGGCATGTTGACCATGGGCATAACCAGCAAGATGTTAACCGACTATGTTGGAGAGACGCGGCTCACTAAGTATGGCGTTCGCTTCACGAATCCAGTTTGGCCAGGCGATTCATTGGACGCCAAGGCGACCGTGAAGGCGCTCATTTCACGTAATGGCGAGAACTTCGTTGAGCTCAGCGTTTCCACTACCAATCAGGATGGCGTGGAGGTCCTGCGAGGTTACGCTGAAGCACGAATTGACCCCTAAGGCGACGGCGGCAGCGAGGTTTGCAAAAGGTCGAGTTTTCCGCGCCCGTACATCTGCCGTTTGAAGCTTCAGCCTGGTGATCTGAGCTTCTGTCCGTGCGTTGGACCACGATTCGGTGATCGCCAATCAAACGGCGGCGTGTTCATGAATAATGCCATTGGCGAAGGACGCCGACGACCTTCTTGCGGGTCATAGAATGGAAGCCGTCGATTAAGCATCGCGATTCCACCCGCATGGCAGGCCCGCCTCTATGGCGGCAATCATCACCATATCAGCCTTGCTCAGATGATCGCGCGCCGTCGTCATCAGCCGCGCGATCGTTCTGGCTGATGGCACCCTGTGCAACTGTTGATCGCAGGCCAGCAAGGAACGGCTCGACGAAATCGCCCCAAAGGTTGCCTAACAGCAAGCCCGGAGATGACGTATCCTACCCTGAACCCATGGCATGCCGATCGACAATAATCTTCTGGAGCGTGACACCGGAAGAGCTGGCTGTTCAGCGATACCGTCGATGGAGCAAAGGCAAGCTCCGTCATCGACAGCCTGATGTTGACCTGCGCGCCTGTGGCGTCGAGCCGTTAGACTAGCCTGGTTGCGCCACGTCCTCACCGGGTTGCCTCAGCTCACCAAAGACGCCGATATCATCGATTTTCTGCACTTCCACGTGTCCAAAGTCACAGCATCGTGAACCCGACGCAGCGCCTGCGTTTGAGGGCGATCGATCATCCCAAGAGACGTCAGCGTGCGTGGAAATGAGCGCTTGCGTCCGCATCGTTCTTGTAATGACAGGAGCGGTGGCCGTGTTTCGTTGGGTGAAGCGCTAAAGACTTCGGCATTGCCTGCTATCGCTCTTGTAGCTTCACGTGGTAGTTCAAATGGGCGGGCCGTGCGGATGGTGGATGGGCGGCACCCCGCCAGTATCTTCCCCAATCCTGACGCGCGAGCAGCTCGGAGCGCTCACGGACATAGCTAGGCGCGGTCGTCGGATAACCGGCCGGGAGGCGCCATTTCCGGCGATATTGTTCGGGCGTGAGACCGTATTTCGCCATCAGGTGCCGTCGCAACAACTTGAACTTTTTGCCATCTTCCAAGCAGATGATGAAATCCTCGGTACCCGGCTTCCTGACCGGAATTGCGCGGCGCCATTCTTCAAAGACAGGCTCCTCCTTAGACTTGGGATGGCCGACAGGCGCCACTTAGACTAGTGCCGCATGGGTCCGCGCGATCGCATGCGATATCTCGACAAATCAAGACGACATATGGACCATATAGGCCGCAACCGGCGTAAGCTCGAGACTTCGCTCAGCGGCGTCCGAACGCGGGTTTGGCAATTGCCCCTCTCCGGTCAATTTGGAGACCGCTGAAGTAATGCCAAGCAAACACGCCAGAGAACTCGGATTGGTTCATGGAAAACGCAAAGAATGCGACGAAGAGGAGTGAGGCTGACGCGTTCAGACCCGGTAATCCGTTCCGCTGCCCTGGCGTTCGTTCCTGCTCACGCATACGGAAGCCATCACCGCCTCGCCGTTTTCGTTGAGATAAGTCCCCTCTTTGCTACACCTCTCGTGTGGTTATATTTGCTCCTTAATGGGACGTTCCGGAAGATTGCAAGTATTGAAAGCTTTAATTTCATCCCATTGAACCCGTGGAAGCGAGAGCTGCGGCTTAACGGCCTTGATCTCAATCAGCTCCGGCTGCAGCGATCATGTCCCAGGAGATGGTGTAGCTTCGGCGATTGCCGTGCTTTCCGGACGGAGCCGGGAATGGATCAGCTTGCCGCAGCAGGCAGGCTGATGAGCGGATCATCGCTCATTGCAGCGATGTCTCAAGGGACAAGTATCTGGAGCGCTGGACGGCCCACTCGTCATTCTGTTCGAGCAACAACGCGCCGACGAGGCGGACGATGGCGTCGTCGTTCGGAAAGATGCCGACGACCTCAGTCCGCCGCTGATCTCTCCGTTGAGGCGTTCGATGGGGTTCGTCGAATGCAACTTGGTCCAGTGCTGCTTGGGATGTAGGCAAGCACGTCCTGTTCGGCGCTGTCCATGAGACCGGCGAGCTTGGGCACTTTCGGTCTGATCTGGCCGGCGACGTTGCGCCACTGCTGGCTGGCGGCTTCCGGCGTATCCTGAGCGAATGCCGTGGCGATGAAGGCGGAGACGACGCGCCTACCGCTCTTTCCGGCATGGGCCAGGGCATTGCGCATGAAGTGCACGCGGCAGCGTTGCCAGGTGGCGCTGAGCACTTTGGAGACGGCGGCCTTGATCCATTCATGGGCATCGGAGACAACCAGCTTGACGCCGCTGAGGCCGCGTCTGGTCAGCTTGCGCAGGAACTCCGTCCATACCGATCTCCATGCCCAGGACCTCGCGGCGGCCGTCCGTGTTGACACCCACGGCGATGATGACGGCGACGGAGACGATACGGCCGCCGCGCCGGACCTTCAGGTAGGTGGCGTCGATCCAAAGATAGGGCCAGTCGCCCTCGATGGGTCGGGTGAGGAAGGCCTTCACCTTGTCGTCGATCTCTTCACACAGGCGGCTGACCTGGCTCTTGGAGATGCCGCTCATGCCCATCGCCTTGACCAGATCGTCGACCGAGCGGGTCGAAACGCCCTGGATGTAGGCTTCCTGGATCACGGCCGTCAAAGCCTTCTCGGCCATGCGGCGCGGCTCAAGAAAGCTCGGGAAATAGCTGCCAGTGCGAAGCTTCGGGATACGCAGCTCCACCGTCCCGGCACGTGTTTCCCAGTCGCGCTCGCGGTAGCCATTGCGCTGGGCAAGCCGAAAGGCGTTCTTCTCGCCATAGGCCGCGCCCGTCTTCGCGCCGACCTCCAACTCCATCAGCTTCTCGGCGGCAAAGCCCATCATCTCGCGCAGTCAATCCGCGTTCGCACTCAACAAGCGAGCGCAGGTTCATCATCTCGTCGGTCATCGGTGGTCTTTCCATCAGGTTGAGCTTGAACAACCCGACCCTACCGGAAAAACACTGATGGCCACCCCGCCAGCTACACCACTCCCTGGGACGTCATCCTGCAGCACGCTCTGGCAGCGAAATACCTGACTTCGTCAGGCACTATCGCACTCAGCCAACTCGATCCATTAATTCGGATTGAATAGTCTTTACGGTGTACAGCGATGAATCTAAAGGCAGGTCCCCAAACGCGACCTGACAAAGGAGATAGTTTGCACCCGCCCGTTCCAGCTGATCAAGTAGAGCCTGTCGCACAAAAGCCGCCGTTCCCACCACGCACAATTCACTTTCGATTGCTGCATCGAAGGTCAGGGGCAGATTTGGTGGAAATGGGATCGCATTGAGGTCGTACAGGAATTTGAAACTTTCAAGCCATCGTTCGAAAGCAGGAGCCGCGAGCGAATATGCATGGTCTGGAGACCGTCCGACCACAATCATGCGAAGCAATCCGAGAAATGACGCTTGGTTGTTCGTGTCGGTTTTGTGTCCTTCCTCGGACCGGAAAGCGTCAGTAATCTTGCGAACAAACGAAGCGGGTCCTACACACGCGATATTTGCGCCGTTTGCAGCGGCCCAACGTGCAGACTCGGGTCGGGTGGTGGCGATCCAAGTCGGCGGGTGCGGACGTTGATAAGGCTCCAAGGTCAAAGGGACGTCGTTTAGCTCGAAGTGGTGGCCGCGGTAGGAAAGAGTGCCGCCCCTCATCGCCTTCATCAGGATTTCGCTGGCCTCGAGATAGCGTCCTGGCACCGCGTCCGCATCAACCCCGAAGTAAGCTAGCTCGATTGGAAGAGAGCCGCGCCCCATGCCTATCTCGGCCCTACCGCCGCTCAAATGGTCAAGCATGCAGATCTCCTCGAACGCACGCAGCGGATGACAAAGGCTGAGCAGCATGACAAGTGGGCCAAGACGAAGTTGGCGGGTGCGCTGCGCGACGCTCGACAAGAACAGATTGGGCGATGGGCCTCTCCCATGCGGCGAACAATGGTGCTCCGCTAGATGGTAAGCATAAAAGCCGAGCCGATCACACGCTTCCGCTAGCCTGAGACGGTCTGCGTATTGTCTTCCAATGGCGCTACCGTCCTCGTCCAAATGGTCGAATATGCCGAAAGCAAGCTTTGAAGGAAGGGCTGTTCTCATTACTGTCTCCGATTTTGTCCCCGGGAGCCCCGGACCTTGATCGGAGCGAAGTAAGACGCGGGACCTTTCTTGGCTGAGCATCACTGCTCTCTTTGAGCCTGCCTTTGGGTAGCGCCGGCGGAAGCCAGATCGTTGAAGCTGACCACGCTACGCACGTCCTTTGCAAACTCGGCTATTGCTCACTTGTCCTTCAGTGCTTCTGCCGACGAAAACTCTCCGTCACCAGCGACCTTGTTTCAGGTTTTTCGGTCGAATGGAGGGACGCCTTGACCTACGACGCGTGCAAGCGACCGGCCATGCGGGTTAGCTTTCCCGCGGGAGTGGGTAGGCTGCTCAACCATTCGGGGAGATCATTCTTGCGGTCGTTGCTCTCTGTCCTATTACCGCGGTCTTTTCGCACGCGCATAATGAGGAGAGCCACGAAGCTGCTATACCGCCGATCTTCGAGACATCTCAGCTCCTATAATGTCATCGACAGCTGCAAGAAACCCATCCATTTGTGGTTTTGTCCCAATGCTAACGCGAATGCAATCCTCCAAACTTTCATCAGGAAGGACTGCCACGAGTATCTTTTTCCGTTTCAAGGAGGTTTGCCACCAGGTGCCGTCTCGTCCTGCTGGCACACGCGCCAGCAAGAAGTTCGCATGGGAGGGCGTTGTAGAGAACCCAAGTTGAGACAGCGCGACGCGCACGCGCTCTCTCTCAAATTTAATATGTCTGTGGTTTTCATCGTAGGCGGCGCGGTTGGCAAGTATACTGACGCCGACCGCATGGCCGATCACATTCATGTTGAACAGGTTCTGGATGTTGCGCAGCCTCCCTATAACCTGAGGATGACCGAAGCCAAAGCCAACGCGAATGCCGGCCGCCGCATAGCTCTTCGAGAACGTTCTCAAGACCAGAAGGTTCGAATAGCGGTTAATCAGACGCAGAGCGCTGTCAGGCGCAAAGTCCACATAGGCTTCATCCAGGACGATCAACCGGTCAGATTGTGCGACGAGGCCTTCAATATCCGCAATCGGGACAAATGTTCCGGTCGGGTTGTTCGGATTAGCCAGCAGAATGAACTTGGCCTCCTTTGCAGGACCGAAAAGCAATTTGTGTATCGGCAACAAGCAAGATTCGCCCCATTTGATTTCAAGCAATCGAGCGCCTTGCAACAGAGCGAGCTTGCGGTTGTATGCAAAGCCAGGGGACAACATCGCGACACGGTCACCCGGGTCAAGGAATGCTTTGTATATGAGCGAAAGAAGTTCGGACGAGCCGTTACCGGCGATCACCTGATCCGTGGAAAGGTTGTATGACGCCGCAGCTGCCTCCCTCAAGCTGATGTTGTCATCCTCTGGATATAGATACTGTCGTTCGAGAGCAGCAAGAGCGCTCTGCATTACCGCTGCCGGCAATGCAAATGGATTCTCATTTGTGTTTAGTTTGACACACCCGGCATCTGGTACCGGGCTCGACGGAAGAGAATCTAGCTGTCTGTAAACCTCCGCAAGAGACGAAAGTACGCTTTGCAGTTTTGCATCAGACATAGTTTTTCTCCCTTTCAACGCGCCGAGTATAATCGCCTTGTCCGACTGTAACCTCTAGTAGATTACCAGTTGCAGTGCATATTATCGACTCAAGCTTTAATGGCTTGTTCTATATTGCAGCTATATCACTTCAGTAAAATCATTTGTTCGCATTCCAGCTATTGATTCCATGGATAGAACGACGTTTAGGATTTTCGATTGCTCCTGCGTTGGGCTCGAAGCCTGCCGGGGCTCTTCTTGAGCGCACCCGGGCCGAGCCCTTATGGTCTCTGACAACGGGTGCTGGGCGGCGCGACCTCGAGCGGTTCCGGCTTTGACTGATCGGAAGGGTTTCCGCTTTAGTCCGTTTTATGATTATGGGATGGCCCGCCCTCCCGAAGCGGACCAGCTATGATCGCGCTGGTTTGAAAAGGAGAGGACGGACCAATGTCGATATTTGTGCTTGGAATTGACCTCGGCAAGAACTCCTGCAGCGTTGTCGGCCTCGATGAGGCTGACGCCGTTGTCCTGCGTCGACGGCTTCGGCGGGACGGCGTTGCCGAGTTCGTTCGCAAGATGCCGCCTCTCGTTGTGGCGCTAGCGGCCAAGGCCGCCCGCATCGCCTGGGCAGTGCTGCGCAATGAATGCACCTTCGAGCCGGCGATAGCGGCGGCGTAGGAAAGCGACGAGCATCGGCGGTCGACGAACGGCCGCGGCAATCTGCGGCATGTTAGGAAGATGGCCTGACAGTCGAACGGCAGCTTGGAAACCTGGGTGAATTGAACGGTCGTCTGGGACCGGTGTGATTATGAGGACCAGGCTGCGCGGATCTCCATCTTGGCCGAGGCGAAAATCAGAGACCGGATACGTTGACGCAGACTGACCAGAGGGATCTTTAAAAAAAACTTGCGGACGCGGCGGGCAATACATTCAAGGTCCTGGCTGGAGCGGAGGTCAGCATCTGATGACGCGACCTCTTTCGAACGATCTTCGTGAACGTGTTGTTGGCGCCATTGAGGCCGGGGAAAGCTGCCGATCGGTGGCGGCTCGTTTCGGCATTGCCATATCGTCGGCGGTGAAGTGGGCTCAGCGCTACCGTTTGAGTGCGTCTGTGGCGCCTAAGATGGGCGGCCACCGCAAGCATGTGCTGGAGCCGCACCGTGCATTCATCGCGGAGCGGATCAACCAGACGCCGCATGTGTTGCACGAGCTGAAGCAAGAGCTGGCGGCGCATGGGGTTAGGTATCGCACGATACCGTCTGGCGGTTCCTGCGCCGCGAGGGGCTGCGGTTGAAAAAAAGCTGTTCGCCCTTGAGCAGGCCCGTGCTGACATTGCCCACCGGCGGCAACGCTGGCGCTCGTGGCATCCGGTCTCAATCCGATACGGCTGGTGTTCATTGACCAAACCTCGATCAAGACCAACATGGCCCCGCTCTATGGCTGGGGACCGAAAGGCAAGCGCCTGCGCGGCTTTGCCCCGCACGGCCAAAGGCGCACGCTGACCTTCTCGGCGCTTTGCGCCACGACCGGCTCACTGCCCCGTGCGTCTTAGACGGCCCGACCCAATCGCTCGCAATTGGCCATTGGAAGGCGATCCCCTGATCTTCAAGCGCACGCTCGGAAACGCCAATGTCACCTCGCTGGTCGAGCGCAAGAGCCGCTACGCGGTGATGATCAATGGCAGCCGCCACTCGCAGCCGCTCATCGACAAGATCATCGATACCTTCGCACTGCTGCCCGCCAGCG
The DNA here is from genome assembly GCF_029892045.1 of Sinorhizobium numidicum. NCBI lineage: Bacteria > Pseudomonadati > Pseudomonadota > Alphaproteobacteria > Hyphomicrobiales > Rhizobiaceae > Sinorhizobium > Sinorhizobium numidicum. The sequence continues at coordinate 197,881 of NZ_CP120369.1, forward strand.
GTACCGAGTTTCGCGGTTCAGGGCTTTGGAAGATGGACCCGGCGCCAGGAGCTGGTTTCTGCGATCCGAACTCACCGTGGCAGAAAGGGGCGGTCGAGAGCACCGACAAGCGCATCTGCCGCTTTGTGCCGAGCGATACGGACCTTCCGCCGTCAGCCAGCAGCAGCTGGTCGCCGTTGCCCATCATCTGAACTCGCTGCCGCGCAAGTGCCTGGGCTACCGCACGCCCCCGAAGTCTTCGGCACATTTGCGCCAATGCGGGTAATGCCCTACCGTCCCCTCGTCATTGTTGCACTTGTACTAGGCTCTCCAAGCAGCATTTTCGAGACGCGACAGTCGTCGCCTCTAGGAATGCTGGTCAAACGTCAACGTTTGGAAGGAAGACTGGCGAGCGTGGCTGAGACCATTAGCGTTCGGAGTCGTCATTTTGTTTGATCACCATGTCGCAGAAAGAATTGCATCGTCTTGAGCTCATCCAGCAGATTCGCGGGCGTAGCCTGACTGTCGTCGAGGCGGCCGCGCAACCGGCGTCACAGCAAGGACACCCGCAACACGGTGCTCGACCTGGTGCGTGGGCATAACGTGGATCTTGGACCGACCTGGCCGCCGAGAAGCTGATTGAACGTTACCGGATTCATAAGCAAGGAGACGCTGCGTCAGAGGATGATGGAAGCTTCGTCCCCAAAGAAGACATGGAAACCGCGTTCGCCCGCCTCTCGAGCGGGTGAAACGGCGGCGCGGATATTTCGACCGCAGAATGGTCAGGGCGCGTGCCGGTACGGCATATCGGGCCGATCTGACACGGTTTCTGGACGGGGCGCTGGATGCGCCGCCTCTGCCGGAGGACACCTCCTGATTTGCCAAACCGCCTCGCCTCGCCTTTCCGGTGGGGGGCGACAAGGTCTAACCGCGAGTTAAGTGAATGATGCCGATGCGAAACGATCAGCGCCGGCTCAACCAGATAAAACCCAGCTTTTAGTAGTGTCGATCCAGAGGCCAGGGAGACGTGGTGCTCAGGGGATGTGACGCGCGAGATCTGCAGTCCTACCCATCAGCGCTTCCATCGGTCCTCGCGGGAAGACGCGCAGCCAAAGCACCGCGAACGTGCTTATAACCACGATGAAGCCAAAGAGCATGGACAGGCTCCCGTCTCGACCCATATCTATTCCCACAATGTGCAGGAGATAGGCTATTCCCAAAATGTGCAGGACATAGGCCGTCAAAGACATCGAGCCGACCGCGATTATTGGCCAGACCAGCTTTCGCAGATGCGGGAGCGCATCCATGGCGAGCCAGCAAGCCGCCAAGACCATCATTGCGCAACCGGTGCTTCCCAGGATCGAGAACGTCGTCTCGCTATGAGGTGAGGCAGCCAATGGCGAGGGCTTCAAAGCGGCAGCAACAGGCAGCAAAAGCTGCGCGAGGGAGGATCCTCCATAGCCCAACACGGCCAGCGCGCCCCCGGCTAGACCAAGGCGCCAATGCATTGCTTGCGTACTAAGGCCAAGGCGCGCAATGGCCATGCCTGCGATCACGAAAGGAACCCAGGTTATCGCGGGATAAGTGCCGCTGACCATGAGCGCGGATACCGGATCGTCCGAGCTCCCGGCGGACTCAAGGCGGAAGTACACTTGCGGGAGAATCAAAGCGGTCCCCCAAGCGAGCAAGCCGAGCTGCGGTGCGCTCAGCCGATACAGCGGCAGGACCAACAAGAAAAAGATTCCGTAGTAGTGCAGGATGACGGCGACCTGCGCATTAAGGTAGTTCAGGATTGAGCCAAGCGAGAGCAAAACAAGGGCGCGAATTGCGACTCTTGCAATGGCCTGTCTATCGGCTACCCCCGACTTCGGCGCCGTGCGACCGGTAATCAGGACGATCGAAAAACCGGCCAATACGGCAAACAGGGCGGACGACCGTCCATGGGTTAGTTCCATCAGATTCCCGACTAGTCCTCCTTCGCCGGGGTCGGGACCGACATGGGCGGCATACATGCCGAAGACAGCCAGGCCGCGAGCAAGGTCGATGCCGAGCAGCCGATCTACGGCTGACTCGCTCGCGCCCTGAATCGCCACGTTTTTGACCATGGTGAGTTCCTTCCTTGGTTGTGTCGAATGCGGGGACCCGCGACAGGAGAGCCGGTCGGCTGCCGTCGTCTCACCCTGAAGGGTCCAAAGATCGTGCCAATCTGGCGGATAAAGCCGGCGACAGAAGTTTATGCTTGCTGTTCAGCCCTTTAGTCTGCGGCCAACAACAGTGATCACGGCAGTGGCGGCGTTCTGCTTTCGGGCTGCTGGTCTCACAGCAGGGGAAGTTCTACGAACTGCATGCTGCGGAGGGCAGGAAGCTAACCGTCTGGTTCAGGTACCAGATTGCAAATAGCAGCAAAACGCCTGCCAGAACAAAGTGAACGGACTTCCAACGTACTTTCATTGCTATTCCTCGTCATTCTGGGACGACCTTGCCGCGGAGATCCGCGAACGTGCACGGCTTTCCTTCGGCGCGGTGAATTGGAGCTCCGCACGAGAGGGATGGCATGCAATACGAACGTCTCCGCGGGGCGGCGAGCCCCGGCCGCGCTGGGCAACGACCGCCCGTCTAATCATGTTTTTGAACTGGCGATGAAGTGCCTGCCACGTAGAGCGGGGGCACTACGACCATGATAATCTCTTGAAAGTCACAGTTATCCTGACCTCCGTTTTTGTTGGCCACCTGGCCTGTCCAGGGTGCGGGATAAGCACTCGCAAACAGCTTGCGACGACTTCTTCTCGATCGCTAAGGATTGGGGAGAACCTTGCTGTATCGTGTCTGACGAGGAACGGTTCATCACCATGGCTCTAAGGCCCAATGTCGCATGTTCGACACTAAGCGTTGTTGAGCTGGAGAACGAGTATTTGGGCGGAGAAATTATCCGCGAGTGGGTTGGTATCCTCTTCGCTAGTTCATGAAGTCTCCCGTCTGGTTGTGCCAATAACCACCCTTTTGGCAGCCGTAGCTGACAGCAGCCTGAAGCTACCGGCGATTTGCGCAAAGGCATTCCAGCGTGGTCTCGAGTTCTCTCGATAGAACTTCCCCTCGACCCGGCAGCCCTCGGCACATTTGATGCGAAATGCTTCTCCTTCCGTTGAGCTCGCCATAGAAGCCGTTGCAGACGCCGAAAATATCACCTGCGTCTATCGATGCCGTAGCGGTGCACAAATGGGAAGCATGCGAATGATGATTGGGCAGACGAAAGGCCGACTCCTATTGCATTAAACCAATGGCGGAAAGCCAGGAACATCGCGAAGCTTTCCAGGAGCGAGTCAGGAGCGGGTGTTACACACCCAGGCGCATGAACTGGATCGCAGAAAGCCCAAGGTCCCGTCAGTTCTCGCCAGGATTACTGAACCCGCATTGAACAGAATGGGGAAGATCATGGGTAGGTCGCAGCTGTGGCAGGTCACCTTTTCGCCGGAACGCCTCTTGTAGGGAATGCGGTCGCTTCGTGCCCGTCGCAAGCCAGAGATAGCGCCTTCCACCACCATGATGAGCAGCACTACGGCAGCAGACCCGCTTTCTCCGAGAGTGCCGAGGCGGACAAGGCTCGCGCCGGCGTCGTTTCGACATGAGGCCACCTCACGTATCCTTTGAACATGCAATGGCGTGAAATGTCACTGATCGACGGTTACTCCGCCTCGAGTCGTTACACCTTTGAGCGTATTTTTCGCGTAGTGACATGCATCACCTGCCGAGCGCAGGTCAAGGAGGCGAGAAACCCTCATATCCAAGTTTCGCACAGCCGTAACCCTCATCGAAATTCGATGGCGGTTGCTTGCGCTTGCAAACGCGGTTTGCATATCGGGGCTGGGTAATACCCCCACTGGTCTGCGTGCACCCCGAGATGATCGCGCACGCAAGGGCTGTCGCTACAACTATCTTCATGGCCGACCTCCATCGAACGATGGCTAGATCAATGCCCGCTAACGGGGCAGTTGGCTTTGACCGAGATCAATTGAGCGCGAGGTGGAGTGCGCCCCTCGAACTGGACAGATCGGGATGAGAAATTGACCGACCTACCGGGTTTCCGGAAAGAAGACCCATGGCAAAATACCGCAGCCACAGCGTCGAATTAAACGCCAAGTCGTGCAGGACAGCTCGCATGCGGTGTTCGACGGTGGGACAATAACCCATCTCCCGAAAGCGGCGTTAAGAGATGCGCTTAGGGTTTGGCTTTCGCCAATGGACGATAAGTACCGCATACTCTTCGGGAGTTTTGAACACGGCACAATCCCGGCGTCGTCTTGGCGAACCGCACGCGAAGAGCTGTACCGTCTGAGCAGAAGGATGCAGTCGCGCCGGTGGTTGTAAGTCGGCCCATCGCATGCGGACGAGTCACTTGGTCCGGTCCACTACAGTTTTCAATTTCCTGAGGATGTCGGCTGCGTCTATGAAAGCGTCCCTGACCTCGTCCACGGATAGGTCGCGCGCGCGCTCTGACGACAGCCGGAGATCAATCAAAACGTCGCGCACGCTGCGTATTTCTGCGACGCCAGTCTGCCGGCGCATGTCGCGGATGGTATCGATCGAGCGGTCTAGGAGGCGGCTGATCTCGTGGTGAGTGAGTTTGTCGACCTCGTTTGCCGCCCTGACTAACTCTGCAATAAAGTCGGTCGTTAAGCACATGATTTCAATCCTGCAGGCTCATTCTTGCGTCGTTGACTGTCTGATGCCAACATTCCGACAGCCACGTGCCGAGGCCGGCCGCGCCGCTGAATATTCCTCCGTTGGCTGACCCTGTGCAGCTACGTGCTCGCTTCACCAACTCGCCATACTCAACCCTTTCTTGCTATTGAAGCGGTCTCATGCTGGAGCTTCGCGATCGAAGCAGCCACAAGCTCGATGCAGGCAAATGCTGCCGGTTTTGCACCATTCGGTAAGACTGACAAAATTGGTTTTTTGGATGAGATCGATCCATCTCCGTTATAGATACACCAGGTCACGCGTTGCAAGGGGTGTTGACTAGGTCTCTCGCACTGGAACCGCGTTGCTCACCCAAATGCTTGGCCGCATTCACGCAAAGCTCGGAGTAGAGACAACTATGACTACGGCGCAGCGTGGCAGCTCTGCTTTAGCACCGCAGGTCTTGGGTTTGGGAAACAGGAAACAAAGAATGGGATTTGACATCTCGCATGTCCGAGCCCCGACGATCTCGGACCAACGACATCGCCCAATGGAGCTACCCTATTGGTTTGTAGAGATGTTCTCTTTGGTATGTACATGCGTGGTCATCCGCAAGCAAGCAAAGTCTAGAGCAGAAGCATGTTCTCCTGCTGGTTCTCGCACGACTTCACTTCCCCCGCTGGTCGCCACGCATATCACCCGTCAGGTTGAGAAATTGCCGCCTGTCCCCTCCTTAGGGCTCGCATCACCTCAAATCTCTTGATGGTTGCGTTCTGAATCCCCGCACCGGGCAATACCAGCGAACCGCCTAAAGGGTGACCTCGGCTTCAAAATGGCGCCACTTGAAATTTCTCACGGACAACGTCTTGGCGAACGAATTGCACGAAGCTCCTCGTCGCCAATCTGCACCCACTCGCCACCGCCGTTCATGGACATGATTCCACCGCGGGGAAGCGGAGGCCAACCGTGCATAGTTCAGTCGGATGTTGAACAATGTCGAACATGCGACATGAGGCCTTAGATTCATGTTGCTGTTTATAAACCGTTTTTCGCTTGGCGCACTATGTGCAACGTTCATCGTAAAGCCTCAGGGATTGAGAGAAAATTTGTCGCAAGCTGATTGCGAATGTCTATTCAGCACTCTTGCCACGGCCGGGTGGACCGACCGAAGAGAAGGTCAAGAAATGTAAGGTTCCGCAAAACTCATCACAATGACAGCGCCTCAATCGGGTGAGGCTGGCGCGTTTGTGCCTGTCTACGATCCATTCAGAGGCGGGCTCAATTGCCGGGCAATGCTGTTCATACGAGCGCCGGACATGCCTGCCCCTCGGCGGGCTTGCTCGGCGTCTACCATGGCCTGGATCAAGCGCTGGAACGCCAGGCCACCACAGGAAATCTCCTTCGTTAATGCAGTTTGGAAAACGCACTCTTATGGACAGCTTACATCCCGCTTCTCCGAAAGTATTTGTATCTGTTGTTTCCCGCTTTGCCCAATCGGCAAAAGAATGCCCGGGCCGTCCCGCCGTGTATTTCGGCGAAGATTACCTGACGTATGGAGAACTGGACGATCTCACCAGTCGACTTGCCGCCGCGCTTGGCGTTCATGGCTGCACACGGGGCATGGCAGTGGCGGTGTTGATGCCGCGTGGCCCAGCGCTGCTTGCTTATATGCTAGCGATATTTCGGCTGCGCGCGGTCTACGTACCCCTGGACACGGCATACCCCACCGATCGGCTGCGGGGCATGGTTGAACGCAGCGAATGCGCCATCCTGGTTACCACTCCAGACGATTTGGAGCTTGCGCAGGCAATTGCGGGAACCGCTTCGGTCGTCAATGCCGGCCTAGCCACCTCGATACCCGCCGCGCCCACAACATTCCTGGATGTGCAGCCGGGTGATGCTGCCTATGTCATTTTCACGTCCGGAACCACCGGCGGACCAAAGGGCGCGGTGCTCACACATGCCGCGTTGGCCAACCACCTCAATGCCAAAATTGCGGATCTCAGCCTTTGTGCGACCGACCGCGTTGCTCAAACGGCTTCCCACTGCTTCGACATATCACTCTGGCAATTTTTGGCAGGCCTACTGGTCGGTGGAGCCATCGACATCTTGCCTTCCGCTGTTATTGCGGATCCTCGCCAATTATCAAAAGCTTTGCACGACCGGAGGATCACGGTAATTCAGTTCGTGCCATCGCTCTTGCGTGCCTACCTCGTTGCCACCGAAGGCGAGAGCACACCTCAGTTTGAGAACCTGCGCTGCATCTCAACTGTTGGCGAACCGCTGTCACCCGATCTATGTCGCAAATGGCTGACGCACCATCCGAAAGTTCCCATCCTCAATCATTATGGCCCAACGGAGTGCGGCGACGGCGTCACGCACCACTTGGTAACACAGCCGCCAGCCGCCAATGAAACCTACGTACCGATCGGCCGACCTATTCCCGGGCTTCGTGTCTACCTTGTCACGCCGGACAGTGATCCTCTGAAACTTACATCGAGAGGAGAAGTTGGGGAGCTATGTGTCAGCGGTGCTGGCGTCGCTCGGGATTACATCAATGACCCGGAACGCACTGCTGCCGTTTTCGTGGCGAATCCGTTCGACGATACGCCTAGCCACAGCCGTTTGTATCGGACCGGTGATTTGGCTCGCATCCGTGCCGATGGTTTGCTCGAGTGCCTTGGCCGAGCGGATCGGCAGGTCAAGGTACGGGGCTACCGTGTGGAATTGGCAGAGATTGAAACTGTTCTCAACAGCCATCATGGCGTCATGGGAAGCGCTGTAGTCCTGCATCGAAACCAACATCGACGGGCGAAACTCACCGCCCGTGCAAAACTGGGGCGGGGAAATTGCGGTGAAAATGCATCAGCCGTCGATGCAGATCCTCTGCCCCCTCGCCTGATTGCCTTCGTAGTTCTGCGCGATCACTGCACTTTGCGACATCTGCAAGAGCATCTGGGCCGATACTTGGCGCCGTACATCATGCCGGATCAAATTTTTGAAGTGCCGACACTCCCACTCAACGCAAACGGTAAGCTCGACTACGGCCGCCTGCCGATTCCAGATGGAATGCGCCCGCTGTCCGATGTTGCCTTCGTATCGCCACGATCAGAAATCGAACGACAGCTTGCGAACCTTTGGGAGCAGATCCTGTGCGTGGCTCCTGTCGGGCTCGACGACGCCTTCATCGATTTGGGCGGCGATTCGCTGCGAATGATGTTGCTCGCTAACCGGGTTCACCACCTTTTTGGTCGCCAGATACAACCGGGCCAACTTCACCGTTCCACGGTCCGGGAGTTGGCGCGGAAGATCGAGGAGGGCGCCGAGACACAGTTGCCTCCCATTATCCGCATTCCTGCCGCGGCGACGAAAGTGGTGCCGCCAACATATCTTCAAACTCACCTGTGGTTCCTCTGGAAGCTCGACCCCCAGGCACGAAACTACGAGCTTCGGACGGTCGTCAATCTTGAGGGTTCCTTGGATCGCGGTGCATTCGAGGCGGCCTGGACTGATTTACTCCATCGTTTTGATACGCTGCGGGTGAGATTCCTGGAGAAAGATGGCCATCCCCTGATGGCCTTTGACGGGCCGCTACCTCGACTAGAGTACCAAGATCTCTCGTCCTTGCCTTCAATGGCCCAATCCGAGCACGTCGCGGCAATTCAGCGGCAACACAACGCGCAACCGTTCGATTTGGCGACTGGCCCACTCCTTCGGACCACCCTCGTTCGTAGGAACGAGCGCCGGCACGAGCTATACCTAACTACCCATGAGATCATCATGGACGCATGGTCGCTTTCGGTGTTGGCGCGGGATCTGCGACGCCTCTACGAGAGTCATACGGTTGGCCACGCCGCAGCTTCGCCAGCAATGCTTGAAATTGGCCTCGGCGACTACGCTCTGTGGGAAGCAAAAAATCTCACCCCTGATCGCTACAATGTTCAAGGGACATACTGGCAGCAGATGTTAAGCGGAGAATTACCGGTCCTCGAGCTGTCAAGCGATCACGAACGCCCCCGACACCTCACATATACCAGCCACGCCCAAGGGCTGGCATTGGATGCGGGCGTGACGGCCGCGCTCCGCCGTGTGGCTGCTGACAACCGGTCAACATTATTCGCAACACTTCTGGCAGGGTTTGCGATCGTGCTGGCGCAATATGCCGGACAGGACGAGGTCGTAGTTGGCGCGCCTCACGTAGTCAGGCAGCGCCCCGGTACCGAGCAGCTTCTTGGCTTTTTCCTCAACATGCTGCCGCTGCGGCTGAAAATCGACGACACGGAAACGTTCAATACGTTGGTAAAGGGCGTACAGGAAACTGTTTCGGACGCCATCTCCCATGGCGACTATCCGTTCGGGCGGATGCTGGAGACCCTTAACATTGCACGACGCAGCAACATATCACCGGTCTTTCAGGTCATGTTCAACATGTACTCGGAGCAACCGGAGGAAGTACACGGAGACGGCGGAAGACTGACCATCACCGTCCGTGAACTGGAGCTGGGTTACGCCAAGTACGATCTGATACTCTACGCGCAGGAGGAAGGGGACGGCGTCTATCTTCAACTGACATATTGCAAAGAGATCCTCGAGGCACCTCAAGCCGAGCGGATCCTGCGCAATTTGGAACACACGTTGAAGCATTGCGTCGCAGCGCCCGACGCACCGCTCAGTTCTCTCGGACTATTGCACGAGAATGAAGTGCGATTTCTTGCGTCCTTCAACGACACCAGCCGCGATTTCGGTTGTAAGGCAACCTTACGTGAACTGTTCGAGGCCCAGGTGCAACGCACTCCAGAACACACCGCCTTTTTCTGGAACGGAGGCCGAATTTCCTACGCTGAACTGAACGAATCGGTCGACCGTATTGCCAATGGGTTGGCTGGTCTGGGGGCACGCGCAGGTGATCGAATAGCAATCGCGACAGATAGGGGAATTGCAACGCTGGTGGCGCTCCTTGCTTGCGTGAAGGTGCATGCCGCATATGTCTGCTTAGGGCCCGAGTTGCCGCAAGCTCGCGCTGTTCACATCTTACGGGCAACATCCCCGAAGGTCCTGCTGACCGACAGCGAAGTTCACGCTTCCTGGGCATGCTACGAAAACTCGCCATGCCAGGTGGTTTCACTGAATGCCCTCTCGGGAACCGCTCCGATAGGGGGGGTGCCTCGTCCGGTCTTGCCTCATGACATCCTGCACATCGTCTTCACGTCAGGAACGACCGGGGAGCCGAAAGGAGTGCTCGTCCCGGCGTCGGCGTGCCTCAACCGTTTGCACTGGATGTGGTCAGAATTGCCGTTCCTTGCCGGTGATGTTGCAGTGGTCCAGAAGTCCGCAACGCTTGTCGCAAGCACTTGGGAAATTTTCGGTCCGTTGCTGCAGGGGGTTCCCGCTTATTTGCTGTCCCGAGAGGAGCTTGTCATACCAGAACGGCTGCTGTCCGTGCTTGAAAACCATAAGATCAGTCATCTCCTCGCCGCCCCACCCATCCTGGATGGACTGATCATGGCGCGCTCGACCGGCGGTCCGTCTGCAAGTGCGCTTCGGCTGGTTGCTAGTAGCACTCAGGCACTGCCGCCTGACCTCGTCAAGGGCTGGAGGCTCGCGTTTCCAGCCACAAATCTTTTTAATTTCTATGGCTCGACCGAGTGCAGTTCCAATGCCGCCTGGCACCAAGTGGATTATTCAATTCCGCTTGATTTAGGTAACATTCCTATAGGTCGACCGATTGCAAATGTGCAATTGACCGTGAGAAGCAGGAAGCTGGAACTTATGCCGCGCGGGGCACTGGGTGAGTTGTGCGTCACAGGCGCATGCCTGAGTCTTGGGTACATCGATAACATAGAGCAAACGGCAACTCGGTTCGAAATGATGCAAGACGGCCAGTTGCTCTACCGGACAGGTGATCTTGCTAGATTCCGGGAGGATGGGACGCTGGAGCTTCACGGCCGCGCTGATGACCAAGTCAAGGTGAATGGTTACCGCGTCGAACTCGACGAGGTCGCGCATGCGCTCCGCTCGCACCCCGCCGTAAGCGATGCCGGGGTCGCGTTGCATGCCATGCCGGATCGGGGCGGCCTCCTGGTGGGCTATGTGGTCAGCACTGCCGATCTCCTCGATGAGGCCGACCTTCTGGCATTCACACGGGAAATACTACCAACATACATGGTGCCAGCGCGCATTATGCGCATTGATGAACTGCCTCGCAATCCAGGTGGCAAACTGGACCGTCGCGCCTTACCACTGCCAACTGCGATGTCCGCCGGCAAAGGAAGGACACCGCAAACGGTGACCGAGGTAGCCCTCGCGGAGATTTGGGAGCGTCTGTTGGGTTGCGAAGAGGTTTCAGCCGAGGACGAGTTCTTCGCTCTTGGGGGAACTTCGATCCTAAGTGTGCGATGCGTGTCCGACGCCAGCCTTCGTGGCTTGCGCTTTACCGTCGGCGAACTCTACGATAACCCTCGACTGGCCGATCTGGCGAGTCTCATTGACGCACACGGGGATGCTCTGCCCACTGAGACTACATTCGATCGCGTCAAATCGGAGAATGTGGCCCCGCCTTTTTCGCCCACCATGCGTTTCTTCAGCCAGCACATGGGCTACGATGAGCACTTCAATTTGTACGGCCTGTGGAAATTCAGCGCGGGAGAGCTTAATGGAACGCTCTTATCGCAAGCCGTTGCCACGCTGGGTGATGAGCATCCTATGCTTCGTACCCGGCTCGTTCGCTCAGACGGGACTCCGGCGCGCACGCTCCCGACCGACGACCCGCTAACGTTAGAACGTATCACACTCCCCGCCGATTTGCCCGAAATGTGGGAAGAGATCGTGTCAGAAAAAACCGAACAGGCACAGTATGCCTTCCGGTTCGACGGTCGCACCCCCCTCCTCAGGGTGTTACTGTTCGAGGGGGGCCAACCGCAGACACAGCGAAGCTGGCTATTCATTCTCGTGCATCACTTCCTTACAGATGGCTACGGTTTTCGTCTGTTAATTGGGGAACTGGAACGCCTCTATAGGACTGTGGCGGCTGGTCTAGAGGTCAAGCCAACCGCCCTCACAGGACACGCCAGTATAGCCAATTGGCTTAACCTCCTTCGCAATCATGCGATAGATCATGCCGAGGAAGAGCTTGAATACTGGGAAACCCGACCTTGGGCAGCATTAATGCCCTCCGGTTCGCCACTGGCTCTAGCGGCGGCGCGTTTTGGAGGAGACCCAACGCCATCCGATCCTGTCGGCGCGCGTCGCATGCAGGCGTTGTTGCGGGCCGGCGAAGTGGACAACCACGAATTCTTGCGGTTGTGTGAATCCCAAGCGACCCGATTTCTTAGCATCCCTCAAGTGGAAACCGCTGCACTGCTGGGGTTTTCTGATCGTGCTGGGATAGATGGGCTGGATCTTATTCTATTGGCTTTTTTGCGAACACTAGGTGGCGATCGTCCAACGCTTGGACTTTACGTGGACAGCCTTACGGCCCTGCGCGCCCCTGTGTTGGGCGGTGTCGATCTATCAAATAACCTTGGTATCTGCTGTGAACTCTTGCCAATGCCACTGGTAGTCGATGGCACTGAACCAGCGATGGCCCAATTGCGCTCTGTAGCCGCCCAACGTCGCCGGATACCCACCCTTGGCCTTGGCCTGCGTGCTCTCCAAGCATTTCATCCTGACGAGAGAGTGGTGGCGCGCGCGGCGCGATTGCCAACGCCGCGTGTTTTGATCAATTTCCGTGCTCCTCTGGCGGCCATCGGCGGGCGCCGTTTTTTGGGGCAACAAGAGGCGCCGTTATGGTGTGGCGAAGATATGAATTTTAACAAGCACCATTGGCTTGAGTACTCAATCGACGAAGTGAATAGCTGTTTGCGCATAGTGCAACAACACAACTATTCTCGTATTGATGGATCATCTGCCACCTCAACTGCAAACAAATTGCAGAACAATCTGACGGGAATCATTCGCGAGATTTGCATTAAACAATAAAAATGCCCAGCCGACTCCGGCTTCCGACGCTATTCTACCTCAAAGCAGGCGCTCAAATGAAATCGACCCGGTTAGAGCAGCTCGAGAACGATCCCATGGTGCCACTTGTGCTGAGACTTGCCGTTCCAACGATTGTGGGACTTTGCGTCAGTGCGGCCTACCACCTTTTGAATGCTTTCTTCGTTGGACGTCTTGGGGCAGAGGCGGTGGCCGCGCTTGCGGTTACATTCCCAATTACCATGATCCTGACGCTTATCGGGCAAGCCGTGGGGACTGGGGCAGCATCGTCCGTGGCGCGCAGCCTCGGTCGGCATGACCATGCATCCGCAGCAGCATTCGCATTCACAGCAATTGTCTTGGGCTTGGGCATTGCGATATTAGCTTCTGGTAGTATCGCGACCAGCATCAGCGTCCTCCTGACATGGTTTGGCGCTAGCAACAATACGCTGCCCTATGCGGTCGAATACCTGAGCCCGATCCTGTTTGCCCAGGTGCTGCTCGTATTCAACATGATCTGCGGCTTCATCGTCAGGGCCGAGGGGAACACGTTATTCAGCATGGCCACCCAGATTGTGGCATTTGTCTTGAATGCAGTGCTCGATTCCCTGCTGATCGTCGGATTGGATCTTGGGATCGCAGGAGCTGGTTTCGCAACATTGATGTCGCAAGCGGCTGCGTCCGCCGTGTACGTGTGGCATTTTGCGACCGCGTCCGGCGTGGTGAAGCTAGACGGTCATCCAACAACCGGTTCATTGGAGCGTATAGGCGTCATTCTGGGGGCAGGAAGTCCGGCGGCGCTTGCGAGTGTGGCTGGCATTGCTGCCATGTGGCTGCTCAATTCTACTGCCAGCACATTTGGCGACGATACTTTGGCCGGGGTGGGTGTCGCAACGCGGCTGCTTTCCATAGTGGCTCTACCAATCAGTGGCCTGTGCATCGGTGCCCAATCTGCGGTCGGCTACAACATCGGTGCGGGAAGGGGCGACAGAGTGCGGCAGGCATTGGCCGTAATACTGTCCCTATCCTTAGCGTTCTCATCGATGTGCGCGCTCATAGGCATCGGCCAATCGCACGCTTTGGCCGCCTGGTTTGTTACGGAGACCTCAGCTATCGCGGTCGCGGAACGCGCAATTGCTGCATTCCTAGCCGCTTTTGTTTGCTTTCCCGCAGTGGCAGTCACTATTACGCTGTTCCAGGCCAAAGGCGAGGTGACACGGGCATCGCTGCTCGCAATTATGCCCGATGGGCTATTCCTGATACCACTCTTGCTAGTGTTGCCGCGGTGGATGGGCGTCAACGGTCTCATCATTAGTCCCGTTCTCAGTGGGGCTGCTGCTGGCCTGACTGCCGCGCTCGTCCTCTATCGAGAGTGGCGGCGCTTGAGCAGAGATGAACGTTCGCTTCGCGTTCGAAAGCGCAATGCTACTTTCGGCGAAAAGGGCGAATCACCAAATGGGAAACACAAGCCTCTCAAATGAATTTGTGAAGATCTGGCAGATTGATCTGAACGTTCCGACCCACCCGTGGCCGGACTGCCTTGGCTGGTTGGATCACGAAGAGCAGGAAAGATATCATCGTTTGAAGCATCGGCACGACGCTCGAAGGTTTGCAGCGGCGCACGTGGCCCTACGCGAAATCTTGGCCGGTTGCTTGCTTATCGAGCCCTGGGATGTGAAACTTGCGTACAGCCGATGGCGTCGACCATACGTTCTCGGAGGGCCTCTTTTTTCGATGAGCCGGAGCGGCGATCTGGCACTTGTCGCTGTCTCTCACCAGCCTTTGCTCGGCGTCGACGTCGAATGCCTCGACCAAGCGGTTGAATGGAGCTGGCTTGAGACCATTTGGTCGCCGGCAGAATGGCGACGGCTTCGGACGAGGACGAATGCTCCTGAACTACTGTTGCGCCTTTGGGTTCGTAAAGAAGCCGCAGTAAAGGCTCTGGGACTCGGACTTGCCCACCCCCTGTCGCAGGTCGTGGTTCCACTCTCGGGACAAACTGGCCCCAACGGTGCGCGTCTGTGGCTTCGGAACGAGCATGGAAGCCACTGCTGGCACGTATACGACTTACCAACAAAGGTTGGTTTCATCGGATCGATCGTAACGGCGCGGCCTGTCGCTCCTGAGAGTCTGGCCGTGCATGGATTCCCCGCCGCAGGTGATTGGAGCGGCGCCGTTACCAAAAGCACAGGTTCGTTTGTTGCGCCGCAGCACCCCGGCTCGACCGCTCGCGCCTAGAGCGTTTGGCCTCCATGCTAGATCGTATCCGCGGGAATTGAAGTAGTTTCTGCATTTGTGGCTCGACAAGAACGGCCAACTTGAGTTTCGGCATGCAATTTTTCAGTGCCGATTGACAGTGCGGCAACTGCCGGAGCGTCGTGCGAGACCAGGCCGCGGCACCCCCGACGGCGACGGTCGCCGCTTCAGCCCGGAACTCAACATTTCTTCATCGTCCTGACACTGTGGGCGAACGCAAGCAGTTCGGGCACTGATGGTGTGGATACCCCTCCTCGCCCGCAGCGCAATGTATCATTCTGCCTAGGTTCACTGCTTGGAGGTATTCATGGAGAGCGCCGCTGTAATCGCGATAGACTTGCTAAATCTGTGTTCCAACCGCTGGTGCAGACGCTACCGGCAGACCGCTGTTCCGGAAGAAGCTAACGCGAGGTCAGCTGCGCACCTTTCTTGCGAGCCATCCGCCAACGATCGTGGCGATGGAGGCCTGTGCTTCATCACATTATTGGCGCGAGAGATCGGTGCTATGGGCCAGGAGGTTCGACTTCCCGCCGATCTACGTGAAGCCGTTTGTCAAAAGGCATGAGAACGACGCAGCCGATGCTCAGGCAATCAGCGAGGCTGCGGTCCGGCCGATCATGCGTTTCGTGCCGGTGAAAACCGCTGAGCAGCAATCGCGGGCCATGGTGTTTAAGACCCGCAATCTCCTGGTCCGCCAGCGCAAGCAAATCGCCAATGCATTGCGCGGCCACCTCATGGAATATGGGATCGCCATCCCGGCCGGTCTCCCTTTTGACGGAAACTGGAGCGTGAGATCGAAGACCCCGATACGGCGCCGCCCTGCTGGTCGTTGAACTCGCACGTCTTCAGCTGGACCAGCTTCGAACTTGTAACGAAAAGATTGCTGCCGTCGAGCGGCAGATGAAAGATGACGCCAAGCGTGGTCCCGAAGCAATTCGTCTGCAGACCGCGCCTGGAATCGGCCCTGTCAGCGGTAATCAAAGCTGTCGGGCCGGATATGAAAAGCTTACAAAGCGGGCGCGACTTCGCAGCGTGGCTCGGGCTGGTGCCGTTGCAAAGGTCGACCGGCGGTCGTCAGAAACTGGGACGCACATCGAAAATGGGACAGCGCGACATCAGACGGCTTCTGATCATTCGAGCGCGTTGAAAAACGGGGCACCGAGTGGATTCTGGCTCAAACAGATGCTCGATGCAAACCGCGCCTGTTGGTCGCGATTGCGCCTGCGAACAAAACGCTGCGCGCTATCTGGGCGATGACGACAAGCGATCAGGAATCTCGGGATGTGCCTGTGTCGGCGCAACGCCGAAACTAGGCATTACCGATGATGTGAGGAGGACTTCGGATAGGAACAACGGATCGACAAGATCGAGGTCAGAAAAACCAGGCACTCCCAGAGGGCTTCGCGCCCGCGGCATTGATATGGAACCCGACCTTCGCATCGCCATACCCGCCCCGCGGCCAACAGAAGGCCGCTTCAATAGAGGCCTGACACATGACCACACCCGATCTCACGTTCAAACTGTCCGAACAGCCTTTGCATCGCCCGGGGTATCCACACATGGGAGTGCGATCTCATTCAGTTCGCAAGAAGTTCGGCAAAGCCAACGTGACGTCACTGGTCGAGCGGGTCAGCCGCTTTGCGGTCTTCCTGCGCAACAACGACCGGCAATCGAGACCGATCATGGACTGATTGAGGTGCTCCAACCCCTGCCCCACGCTGCTCGACGCTCGATCACCTTTGATCGTGGCACCGAGTTCAGCGAATGGCCCTATCTGCAGGCTGGCATCGGAACACAGAGGTGGTTGTCTGATCGCGGCTCACGAGTCAATCGCGTTTGAGTATGCGCGATGAGCTCCGAATGCCAGCGCGGCACGGATTCGGCAACGTCATATGGCGCATTCATGTTCTTAGTCGTCGCCCAGCGCTCCATTTTGACGTGAGAGCAATCGTATGTCGGGAACAGGGTTGTCTTCGCGGTCGGTACAAGCCCGCCGCATGATGGTCTTCGCAGGCAAGGTCTTCCTATGTTCTGCGCGCAGTCTCTGGGAGCTGCCGCCAACTTCACGGAATGGCCAGACCTACGTCCACGACAGGGACGCCTTGTCGCGCCAGAAAGGTGATGCGCGGAGAGTAATCGGCTGTCAGACCTTCATTAATGCGTTGGTGCCGGCTGAAGGATTGAAGGTTTCTCCCGTCTTGAGCATGGTATGCATGATAACCGCGAGTTTGCGGGCGACGGCCACAGCCGCCCGCTTAAAGCCAAGCCGCTCGCGCAGCTTAAGTCCCCAATTCTTGAGACTGCTCTCAGTTCTGGCACTGGTTCTCGTCAGCAGCGTTGTCGCCGCTTCGTAAAGCAGCCCGCGCAGCCGGTTGTCGCCTCTGCGTGAGATATGGCCGTCATAATCGACTTCGCCCGACTGATAGCGGCGGGTGGTCAGCCCGAGCCAGGCGCCAACCGAGCGCGAAGTTCGGAAGTTTTCCGGATCCTCGATGGCGGCGATGTAAGAGACCGCCGTAATGGCGCCGATACCTGGAACTGTCATCAACAACTTCGTAGCCGGGCTCTGCCGCGCCGCTGCAATGAGCTGACGGTCAAGAATGGCCGCACGCTTGCGAATATTGTGCCACGCATCAAGCAAGGGCAAAATGATCTGTGCCAGAGAAGTTTGCCTCTCCAGGAGCTCTCGAACATGGGTAGCAAAAACCCGACCTGTGCCTTTGGGTACGATAAGGCCGAAGGTCTTCATGACACCGCGGATCTGATTGCCGAGTTGGGTTGAGAGATTCAGGAGCTGATTGCGGGCCGCCACCAACGCGCGGGTCAGCATAGCGTCAAACGACTTGACCCGAACCGCTTTGTAAAAGCCGGCTTCTGCGAGCTGCGCCAGACCATCGGCATCATTGGCATCGGTCTTGTTGAGTGTCTCGTTCAATACCTTTTGCGCGTGCCGCGCTTCAATGCAGATCGCCGGAGCCCCTTCGGCCGTCAGGGCATGATAGAACCACGTCGACAGCGGCCCCGTTTCGAAGACGACGCGCCTGGCGTGCGGCGCGTGCTTGCGGATAAGCTCGGCCAGAAGCGTTGGGTCCGAAGGGCACTTTCCCCGCCAGATCCGCTTGCCGTCCTCCCGAACCGAGATTGCTGTGTCTTTCAATGAAACATCAAGCCCAATATACTGGTCCATGGTTGCTCTCCATCTGATGTTGGGCCCGGTTTCCCATCGTGAGCCCGTTTCACCATCTTATCGGGAGCAACCACCCCCGGTAGCATCTGCTTGGGGCGGTCGCGCCGCGATTACCCCATGTTCTGTGACCCGCAGTCGCCCTGGCAGAAAGGCACGGTCGAGAACACCAATGGCCGGGTTCGCAAATGGCTTTCGAGAGAGGTGGATCCCCTGTCGATCAGCGACGGCGAGCTGAAGGACATCTGCGACCGGCTCAACTCGACACCGCGGAAGTGCCTCGGCTACCGGACGCCCGCGGAAGTCTTCCGCAAGAAACTGCTCCGCAAATGCGGCGTGTCGGATAGCGTCACACGTCACAGTTCGGCGTGGACCTACACCCGAGGATTCAGCTCGACTGCCGAGTGAGTAGCGCATTGGCGTGCGAACTGGCTCAGTGTGAAGGATCAGTCCCGTCGAGAAAGTGACACGTAGCTCATTGAAGCATGTCCCGCTCTTAGCCAATCCCCGCAAGTATCGGCACGTTCTCCAGGAGCCAGAACGAGAAGACCGTCATCGTGCCGGTCATCATGGCGACACCCATGGCGACCATGACGCCGCCCGCGCCGACCTGCAGCGCGCGCCCAAGTTTTCGCACGGCCTTCAGGCGCCGCATCAGGTGATCGGCAAAAACCGCGGACAACAAGAACGGAACGCCGAAGCCCAGCGAATAGATGGCGAGGAGAACAATGCCCGCCGAAGCCGTTGACGAGAGCGCACTAACGGTGAGGATCGCGCCCAGCACGGGACCGATGCACGGGGTCCAGCCAAAGCCGAAGGCGAGTCCCAGCAAAAACGCACTGATCGGACGACCGCCGCGGATGCTGCCATGGAAGCGCAGATCCCGTTCGAACCAGGGCACCCGGACAAGGCCGGTCATGAACACGCCGAGGAAAATGACCATCGCGCCGCCAATGAGTGTCGCCTCGTCCCGATAGGAAGAGAGAAGCCGACTGAAGACCGTAGTGGTCGCGCCGAGCCCGACGAAGACGGCCGAGAAGCCCAGTATGAAGCAGAGGCTGAGCGACAGCGTCACGAGCCGGCCGGCAGTCGCATCATCCTGCCGGGCGAGCGCATTGCCCGAAACATACGAGATGTATCCTGGCACGAGCGGCAGGACGCAGGGCGACAGGAACGAGACGAGCCCCGCCATGAAAGCTGTTATCAGGCCGATATTTGAGATCGCCGACATCTATACCTAAAGCCCCTGCGCCGACTTGATCAACCGCTTCATCTCGTCGGCATCGCGCGCACCGTGTACGATCTCCTTGCCTATGACGAAGGAGGGCACACTAAAGAGGTGCAGGTCTCGGGCGAGCGCTCTGGTGCGCTTGATTTCCTCATCGACCGCGGGGTCTTCCATATCCTTCTTGAGCCGCTCGAGGTCGAGCCCGAGCCGGGCGGCGATTTCCAAAGTTGAAGTCTGGGTGACCGGGCCGGGGTGTGCCATCAGCGCCTCGTGCAAAGCGAGAAACTTGCCCTGCTTCCGGCTGGCGAGGGCGGCACGGGCAGCAAAGACTGAGTCGGGGCCGAAGACGGGGTTTTGCTTGAAGACGACCCGCAGATCTCTGTCGTCCCGCTCCAGTCCAGCGAGCATCGGTGCCGCCTGGCGGCAGTAGTTGCAGTTGTAATCGAAGAGCTCCGCGAGGTTGGTGCTGCCCTTTGGGTTGGCTCCAACCGGCGAATCAGGATCGTTGAAGATTTCGTCGTGCCGCTGCGCAATAACGGCCGCCAGCTCGTTGTCTTTTGCCACCTGCCGAGGTGCTTCCGTCCCGTTCACTGATTCGGCGATGACTTCCGGAGTAGTGAGCACATAACTAAGTCGCTGGTCCAGGTACCGGATTGCATATAGCAGTGAAAGGCCTGCCAGAACAAAGTAAACGGACTTCCAGCTTAGCCTCATAGCGATTTCTCCTCATTCTGGGGAGCCGCCTGGCAACGACCGCCCGTCAAACCATTGTTTTTGAACTGGCGATGAAGCGCCTGCCACGCAGAGCGGGCGATTACGATCATGATAATCTCCTATTGAAAGTCACAGTTTTTCCGACCTTCGTTTTTGTTGGCCACCTGGCCTGGGCAGGGTGCTGGATAACCACTCGCAAATAGCTTGCGACGACTTCTTCTCGATCGCTAAGGATTTAGGGAAAACCTTGCTGTACGGTGCCAGACGAGGAACGGCTAGTTCGCAAGGTCTTCCGTCAGGTTGTGCCGATAACCACCCTTCTGCCAGCCTTAGCTGACAGCAGCCTGAACGCTACCGGCGATTTGCCCAAAGGCGATCCACGTGGTCTCAAGTTCTGTCGATAGAAACTTCCCCTCGAGCTAGCAGCTCGGCACACCGGGTTACCTCACCAAAAAGATACCGATCGCACAGGCACATGGGACGATCCTGCGGGCAGACGACTGCTGGCGATCAAAGGCGTCAACCTCACCGTGGCAACCTACGGAACGAAGGAGGCGAGAAACCTTCATATCCAAGTTTCGCACAGTCCTAACCTCGGACTGGACAGATCGGAATGAGGAATTGACCGGCCTACCGGGTTTCCGGAGAGAAGACCCATGGCAAAATACCGCAGTCACAACGTCTAATTTAAACGTCAGGTCGTGCAGGAATTCCTCGCGCGCCACACGCTGCATGGTATGGCAAAACGCCACTAGGTGTCGCCAACCTTATCCGCATCTGGGTTCAGGAGTACGAGGTAGGCGCATTTGACGATGCGCCGAAGGATGCCGGCTCATGGGAGTCGCGCGATCCACCTATTATGACCCGGAAAGAGCGGGCGACGACATGCGATCGTCGAAACCATAGTCGCGCTCTGCGACGGGTTCGAGTCTACGGCTATCGCATTGCGTCCGGCGGCAGCAGGGCCTCATCGTGAACCACAAGAAGATTCACCGCCTCATCCGCAAACACGATCTGCGGCCGAACATCAGGCGGCGGCTCATCTCCACGCCGACAGCGATCACGACGGCGCGATCTTCCCGAACCTGGCGCTCGCATGTCCGATCCCCGACGAAGCCATGGAGCTCGCGAGTGGTGCTTAAGCACGCAGGGGGTCACCGTCCAATTTTCGGGCTTTCTCAACGAGACACCATTTTCGTGCGGCGTCTCGCTATTCGGGCACAGTCTAGTCCCTCATGACGATTGCGCATTCCGACTCGGTGTTTGAGAGCGACGTCGCTCCCATTTCTCCCTGCATGCATCGAACATTTAGCCCGCCGCGAAACCATACAGCAGCAGCCGCGGCCGACGCAGACCGTGCCTGAGGTAGCGGTCAGATATGGGCATCCATCTGGCGCCGCAAAGAACCGGGCTCATCCGTTCTCCAAGACAAGCGCTCTCCCCGCAGCGGGCACTCGCAACGCCGGTGCAGGCCGCCTCCAGCCGCAATGGTTGTTGTCCAACTTATCCGGGCGGTCTGCTAATCATTGGTGGCACATCGGTGCACCTTACTCCGGTAGCTCGCGCCTCAGGTTTGGTGGCAGTGACGGCAGCGGGACTGGGTGAGTGTGAATCGAGAGATCAGTCCCGCTGCCCACGTCGGCCCCTCAAGCGCAGAGAGGCCGCGATTCATCATTGCCGGATTTACCGTCAGGCCCGCGCCACGTCGGGATAGGCTTCGATGACGGCGATCGCATCGTCCACTAGCTTTGCACCGGCCTCCGCGAGCTTCCCAAGCGTCGCGAAGCCGAATCGGTGGACGTCGCGCACCGTTTTCGAAAACACGACCAGCCGCCCGGTCGTCAGAAGCACTCGGCCGAAGCCCTCATGGCTGATCATCATAGTCGGCGACGCCACCAATCCGGTGCGCGCTTCGATTGTAAGCCCGACGGCGGTGTAAAAGATATTGAACCTCAACAGCACGTCTGGATCGGGATCGCCGATGATCGGGATTTCACGGCGCTGCTGTTCGGTGATGATGAAGTGGGTCAACAGCTCCGCGTCCGATGCGCCGTCTTGCAACCCATAGGTATCCTGAGCCCGGATCAGCCGCGCGAGGCATTTGACGAAAGGGGCGGCAAGGGCCGCCTCGTCCTCGTTGACAGCGGGCGTGCCCGCAGGGACCGACATTTTTTTCATGATTCACTCCTCATCCTCGAACGGCTTTTTTTCGGCGACTGCCTGCTTGCGCCAGCACCTTTCGCAACCACGGCGGAGGAGCCGTCCTGAGCATTTTCTGGGTTCGCGAAAGTACGTCTTGAATAGGTTCGGGGTGCCCCACTTTTATCGGATGAACTTTCGCCGATACGACCTTGGCTGCGGAAGGTCCCCTTCAGCACATCCTCGACCTCGAGGTCTTCAACCGAACCTTCCGTCGCGGCGAGATGCAGTACCGTGTCCTGCGCCTTCGCGTTGAGGATAAGGCGCGTGGAATCCGCCCTAGGGTCGCAGCCGACGATGAGAATCTTTTGCCCGAGGTCGACAAGGGCGGCGAGCGTATTTTGTGAGGTGGTGGACTTGCCATCCCGCCCTTCCCGTAAAATGCGATTTAACGCAGACCTGCCATGTTGCTTTCCTTCGTTGTGTTCGAACCATCGCGGTTGCCCGCAACATAAGCCGCCGGCAGCTTCCGCCGCCTGCACAAGAAGGGTTACAAAACCCGTGCCAACTCGGCGGCGTGGACGAAATAGGGGCTGATGCTCCTAATCTCTCAGCTACTTAGTTCGAAAAGAGACCACCCGCTTCAGTAAGCAACTCTTTGTCGCGGAACCGACAATCGCCAGCAATTGTCGTGTAGCGTTGCATATCTGACGTTTAGGATCCGACAAGATGATGCTGCCGATCAAGGACTAAGGGGACCGGGTTTAGAAGGCTCTTCTTGGACGCTATGTCAGTTCGAAGTGCCAGCCGTTCCATCAAGTTCAGATCTCTCCCGGTTCCCACCCGATTAGGTCGCGACTGAAGCGGCCGTCGGAGCTCAAACGACTGCCGCTGAAGCCTGTTAGTCTGTCGTATGAATGTGCATGCGTCCCGTGACCGTCCACGAGCCAGTGCTTCGCGAAGAGTTCAGCTGACTGTGTGCCGACATCTGCGACGCGGCTTGCACTTGCCGGGCGCTCCTACGGGGCCGGAGTGAAGTGAGCTGACCTGAAAGTCAGGCACGATACAACTTCGGCTGCGCGAGAGATTTCCGGACCGCTGGTATGATCCTGTCACCCCAGAGCTCTATCTGGCGCAGCATCGTCTTTTGGTTCAAATCTCCCAACTGGGTCTGAATTGCAATCTGGTCCGGCTTCAAGACTTCGATCTCTTCCAGAAGGCGGTCAATCACGCGATTTATGCTGCCGATGGGCAGGTTCTTGCGCATAGTATCGAACGACAGATCCTGATGCGTCGGCATCTCCTCGAGCATGTAGCCGTCTTGACTCTGTTCCCGACGCTGATGCAGTGCCTCGGACAGCCGACGCTGGAAGCGGGCGTTATCGAGATAGCTGTTGATTTCCGCTCCATCATCGCTGACACAACAGCAGCGCAGCAACGATACCTTGGCGTCGCGGACGTCCTTGCCCTCGGATGCGGCGGCCGTCTGGATGATGCCGCGCAGCAAGCCCAGAGTTTCTAAGCCGTCATGGAGGGCCGTGACGAAAAGGTTGTGTCCCTCACGATAGGCTCGGGCCATGGTTTTAGAAGACGCAGTAGCAATCCAGATCGGCGGGGTCGGCTTTTGAAGGGTGCGCACCGAAATTGCCGTCGGCGGTATCTGTATGTAGTGACCGCTGTGGGAGAAGATCTTTTGCTTAAGACCCTTAAGCAAGATGTCGAGGTATTCCGAAAAGACAGCCGGCGCCTCATCTATATTGACGCCGAAGCGGTCGAATTCGAACTGCTGGTATCCCGAACCCACGCCGAGTTCGAGCCGGCCGTTCGCAACGACGTCGACAAAGCCGATTTCCGCTAGCAAGCGCTGCGGTTGGTAGAGCGGCAGCACGCAGACTGCGGTGCCGAGGCGAATGGTGCTCGTCAATCCGGCACAATGGGCTACCATCAGCAAGGGCGACGGGACGAGGCTGTAGTTGTTGAAGTGGTGCTCGGCGAACCAAGCTGTGCTGAAGCCAGCCTGCTCCGAAAGAATGGTTTGCTCTATCGAGTTGCGGATCACGCTGTCGGGAGATTGATGATAGCCGCGCTGGGCAGCCAGAATGAACGTTGCGAATTCCATGGTGTCTCCTTGTTTTCGGATCAGGGATCGCACCGCTCGTGATGCCCACGCCTCGATTCACGAGAAAGTTTTCCAAAGATCATGCCATGGTCCCTTTGTGCTCGGAGCGCCAGAGCTAAAACGTGTCGCTTCAGGGAAAGAGAAGCCGTTGCCATGTACTCTCCGCAGATATTGCCGCGTCGAGCTCGCTGTCGTCTCCGACGTCTTTGGACGAGGTCCAGCCTCCGTCCACGTGCAGGATCGAGCCGTTGATGTAGAAGGCATCAGACGAAGCCAGAAAGTACGCAGCTTCGGCGACTTCTTCCGGTTCCCCAACCCTGCCCATAGGGTCTCCCGTCGCAGCGATGTCGAGTGCATAGCGGTTAGCATTTCCGACTGAATGCCGTGAGACGCGCGGATGTGACCTGGAGCGACTGTGGCTGTGCGGATCCCAAGTGGCCCGAATTCGGCCGCCATGCACCGAGTAAGCATCTCTATATCAGCATTGTATGCGCCGTAGGCATGACTGGTTGCGAAAGATAAGAAGCTGCAACTCGCCTCGAGATTCAGGATGACGCTGCCAGATCGCATCGATATAGCGGCCTCGCGCACGCAGGTGAAGGCGCCAGTAAGATTGACATTCAGTAGGTGTTCAAGGGCTGCCGGCGCCTGCTCGATTTCCGGGAGGAGTGTGTCATTCATGCCACCAGCGTTGACGAAGACGTCGGTGTCGCCGAAGCGCTCCCGCAGTTCTTGAAAGAACGCGACGACCTCGCTCTCGACTGTCCTGTCCACGCGTTTTGACAGGTGCTTGTCGCCGAGCAATTGAGCGAGCTTTAACGCTGCACCACCGTCTCCGTCTGCGATCTCAACCGTGTCGCTGTTCGTCGCAAAGCGGCGAGCGATTGCCGCTATGCCTTTAGCGCCGCCCATGACGACTACCGTTCGCGCATCCGTGCCCTCGGTCGGGCGTGAGAGTTCCGCTCCGGGAGTCTTACCCTGAGCCGGGCACGCACCACCCGACTGGTTGAACGACATCCAGCCACCGTCGACGACAAGTGTGGATCCGGTGATGTAACCTGCCTGCTCGCTCGCCAGAAAACGCACGGTGCGCGCGATCTCGTCGGGCGAGCCAGTCGGCCCATCGGTATGCGGCGCCTTATTGCGCTGGCGTCGAGCTTGCCAGCGCGCTCCAATTTCGCGACCATTGGCGTGCGCACGTAACCGGGCGCTACCGCTGTCACGCGGATGCCGCGCGAAGCCCATGCGCACGCCAGCGATTTCGTGATGGAGATCA
This sequence comes from Sinorhizobium numidicum, assembly GCF_029892045.1. Taxonomy (NCBI): domain Bacteria; kingdom Pseudomonadati; phylum Pseudomonadota; class Alphaproteobacteria; order Hyphomicrobiales; family Rhizobiaceae; genus Sinorhizobium; species Sinorhizobium numidicum. Next base: position 223,427 of record NZ_CP120369.1, read on the forward strand.
AAGCAGCTTTCGAAGCGGCGTAGCCATTGCGCTTCGGGTTGCCGAGCAGGCCAGCCAGCGAAGCGACGTTGACGATGGCGGCGCCAGGTTTCATCAGCTTCGCGGTTTCGCACGCCACCGAATATGGTCCGATGAGGTTTACTGCTAGAGCGCGTTGAAAATCTTCGACAGGAGTATCGACGGTCGCAGCCATGGTCGGCCTTCCCCGCATTATTGACAAGCACTGCAATCTGCGGGGATCGTTTTTCCAGAAGGGCACAGAGTGCGACGACATCGTCCTCTCGCGACACGTCCAACTCAAGGCCGAGGTGGGGCTGGCCGAGATTGCGGCCAAGTTCAATTACGCCGCTGTCCGGGAGGTCCACCGCGACAACAACATCTCCATTCGCGACAAAAGCATCGACTAGCGCACGGCCGATACCCCCTGCGGCACCTGTGATGATGATTACCCGCCCCGGCTGAACCAGGCGACCGTCTAGGCGTGTCCTCACAGCACAGGCCCTGGCGGCAGGAAACGAAGGGTACCGCAGTTGTATCATGCTTCTTCTTCTCCACTGCCAATCCGCTCCTTTGGATGACTTTCCGCAGGAACGCGCCGTTTCGAAAGTTCGTAAATCGGATCATTCGGATGCGGCGCCCCAATCGGTTGGCGAGGACCGAACCGCTCTGTTTCCGAGGACGCTGGAGGCTTCTGGTCCTCGACCCAATCATAGACCACGGTCCGTTCGGCGATGCGCCACTCCCCTTCCCTTTTCTGAAACAGATCACAGTAGCGTCCGCAAAGGAGCACCTGCTTTATCTCGCCTGCCTCGTCTGGACCTCGCTGCAGCGCGGTGAAATAACTCTCGACGGCAGCCTCTGCCGCGCCCAGGAACTCAATCATTATGTTTGCAAGCTGGTGGATGTTGCGCGGCTGAGTTTTGAAGACGCTAAGCGCAAGCTGAATGAACCCCTCGGCAGAGCCGGAGTAACTTCCGTGATTGTCACGTGCATCGGGCCAATAACAGCTGCTCAAAGCGGCCTCGTCTGCCCGGTCGATCCCTCGACAGTAGCGATGGAGACAGTCGCGGATTGCTTCTTGGTCGAAGAGTTTGTTTATGCTTGGTTGATCCATCGTCTATAGAGCTTCTGAAGATACGAAAGCGTTTCCACTCCGCGGCTTATGCGGTAGTGATCTGTACTGGTCCGTGCGCAACCAAGCCGCGCCTAACTCTCGTGGCCAGCAGCGGTGTTGGCCCGCAGCGTACCAATCGTGTTCAGTGTCATTTCCATCCCTGCCCCGGCCGCAGATTCGAAGATCGAATGAACCATTTTCTGCGCCTCAAAAGCGTGCATCAACTGCTCGCGTCGGTTGATAACATGGGACTGACTAGAGAAAGAGTTTTTCGACAGTTTCAAAGGGCTTTTCTGCGCTTTGACCATTTGACTTCCTTTCGTTTACGAGAGTCCAACTTCCCACTCTCGAGGTGGGCACCACGGGTCGAGGCCTCCTACAGTCGAGGCTGTAGGGAGCGTGTTTACTCCGCAGCAGTTGGCGGCTCTTAACCCAGGCAGTTCAAAGGTCATGCCAATTCCACAGGGAGCTCCCTTGATGAATTTTAGAATTCCTTTTCAGTTACTTAGTTGCAAGTGTGCAGGAAGTGGATCAAACAAGCCCGTGTCATCAATTCGACAAAGCCGACGGGATGTTTCGGACGGCCCGCTTCGTGCGGTGAGTGTGAAGGAAGCGGCGAACGATGAATACGCATGGGAGCGATCGTCGCTTCTTGTCCGATCAGGCCCAAGTCAGAATGAGATTATTAATCCCGAATAAATGGCCACCGTGGGTAATCACGCGGATTATCTGAACGGTTGAATAGGCGCGCAGCAATTCTTCAGCGGCGAGCACGAGCCGATCCGGTTCGTTTCGCAACAACTCCTGGTGCTCTACGTGCAAGATAGGCCATGTCAAAGCCAATGGCGGCTGCGACCGTGTCAAGTCCCGCAACCAAAAAGAGCACGCCGATGCCACGGACTTCTTCTTCTGTTATAGAGCGGCCGTCGATCTCCGCCTGCACGACGAAGGTCATGAAGTCGCCAGCTGGTACCTTCCGGCGCATTGCTGCAACTTCGTCAAGGAAGGCCACGATCGACCGGGCTGCTGCCGTTCGCTTCTCTGCGTTACCGTGGAGCAAATCGCTTACTCAGCCAACGAGTACTTCGGATTGCCTCTGTGAAAGGCCCAGAAAGCTGAGGAAGACGTTGACCGTAAATGGCAAGGCAAAATCCTTCATGACGTCACAGTTGGTTTTCTCTCTCGCTATACCGTCGATCAGCGCGCCTGCTCTGTCGCGGATAGTCGGCTCCAGTGCCATCACCCGCTTGGATGAGAACAGAGGATCTAAGAGTGCACGAAATACGGCATGGGCCGGGGGGTCCAATTCGAGCGGGATGACCGGCCAGTGTTCGCCCAGCGCGGAGGCGAAGATGCTGCGATGGCTGGAAAAAGTCTCTGTATCCTGCAGGATTCGGCGCTGGTCTCTCGCACGTGTTATGACCCAGGTACCTCGTCCATCACGCGTGTTGGAAGGAGAGTAAAAGATCGGCGGGCCGTCATGAACGGAAGCGACAGCAGCATGCGGATCCCCATTGGGCGTCGGCGCCATGCCAGGCGACGCGAAAAGACTGAAGTCCCGCACCAGTCCGGGCGGAACGTCTTTCTCTATTGACGATCACGTGTGCAAAGACGGCGCAAACGGCCCAGGCAATCCGCTTGAGGCGCTACTCGCTAGTCGATGTGACGGTCATCGGAGCCTTGTTCACAAAGAGGATTGTCATGGCTCAGGTGCTGAATGATCTGGCATTCTCACCTTGGCTTTTGTCCTTTTCAGCCATGTTCTTCTTTTCGCTGTCGATGGCAAAGCGCCATGTGGAAGCAATGCGCGCGTGCTCAATAGGGAGGAACGCCATCAAAAGGGCGCGGATACTTGCCTGACGATTGGCCGCTCACCTGGGTTCCAGCCTTGCTTCGGGCTCCGCTTCGATCGTCATCATGCTGCTTTTCATCGCACTCGATGCCCGTGTACCGCAAGCATTTGGCTTTATGTTGCGCCGGCTGGCGTATTCCTATAGCTGCAGAGGGTCTGGCTCCTAAGCCATCGCGTGGATTACACGACGATCCTATTGTGTTTGCGCTCAGGGATAAGAGTAGTTTGTTGATCGGCGCTATTATCGCACTGTCGCATAGGCTAATGTCAGTGCTAGGTAGACTGCGACAGCCATTGCGAATTGAGGGTGCTAAAATAGGGCCACCCCAAACGCCCACAGCCAGCATAGAGACGCTCGCTAAAAGGCTATTTATAATGCTGATTCTGCAGTCGATCGAAGCCCTGCCTTGCGCCACCATGGAACGGCGCGACGATGCGGCCGCACTCGAATCCTCGCTGATCGAGAACATCGCCGGCCTCGAGCCCGGTGGCTCAGGTCGCTCAAGTGTCCTTATCAAGGGAGTGAGGCGTCGCTGTGCTTGCTCCAGGCCGCCCGTAACGCTTACCCCAAGAGCTGGCGGAGGGCGGCCTGGAACACGCACTTCTGCGACATTGACGGTGTTTTGGCGCAGGAACGTTGCGCTTCAACACGAATGTCATGTGGACGGAGTATCTGTTGGCTGCGCGCCTGGGCGCGCCGCACATCTCACCGCAGGGCAGAAACTGTCCTCTTGAGCACTATTGCGGGCTCTGATCGACGCATATGCTGGCGCGTAATCATGCGCGCGAACGAGCACGGAGATAGCTGGCGCGTATCGTCAGGGCGCTGCCGTGCTCTGGCGATATCCCGGTCCACTTCCCCCGTCATCGTCGATCAGCGTATGGCCATCGCCGAGCCGGCGTTCGCTTATCTGCATGAGCCCGCCACCATTCCGGGGCGCGCCCCGGAAGACCGGTCAAGCCGGCAAACTGGGGAAGATTAAACGGCACATTTGGCGAGTATTGTTCCGGTATCGATATGTACTCCCATACTTGGTAGGTGCGCGGACCTCGACTGCCGGTTAAAACTGCGGGGGCCCCGCTTGAATTTCAATTCGACCCTAGCTGACAGGGCAAGTCCGAGACATTCCCTAGTACTGGCGCTGCTGTGCGCCGAACGTCTGATGGAGGAAACATGATGCTTCGAGAGTGTAGCTCCAACTCGTTATCCGTTTTCGAAAACCTCGAGTCGAACGTGCGCTCATATTCGCGATCATTTCCTGTTGTGTTCAGGAAGAGCGCAGGAGCCATTCTCGAGGACGAGGATGGTTGTGAGTTTATCGATTTTCTCGCCGGCGCAGGCGTCCTTAACTACGGTCACAACGACCCCTGTTTGCTAAACAATGCTGTGCAATACTTGAAGGCGAACGGAATCATCCAGGGGCTGGATATGGCCACGACAGCAAAAAGGGAGTTTATAGAGTCTTTTGAGGAAACAATATTGTGCCCACGTGGTCTGACGTACAAATTTCAGTTCACCGGTCCCACCGGCGCCAATGCGGTCGAAGCTGCTTTGAAACTCGCGAGGAAGGTTACTGGGCGGCACAGTATAATTTCATTCACGAACGGATATCACGGAGTGAGTTTGGGCGCGCTTGCGGTAACAGGCAATAGATACTTTCGAGATGCAGCAGGTCTGCCGTCAGGCGGCGCAGTATTTATGCCTTACGACGGGTACTGGGGAGCCGATAAGGATACTTCGGAATATCTGGAAAAAGTGCTTGCGGATGCAAGTAGTGGTGTCGACTTGCCGGCAGCCATAATTCTGGAGACCGTTCAGGCCGACGGAGGCATCAATCCTGCGAGCAAGGGGTGGCTGCAATCGGTCGAGCGGCTCTGCAGGAACAACGGCATCCTCCTGATTGTCGATGACATTCAGGCAGGTTGCGGACGAACGGGCAATTTCTTCAGTTTTGAATTTGCGGATTTATCCCCAGACATCATTCTCCTGTCTAAATCCCTCAGTGGGAGTGGACTGCCGCTGTCCCTTTTGCTTCTCAAACCGGAACTAGACGTTTGGCGACCGGGCGAACACAGTGCGACCTTCAGAGGCAATAACCTTGCGTTCGTAACGGCGACTGCTGCATTACGAAAATATTGGACGAATGAAGAACTCTCTGGGCGCGTCACAGAAACAGGACGCGTCATGAGCGAGCGTCTTCGGCAGATTGCCCAAAAGAACCAAGATCACTGCTTTTCCGTGCGCGGCAGGGGCATGATGCTGGGGCTCGATTGCGGTAAAGGAGACCTAGCCCACAAAATCGTCCACAAAGCCTTTGAAGATGGGCTTGTTGTAGAGCGATGCGGCGCCGAGGACCAGGTAGTCAAGCTTCTTCCTCCGCTGACGATTGACTGGGAGACGCTTCAACGTGGTCTGGATATTTTCGAGACGTCTGTCCACGCGAGTGCCTGAAGCAGTTAGTCCTATCCGCATGAGCCCGCGACCATTCCGGGGCGCAACCACGCACTTGAGACGATCCGCACCTATGGCGAGCGTCTCCGTAACAGCTGATGGCATGGCTCGGCCTGATGGCGGCCGTGCATTCCAGCGGCAACAGGATCAAGCGCGCAGAGATCACACGAAAGCCGGGCTGGCACCGCACGAGCTCGCGGGCGACGTGGCAACGCCCTCGAAATGTCGCCGCACGCTGCGACTTGCCCGAGCGGCGATGGGGCAACCTGAGACGAAGGAGCCGATCTTTGCACGAACTCGGTATCACCCAACGGACGCTTTGCCGCTTCGTTAGCCCGAAAGGCCACCTAAGAGCCGATGGAAATGACCAGAGACCAGCCGGTAAGGCTGTAGTAGGACGAGTAGACGAGCGGTACGCTGAGAACGAGCAGCATGATCGCCGCAGCTGGTCGCGTAGACCAGACCACCGTGCGGACGCGACGGCGGCGGCGAACCGCCACCCCGTGGAACTGTTGGAGAGATCGTCATCAGGTAAACTACCGGCGAATTTGCCATTGTAAGAGAAGGGGCAGACGGGGAGGAACGCCTGCCCCTCCCGGGAGCGCGACTTCAACTTTTGAGATAGCCGCGGCGCGGCATGAAGGACTCGACCTTGCGCTGATGATCGCTGGCTCCCTGTTCCGGCGTCTTGATCTTCGCCACCGCCGCATTCACCTCATCATAAATCATGATGTGGATCTGCTCGGCTTCCTTGATCGGCGGATATTCGGCGACGTCGGCCTGCAGGCTGGTAAGCACCGCAGATCAGTTCGGAGCCTGCTTGATCACCCTCCGGATCTTGACCGCAGAAATGCGGGCCGGGGCCCGCCAGACAGACCCGTGCGGCGAACGATGTCGGGTGATGGAAGCCACGCAACATGTAGCTTGGCTACATGTTTGGCGCGGGAAGCGTCGTTCACACCCATGGCCCCACCCAACAGGGAAGCCTGCGGGATCGGAGACCACGCAAGTTTGTCGGAAACCTGAGACGTTCGCGGGTTGAGCAGATCGCCGAATGCCGCGGGCCACATCCTCGATTGCGCCGACTGACCCGTTGATAGGCTGTTGAACATCTCCGGGAAATCCCAGGTCAGATTGCCCGGCTGGTAAGATCGAGGATTGGAACCAGCCACTTCTAATTGAAGGTACTGCCGGTGTGGCGTTTTGGCACGCGCCAATGTGTTGACGTTTGCCTTCGCAGGGCAGGCTGATCCCCTGCCTTCTGGCGACCTCCCGTGTCGAATGGCTTGCGTTGCTTCTCAAGCGCGAGGCGACCCACGCGCGGCTGGAAGCGCGGCGCCACTGCTACAACTTCCCCCCTCATCAACTGAGTACCTTGGCTGCTCGCATCCTGACGCCCCAGATCACACCCTCGCCGGCCCGCGATTGAGTTATATGGTGCGTTTTTACTTTTTTAACTTTTTATCAGCCGTAGAGTTCTTTATTGGGCTGACGCGCGGCTAAAAGCGCCGCTCGTTAGTGTCACGGCATACAGCGGTAAGGCTAAGGAAGGCTGGTCGGGTTGGACGAGCAGTTCGATGCCGCAAGACGGGCCCGTTTTCAAACCACGGCAGTGGCCCAAGCTGGATGCTCGCGAATTAATGTGCAGGAACGCTCAGCGAATCCGAGGGGGGAAGATGAACTTAGACGAAGCGGACAATATCGTTCGCACTGCCCGCCGAGCAATGCGACTGGGCCGGATCGGCTTCTCGGTACAGCAAGTGAATTGCATCAATAACCACCACGAGGTGATATATTCTGAATGTCTGGCGAGACTCCTAAATCTTGACGGTGATGTGATCACCGCCGGCGAATTTTTGCCCGCGCTAGAAGCATCGGGCTATGCGCCTGAATTGGACCGCTGCATCTTGAGCTTAGCCTTCGAATGGTTGTCGAAGAGTGCATCCGGGTCGCTCGGATGCAACGTTTCATCCTTGAACTTCTCCAACACAGAAAACCGTGCGATGCTCTATGATCACCTTCATCGAAATCGATCGTTTGCACCGCGACTGGTCTTGGAGATTACTGAGAGCGCCCCGAGTTTCGGCGCTGCGGAGTTTATTCGAGATATTCGGAAGTTAGGTTATAGGGTTGCTATTGATGATTTCGGGACTGGGTTTTCGACCCCGGAAGCTATTTTTTCGATGGCCGTGGACATCGTCAAGATCGACGCTTTTTTTGTACAGCTGAACAGGCGTCTGGGCGCTGACCGCGTGTTGCACCATATGGTAGGGTTGGCCTCGTGCGCGGCACCGACCATTGTCGTCGAAGGGATCGAGACTTACGAACAGCTTACCTTGGCAAAAGCGGCTGGTGCCACCCACGTCCAGGGTTATCTGCTGTCTGAGCCTACGTTGTGTCCGGTCTTTCGGGGATTGGCACATCCCGGCGCTCCAGGTAGCGCAGCCGCAGGTGGGTTGCAGGTGCCCGGCTTCACCAAGCGTTCGGCTTGACAATCCTCTTCCTAACGGCCCAGCACTTACGACGGAGGCTGCTATTTAGTTGTACGAACGATGAGAGCTTCCGAACTCCGGCAGCCTGGACGAACGAAGTCGTTGTGCAGCCCGGACGATCAAACTCATCAGCACCTCCTCCGCTGACGTTAGTGGAATGCAACTTGAATAAATTCTAGTTAGAACCGATGCGAACTGGATTGCTCCGATTTGGATCGACAGCCCCGCGGTTCCTATTGATGCGTGATGCGGCCTTGAAGCACAGGACGTGACCACATTTGACTCCGCTAAAATGGCGGCTGAGTAATCAGGAGCGAACGGGGGGATTCTCGTCTGCTCCCTACTATTCTCTGGAACATACGAATCGCCGAGGAGACTCGAACCTGGGGGAGTATCTTGAGTTGGATCTGGATTGTCCGCTCGCCTCGACCGACTCGGCATACGGCTGGCCCCTGCGGCTTCGTCGCAGGGGCCTTGTTCACTCATCAGGCATATCTGATGAGTTTCCAGGTCACAGCCTTACCGCTGTAGGGAGGCATACGGTTTCCCTTTGCGATAGGAGCCGTGGTTCTCGGCGAGCCGACGACCTCCCAATTTCCACTCTCTGGGCAAATTTCGCCTGTTCGTGCCGTCGTTCCAATGGGCTTTTTCATTGCACTTACTCCCGCGACTGGTTGATGAAACTGCCTTTAGGAGTAAAATCCAATGCTCTGTTGACTTGGTAAAACTCCGGAAGGCCGATCAGTCTGACCGCGTCGCGAGCCAACCAGACCAATCGAGAGGCGGGGCCGTCGGCACGGTCTCGCCTTTTCATTGTGAGCAGGTCCCTGTCAGAAAGGCTGCCGTTCTCGGGCGAGCAGTTTTCCTGTCGCCATCAGAATTGCGGGCGCCCCCAGTGCTCCAATTCGAAATTTCTCCCGACGGAACGGGCAACGGTCACAATTCGCTGTAGCGGTATCCAAAACCACGGACAGTTTGAATGCAGGCCCCACTTTCCTCGCTGAGGTGCTTTAGCTTCTTTCGCAACCGGCTGACATAAACATCGAGGGTCTTGTCATAGGCATCGAATTCGCGAAAGAAGACGTTCTTGTATAGGAAAGACTTCGAGCAATTTCGGTTTCTGTTTTTGTAGAGCGCTTCAATGATGCGTGCTTCCGCATCCGTTACCAGCATTTCACTCCCACTGCATACCAACACTCTTCTTTGAAGGTCGCAGATTACGTGGCCCAAAGACACCAAGTCCTTTCGTTGCTGTGCCGGCCGTTCGGACCTGTGCGCCACCAGCCTCCTCATTCGCGCGTGCAATTCCCGAATGTGCAACGGCTTCATGATGTAATCGTCTGCTCCGAGATCAATTGCATCGGCACGACTGTCACCGGTTCCCGCCTCGGAAATCAGAATAAGCGGAACATTCGTGTTGCACCGAATTGCTCGCAAAATTTCGATCCCGTTACCATCTGGCAGATTTACGTCGACAACTATCCCGTCAAAGTAATCGATCTCACGGCTGTGTACGATGTGCGCAGCCTGCTTGTAGGTCGACAGAAGCCGAAGGCGATCGGAGGAGACCGGCCATTTTAGGCGAATAGTTTCGGCCTCCAGCGGGTCGTCTTCAATAACAAGTACATCCATGAGCCAAGTCACCTCGATCTGTAGTAGCCACCCCCGGACGATGCCTCTTTCACATTTGGGGCAACCTGCGACTGGTATGACTCTTGAGGCCGCGGTAGTGCTGAAGCCGATTTATCTACAGACATCTAATTTCTGGCCTCACCTGTGATTGCCGCAGAGTTGGATCCCATTGAACAAATAGTGCGATATCTCCCGATGTGCCTCGCCACCTGGGCACCGGTCGCCGGGAGTGGAGACATGCGGCAGAGTAAGAATAGCCGGTAGCGCCGCACGCCGCTTTCGCCATACTGCACCAAGCGAAAAGCTGTCATATGCCGATGGCCTCATAAGCGTCTGCGATCTGCCGGATAGAGGCGACATAAGCTGCGGTTCTGTAGTCGCCGAGTTCCGGTTGCTTCTCCAGCAGATGGCCAATGCGTGCCCAGGTGCTGCGCATGACGTCTTCGAGGCCGGAGCGAACGAGGTCGATCTCCGCGCCGCCCTCCAGGAACTCGTCGCGGATGTCAGCCGGGAACTCCTTGCCGGTCATTCGTTCGAGGACAGCCGCAATCGTCTGGTTGCGCCGTTCGCGCCGCCGCCGCTCCATCAGCCCGAACGGAATGTGCGTCAGGTTCTTGACCCACTCGAAGTAGCTGACGACGACACCGCCGGCATTGACATAGAGGTCGGGAAGGATGGTGACGGCACGGGAGCGCAGGATCTTGTCCGCCTCGAAGGTCACAGGACCATTAGCCGCCTCGACGACCAGGTGTGCCTTGATGCGTTCAGCGTTGTCGGCATGAATGGCATTTTCCATGGCCGCCGGAATGAGAACTTCGCAGCGCTGTTCAATGCCGGTCATGTCACCGGCAAAGGACTTAGCGCCTTCAAATCCGAGAACGCTGCCGGTGCGAATCTGATGCTGCTTGAGCGCCTCGATGGGAAGGCCTTCGGGATTGGCGACATAACCATCACGTTCAGCAACAATGGTGACGCGTGCGCCATCCTCTTCGGACAAGAATTTGGCAGCGTGATAGCCGACATTGCCGAAGCCCTGAACGATGACCGATGCGCCTTTGAGATCGCGGCGGCCGTCTAGACCTTGCGTACGAGAATCGCGAAGATAGCTCTGGATGGCGAACTGCACGCCCCTGCCGGTGGCCTCCGTCCGCCCGGCAATGCCGCCCTTCGACAAGGGTTTACCGGTGACGCAAGCGCGCGCGTTGACGACATCGGTCGGATTGGCGCGGCGGAACTCGTCCATCATCCAGGCCATTTCGCGCTCGCCCGTGCCGATATCCGGAGCCGGAACGTTGACGCCCGGACCGATCAGGCCGCGCTTGTTGAGTTCCTGGGTAAAGCGGCGGGTGATGCGCTCGAGTTCCTGCGGCGTCCACTCGCGCGGATCGATCTTCAGCGCCCCCTTGGAGCCGCCGAAGGGAACGTCCACGAGCGAGCACTTCAGCGTCATCAATGCAGCGAGCGCCTCGACCTCCTCGGCGTCGGCCTTGGAGGCATAACGAATGCCACCTTTGACCGGTTCGCAGTGTTCACTATGAACCGAGCGCCAGCCGATGAAGCTGTACATGCGGCCGCGCAGGCGCACTCCGAAGCGGACCGTGTAGGTCGAGTTGCACTGGATGATCCGTTCTGCCAGTCCTTCCGGCAGATCCAGGAAGGACATGGCATGGCGGAAGTTCTGGTCGACGCTCTCCAGAAAGCCTGCGGAACCGACCTGCATCACGCACCTCTCACGGCTTGAGAAGCGCCGCTTCGAGAGTAGCGTTTGCCGATCTGCAACGGCGACTGTGATCTTGCATGCACTTCTTGCTTCCTCCTAAGGCTATCGATGAGGCGCCGACCACCGACCGTGGCATGGCCGGGGTCTCATAGCTGGTCAACTTGACGAATCCGATGATCGGCATTGCGCGCGAGCAGCGCGTAGATCAGCGTGAACAGGCGACGCGCTGTGTCCTTGTCGATGCTGACTTTGGTTGAAAGACGCTCTCTCAATAGCTCGGCCGCTTCGTTGTGGATGCCACGGCGGCCCATGTCGATCGCCTGCAGCCGCTCTGGCCCTGGCCGGCACATGGCGTCGTAATAGCTTTCGCAGACGCGGGTGTAATCCTTGAACAGTCGGCGGAACGGCGTGAGCGACAGATAGTGGCTGACGACATGCCCCCCGTTGTCGTCCGCTATATGCAGTGCCAATCGCCCGTCCGCGGTCTTGATTTTGAGACGATAGGGGCCGCCGTCATGGCCGTGCGGCGTGAAGGTGTTGGATTCCAGAAGGTCGATGATCGCGAGCGCCTGTTCACGTTCGACGCGAGCATCTCGTGTCCTGAAGGAGCAGTCGAGTGCAACATCGCAGAGACGATACTCGGCGCCAGTCATCACACTCCCCCTCCCTCACACCGCGTCTACGCACATCGCGATGCCCATCCCGCCGCCGATGCAGAGCGTGGCAAGACCCTTCTTCGCTCCCCGGCGCTTCATCTCGAACAGCAGCGTGTTGAGCACGCGGGCGCCGGAAGCGCCGATCGGGTGGCCGATGGCGATCGCGCCACCGTTGACGTTGACGATCTCGGGGTTCCAGCCGAGGTCCTTGTTGACGGCGCAGGCCTGCGCTGCGAAGGCTTCGTTGGCTTCGACGAGGTCGAGATCGCCGAACGACCAGCCGGCCTTTTCGAGCGCCTTGCGTGAGGCCGGGATCGGGCCCGTGCCCATGATATGTGGGTCGACACCGGCGGTTGCCCAGGAGACGATGCGGGCGAGCGGCGCGATGCCGCGGCGGACTGCTTCTCCTTCGCTCATCAAAAGTGTTGCGGCCGCGCCGTCATTGATGCCGGATGCGTTTCCTGCAGTTACCGTACCCTCCTTGTCGAAGGCCGGGCGGAGCTTCGTCATGCTGTCGAGGCTGGCGCCGTGACGGATATATTCGTCCTGGTCGACCACGACATCACCCTTGCGGGACTTGACGGTGAAGGGAACGATCTCATCAGCAAAGCGGCCGTCTTTCTGGGCCGCCTCCGCCTTGTTCTGCGAGGCAAGCGCAAACTGATCCTGCTCCTCGCGGGTCAGCTGGTACTGGCGAGCGATGTTCTCGGCGGTGATGCCCATGTGGTAGCCATGGAAGGCGTCGGTCAGACCGTCCTTGATCATGGTGTCGATCATCTTCATGTCGCCCATCTTGATGCCGTTGCGTAGATGCGCGCAGTGCGGCGCCATCGACATCGACTCCTGACCGCCGGCGACAATGATCCTGGCATCGCCTGTGACGATCTGCTGCAGTCCGAGCGCGACGGCACGAAGACCGGAGCCGCAGAGCTGGTTGATACCCCAGGCGGTGGCTTCCTGCGGGATGCCAGCCTTCATCGCTGCCTGGCGCGCCGGGTTCTGGCCCTCGCCGGCGGGCAGAACCTGGCCGAGGATGACCTCGTCGACTTCACCAGCTTCGACGCCCGCGCGCTCGAGCACGCCCTTGATGACGGCAGCACCGAGCTCATGCGCCGGCGTATTGGCAAACGCACCATTGAACGAACCGACCGCGGTACGTGCGGCGCTGGCGATAACGATGGATGGGGTGCTCATGACGGCTCCTCCGCTGGTTGATGATCCAATCGACGTTGGGCTCTGCCCGGCAGGCTCCGGGATCAGTTGATTATCGTCGCGTCCGTCGCGGCGCGCAGTTCGCTATCCGTCACGCCATCGGCGAGTTCCACCAGCTTCAGGCCGCCATCGACGACGTCGAGAACGCCAAGATTGGTGATGATCCGGTCAACAACGCCTTCGCCGGTGAGTGGAAGCGTGCAAGTCTTCAGCACTTTCGACTCGCCCAGCTTGTTGGTGTGATCCATGACGACGACCACCCGCTTGACCCCGGCCACCAGGTCCATGGCGCCACCCATGCCCTTGACCAGCTTGCCGGGAATCATCCAGTTGGCGAGATCGCCGTTCTCGGCGACTTCCATGGCGCCGAGGATCGCCATGGCGATCTTGCCGCCGCGGATCATCGCAAAGCTTTGCGCCGAGTCGAAGAAGGCCGAATGCGGCAGCGCCGTTACCGTCTGCTTGCCGGCATTGATCAGGTCGGCATCGATCGCGTCCTCGGTCGGGAACGGACCGATGCCGAGCAACCCGTTCTCCGACTGCAGCGTCACATGGACGCCGTCCGGGATATAATTAGCGACCAGCGTCGGGATGCCGATGCCGAGATTGACGTAGGTGCCGTCTTCAAGTTCGCGTGCAGCCCGTGCTGCCATCTGGTTCCTGTCCCAGGCCATCTCTTCCCTACCTTCAAACCGCTGCGCGCGTTGTGCGCTGTTCGATGCGTTTTTCGTGCTCGCCCTGGATCAGGCGGTGCACGTAGATCCCGGCCAGGTGGATTTGGTCCGGATCAAGGCTGCCGACAGGCACGATCTGCTCGGCTTCGGCGACGCAGATCTTGCCGCAGGTGGCGGCTGGAGGGTTGAAGTTGCGGGCCGTCTTGCGGAAGACCAGATTGCCCGTCGTATCCGCCTTCCAAGCCTTGACGATCGAGAGGTCGGCGACAATGCCGGTCTCGAGCACATAGGTCTCGCCGTTGAAGACCTTGTGCTCCTTGCCCTCGGCGACGACGGTGCTGACTCCGGTCTTGGTAAAGAACCCGGCGATGCCTGCACCGCCTGCCCGCATGCGCTCGGCGAGCGTACCTTGCGGGTTGAACTCGAGTTCCAGTTCACCGCTCAGATACTGCCGCATGAACTCGGCGTTCTCGCCGACATAGGACGAGATCATCTTCCTGATCTGCCTGGTCTTCAGCAGCACGCCGAGACCGAAATCGTCCACCCCGCAATTGTTCGACGCGATCGTCAGGTCCTTAGTTCCGGCGTCACGGATCGCAGCGATCAGCAGTTCCGGGATACCGCAGAGGCCAAATCCACCAGCCGCGATAAACATTCCGTCGAACAGCAAGCCATCAAGGGCTGCCTGCGGGCTTTCGTAAATCTTATTCATAGTCTCCCTCGAGTTCTGCCAGAGGCGTCCGGCACTCGCCCCTGCATGTTGTCCGGCGGATCAGGTCACCCCAATATGGGTGTCACCCGCGATTGATGCAGACGACCTTCGGCTGAGTCATGTCCTCGTAGGCGAAGCGGACGCCTTCGCGCCCCATGCTGCCGTATTTGAAGCCGCCGAACGGCATGGCGTCGAAGCGATAGTCAGAGGAGTCGTTGATCATCACCCCGCCGGCCTCGATCCGGCTGGCTGCGTCTAGCGCGACATTGAGATCGCTGGTGAAGATGCCGGCATGCAGGCTGTAGTCCGGAGCGTTGGCCATCTCGATCGCTTCGTCAAGCGTATCGAAATGCGCCAGCATGACCACGGGTGCAAACACTTCCTCATGCCACAGCCGGCAGCTCAGAGGCGTACCTTCGAGAACGGTCGGGTGATACAGAGACCCCTCGCGACAGTTACCGCAAAGCAGCCTCGCGCCGGCTTTGATGGCTTCGTTGACCGCGGCTTCGGTGCGTTCCGCGACTTGGGCAGAGATCATTGGCCCGACGTCGGTGTCCTCCCGCAGGGGATCACTGGCCTTGAGCTTCTGTGTTGCCCCGACAAAGGCATCACGGAAGCGGTCGTAAAGCTCGGCCTGGATCAGGATGCGCTGCGCACCGATGCAGTTTTGGCCCGCCGCCCAGAAGGCACCGGAGACGCAACCCTCGACCGCCTTCTCGAAGTCGCAATCATTCATGACGATTACGGGCGCATTGCCGCCGAGCTCCATGGCGAGCTTCTTCAGGCCGGCCGCGCGGCTGATTGCTTCGCCCGTGGCAAAACCGCCGGTGAACGACACCATCCGCACCTCGCGGGCAGAGATCATGGCAGTCACCAGTTCTCGGTCGCCGTGAACGACCGTAAGGACCTCCTGAGGCAACCCGGCTTCACGCAGCGCTTCGACGAGCTTGATCGCAGAGAACGGTGTCAGGTTGGAGGGCTTTAGCAACACCGCATTGCCGCCGGCGACGGCAGGGCCGAGCTTGTGAGCCACCAGGTTCAGCGGGTCGTTGTAGGGGGTAATCGCGGTGATGATGCCGAGCGGTTCGCGGGTGAACCAGCCCTGGCGCTGTTCCGAGCCGGTATAGGCATCGAAGGGCACGATCTCGCCGGCATTGCGCTTTGCTTCCTCGGCCGACAGCTTCAGCGTGTTGATGCAGCGAAACACCTCTTTGCGCGCCTGGACGATCGTCTTACCGGCTTCGCGAACAATGGTCTCGGCAAAAGCGTCGCGACGGCCTTCGACAATCCGCGCGGCACCTTCCAGGACGCTCGCCCGTTTGTGCCTGGGCAGATTGCGCGAGATTTCGGCGCCGCGGCGAGCGGTTGCCAGCAGTTGATCGATCTCCGCAGGATCGGTCGACTCGACCGATCCAAGCAGCGACCCATCATAGGGGTTATGAACAGAGATCGGCGCCAGGTTGGTCTTGATGTGGAGTTTGGCGGCAGTCATGTGGCCAGTTCCCTATTCCTGATGGACCTCCCGTCGAGAGGTCGCGATTATCCGCAAGGCAAAAGTGGTCCCCCTGCCCCGTTCCGACTTCATTCAGTGGTTTCATGACAAGCCATGGCGGCCGGCCCCCAGGCCTTAAGTATCGATCAGAGCTTCTGGCGGTCGCGAACCAGCTCATCGATGACCGAGCGAACGGCCTTCTCGGCAATCGAGACGATCTCGTCGACTTCGTCCTTGGTGGTGACAAGTGGTGGGGCAAAGCCGAGGATGTCACCATGCGGCATGGCGCGGGCAATCAGGCCGCGGTCACGGGCAGCCTTGGAAATGCGGGCACCGACCTTGAGCGACGGATCGAAGCGCTTCTTGTTCTCGCGGTCACCGACGAACTCGATGGCGCCCATCAGGCCGACACCGCGCACTTCACCAACGATCGGCAGCTGGGCAAACTTCTCCTTAAGCTGTGCCTGGAAATAGGCGCCAACCTCGCGGGCATTGCCCGGCAGGTTCTCCTTCTCGACGATGTCGAGCACCGCATTGGCCGCGGCCGCGCCGATCGGATGGCCGGAATAGGTGTAGCCGTGCGAGAAGGCGCCGACACGATCGGCACCCTCTTCCAGAACCTTGTAGACCTTCTCGCCGACGATCGCGGCGGAGAGCGGGAAGTAGGCCGAGGTCAGGCCCTTGGCGACGGTGATCAGGTCGGGCTCGATGCCGTAGTGCTGCGAGCCGAACATGGAGCCGGTACGGCCGAAGCCGGTGATCACTTCATCAGCAATCAGCAGCACGTCGTGCTTTTTCAGCACCGCCTGGATCGCTTCCCAGTAACCTTCCGGCGGCGGCGTGATGCCGCCGGTGCCGAGCACAGGCTCGGCGATGAAAGCGCCAACGTTGCCGGGGCCGAGCGTTTCGATCATCTCGTCGAGCTCAGCGGCGCGGCGGGCGGAGAATTCCCGCTCCGTCTCGCCAGGGTTCGCACCCCAGTAGTGGTGCGGAACGCCGGCATGGACGACCTGCGGCAGCGGCAGATCCATATGACCGTGGTAGAAGCTCATGCCGGTCATCGAGCCGGAGACGACGCTGCAGCCGTGGTAGCCGCGCTCTCGCGAGATGATCTTCTTCTTCGTCGGCTTGCCACGCAGGTTGTTGTAGTACCAGACGAGCTTGGCCTGGGTCTCGTTGGCGTCCGAACCGGACATGCCGTAGAACACCTTGCTCATTTTGCCGGGCGCCATCTTCACCAGTCGGTCCGACAGAATCGCAAGCTCGTCCGTCGTGTGCGCCGCATAGGAGTGGTAATAGGCGAGACGATAGGCCTGGCGGGAGATCGCCTCGGCAACCTCGGTGCGGCCATAGCCGACATTGACGCAGTAGAGGCCGGCAAAGCCGTCGATCAGCTGGTTGCCGTGCGCATCCTGGATGCGGATACCCTTGCCCGTGTCGACGATCGTCGGCTCACCAAGCTTGCCGGTGGCGAAGTCCTTCAGCTGCGTGAAAGGGTGCAGGACCGTGTTGCGGTCCTTTTCACTGATGTCTTTTATGTTGATGGTCATTACCATTCCTTCCAGTGCCGGATTTTCCGCTGGTTTCTAGCTTCTGAGTTGGACGCAGGTTAGCCAAAGACTTTGCAGCAGTACTGAAAGTGGCTCAGACGAGACGGTTCTTTGCCTGAGGAACTGAATTTCGAACCACATGCTGCTGCGAAGACCGCCTTAGCTTCAACCAGGAACGTTCGGGACCAACTTCGTACGGGCGGGGGCTCTGAAGCCTTGACTTGATTAGCTCTTGAGGACACGCCGATATGTTTTTGTTTATCCATAATCTTTCACCGGACTAGTTGGCACCAAGACACTAGCGAGCGTCACCTCGAAAAAGCATTTCTCGAACGGTCACTGGTTGGCAGTAAACTCCTCAAAGACAATCGCAACGAAACGGATAATTCACAACGCGCTCGTGTTTTGCACGGTGGTCTATTCGTTATGCGTGTTGCTTGTGCTTGCAATTGAGGATGGCTTAAGCTGGTGTCTGATCATCTCGACCGCCTTCCTGTCGCGCGACCTCGAAACCGCCGATACGATCTCCCGGGCAGAAAGCGCAGTAATCTGCAGGACCCACGCCGTTCGTAAGCTTTCGACGAGGAATCCGCGTCGAAACGTCTTGGCACTATAACCGAACCCGGACGCGCAGAAGCAAGTTAACAGCGTCGCGGAGCTTAATGTTCGCGACGCGCCTTCGGAAGGCCGGCTAAATGCCGATGGCCTCATAAGCGTCTGCGATCTGCCGGATAGAGGCGACATAAGCTGCGGTTCTGTAGTCGCCGAGTTCCGGTTGCTTCTCCAGCAGATGGCCAATGCGTGCCCAGGTGCTGCGCATGACGTCTTCGAGGCCGGAGCGAACGAGGTCGATCTCCCCGCCGCCCTCCAGGAACTCGTCGCGGATGGGCGGTCAACACACATGTTGACGAGAGCGCCTTACTGGGTCGCCTCATCTAACTAGTCTCAATAGAGCTGATCGCTCGAACTTTGTTGTCGGGGCAACAATATTTGAAACAGACGCTGCGGCGAGTAACGAGTGTTATTCCTTTGAGTTAAAATTTTATGCTCACTCGAGAGGGCTTAGGAGAGCCGAGTTGCTCAGAGAATCCAGGTTTGAATTCACCCGCGCTGGCGGGCAAATCCTTAGCATAGAACGCCTCGCCATCAACGCTCGGGAGGCGGCCCATCAAATCGTAGAAGGTAACGACTAAGCAGCGCCAATTCCGCATGACGCCCTCGACGACGCGCGAGCGCCTACTCGCGTATCATGGCGCGCTTTGGCACCCCCCTTCGCATGTCATCGACGTCACACTCCTTTTATCGTGCACTATCAGGACCGTCGAATAACAAAATCCCCGGGTGCATAACCATCCCACAAGGGCCAAACTAACTGATTGGCTTACATTAAAGTAGCTGCAGGTGAGGACACGATCGTCGCACCTGCTTTGTACAAGCGGTCCAATCATAGCGGCTCATAAACATGACTTTAACTCAAGACGTCGCCACCAAGGTCACTGATCTGACCTATGATGCACTTCCGGAGCATGTTTGTGACAAAGCAAAGCTTCTTGTCCTGGACCTCGTTGGCTGCATGATCGCGGGGAGCCGAACGCGCGGCGCCGTGCAGTTGATGCCGCACCTGACCACTACGGATTCCGGCGGTTGTTGCACGGTATTCGGCACATCGTTGCGGTTCCATCCCGGTAATGCCGCCCACGCTAACGCCAATAGCGCCAGCATGCTCACTCTTGACGACTCCTATGTGCTTTTTGGTCACCCGGGTTCTTCGGTGATTCCGGCCGCTCTTGCAGTCGCCGAAGAGATTGATGCCTCGGGCAAGGACCTGCTTGCGGCGATCGTTGGCGGCTACGAAATGTCACTGCGCCTGGGTGCCGCCATCAGGCCCAGTGAAAAGCGCGACCGCGAAGTCAAGGGTCTCGGGACTTGGCAAATTTATGGCGCCTGCACCGCGGCGGGCCTTTTGCATCGATTCAATGCTGAGCAAATGGCCGATGCCTATGGCCTTGTTCCGATGCATGCTCCGTTGCCGTTCCTGCGCAAGTTCCACTCGAGGCCCATGAGCCTTTTAAAGAACAATTATGGTTGGGCGAACAAAGGCGCGATCATGGCGGTAGATCTCGTGCGCACTGGCTTTCACGGCAACCGTACCATCTTTGACGGCGATGACGGATTTTGGGTGATGGCCGGTTCTGACCGCTTTGACCCCGATGGGATGCTTGACCGATGGGGTGAGCGCTATTTCACCCTCGAGACCGGGTTTAGAGCCTTTGGCGTGTGTCGGTGGATACACACCTCGATCGACGCGCTTCGTTCGATATTGGCGCGCCAAACCTTCACCCGCGATGACATCGTTTCCATTCGAGTCGAAACCGTTTCTGAGTTTGTCCGCGACTTCAACGGGCCATGGCCGGAGTCCACGATCGAGGCCGCGTTTCACATCCCCTATGCGCTCGCCCTGGAGCTGCATGACAAGTCCTCCTCCAGTGGGCTCCGGGAGGAAGACCTTGCAGATGAGGAATTAAAGAAAACTGCAGCGAAGATTAGCCTCTCTAGCGACGCCTCCGCCGACGAAAAGTTTTACGCGAAGAAGCTCTTGCCGGCTCGCGTCACCGTCGCTCTCAAGAATGGCGCCACCCATTCCGCTGAGGCAGAGATTCCGACCGGCGCCCCTGGTGGGCCTGCGTTCGGTCAAGCGGAGATCGAAGCCAAGTTTCTTTCTCTGGCAACACCGCACATAGGCGAAGCCAACGCAAAGCGTCTGATGGGAGACCTCCTTCAGTTGGAGGCTCTCTCCGTGCGCAAAGCACTGCAATTCTGCGTCGTGGCGTGATGGCCTGCATGAGCGACGTACCCCCACTTCGAAAACTAGTCCAACACATTAGGATCAGGTAAAAATGTCAATTCAAAGCACCCAGCCCAAGCCCGCTCAGAAGGAATCTTCGGGAGGCGCCTTCTACGCCGGTCGCGGCGTTAGCAAAACGCCGATGATTACCCACGCCAAAGGTATTTTCTTCTGGGATACGGAAGGCAAGCGCTATCTCGACGGTTCTTCGGGCGCGGTTGCCGCGAATATCGGCCACGGGAACGAGCGTGTGCGTGATGCAATGCTGGAGCAGGCCAGCCGCTTCAGCTATGTGGTCCGCACAGCTTTCACCAGCGAGTCGACCGAAAAGCTTTGCAAGATGATAGCGGATCTCGCGGGGCCAGGCTTCGATCAGACTTTTCTGGTTTCGGGCGGCTCCGAGGCCATCGAGGCTACTCTCAAGCTCGCGCGCCAATACGCGGTCGTTTCGGGCCAACCAAAGCGGTCGAAAATTCTTGCGCGAATGCCAGGCTATCATGGTTCCACGATGGGCGCGGCAGCGGTTACGGGGGATCCTGACCGCGACGAGATGTTTGGGCCGATAATGCGGATAATGCCAAAGGTCCCTGCGCCGTTGAGCTACCGCCTCCCTGAGGGTTTCGACGTCGACTCCTATGCTGACTACTGCGCCAACGAACTTGAGCGACTAATTCTTGCGGAAGGTGAGGACACTGTCTTGGCCTTCATCATGGAGCCGGTCGGTGGCGTCGCAACCGGTGCCCTGGTGGCTCCGGATCATTACTATAAAAAGGTCCGGGAGATCTGCAATCGCTACGGTGTTCTATTGATCTTCGATGAGGTGATGTGCGGCGCAGGCCGAACGGGCACCTTCTTGGCTGCCCATCACTGGCCCGATGCGCTTCCGGACCTCGTTGCCTGCGCCAAGGGACTGAGCGCAGGTTACACGCCACTTGGCGCGATGATCGCACCTAACTGGATCGTCGACAAGGTTGTTGAATCCGGCGGCTTCCTGCACGGACACACATACTCCGGCAATCCCCTTTCATCAGCGATTGGAGTCGCGGTCCTCACGGAGTTGGTGAATCAAGATTTGATGAAGAATGCGGAGCGGATGGGAGTCCTCCTACGGCAACGGCTAAACGCGCTGAAGGATCGCACCGAGACCATTGGAGACGTGCGGGGCATGGGATTGCTGAATGCGGTAGAGATTGTCAGGGACAAAGCCAGCAAGGAAGTCTTTCCTGCCTCTAGCCAAGCGTCCTATCGCGTTTCAGCGATCGCCCGCGATCTGGGCCTGCACATCTACGGGCGGCGCGCCGCGGGGGGGAAGTTCGGTGAATGGTTCATGGCAGCTCCTCCGCTCATCATCACCGAACAAGAAATTGAGCTGTTCACGGACCTGCTCACAGAGACATTCCGTATCTTTGAAGGTGAGATTCGATGAGTCGTGTTCGAATCTCTTCTGATTTGAGTGAACCGGAACAGGCCGGATCCAACACAAGCGCGAGACCTGCTCTTGAGACGCACTACGGGATTGGCGGTATGACGCTGGGCAAAGACCTCATAGAGGAAGCGACGGCATGGCGGCAGCAGTTCCACCGTCATCCGGAGCTTCTCTTTGACGTGGTCCACACCGCTGCTCGTGTCACCGACCTCTTACGCAGCTTTGGATGCGACGAGGTAATAACCGGCATCGGCAAAACCGGAGTGGTTGCGGTAGTCCGGGGCGGGAACGCGCCGGCGAGCCGGACTATCGGTATTCGGGCGGATATGGATGCGTTGCCCATCCTTGAGGCGACCGGACTTCCATATGCCTCGAGCGTAGCCGGCAAGATGCACGCTTGCGGTCACGACGGGCATATGGCGATTCTCTTGGGAGCGGTAAAACACCTCGCTGAAAGCCGAGCATTCTCTGGAACCCTGGTCGCCATCTTTCAGCCAGCAGAGGAGGGCGGTGCTGGCGCGAAGATCATGTCGGACGATGGTCTGTTCGACCGATTTGGTATCGAAGAGGTATATGCTCTTCACAATATGCCTGGAATGGAGGTTGGGACCTTCGCCTTGTCCGACGGTGTATTGCTTGCTGCTTCCGATCGATTCGACCTAAAAATCGCCGGCTGTGGCGGCCATGCCGCGCGTCCCCACGAAGCCATTGATCCGATTCCGGTGGCGAATCATATTGTTAGCGCACTACAGACGATCGTGTCGCGGAACGTGAATCCACTTGATCCCGCGGTCCTCTCGGTGACCTCCATTCATGCAGGGGACGCCTACAATGTTATTCCTTCAGAGGTTACGCTGAGAGGCTCCGTCCGAACGTTGTCCGACGTAAACCGTGATAACGTCGAGGCCCGAGTAGGCGCGTTGGTTACATCGATAGCCGAAGCATTTGGCGCAAGCGCCGAGCTCGACTACCGCCGCGGCTACCCGCCGACCATAAATCACGCCACCCAGGCTCGCACCCTGGGGGATGCAGCAACACGTGTCGTGGGAATTCCCGGCGTTCAACGGGACGCCCCACCGATCATGGCGGCAGAAGATTTCTCCTACATGCTGCAAGCGAGACCCGGCGCCTTCATCTTCATGGGCAACGGTATGACAGCCCCATTGCACCACCCCATGTATGACTTTAACGATGATGCACTGCCCTATGGTATCGCGCTGTGGATCAGCCTGATGACAGAAAATAAAATTGCCCCCCACCCAAACAGCAATCTTCTTCCCAGCAGAGAGGCGGCAGCTTCTCCGGGTTCATGAAGATGCCCTGCCGATCCGGCACGAAATGGATGCGTCGATAGCCGAAGCGGCGGCGCACAGACGCGACCTGCCTCGTAGCTGTGATCGGTGTTCTGGCGCGCGCATTGCCTTCTTCCGTTTGATCTTTGATCGGCTTTTCGTGGAGAAGCTAAAGGAAGTTTCCCCATCGCAATGCATTGGAGCTTTCACATCGCGGAGGCCGATCGTAAGAGTCACCGGCACTGCGTGGACGAAGTGAGGGCGCAAATTATTTCGGAGAGCCCGCGGTGTGGCGTGACCGTCAACGAAGTGGCGTGGAGCGGTATGGCTGGCAGTCGCAAAACTCCTGAATGGATAAAGATTAGAGAGCTCTCATAACGCACCGCCAGTTGTAAGGCAGACGTATCATGAAGATACTTGCTTACAGACTGGGAGCTTTACTCAGTCATCGGCAGGCGCGAAGTACTCAAGTTGAGTGCGCAGCAGCTAGGCGATAGCGCTCGCTCAATCGAAGGAATGATGATCAGCATGAGCCGAAGAATTTTTGAAGGGCTGAAAGTATTGGATTTCACAAATAACGTAGCCGGTCCGGGCGCAAGCGCTCTGCTCGCTGACTACGGTGCAGAGGTAATCAAGATTGAGAGGCCGGTTTCCGGTGATGACACAAGAGGGTGGGCCTCAAACGTACTTGAAAACTACTCGTGGTACCCGTGGCTCAATCGCGGGAAAAAATCTGTAACTATTTCACTGACCGACCCGGACGGACTCGCGATTGTCAAAAAGATGGTTACCGATGCTGATGTCGTCCTTCAAGCATTCAGGCCCGGAGTTATGCGGAGATTCGGGCTGGACTATGAATCAGTGGCTACTGTTAACCCCAATGTTGTCTATTGCTCTATTTCTGCGTACGGGCAAACGGGCCCCAAAGCCTTAAAGCCGGGCTATGACCAGATTGCGCAAGCATACACCGGCTTGACGGATATGACCGGTGAGCCTGATGGACCCCCTACCAGGGTTCGTATTTCAATTCTCGACCACTCCACTGGCATTAACGCGTTTGGATCGATATGCGCCGCGCTTTACCACCGCGAAAGGACACGTGAAGGCCAGCATATCGACGTCTCACTTGTTGGCACCGCGTTCAGTATGAATGATGTTTTTGAAGAAGTTGCAGAAGCAACTGCTTTGGGGATCAGTATTAATGCGACAAGAGTCGGTCGATTTAGCTCCTATCCAGGCACCGGCACATATAGGGGGAAGGGAAACCAATATTGTGAAATCGCCGTCAATAATGAAAAACTCTGGGGATTGCTTTGCCAGGCTATGGACCGCGAGGACCTGATCACCGACCCGAGATCAGAGTCCTTGTTGTCAAGACTGAAGAACGCTCCTTTTCTCAATACCATCATCGAGGACTGGGTGGCGAGCTTTGAGGACATCAATGTCGCACTGGAGAAGCTGGATAAATTTGGTGTTCCCAACAGCAAGGTTAAGGCGGTCGCCGATCTCGTGACAGATGAACACCTCCTGGCCAGAGGTGCTATCACAGATATTCCTGCACCGACGAGTATGCAGGCGCGCGGAGTCGCGACGATAAGGGCACGGGGGCCCTGGCATGTTTTGTCCAAGACGCCTTTACAGATGAGGAAAGCTCCCGACCTTGGCGAACACAATGTCGAGGTTCTTATGCAATATGGCCTGAATGCGGAAGAAATCGGAAGGCTACAGGAAAAGTGGAATACGTCCAAATAAAGAGAGTCCTATGACTCGGCGGTCGTTATCTTACTTTAAAAATCGTTTAGCGGCGAGATCTAAACGTCTAGAAAAGATCGGAGTAATGGGCGCCGCAGCTTAAGAGGGAATACGCAATATGGTTTACACAAAATTGGCCGTTGAAACAGAAAATGGTTACGTCGTGGCTGCCATCAACCATCCGCCAGCTAATGCGCTGGGTCAAAAGGTCCTATTTGATTTGAACACTTTGCTGGATGAGTCTCTAGAAGATCCTGAAATCAGGGCTATTGTGCTTACTGGTACCGGAGAGAAGCTATTTTCTGCCGGAGCAGACATAACCGAATTTGACTCTGTTCAAGCCGGAGACAAACCTAACCAAATCAATCCTAAAATTGAAGGCAACGACGTCTTCTCAAAAATTGAAAACTACCCGAAACCGGTGATCGCAGCCATCCAGGGTAGCGCTTATGGTGGGGGCACCGAGATATCCCTAGCATGCCATTTTAGAATTTTGGCGGACACAGCCAAAGTTGCCCTCCCAGAGGTCAAATTGGGAATTATGCCCGGCTGGGGCGGTACCCAGCGCCTGCCCAGATTGATCGGTAAAACCAAAGCTTTAGAAATGATGTTGACCGGGGACCCATTGAGTTCAGCAGAAGCGTTTAGCTTCGGCTTAGTCAATAAGGTGGTTCCAGCCAGCCAAGTTCTGGCTGAGGCTAAGGCACTTGCTGCCAGGCTTGCCCAAGGGGCACCCGTTGCAATCAGAGGAATATTGAAGGCCGTGACGAAAGGGCTGGAGACCACCATCGACGAAGGTATTAAGATCGAAGATGCCGCAAGTGTAGTGGTTTCTGCCAGCGAGGATGCCAAGGAAGGTCCAAGAGCCTTCCTAGAGAAGAGAAAGGCCAACTTTCGGGGCATCTAAGTTCGAGAATTATTCGGTTCGAGGATGAAAACCCAAGCAGGCTGCCCCCCAGGTCGAAGACTTCGGCCGAAATTCATTTGATGACATTGCAAAACACCGGTTGCCGTAACGGGAATTCGGGTGAAGACAAACGAGGATAGTTCATGAAGGCGTTGCTAAGCAAAGCGGTCGGAGGGCCCCAGGCCCTAGTCTTGGAGGACGTGCCCAACCCAAAGGCCGCGCCCGGGCTTGCGGTGGTCGAAGTGAAGGCCGTGGGCGTCAACTACCCCGACGTGCTAGTCATTGAGGACAAATACCAGTTTAAGCCGCCGCGCCCCTTCTCGCCGGGCGGAGAGATCTCGGGCGTGGTAAAGGAAGTTGGCGAGGGTGTTGTTAATGTTAAGCCGGGTGACCGGGTATTGGGCACGTCCAACTTCGGCGGCATGGCCGAGGAGATGGCCATCGAGGCGGCAAACCTGGTCCGCATTCCAGTCACGATGCCTTTTGACGAGGCCGCGGCTTTTATCTACACCTACGGGGTCTCCCACTTCGCCCTGAAGCACCGCGGCCGCTTGAGGTCAGGCGAAAGCCTGCTCGTGCTCGGCGCGGCTGGTGGCGTCGGTCTGGCGGCAGTGGAGCTCGGTCGGGCCATGGGCGCGCGGGTAATTGCGGCTGCGTCATCTCAGGAGAAAGTGGACCTGGCACTGGCTCGGGGCGCCGAGTCGGGCCTTGTTTATCCACGTGGCCCTCTCGACCGCGATGCGCAGAAGGAGCTCTCCGCGCTCTTCAAGGCCGCCGCCCCAAATGGCGTGAACGTGGTATGCGACCCTGTAGGGGGGGACTACGCCGAGGCGGCGGTGCGCTCGATTGCCCGGGCGGGGCGCTACCTAGTGGTCGGCTTCGCCGCCGGAATTCCACGCATCCCTCTGAACCTGCCGCTGCTTAAGGGATGCGACATCCTCGGGGTCATCGACAACAATCGTGATCCGGCCGCGCACGAGCAAGACCTGAAAGAGCTTTTGGATCTGTATGCCGCCGGCAAGATCAAGCCGCACATCTCCGAGCGCTTTTCCCTTGCCCGCGGCGCCGACGCCATCGGCCATCTCGCCGCCCGCAAGGCCATGGGCAAAGTGGTCGTGGTGATTAGACCGTGAGCAGCGGTGCGACCCTGATTGGTGACTACAGGCCGTTTCGTGAACAGACACACGCCTTTCAGTTGTCGATCAGCGCACAATGTTGGATTCGGATGCTCGCGTGGCGCAGTTTTCTCCATGGTGCGTTGGCGTTGTCGCGTTACCGGGCATCGGGCCATCGGGCGCGCTGGGGCAAACTCGGTCACCTGACGGGCTCATGCAGCAACGCTGGCTGCAGACTTCCATGCCGACAGGGCCTTGAGGCGGGGGAGATAGGTGGCAAGAGCAGAGCGGCGGGAGTGGTGCGGGACAAAGACATTGCGGTCAGCCGAGAAGACACTGACCAACCGCTGCAGGCCTCCCGGCGGCCGTAAGCCCTGCATCACCCGCTCTCGTCGGCGCAGCGGCAGATGCGAATTCTCCACGCGATTGTTGAGGCCCTCGTGCGAGCGGCGTTCGATAGCTGGCATGACTTGGCGTCGAGCGGCGGAGCCGAGCTTATCCGGATCAACCGCCGGGGTGGGCACCCCTGGTTCTTCAACGGGCGCTTCAGCAAGCGCTTAGCCGCCGGCGTCACGGTGCGTCATCGAGCGCACAACGCGCTTCACGATGCTGTTGCATCTTCCGCGCCTCATGGGTCACGGGGACGCGCCGCTGCGAAGAACGGCCTGCGCGCGTCGGCCATGGTGCTGAGGCCGCGCGCAACGCGATCACGCGCACCATCATCACCTTGCCCGAAGAGCCGCCGATCGCTCACCTGAGATCAGGGAGCCGAGATGGCTCAGCATGCACGATTGAAGGTCGATGTTGGCGTCCAGGTCTACTTCTGCGATCGGCAAAGCCCGTGGCAGCGCGGCACCAACGAGAACACCCATGGACTGCTGCGTCAGTACTTGCCGAAAGGCACCAATCTGAGCGTACACAGCGCCGTCGAGGGCGCCGCCGTCAACGCCAAGCCGCGAAAGACGCTCGGCTGGAGAACGCCAGCCGAAGCCCTTGCGAGTGGCTGATGCATGTAAACAAATCCGTGTTGCGACGACCGCTTGCCCGCCGGCTGAAGCCGAGGAACGCTACTACGCCATGCTGTCGCCGAGCTCTTCAGCACCGAGTTGTGGGCGCCTATGGGGGCGGAGGAGGACGCCTATATCTCCGTTGACCATGGCGGCTTCAATGCGACCCTTCGTGATTATGCCCGCTTCGCGCTGCTGCTGCGCGGGGGAAAGCTAAACGGGAAGCAGATCGCTTCACGGGAATGGGTTAGAAGACGCGAACGGCCAACAACGATCTATTCGGGATATTCGGGCGCGCCAGACCTTACTTGCCGAAAGGCGCTTACCACAACAGTTCTGGATCGAGGATCGGGAGCGGCGCGCCTATGTGTGCTCCGGCCTAATGGGCCAGATCATCTATATCGACCCCGAGACTGACTTTGTTGCGGTGAAACTGTCGCACTGGCCAGATCATAACTGGGGTCGTACGATCGAGGCCCTGGCGGCCATTCACGCCATAAGGAATGCGTACATGGCCTGCTGAAGGGACTGTCACGTTAACTCGGGCATGAGCAAGCCCGTCAGGTACAAACGCCATCGCTTTCCGCCTGAGACCATCGCCCACGCGTCTGTTTGTACTCCCGATTTCCTCTGAGCCTTCGCCTCTGGAGGAGATGTTGCTCGAGCGCGGCATTCTCGTCTCCTATGACACGGTCCGCCGCTCCAGGCGTTGCCGGCGGCTTGCTTCCGGAGCCTGCGCCGTCGCTCCACCGCATGATGAAGGACTGCGCATATCGCAAAAGCCGGACAGGGATAAGGCGGACATTCGTTTCACCAAGATCCCATGGG
Organism: Sinorhizobium numidicum; assembly: GCF_029892045.1. Lineage (NCBI taxonomy): Bacteria > Pseudomonadati > Pseudomonadota > Alphaproteobacteria > Hyphomicrobiales > Rhizobiaceae > Sinorhizobium > Sinorhizobium numidicum. Next base: position 252,157 of record NZ_CP120369.1, read on the forward strand.
GAGTGAACAGCGGCCGGCGCTTCTGGCAAAGTGAGGCTGCAATAACACTCACCTCATAGGAGACGCCGTCATGGAAGCTGGAACTTCCCAACCGCATACGCGGACCGCTATCCGCACCGATCTTGCCGCAATTTTCGTATCATTGGAACTCTCTCGCTCAACGTGGCTGATCATCTCGTTGCCGCCGGGAAACGGCGAGAAGATGTCGAAGCACGCGGTGGTTGGCGGCGATGTGAGGGCATTGCTGGATCGTTTTGCTCAGCTCCAGGAGAAGGTGCGATCTCGTACGGGCAATCAGGTTCCCTGAGCATTCAGGAAGCCGGACTCGACGGCTTCTGGATCGATCGTGTGCTGAAGGCGAACGGGATAGAAAGTTACGTCGTCGACCCAGCCTCGATAGCAACCTCGCGCAGGCGCCGGGGAGCGAAGACGGACAGATTGGATGGTGAGGCGCTGGTCCGAGCGCTGTTGGCTTTCAAGCGCGGAGAGCCACGGGTGTGTACTATGGTCAATGCACCACGCCCCGAGGAAGAAGATCGCCGTCGTATTTGCCGCGAGCGCAAGGTTCTGATCTCCGAGCGCATCAAACATGTCAATCGCATCAAAGGCCTGCTCTTCGGTCACGGCATCAGTGGATACGAACCGCTGCGCAAGAACCGGCGCAAGCAACTGGACCAGCTCCACACGGGGGACGGCCGTCCTTTGCCGCCCCACCTCAAAACTCAAATAAGCCGTGAACTTGATCGGCTCGAACTGTTGTTTGAGCAAATTACAGCGGTGGAGAACGAGCGCGATACGCTCCTGGCCGCGCCAAAGGACAGCGTAGTGGCAACAACGACCGCGGCTAGCCAAATTCGAAACCCTAGCCCAAGACACGTCATCTTCCAGGAGCGATCAGCCCTGGCGGATCCAGCGGGACGAACCGATCCGCGACATGGCTTCAAAAGCCGCTGCTAAGAATGGTCTCGTCCTCCTGAGCCTGCCGCATTCGGATTGCTGATGGCAACCCGCAACGCACCCTCGACAAGGGACAGCAGCACATGCCGGGCGAAGAGGCGTGGCTCCTAGGCGAGTGGCGCTCGAACGATGAACGCAAATATTATCTGTCCAATCTGCCGGCCGAGGCGACCTTGAAAGCGCTCGCGGGTGCCATCAAAGCGCGGTGGGTCTGCGAGCAGGCCCATCAGCAGATGAAGGAGGAACTCGGCCTCGATCACTTTGAAGGCCGATCATGGCAGGGCCTACACCGACACGCGATGATGACGATGATTGCCTATGCCTTTCTTCCCGTTCTTGTCCTTGAAGGTCAAAGCATCGATCTCAGCGCTCCTATCCTCGCGATCGAGTCGCGAGGGGCTAACACGCCCGCGCCAGACATTAACGGTCGCCCCAGTTCGCGCATATGTGACACCGACCACCGGATTTGTAGGAAATCGAGGAACGTGTTGTTTTCGAACTGGATGCGCTTGTCTTCAACTGGCGACGCACCAAACATCCAGCCTGCTTCCCGGGGATGGGATGCACGTCCGTCAATGTAAGACTGTCGTTGAATTCGATTATGCCCCATGGCAGTTGTCCTTTCGACGCTTGCCGAATCTATTTCGGTCTGAAAGATGTTCCGACACAGTGCCGTTACCAGTTATCAAATAATGCTCGCGCCGTCATTTGGCTTGTATCATCTGTTTGGCGCATACCTACAACCTGCGCAAGATACGTCTGCCTGGCAACTCACGGTGCATTATGCGAGCTCTCTAATCTTTATTCATTCAAGACTTTTGCGACTGGAGTGCGATTAACGAACCTCGCCCCAAGAATTGGCAACATATTGTCTCATCAGGCGCGCCGCGCACGTCTAAGCCACCGCCTGCAATCGGCGTCCGGCCACGACGCTAGTCGAGGGTCGCCACGCGCTTCGAGGACCTCCAGGAACTATCTCGCCGTCGTCATATTGGTGGCCACCATCGTCCTATGGCTGCGATAGCTGTCCACAGCTCCTAGCCCTCCAAGTGCCGCCAGTCGCCTCAGGTGATGATCTGCATCACCGAAAAGCATGTCGATCATCACGACGCGCTTGAAGTAGTGACCTATGCTATATTCCATCGTCATTCCAATGCCGCCATGAAGTTGGATTGACTGATGGCCTATGGCTTTGGATGACCGACCGATCTGAACCTTTGCCGCCGAAACTGCGCGCTCGCGCTCAATCGTGTTGTCTTCGCCCACCATCATTGCGGCGTACAGGGTCATCGATCGAGATTGCTCCAACTCCACAAGCATGTCGACGGCACGATGCTGCAGCACCTGAAAACTGCCGATCTTCGTTCCGAACTGTTCACGCGTCTTGAGGTAACCGAGTGTGATGGCCTGCATTTTTGTGAAGCAGCCAAGGGCTTCCGCACAGAGTGCCGTGACAGCCTCATCAGCCACCCTCGAGATAACTGGGAACGCCCCTTCTGGGTCGCCAATCAAATTACTCTCGTCAACGCGTACGTTCCCCAGTGCAATTTCCACCCCGCGCAGACCATCCTGCGTCAGGAAGGGGCGGCGGGTGAGGCCCGGCGCATGAACGTCAACAAGGAAGAGCCCGATCCCATTCTTATCGCGAGTGCCTCCGGCTGTCCGGGCTGAGACTATTATCTTATCGGCCACGTCGCCGTGAAGGACGCGGGTCTTGACCCCGCTTAGAGCCCAAAAAGTACCTTGCTTCTTTGCTTGTGTCTCAACGTGGAAAAGATCATAGCGCGACTGTGACTCGGCATATGCAAAGGCCAATTTGGCTCTACCGTTCACAATCAGGGGGATTAGCTCTGTCTTTTGTGCTTCGTTCCCACCACGGCGAAGCAAACCGCCGGCAAGGACCACCGTAGCGAGATAAGGCTCTAAGATCAAGCTCTTGCCGAAAGCCTCCATCACGATCATTGTTTCGACCGGACCGCCGCTGAAGCCGCCATATTCCTCCGAAAACGGCAACGCCAGGAGACCGAGCTCAGCATAGCGTTCCCACATCGCCTCGCTGAAGCCGGGGTCCTCACCTCCGTACTTGCGGCGATCGCCGAAGCCATAACTGTCGAGCATAAGTCGCTCGACGCTTTCCGTTAGGAGCCGTTGCTCTTCCGATAGATCGAACTTCACTGCAAATATCTCCCGAAACTTACGCGCTGCCAGTGAGCACGATGCATCAAAGGCCGAGGATCGCTTTGGCGATGATGTTCTTCTGAATCTCACTAGATCCCGAATAGATTGACGCCGCACGGCTATAGAAATAGGTAGGAGCAATCTCCGCGGCCCATCGCGGGAGGACTGGCGGCTCGTTGCGGCTCCCAAGCTCCTCGTCCGGGATGTAAGGCAATGCGTTAGGCCCCATCACAGCCATTAGGAGCTCCGCGGCGGCCTGCTCAACTTCCGAGCCCCTCAGCTTTAGGATGGAACTTGCGGGATCCTGTGCTCCTTGCTGCTTTGAGGCATTGGCGATTGCGCGGAGTTGGGTGATCTCAAGTGCCTTCAACTGAACGTCGAGTTCGGCAACCTTTTCACGAAATGAGGGTTGATCAGCAAGTCGCTCGCCGCCGACATAGGTCTGAGCCGCAAGTTCCAGGGCGCGCCACATACGCTCCTTGGAAACGCCTACGCCAGCATCGCCGAACCTCTCGTTACTAAGCAGATACTTCGCGTAGCCCCACCCTTTGTTCTCTTCCCCAACTAGATTCTCGACCGGGACATGGACATTGTCAAAGAATACCTCACTGACTTCGTGACCGCCATCGATCAGGTGGATCGGGCGCACAGTGACGCCCGGCGATTTGATGTCGATGAGAAGGAAAGAGATGCCTTGCTGCTTCTTCACATCTAGATTGGTCCGTACCAGACAAAAGATCCAGTCGGCGTAGTGCGCCGATGATGTCCAGGTCTTCTGGCCATCGACGACGTAATGGTCGCCATGGCGGACTGCCCGCGTCTTAAGTGCGGCCAGATCGGAGCCAGCTCCCGGTTCCGAAAAGCCTTGGCACCACCAATCAGTTGCGTTAGCGATGCGGGGCAAATAGTATTGTTTCTGCGCCAGATTGCCGAAGGTGTAGATGACTGGACCTACCAAGTCCTCACCCGAACCGAACTTGACTAGTGCTGGAAAGGCACGCACCTCTTCTTCGAAGATGTACTGCTGCACGAGGGTCCACCCCGTGCCTCCATATTCCTGAGGCCAAGTTGGCACACCTTTCTTGTAGAGGCTCCGCGCTCCAGCCGCGATCTCTTCTTTCGACAATTTTAGGCCTTCGGCCAATTTTCGACGTATCTCCGGGATCGTACTGTCATATAAGAACTTACGTACCTCCTCCCGGAAAGTCCGATCACCTTCTGTGAACATAAGATCCATGGGGCTATACTCCATTGCTAAACAAGAGTTGCCGGTGCCGAAGATGCCGCTTCCCTCCCCGTGGGGGAAGTCTGGAGACAAGTATCGTGGCAATGACCATTATTTTTCCTTCCAGACGGGATTACGCTTTTCGACAAGGGCACGGGGACCTTCAAGGTTGTCTGCTGACCGACGAAGATTGTCGACAGTCACGAGCTGATTGCTGTTCACGCGGTTTATCGCGTCCTGGAAACTGAGGGCCTCCGCCACGCGCGCCGTCTCCTTAATCGCGGCGAAGACCAGCGGCGGGCCGCCGGCTAAAAGCCGCGCGATTTCCCAGACGCGGTCTTCAAACTTCTCTTTGGGCAGCACCTCGTTGACCAGGCCCCAGCGATGCGCCTCGGCCACGTCCATCCAGCGGCCGATGAGCAAAAGCTCCATGGCGACATGGTATGGGATGCGCTTGGGCAGCTTGATCGTCGCCGCGTCGGCCAGCGTGCCGGCGCGGATCTCGGGCAGCGCGAAGGAAGAATGGTCCGAGGCATAGATGAGGTCGCAGGAGAGCGCCAGCTCGAAGCCGCCGCCCACCGCCATGCCGTTGACGCAGGCGATGACCGGCTTGTTGAGATCGCGCAGTTCCTGCAGCCCGCCGAAGCCGCCGACGCCATAGTCGCAATCGATATCGCCGCTTGCAGCAAACTTGAGGTCCCAGCCGGCACAGAAGAATTTATCGCCGGCTGTTTTCAAAAGGGCGACGCGAAGTTCCGGATCGTCGCGGAACGCCATGAACGCTTCACCCATCAGGCGGGACGTTCGCGGGTCGATGGCATTGGCCTTGGGCCGGTCGAGCATAACTTCGAGGATCGCGCCTTCGCGGCGGGTGGTGATGACGTCAGCCATTCTTCGTTTCTCCAAGCACTAGCAGGGCATCCGCGATCCAGGCGCCATTGCCTTCGGCGCAGACGATCAGCGGATTGATGTCGAGTTCCTCAATCTCACCGGCATTCTTCTGCACGAAGTCGGCAACGCCGGCGATGGTGTCGATGGCGGCCCCGACATCCGCCTTCGGTCGGCCGCGATAGCCCTCCAACAGTGGGTAGAACTTCAATCCGCGCAGCGCCGCCTCGATGTCGTCGCGCGTCGCCGGCAGCATCAGGATCACGCTATCGCGCAAAAGCTCTACCAGCACGCCCCCGGTGCCGAGCGTCATCACCGCGCCGAACATCGGGTCACGGGTAAATCCGACGATCAACTCGGCGACACCGTCTCGCACCATGTGCTCGACATAGAGGCCAGTGCCGAGCGGCAGGAGGTCATGTGCGGCATTGCTGACGGATTCAGTATCCTTGAGGTCCAGCCGCACCGCGCCCACTTGCGACTTGTGAGCGACGCCCAGCGCCTTCAGCGCCACAGGAAATCCGAGCGCCTGGGATAAGCTAGCTGCCTCGACCGCGTCGTTCGCACGCTCGCCCTTCGGTACCGGCAGGCCGGCTTTGATCAGCCTCTCTTTGCCTTCAGCTTCGTCGAGTGTGATGCGCTCGATGCCGGAATTTCCGACAATCGTGGTGTCTACTGGCTGCGCGAGCGGTTCGCGCCAAGCGCTGCCGATGAAGGCTGCGGCCTGTGCGGCATCCATAGCTTCCGGGATACCGAATAATGGCGCGACACCATGAACGATCAGTCGGTTTGCGTGCTCCTCAGGCAAGTTCTCGGGTATTGAAGAAACAATGGCGCCGTTCGCCTTGTTGGTCTTTAGCGCGGCTTCAAAGGAACGCAATATTGCCATGCCCCCCTCATCGACATTCCAACAGCGGTCGCGACGCGGAAAATCGATCACCAAAATGTTGAGGTCGAAGCCGCCGGACACCATGGCGGAGAAAGTGGCCGTCATTGCCGGTTCGTTGTTCCAGATGAAAGTCTGGTAGTCGAGCGGATTGGCAACCGCCACCAGGGGCCCGAGAGTCGATTTCACACGGGCACGATGGTCAACTGCCAGCACGGGGAAATGCACCGAGCGCCCTTCAGCGCTGTCGGCCATTATGGAGGCCTCGCCGCCCGAACAGCTCATCGACGAGAGCCTACAGCCTGGCAGCGGGCCGGTTATGTGTAGGAGCTTCAACGCCTCGATAAAGGCTGGAATCGAATCAACGCGCGCGATGCCGAGTCGCTTCAGGAAGGCGTCGGAAGCAACATCCGAGCCGGCGAGCGAGGCGGTGTGCGACACGGTTGCCTGCCGTGCCTGTTCTGAGCGCCCGACCTTCATGGCGATGATCGGCTTCTTCAGCTCGCGGGCTCTTGCCGCCAGCCTCTCGAAGCCGGCGACCGAGTCAAAAGCCTCGATGTGTAGGCCAAGCGCGGTGACGCGCTCGTCCTCTATCAGGTCGAGCGCCATTTCTGAAAGGCCGGTCTGCGCCTGGTTGCCGGCCGTGATCAGGAAGGCGAGCGGCAAGCCGCGCTTCTGCATCGTCATGTTGATCGCGATGTTGGACGACTGGGTGATGATGGCGACACCCCTGCCCTCATTTGCCAGTTTGACACCGCCATGGTTGTCAGGCCACAGAAGCGCACCGTCAGCATAGTTGATAAGGCCATAGCAGTTCGGGCCGATAATCGGCATCTGGCCGGCTGCGGTAACGAGTTCGGCCTGCAGCCTCTCACCGTCCTCGTCATATGCGCCGGTCTCCAGAAATCCAGCTGCATAGCAAACCGCCCCACCGGCGCCACGCTCGGCCAAAGCCTTCACGACGTCGACCGTGAGGTGACGATTGACACCCACAAAAGCAGCATCCGGAGCACCGGGCAATTCGGCGACTGAACGGTATGCCTTGTAGCCATCAACATCAGCCTTGTTTGGATGCACAGGCCAAATTTCGCCAGAAAATCCAATCCTGCTCGACTGCGTGACCACACGAGCCGCCTCTTTGCCGCCGAATACGGCGATCGATTTCGGACGCAGAAGTCGCTCGAGTTTATGCATGATCATTACCTTTTCGTTTGAGCGCGTTTTCCAGAACCGCATTCAAGCGTTGCGGCTTACCGCCGAAATGGCTCCATTCAAGATTCCGTGCCAATCATCATGGACACTCCGCTAATTGTGGGCGTGCCGTCAGAGAGCTTCCAGGGTTGGCTGTGCAAATGTCGTGCCATCCTGAACGACCCACCTGCGGCTTGACGCTCAAGAGTATCGGCGGACCTTTGTTCGCGCTTCTTTTCCTATTTTTGCCTTGGATCAAGCTGAGCACGAAAAGCAAACGTCTCGGCTACAGTTCGTCTGTTCGTCTCGCGACAGTTTCGTTCAATGGCAACAGCTTTTGTCTGCTATAGATTTCGACATTGAGACATCATGCAGCGGAGCCGTTCGGTGCAACGCCTTCATATTGGTCACGAGCGAGATCGGGCATGCCCTTGGATACGGCCCAGACTCGTGATCGTTAAGGCGGAGGCGGCGCCTAGCTTTTGGCGAGGTGCGCCAGCTTCCAATCAATCGGTACAAAGCGATTCCCCAAGGCTTGGAGATCGAGATGAACCGTCGCAATCATTTCCGGATTGGAAGCGGCGGATTCCGACGCGAAGCCGGCTACCGTTCCGATCAAGGGCCGGCCAGTTTTCGGCACTGAAGATTACCTCCTGGGTCAGCAACTTTGGCATGAAGTGCCCCGGTAAACGGGGAGATTTTGATGCCGGCAAAGAGAAGGCTGACCATGAAACAATTGAGACAAATGCTTCGGCTTGCCGGAAGCGGGACGAGTTCCCGCGAGATAGCAGTCATCTTGGGGATAGCGCGCCGCACGGTGCAGGCTAACCTGCAGCGTGCGGCAGCAGTTGGATTGAGCTGGCCCTGCCGGGCGAACTGACTGATCTGGCCAATCGCGGTGGTTTCGCAATGAGCTGCTAGACCCCTGCGGCAGCGCGCGGTTCATCGAACGCCTGTTTCTAGGTGAGGCCTATACTGCCGTGGGCGATCACTTCGGACGTTATACGAACGGCAGCAGCAGGGACGAGCTAGGTATTGCCGGCAAGCTGATGGCCTATATCGCGCTGGGCTCTGCTGATGGATGTATCATAACTGTGTTTCGGGAGCTGTACGAGGAGCGCTTTGCGGCCGAAGCGGAGCATGCTCATCGTACCAGGCGGAGAGCAGCATGGAATGCTCACTTTGCGGCTATCCACGACTTCTTCCACGCGAGTCTGCGATTGAAGGCCAAGCGATCCGAAGATGTACTTGCATCGCTTCATTGTTTCCTCGAGCGTCTCCTCATCCGGGAGATGACGAGTGTTTTGGAGCGGCATTGGGGGCTTCCACGATCGCGCAATTTGTGTATTGCCGGCGGCTGCGGTCTTAATATCAAATGGAACAGCGCACCGCGTGCTACCGGCCTGTTCTGTCTGGGTGCCGCCCTTTCCGAATGACAGCGGGGCGGCAATAGGTGCCGCTTGCTCCGCAATGGCGGCGGACAGGGGCTTCGTGCCGCTGGAATGGTCAGTCTACAGTGGCCCGGCACTGATACGCAGCGATGTGCCGTCCGAATGGGAGGCTGCGCCGTGCAGTATGCGTGAACTCGCTACGCTTCTCGCGAGCAACAAGCCCGTGGTTTTCCTCGCCGGCCACGCCGAACTGGGCCACGAGCATTGGGTGGCAGAAGCATTTTCAAGAACGCGACATCCGCGGAAAGGCAGGATTGTCTCGACGATATTAAACGTCGTGAACACTTCCGGCCAGTTGCGCGATATGCCTGGAGGATCGCGCACCCGAAATTTTCAGTCGCGGAACGCCGGATCCTTACGTGCTGCTCGATTGCAGACCATTCCTAGCAGGCTGTTGAAAAAAAAAGCTGGCCTGGAGGCTTTCGCCGTGATTCACTCGCTTCGTCGAGTTTTGGAGTGATGCATGCGCGGCGGCGATGTGAGGACGGGTGAACTCTTCAGCTATGTTGATCTGGAGGATCTCGTTCGTCGTGATCATCCGCTGCGGGCAATCCGGCAGATCGTGGACGACGCGCTGGTTTTGCTGGAACGGGAGTTTGCAGCGCTCTATTCGCCGATCGGGCGGCCATCGATTGCGCCTGAGAAGCTTCTGCGCGCCATGCTTTTGCAAGCCTTCTATTCGATCCGATCTGAGCGGCTTTTGATGGAGCGGCTGGAATACGACTTCTGTTCCGCTGGTCGTCGGCATTGGCATTGACGATCCAGCTCGGGACCATTCGGTGTTTTCGAAGAACCGCGACCGGTTGCTCGAAGGCGACATCGCTGCGAAGTTCCTCGGTGCGATCCTTTCGCAGCCCAAGGTAAAGCGGTTTCTGTCAACGGACCACTTCTCCGTCGATGGCACGCTATAAGTGGAAAGCCAAGTTCGGCGGCATGGAGGTGTCCGAGGCCAAACGGCTGAAGGCGCTGGAGGACGAGAACACGAAGCTGAAGCGGCTTGTGGCGGATGCCATGCTCGACAATGCTGCTTTGAAAGACCTTTTGGGAAAGAAGTGGTGACGCCCGCAGCCAAGCGGAACGCTGTCGCGCATCTGATGAGCCAACATGGGATGAGCGAACGGCGGGCGTGTACCCTGGCGCGACGACGATCATGGCCTTCGCGAGCTCATGAAGGTGCTGGCGCATGAACGTCGCCGCTTTGGCTATCGACGCATTCATGTGCTGCTCAGGCGCGAGGGACACCTTGTGAACCACAAGAAACTCTTCCGGCTCTATCGGGAGGAGAAGCTGACGGTGCGCAAGCGTGGCGGCCGGAAGCGAGCGATAGGCACACGAGCACCGATGTTGATCGCGATGGCAGCCAATGATCGCTGGTCACTGGACTTCGTCTCGGATCAACTCACCGACGGCCGCAGGTTTCGGGTTCTGACGGTCGTGGATGACTGCACCAGAGAATGTCTGGCTCTCGTCGCCGATACATCACTCTCCGGCCTGCGGGTTGCCCGAGAGCTGGACCGGATCATCGAGGAACGCGGAAAGCCGAGGATGATCGTCAGCGACAACGGCAGCGAGTTCACAAGCAATGCGATCCTGCAATGGACGGACCGGGCCAAGGTGGATTGGCACTACATCGCGCCTGGCAAACCGATCCAGAACGCCTTCATCGAAAGCTTCAATGGGCGGCTGTGCGACGAGCTATTGAACGAAACGCTGTTCTCGTCATTGGCTCAGGCGCGATCCGCGCTTGCGAACTGGCGTCGCGATTACAACGATCACCGACCGCATTCCGGCCTCGGCTGGCTGACACCCGCCGAGTTCGCTCAGACCATCAAACCGCGACGCGATGCGGTGCTGCGCAGCCGAAACGGCTTCGCACCGCAACCCGCCGCTACCACCCCAAATACAGCAACCCAAAACCGCTGGAGGGCAAGGTCAACCCCCTTGTCAGCCTGATTATCGCGGCACGCGGTTCAGCGCCGCCCTCCCGCCGGTCGAGCTTGCTCTTGCTAAGGAAGGGCCGAGATCGTTCGAGTTCCACTGCATCAGGAATTGGGATCGCTATGTATTTGCGTCTGCCAGATGTGGGCGCAGATAAGCCCCCGCTCATTACGCACGACAGTGTACCAAACCGATGTCCTTCGGCCCACATGGAGAGGCTGGCATTCGCCAGAGATACTCTCGCTTACGCAGGGGCGAACGAAATTAGTCTTGGACTCGAGCGTTGATGTTACGTGCATTGGACCAAGATTTTGAAGGGCCCCCATCGCACCTAGACTGTCCGCCAGCGAGATCAAAACGCCGCCGTGTACTGCACCGGCGGAATTGATGTGATGATCCTCAATGTTGATGTGCGCGGTGATCCGTTCCTTCGTCACCTCGTCAAGCACTATCCCAAGCATCTTCTGAAAACCTCGAGTCGGCATGCGTCTAATATCTTCCTCGCCCCATGGTCCTGGAGCAGTTCGGATGGGTGCCAAAGTCAGTTGCTTTTTCATGTTCAAGCATCCATTGAGTGGTAGTGCGTGGTACGCGGTCGTCGCAGCGGAAGGTCGTCTCACCGTCGGGTTGGTGCTGGACATCCGCGGGTGGAACCCACACTTGCGCCAGCGCGGCGTGCTCGGTCCGAAAGGCCAGCAGGTCTAAGCGGATGTGTGCTCCCGTCCCTTTAGTCCGAGGATATGCCGGGCTTCATCAGGGGTGGCAATGTCCACAGACAACAACTTAAGGATATCTCGTATCCGGGCCACCTGCTCGGCGTTGGAGTGGGCAAGTCTGCCCTTCTCAAGATAGAGACTATCCTCCATTCCCACTCGGACATTCGAACCCATCGTCGCCCCCATTGTGCAAAGCCGTAGCTGATGCTTCCCAGGCGCGAGCACCGACCATCGGTATTCCGAGCCGAAAAGGCGATCGGCAATGTTGCGCATATGGGTCATGTTATCAGCGTCAATGCCAATTCCACCGCTAAAGCCGAACACAGTTTGTATGATAAAGGGCGGCTTCAGCAGGCCGATCTCCGCGAAATAGGCGACGTTGTACAAGTGCCCCACATCATAGCACTCGCATTCAAAGCGCGTCCCGGCGGCACCGACTTCCTGGATCGTCCGAGTGATGATTTCTTCCGTGTTCGGATAAACCCGCGACGGTGCGGCAAGGAAGAGCTCCCGTTCCCACGCATGCTTCCATTGATCAAATTTTCCGACGATTCGCTGTCTTCCATAGGGTGAAAGGGAGCCCATGTTAAGAGAGGCTAGTTCTGGCTTGAATTTGAGCGCGGCCGCTATTCTATCTTCAACAGTGGCATTGGGCCCACCGCTCGTCGTAATGTTTATGACAACATCTGACTCACGGCGCACCTTCTCAATGGCGGGCGCGTAGACCTGCGGATCTGGGGTGGGGCGACCGTCAATTGGATTCCGAGCATGAAAATGTATGATGGCGGCTCCAGCATCCGCCGCCCCGATGGCCTGCTCTGCGATCTGTTCCGGAGTAATTGGCAAATGATCCGACATTGTCGGCGTGTGAGTAGCACCGGTCACGGCGCACGTTATTACAACTTTTCGTTCAGTGAACATGACGCTACTCCATCAACTCGGCTGGATCTATGAAAATCTCAGTAAGATCTAACCGCGAGACACGTGTACGAGCGAGCCTCAAGAGTTATTCCTGGCGCCGAACCTTTATGATCGGGATACTGCCGGAATCCTGAATTTAACCGCGTAGCTGTCGGGGTCCGCCAGTAAAAGAGGAAGGGGTTCGCAGCACCAGGCTTTTCCTATCGTGGTAATCGTAGGCACTTGGAAACCGAGCGCTCGTTTGTTGGCTGCTTTCTCAAAAAAAAACAGGTACAGGACATTGTCCTCTACAAGGCGCGAAAGCGGAGCACCCTGAATATTGCAGACTCACGGTCCACCGTCAGCCGAACCTTAGATAGGAGGTGCTGCCATGGAAAGATTGCCTGAGGCAGCACCGTCTCGCCGGCGTCTTTAGCGCAACGGCGATGGCCATTGCTCGGGTGAGTTGGGGAGGCTCTGATTTTTTTCGATCGCATTCGTCGAATTTGCTGCACGTTCAGTCGGAATGCGATTTTGGTCAGCACTTTGGGGACAGCCAACCTTGCACTCGCACGCACCATTGAGCACGAGGCCATGAGCAGGGAAACTTTACACGGATGACGCATATTTTATTCAGCCGACGCTCCTGCACGCTCGAGGATCCGGCGTCGTTGCCGCAGCGCGCTACGCAGTAGCTCGGTTTGGTCGGTCGCGGTCAATCGCCCGTCTTTCATGACCACTCGCCCATCGATCATAACTAGATCAACCGGTATTTGCGATGATGAAAGTGCAAGCAGTGCCCCTGCTTGCTCCAATGCGGTATGGGTGATGTCTTCAACTGCCCGCACGACAATGTCTGCGCGCTTGCCCACGGCTAACGTTCCGAGTTCATCGGCATATCCGATGTTACGTGCAGCGTTGGCAGTTTGCATATAGAACGGTTCCGCGTCGTCGAGGCGGTGTCCAACCGAGGCTGACAGGAGCAAGCTTGCCATGCCCGCCGTCCCCAGAGGATGATACATCGTGGTGTCTATGCCTAGGGAGACACACACGCCGCGGTCAATCAACCAGGGGAGACGGCAATGGTCCTGTGGATGCACCGCTCTATGCAGAGCATTGTTCGGGCACCAGGTAATACCCGGCCGGTTTTTCACGACAAGCTCCGCATCGGCGTCGCTCATCACGTTCATGTGGCTGAGGGTTGTTCTCTCAGTTAGCGCTCCCAGCCTGTGGAGCCGCTGAACGCCCGAAATCCCATACTTAGCGTGCTCGAATTCCTGCCACTGGCGTACAAAGCCCTGGTGCTGATTAAAAAGAACTCCTGCCTGTCGGGCGAGATCGCTCGCATCACGAGTAAGCGCATCCGTCGCAGAGCACTCGCCGTAGAGGCAGACATATCCGGTAACTAGCGCGTCCTTGTCCGCATTTCTTGTCAGCTCGCGCTCAAGACGTCTGATGACGGCGGCCCGGTTAGCCGGCGCTCGCTCCATCAATCGCTTGGTTATCGTAGCCGGCGCGAGGCTCTCAAAGATGCTTACATCGTCCCAACCAAACGGCGCGGAAACCATCCCGCGCATCCCGATCCGCTGCAGCGCAGCCGCGAATGCATCGGTCTCGAACACCGTTCCCGCTTCCATGAAGCACGTATAGCCTCTGCGCAACAATGCAACAGCAGCCGCAGCGGTCAGCGCGTCTGTGGATTCGTCGTCGGTCTGTACCTTAACGTCGGCATACGAAAACTTTGAAGCAGACGCCTTGTCGATGGAAACTGGAAGGCTATGCAGTCCAAGCGAGATTGCGTGAACGTGTGTATCGATCATACCAGGGTGAACGATTGCCCCGCCCACGTCTGTTACGCTTTCAGACTGATACCGCTCCTGCAAGGAACGAGCATCCCCAATGGCGACGATTCGGTTGCCGTTCACAGCGATTGCGCCGTTATTGAGATGGGGGGAGGCACGCTCGCCAGTAAAAATCTCACCGTTGACAATCAGATGATCGACCTGTTGCTTTACTGACATGACTTCTCGAATCCTCTCCGGTAAACCTAATATTCCCGCGAAGAGCCTGGTACGAATCTAGGTAAATGCATCTGGTGCGATCCAAACTCGGGCAAAATCGCTAAGACAGGGAACCGCAGCTAGAGTGGTTTGAACAGAGTGCAACCGTTATTCCGAATAGTGATTCTTTATGCTACGATCACTTGACAGGCGCGCGCGCAAAAATAGCGAGCGATATGTCGGACATCCGGCGATCCGTTGACATGAAAGCCGCATCTCATATAGGATTCTCTGTCAAACAAACATAATAAAACCGAGGTGGAACGTCATTGTCTACCGGCTTCATCCCCCGGAACCCATTGAGGGTTAGTCGCGCTGCCCGGTTGCTCCATAAGGATCTTGGATGATCGGGACAGATGAGTTTGTTCGGCGCCTCAATCAGGGGAGCCGATTTCAAGTCCAGCGGACCAATGACGCCGCGGGTGCTTATCGGCTTCTGCCGCCTTCAGAGAACGCCTCCGGCCACGTAGACGGATATTTCGACTATCAGAACCTTAGTTTAACAATTCGCAAGTTGCAGGCCCGAGACGAATTCTTTGATGACGAGTCGGGCTTAGGACGTCTAGTGTTTCTCCTTCACTTGTCCGGATCGCGGCGGGTAGAGCTTGGGTTCCATAACCATGAACTATCCAGGCCCACGCTAGCCGTCTACTATCAGCCACGGGGACTCGTAAAGCGAAGTGTTTGGAGTAGCGGCTCTAACGAGTTGTCGCTGTCCGTTGGCATTTGGCCGAAACGACTGAACTCGCTTTTTGGCTTCTATCCACCGTGTTTTCCAAGATTCTCGGGGCAACACGAAGGGTCTCAAGCATTTTGGTATTCTCGCCCGCTCCCCTATAGCGTGATGTCAGCGGCCGAGCAGTTGCTCAGCCCTAGCATTCATCCACAGCTGTCGAAATGTTACATAGCAGTCAAATCGCAGGAACTCCTCTGTCTCAGTGTCAGCGCCCTTCTTTCCGATGGCCAATTCCTTTCCCGTGCTGATCTGAGAGCAGATCGCGTAGAGCAAGTGAAAACAATGGTGGACGCAAATCTGAAAGCACCGCCTTCTCTGTCGAGTATTGCATCTGCATTTTGCTTGCCCGTGGAGGAACTTTCAAACGAATTCCGATTGGAGACGGGCATGACATTTGCGCAGTATACCACGGAACGCAGAATGAAGCGCGCGATGATAATGCTAGAAAGCGGCGCAATCCCGTTGAAGCAGGTAGCTTTCGAGGTCGGGTACAGTCACAGTTCAAATTTCTGCACAGCATTTAAACGCCATTTTGGCTCGACACCAAAGGACGTGCGCGGATAGTGCAGTCCGTTAACCGCTGGTGGCTCTGCGAGCAAGGCAACCCTGCAGTTCCCAGCGTTGACCGTGGAAAATGCCCACGTGAGGGAGCATTTGCCACGGACGAAAGCACGTTCTCTCAGTTCGACGAACGCGGAATGTCATAGCACACACAGGGCGTGCCAGTCTTGAGCTCGGACACCGCACTCGAGGGCGTTTGGAGCATTTGGAGCATGGAGCCGGGTAAGCATCCGGCAAAAACCGCAGCCTGAAGGACTTTCAGATTTTTCGGCATGATTTGCGGGTCCACTTTGCTGGCACATCATCGACGGCTTTGTTGAGCTCGGCGAAGTTTGCCTTGTCGGGATCGTAATCCTCGCTGCCCCACCACTTGACGAGCTCGGCGTGCCGCCCGTGGGTCGGATCGGCGAGCGCCTCGCGGAACTCCTGATAGCCCCATGGCCCGCTGATGTCCTCGGGAGGGCAGCGTCCGGTTGCTTCGAGGAGCATTGGCTCTGCAAGGCCGATGACGGGGAAGGTGCGCTCGATGTTGATACTGTGCGTCCAGCCGTCGCCAAAGTCGTAAAGGTACTTGAACGATTTCGCGGCGATGTCTTCGATTGCCGCCAGCAGCGAGATCTTGCGCGCATCGAGCGGGCCATCTCCCCAGTCCTGGTCAGCCGGACCAAAGCCGACGTCGCGGATGCGGAATTCGTAAAGGTGGCTGTTGCTCCAGCCCATCGCCGCCTGCAGCACCTCATGAAGGCGAGGGAGCTTGATGCGGAACGGCACCACAACGCGCCGCATCACCGTCGGTTCGACATGGTCGAGGGTGACCTTCAGGCGTACCAGAGAAGCCGGCATCTTTAGGCTGCCAGCATGTGTGCCGCCGGCGACGCGCTCTTCCAGTTCCAGGGCAAGAGCTCATCGAGCCGATGTGCGGGATAACCGGCAATGCGGTGAAGCACGTCGGCGAGCCAGGCTTGCGGACCGACGTCGTTCATTTTGGCCGAGACAATCAAGCTGTACATGGCGGCGCGCTGGCCACGCGGTCCGATCCGGCGAACAACCACGATTTCCTGCCCAGCGCTATGCCGCGCAGGGCGCGTTCGGCGGCATTGTTCGAGAGACAGACACGCCCCGTCGTCGAGGAAGAGGGTGAAGGCAGACCAGCGTTTCAGCAGGTAATCGAAGGCCTTGGCGAGATCATCGTTGCGAGACAGCTTGGCACGATGAGCCTTCATCCACGCTTCCAGGCCGAGAACCAGAGGCAGGCTCCGCTCCTGACGAACGGCCTTTCGGACCTCCGCGCGCTGACCGTTGATCTCGCGCTCGATGTCGAACAGGGCATCGATCCGTTGCACCATTTCCAGAGCGATCGGCGAGATGACGGCCGGCGTCTTGCCCTGGCTTTTCGGCGCGCATTCGCCTCGACGTCGGCCATCGCAAAAAAAGACCGCCTCGCATGGACCAAGCAGGCTGCTTCCGTTACCGGGCCGGGCCGTCGATCCGGAAGATAGAGCTTGGTGTAGCCGGTATAGGCGTCCGCCTGCAGAATGCCGCTACAGCCGGCGAGATGCGCCTGCGGGTGCTCGACCTGACGATTGAGCGGCAGATGCTGGCCGAACTTGTCGAACAGATCATCGCCAGAAGATTGGGGCCGGCCCATCCGCGCGGGATGGCATGGAAAGGGGCCGGAGCCTGGCTGATCTTCTCGCAATCGCGGCAGGTGGACTTCTCGCGCACCGTCTGGATCACCTTCCATTGGCGCGGAATGATCTCGAGGGTTTCTGTGATGTCCTCACCCAGCTTGCGCAGACGGTCGCCGCCACAGCACTGGCAGCTCACGGGACCGGGCACGACGACGCGTTCGCGCGGAAGATCATCGGGGAAAGGCTTCTTCACCGGCCGGCTGCGGGTAAAGCCGGCGACATTGACGGCGGCCGCGGCCGCCATTTCGGCAGCGAGTTCGTCCTCGGTCGCCGCCATCTCCAACTCTGCCAGTTGGAACTCCATCTGATCGATCAGCCGGGCGCGACGCTCTGCCTTCGGGCCATAAAGCTGCCGCTCGAGCTTTTCGATGCGCAGCTTCTGCCGGGCAATGACGGCAAGATCCTCCGACGCCTTGGCCTTGGCAACGGCAAGTTCAGCCTCGATCTGGGCGCCCTTGGCGCGTGCCGCGATGAGCTCTGCCCGCAGGGCAGCAACATCGTCGGGAAGCAAATCAGGGCCGTTGTCCATGTCCGAAGTGAATCACAGAAGCCCTGATTTGCCTAGCGTTTCAAAGAACTTGTCCCGGAATATTCGCCTTCGGACGGCTCACCCGGCGCCAGTCGGCCGCCAGGTCTGCTGCGGATTTCGCCAATCAATCCCCTCCAGCAGATAGGACATCTGACCGGCGGTCAGCGCGATCGCGCCATCCTCCGTCGCCGGCCAGATGAAGCGGCCGCGCTCGAGCCGTTTCGCAAACAGTGATAGGCCCATGCCATCATGCCAAAGGGCTTTTATCAGTCGGCCGCTACGACCGCGAAAGACGAAGACGTCGCCCTTAAACGGATCGCGGCCGAGGCCCTCCTGCACTAGCAGCGCCAGACCCTGCATGCCCTTGCGCATGTCGCAGTGACCGCTCGCGATCCACACCCGCACCCCGGAACTGATCGGGATCATTTGAGCTCATGATCGCGGCCGCCAGCTCGCATGGCGCTGCTGAGCCAATTCTCACCTTCACGCCGTTCGGGAAGTCCACCGCCATCGCCAGTTCGACCGCATCACTGCTGGCAGAGCCAGCAAGCTTGGCTGGCACAAAGGCGGGCTCAGTCTCCTGGACCAAAGACCAAAGCTCGCCGCCGCCAAGTATAGATCAGGCCAGTCGAAACCTCGAAGCGGCGTGCGACTTCAGAAACCACCGCGCCAGGCGCAAAAGCCTCCGCCAGTATCTGCGCCCGATCTTCCAACGACCATCGCCGACGCCGCTCTGGTCCCGTCAGCAAAACTGCATGTCCCATGAATTGCTCAGTGCCCCCTTTAGTCCACTCTGAAGAGCGCAGACTCACGGGATAAGCGGAACTTCGCAAGGCGGTCCCCGCCGGAGGGATACGGAGCCGGTGCCGTTATCGAGATTTCAATAAATCTCTCAATCTAGGCTGAGATTGTACAATCTTCGATTATTCTTATAGAGAATCATCCGGGCCCCCTCGATAGCCTCCTCGAAATCCATGCTGCCGCCCACAACGTAATCAGTAAGTGCCTGAGCCAAATACCGCTTACCCCACCGACCGGCGAGCCAATAAAGCTCAGGAATATGATATGTGTCGCTCGCGAAAAGAATCTTGGAGAGGGGCACAGCCTCCATTACCTGTAAATATCTTTGATACAAGCTCTGATGCACGAACGGTGTCATAATTGACAATTCGAAATAGCAGTTCGGGTATAGATGACTTAGCCAAGCAGCCTTGCCAACCGAAGGGTACCCTGCATGAAGCGGAATAATTTTTGGCATCCGCATCATGTTGTTTTTGTCGAAGCGGCACACTTCTTCGAGAAAAAATGGATCCTGATTTCTTAGTATCACCCACGGCGCCTCTCCGTCCCCCGTGTGGATTTGCATGGGCATATCTCTTTTTAGGCACTCCTCTAGAGTCAAAGTGAAAGTATACCTGCACAGGTCCTTGGTGATTTGTCCGGCCTCTTCTCTGTCCATCTTATCCCGTTGATCAAAGGAGTTTCTCAGCGCAATCCAAGAGGCTTCGGCTGGACCGCGGTCATACAACGGACGAATTAACCCAATTTCCGGAAGAAGATAGGACTTCATCCCGAATGAACGTTTCCCAAAGTTTCCGTTCCCATCCAGTACTTCCAGCAGCCGTTCGACGAAACGTCGTTCGAACTCATCAAATGTGATGTTCATCTGGAATAGCTCATCTTGTATTGTCTCAATTCTGGCTATGCGATGGGATTTGCACGGAAGAATCGCTTCTTCAAAACGCTCAAATTCTTTGGCGCCGCGGCCCTCGCGTACGCCGGTTTCTAGCATAATGTTGGCGATATTTACATCGTGGAAGAGAATATTGATATATGACCAGTAATCTTTGCCGCGTTCATTTCTGGCCTCAATAACGGCTTCAAGCCTGGCTTCGCAACCCAAAAAATGGGCAAGCTCTTTGACCAGCAATTTAACGAAGACGCTTTCACCAATGTCACTAGTTATTCCGGAAACTATTCGTTGTATGTCGTACTTTTGATTGAGGGCGTGTTTGATTTCCTCATCGCCAGTCAGCCACTGCGCATAGACACCGTCTGGAAAGTAACTCGCGATCGGAAAACCCGCTAGAGAGATCCGCTCAAGATACCTCTGTGGAGTTGTGATCGCGTCTCGATCGGTTATGAAATGGCAGTGTGTGTCGTCTATCGGTAATGCATTCACCGCTTCGAAAATCGAAGCGAACTCTGGATGTTGTCTCGAGAAAAACGTCTTTAAGTGTTCCGGAATGTCATCGCGGCGAGTGGGAGTGCTATCAGCGTTCGAAGTTGTTCTCTTCATATACGTGTTCCTCTAGATCGATTTGCAGAGGAGTGGTTTTGGAGTGCACTACGGCTCTCCGTGCCGACCCTGAGCGCGAACTCCCTTTCCAAGTGACGCCCGTATCGCACGCATTTGAATTGCGTGTATGCCACGGCTGTGAAATCCTCGGCGGCCTGTCGCGCGTTTTCGCCCCCTCATACCCTTAGCACGGTCTCGACCAAATTAACCCAGTAGGCAATGCCATAAGGCAAGGCTTCATCGTTGAAGTCGTACGCAGGATTGTGCAGCGCGGGGGTGTTGCCGTTGCCGAGAACGACGTAAGCGCCGGGTCGCGCTTCGAGCATGTAGGCGAAGTCTTCTGCTCCCATTGACGGTCTCATGGACCTGTTTACGGAGGCCGAACCGACGATTCCGGATGCTGCTTTTATCGCTAACTCCGTTTCTTTCGGATGATTGAACATAGTAGGTTCGAGCCGTCGATGCTCGAACACAACTTGAGCGCCAAAGCCGCGAGCGATTCCCTCGGCACCGGCTTTGACTTCGCGCTCTGCGAAGTCTCGGACGGTAGGGGATAGTGTACGAATTGTGCCGGAAATCTGAGCAGACTCGGGAATGATATTGTATGCGTGGCCCACGTTCAATTTTGTAACTGAGATCACTAGAGCCTCAAGCGGGTCAGCTCGCCTAGATACGAGTGTCTGAAGCCCCACAACAACATGCGCAGCGATCACGACGGGATCGATGGTCCGATGGGGGCTGGCGGCGTGACCGCCCTTACCCCTAACATGAATGTCAAACTCATCAAGGGCGGCAGCCACTATGCCCGGAGAGGTCGCAAATCGCCCGATTTCCAGCCCTGGTTCGTTGTGCATTCCGAACACCTGGGAGATCTCGAAACGATCCATGATTCCTTCTTGCACCATCCTTTGCCCACCCCGACCATCCTCTTCCGCAGGTTGAAATATGAGTGCGACAGAGCCTTTGAAGTTTCGCGTAGCCGCTAATTGTTTGGCTGCCCCCAACAGCATGGCCGTATGGCCGTCGTGACCGCAAGCGTGCATTTTGCCGGCGTTCCGCGAAGCCCATGGCTTTCCCGACGTCTCCGTGATTGGCAAGGCGTCCATATCGGCTCTCAAGCCGATAGTCGGGCCAGCGCTGCCTTTGCCGTGGATTAGGGCAACTATTCCGGTTTCAGCAACTTCGGTCTCGATTCGATCGATCCCGAATGACGACAACTTTTCAAGCACGAACCTTGCTGTGTCGTGCAACTGATAATCAAGCTCTGGGATTTGATGGAGGCGTCGGCGCCATTCTGCAGCTTCAGTTTTGATCTGTAAAAGACTTCTATCATCAAGCATAACTGGTCCCCACGCTAGGCTACTTTCGGGTAGGATGGAACGAGGCAATCGCCGCTTCTGTTCTGATGATTGTGAATCAGAAGGGCTCCGACATGGAAGTTAAATCCATTATGCGCGGCTGCACGGCATTCTGCGATAGCGCGGCTTGTGGCGAAAAGAACGCCTTTCGGCTTGTCCAACGCAACGGCTACCGCGAGCGCGGAGACGCGCGCCGGGACCGTGGAACTGTGTATCCCCAAGCTTCGCACCGGCTATTTCCCGAGTTTCCTGGAGCCGCGCCGCATGGCCGAGAGGCTTTGACGGCCGTAATTCAAGAGGCGTACATCCAGGGCGTCTCGACCCGCTCCGTCGACGACCCGGTCAAGGCGATGGGCATGAGCGGTATCTCCACAAAGCCAGGTCAGTCGCCTGTGCGAAGAGATCGACGACAAGGTGAAGGCCTTCCTCGCCCGGCCCATCGAAGGCGATTGGCCATATTGTGGATCGATGGTGCGCCGTAACGGCGCGGGAGGTGACAATGAGTTAGTGACACCTCTCAAACCTGCTGATTTTCAACCGGCGGCTGAGCTGCCGCCCCATCCATGGGAGCAGTGGACGGAAGGGGACCGAGCAGCCTGACCGGGCGTCGCCGGGTGGGTGGCATAACCAGATCGGGCTTAAATGTACCGGATGCGAGCCATTGAGCGCAGGCGGGCTCGCACGGGGTAGAGCTCACCGCCTAAGGGCATCAAGGTTGGAAGTCGGAACACGCGAACTTGGATCGTCTGCCCAGCACGGAAATGGGCTCAGAAGCGGTGCTCCCCGATTCCATTCCTCCCGTCGATCCCGGCTCTGCGCCCGTCGGTCCGAGGCTACACGTCGCCAGGCGAGGCGCAGCGTGCGCAGGTCGGTGACCCAAACGCACATGTCCCGCCACGCGCCGTCGGGATTTGCCTTACTCCACTGCTAGAGTTTGCGTTGAACGCTGAGTGCCCAGGCCTCGGCCTGGTGATCCATGTCCACAGATCGCTTCTCCGTCGTGCAAGTCTACCGTCCTCCTGCCTCCCTTCGCTTTGTGCGCGGCTTTCCGGCACCCGACTACTACGAAAGCTCCGCCCTTGGTGTCGTCCATCTCGGGCCGTCGAATACGGCATCCGGCTCCGCCGGGCATCCCTGTCGCGTTTTTGCGGCAAGGCTGCCCGTCGGATATACTCCAAGCACCATGCGTGCTCCGTCCGGGTCTGAACTCGTAGGAGACATGCCAGAATTGCGCCTCGAAGATTGGCTCCAGAAGTGTCTTGACCGTGCCTTGGACGACGCGCTCCCTGATCGTGGGAATGCCCAGGGCCGGAATTGTCCTGGTTTACCGGTCTTGGGAATGAGCTTGCGCCGCGCAGGACTGGACCGATATGAGCCGGAGCGCAGTTCCGTACCTCTTGGAGAGGCTGCGCAAGCGCATCGCCGACCGACGGCTGGTGAAATCGGTCGGGCAGTTCCTGAAAGCCGGTGTGCTGTCGGAGGAGCAGTTCCTCCGCACAGATGCGGGCACCCCTCAGGGTGGGATACTCTCACCGTTGCTCGCCAACATCGCGCTCAGCGCGATCGAAGAGCGGTATGAACGGTGGACGTATCACCGCAGCAAGACCCAGGCCCGCCGCGAAAGCGACGGGGTAAAGGCGGCAAAGAGTGCGCGGACACCGATCGAAAAGCTGGTCGCTGTGTGTTCCTCCTGCGCTATGCCGACGACTTCGTGGTTTTGGTCCCGGGAACGCAGGAGGACGCCATCGCAGAGAAATCCGCTTTGGCGGCATACCTGCACCGGACCACGGGCCTCGAGTTGTCACCGGAAAAGACGAAGGTGATGCGTATGAGGAAGGGTTCGAGTTCCTTGGAGTCCGTTTCGGCATGCAGGGACAAGCGCTACGGCTACGGCCCGCGTGGAAATTCCCAAGACAAAAGTCGTCAACCTGCGTCGCAAGGTCAAGCAACTGACGGGACGGGACAGTATCTTTGTCAGTCTTGGCGATAAGCTTCGGGAAATCAACCCCATGCTGCGTGGATGGTCAAACTATTACCGCCACTGTTCGTCGGTATCGGCTGGTATGTGGGTCTGCGTCTGTTCCACTGGCTCTATAAGAAACGCCCCAAAGCGGGGGTGCGTCAAACTTTGGGGCTCCAAACAGCCCAATAGTCGACGCCCCACCAGACGGCTCTGGCGAGAGGGCCGGTCGAGCAACATATGCTCGGCTGGCCCCCGTCTGCCGGCATCGTTTGGCATTGATGGGAACGCCTGACTTTGCCATGCCTTCTGGAGAGCCGGATGCGTAACGAAAGGCGCATGTCCGGTTCGGCGAGAGGCAACGTGAAACCTGCCGTCGCAAGGCGGTAAGGCGCACATCCCCTACTCTACCCACCTATCTGAAGGTCCGGCGCGGCGGTCGCATCGTCTCCGTCGCCGTCGGCGTCAAGACCGACGGTCGGCGCGAGGTGTTGGGGCATGGAGATCGGCACGTCTGAGCCGAGCCGATCTGGACGGAGTTCCTGCGCAAGCTGACCGACGGGGCTCAGAGGCGTCAAGCTGGTCGTCTCCGATGCCCACGAAGGATCAAGGCCGCCGTCTCAAAGGTCCTATCGGCCACCTGGCAGAGGTGCCGGGTGGGGCTGTTCAAGAAGTCTCATGCGTCTGATTCAATTGAGTAATCGGCGATTGTCTGGAGCCTCCACGATGCTCGGCCGTAAAGCTGGCGCTCGAAGGGATATCATGGCGAAGCCAAGACTTGGCACGGGCTATCGAGAGCGATCCGGCGCGTCTCATAAATATGAAGATCCAAGCCTATCTGACGGCCGCGGCAGTCAACTTGAAACGACTGGCGAGCGCATTTCTGTTCATTTTATTGTTCGTGTACAGCCGTGACGCTGCCAGTTCAGCCGATATCGCCTTAGACAAGGAAGGAGAAGACTTTGCAACTGGTTTGTGGCTGCCGCATAGCGCCGCCGCCAAAGATTATTCAACAGCCCCCGGGTCCGCTTCATGAGAAACGCGCTGGCCCATGCCGGAAAGAGCGGCCGATGTGTGGTCTCCGCCTTCATCGCCACGGCCTTCGCCAGGACACACCGGAGTCCGCAAGCACCCAGTGGCGCAACGTCGCCGACCAGATCAGGCCGAAAGTACCGAAGCTCGCCCAACTCATGCACACCGCCGAAGAAGACGTATTGCACTAGACCAAGCTTCACAGCACCAACCCCATCGAGCGCCTCAATGGCGAGATCAAGCGGCGCACCGAGGTCGTCGGCATCTTCCCCAACGATCACGCCATCGTCCGCCTCGTCGGCTCGCTGCTGCTCGAACAGAACGACGAGTGAGCCGTCCAGCGCTCCAGATACCTGTCCCTTGAGACCATCGCCGCAATAAGCGATGATCCGATCATCAGCCTGCCCGCTGCGGCAAGCTGATCATTCCCGGCCCTGTCCGGAAAGCACGGCAAACGCCGAAGCTACACCATCTCCTGAGACGTCATCCAATTTCATTTCAATAATTATTTGCTCTGATTCATAATGTGCGGAACTTCAAGGCGTGCCCGGCAGGGTTTACATTAACTTCGACAAAAGCGGCAGGTGCGGTAAGCTCATTTTTTCGGCCGCCACCAGTGCGAGTGGGAACCACAAATTAGATTGGGAACGAAATGAAGGGTGAAAGAGTCACGGTCCGCCAGATCGTAAAACACTATGGCCCGGTGACTGCGGTCGACAATGTCACGGTGGATGTCAAGGCCGGAGAATTCCTGTCCTTGTTGGGATCCTCAGGTTCCGGCAAAACAACCCTCCTGATGATGATCGCGGGCTTCGAGATGCCAACCGCTGGTGCAATCCAGATCGGCACAAACGACGTCACGTACATTGCTCCGAACAAACGTAACGTAGGAATGGTTTTCCAAAAATACGCTCTATTTCCTCACATGTCGGTGCGCGACAACGTCGCGTTTCCGCTGCGCATGCGAAAGATGGATCGAGCCCAGATTGACCGGCGAGTTGAAGAGGTGCTTGCAATGGTCCAGCTTGAGTCATTTGGCGATAGGGCCCCTGCTCAGTTGTCTGGCGGCCAGCAACAGCGGGTCGCGCTGGCGAGGGCACTAGTCTTTGAGCCTCCCGTACTATTAATGGACGAACCACTTGGTGCTCTCGACAAAAAACTTCGCGAGCAACTGCAACTCGAGATAAAGTCTCTCCAGCAGCGTCTTGGCGTCACGGTGATCTATGTTACCCACGACCAAGAAGAGGCGCTGACCATGTCTGATCGTGTCGCAGTTATGAGTCATGGCCAGGTTGCTCAAATCGGCAGTCCGTTCAGTCTTTACAGCGAGCCAGCCTCGGCCTTTGTTGCCGACTTCATTGGTAAAATGAATTTTCTCTCAGCTCAGTACCTTGGCAAGGCGCAGTCCGGTCTGCAGGTCAGGCTTACCGAAAGCTCTACTGTGAGCATAACGCGCTCGCTCAACGGACATATCCCGGAGCTTTCGCCTGGACTGCCAGTGAAGGCAGCAATTCGACCAGAAAACATTTCTCTCAGCCCACGTGGGCAGGGCGGGCCAAATGCCATTCCCGGCATAGTAGACACTTCAATTTATCTTGGAACGCACAACGTAATGCTGGTCAACGTCGAAGGACGCAGGGATCTATCGCTACATATCCAGGTGCCTGTCGGACAAGACATTCCCTTTTTCGCACGAGGTGATGCGGTTGATATCCTGCTCCAGAACGATGCCATTTATCTGTTTCCCAGCAAGGGAGATTGGCAATGAGCAGTGTTGAGGTAACAGACTCGGCCCGTGGTACTGCCACTCGTCTCGCTCGTAGAACCCTCGCGACCGGAACGGCTGGCAAGTATCCGCCGTTTTTGACGGTGATGTTGCTGCTACCCCTGCTTCTGATTCTATTCTTCGGCTTTCTTTATCCGGTGGGGCGGATGTTAATAGGAAGTTTCTTCGATCCGGATTTCACGTTTCACAACTACATTCGGATGTTCACCGAGCCGCTCTATGTGAAGATACTGGCTCGAACGCTCTGGATCGCTTTTGTCTCAACGATGGGGGCTTTCGTGCTCGGATATCCGGTCGCTTACGGCATGGCACGAGCCAGCGGGAGTGTCGCGTTATGGATCGGAGCTTGCGTATTAATTCCGCTTTGGACCTCCGTTCTTGTCCGATCCTATGCTTGGATCGTTTTGCTGCAGCGCAACGGCATCATCAACAATATCCTCGTAGAAAGCGGGATAGTAGATCAACCACTCAAGCTGATCTACAACAACGGCGCTGTGGTCGTGGCGATGACACACGTACTTTTGCCATTCATGATTCTGCCGATCTACAGTTCTCTACGGTCGATTCCCAAAGAACTGCCGCAAGCCGCCGCAAATCTCGGGGCCGGCAACATTACCACCTTCTTGAAGGTAATTTTGCCTCTTAGCCTACCAGGCGTCTTCGCAGGTTCATTGATGACCTTCATTCTCGCGCTAGGATTCTACATTACGCCCGCACTAGTGGGAGGACCTCAGACCCTGATGATGGCCACATTGATCGGGCAGCAGGCGACCGTGCTTATCAACTGGCCCTTCGCCGGCGCATTGGCGATGGTTCTCCTGGTTGTGACTTTGGTCCTCGCATTCTTGTTCCGCAGGGTTCTTTCTGCATACGGAGGATTTGGCAGTGTCTGAGACTATCACTCTTGTAAGGAGCCGCCCCTTCAGTCCGGCTATCCTCGCTAAGTTTAGTGGGGGCATCATCCTTGCAGTTCTCCTGTTTTTCCTTGTCTTGCCTACGTTGATCGTCATTCCAATGTCGTTCGGCAGCGCATCCTATATTGAATTCCCCCCTTCCGGGCTTACCTTAGATTGGTACGGCAAGTTTCTTACAGACCCTGCCTGGATTTCCGCAACGCTGTTCAGCCTGCGTATCGCTATCGCCACTACCGTCTCCGCAACGATTATTGGAACCCTCGCGGCCATCGCTCTTGTTCGTGGAGACATCCCGGGCAAATCGCTCATACTTGGTCTCTCGCTCAGCCCCCTCATAGTGCCTCAAATCATTATGGCAATCGCACTCTACCTCTTGTTCTCACCGCTTCAACTTACGGGGAACTTCTTCGGCTTCTTGTTGGCTCACACCATGCTGACCGTTCCGTACGTCGTGATTTCTGTTTCCGCGGCGCTTCAGCGTTTTGACCCAATTCTCGAAATGGCAGCGCTCAATTGTGGCGCCGGACGCAG
Source organism: Sinorhizobium numidicum (assembly GCF_029892045.1). NCBI lineage: Bacteria > Pseudomonadati > Pseudomonadota > Alphaproteobacteria > Hyphomicrobiales > Rhizobiaceae > Sinorhizobium > Sinorhizobium numidicum. The sequence continues at coordinate 279,944 of NZ_CP120369.1, forward strand.
TCGTGCTTTTTTCGAGGTCGTGTTACCGCAGATTCTTCCTGGGGTGATCACCGGCGCGGTGTTTGCTTTTGTCTCATCCTTCGACGAGGCGACGGTTTCATTCTTCATATCCGGCGTTGGTGGAAAGACGATAACTCGCAAACTATTCGAGGATATCAACTTCAGCCTCACGCCGGTGATCGCCGTCGTCTCGAGCCTTATCGTATGTGTCTCTATTCTGCTGATGGGCGCAGTTCGCATCGCTCAGAATAAGGTAACCTCGTAGGGCGGGTGAAGCTCCGGTCAATATTACGACGGATAGGAGGGGCTATGAGGCGCCCCTCCCTGCCGCACACCGGACTAGCGCTTCCTATCGGACGTCCAAAAAGGCGAAGCTCCCGATGGAGACGATCAACTCAAGCGTAAGCGTTTGGCTGACGGCGTCCTGACCTGAAGTTCTACTAGGGCGTTATTTCTGACACGGGCCAGCTGACCTTGCCCCGTTGAAATAATCCATTTTGAAGTAAGCTCTGGCCCATTGGGAGGACCAGAGAATGAAGGGCAACCGTTTCACCGACGAACAGATTATCGGGATATTGAAGGAGCACGAGGCAGGCACGCCGGTCTCGGAGCTTTGCCGCAAGCACTGTGTCAGCAACGGCAGCATCTATAAGTGGAAAGCCAAGTTCGGCGGCATGGAGGTGTCCGAGGCCAAACGGCTGAAGGCGCTGGAGGACGAGAACACGAAGCTGAAGCGGCTTGTGGCGGATGCCATGCTCGACAATGCTGCTTTGAAAGACCTTTTGGGAAAGAAGTGGTGACGCCCGCAGCCAAGCGGAACGCTGTCGCGCATCTGATGAGCCAACATGGGATGAGCGAACGGCGGGCGTGTACCCTGGCGCGACGACGATCATGGCCTTCGCGAGCTCATGAAGGTGCTGGCGCATGAACGTCGCCGCTTTGGCTATCGACGCATTCATGTGCTGCTCAGGCGCGAGGGACACCTTGTGAACCACAAGAAACTCTTCCGGCTCTATCGGGAGGAGAAGCTGACGGTGCGCAAGCGTGGCGGCCGGAAGCGAGCGATAGGCACACGAGCACCGATGTTGATCGCGATGGCAGCCAATGATCGCTGGTCACTGGACTTCGTCTCGGATCAACTCACCGACGGCCGCAGGTTTCGGGTTCTGACGGTCGTGGATGACTGCACCAGAGAATGTCTGGCTCTCGTCGCCGATACATCACTCTCCGGCCTGCGGGTTGCCCGAGAGCTGGACCGGATCATCGAGGAACGCGGAAAGCCGAGGATGATCGTCAGCGACAACGGCAGCGAGTTCACAAGCAATGCGATCCTGCAATGGACGGACCGGGCCAAGGTGGATTGGCACTACATCGCGCCTGGCAAACCGATCCAGAACGCCTTCATCGAAAGCTTCAATGGGCGGCTGTGCGACGAGCTATTGAACGAAACGCTGTTCTCGTCATTGGCTCAGGCGCGATCCGCGCTTGCGAACTGGCGTCGCGATTACAACGATCACCGACCGCATTCCGGCCTCGGCTGGCTGACACCCGCCGAGTTCGCTCAGACCATCAAACCGCGACGCGATGCGGTGCTGCGCAGCCGAAACGGCTTCGCACCGCAACCCGCCGCTACCACCCCAAATACAGCAACCCAAAACCGCTGGAGCGAACTGAAAACTGGATAAAACTTGGGGGGTATCCCTCCGGTGACGGCCGCCTTGCTGAGGTAGGCTGAAGACTGCAAGTCCTAGTGCAAGCACTTCTCTATTCGGCGGTTGTGGTCAAGCGCTTTCGAGCTTGCGTTCCGGCCGGCGTTAGATGTTCTTCGCGGGGTGTTGCTTCTCTTCGGGATCGGCACCTTGGCCCTCCCACCATGGGATCGGAAGAATGAAGCGGTCCAATCTAGGAGACGTCCTGACCGCAACTGATGCGACCGGCACAGTGCTTGCAACGAACTCACCTCATCCATCGTCCCGCGAAGGACATCCATACCGCCGGGGGCGGAATGTCTTCACCTCCTCTGTTCGGTCTCGAGACGCCAGGCTCGGCGCGGAGCCCTCAATCAGCGCAGCGTTGAGCCGGGCCAAGACCGTCTTTTCTGCTCCAGCAAAACTCCGTTTCGTCACTCCACATGCGATGCATGATCACCGCCAGCCGGCGGCCAAGCGCGACGACCGCTCTCTTGAGACCACGTCTCTTGGCGACATTCATCGCCCAGGCCTTTAGCCGACCATTTCTTTACACGCGTCAACAGCACCTGGGCTGCTTCATAGAGCAAAGTCCGCAGCATCGCGTCGCCGGCAAGCGAGACATGACCGGTGCGACAGCTCTCCCCCGACCGGTTGAGCACCGGCGTCAGCCCTAGAGCCGGGCCCACTGCCTTGGAATTCTTGAATCTCGTCGGGATATCGATGGTGCTTTTGAAGGCGAGCGCCGTCACAGCGCCGACGCCGGGGATTGTCATCAGCCGCCGGCAAACTGGATCGTCGCGCACGACCGACAGCAGCTTGCCACTCAATCTCGTGAACTCCTCGCGCAGCTTTCGGCGGGCCGCCAGCAGACATGCAACGATTTCCTCCAAATCCGGTACGCGTTCGACGAGTTCTCGGATACGGTCCTCGAACTTGATAGCGCCGACCGCGCCGACCTTGAGGCCGAAGTTCCGCAGCAGGCCACGGATATCGTTCTCAATGGCAATAGCCTTGGCTTGCAACAGCTTTCGTGCCGTAAGCAGCGCCCTGCGCGGTTCTGACTTTCAAGCGTCTTCACATGCACCGGCCGGTAAAGTCCGACTCTGACCATCTGGGCAATGCCACGAGCATCGTTCCGGTCGGACTTGTTCACCTGCGCCTTCAGGAAAGCTTTGGCGTGCCGGGTCTCAATGCAGATCGCCGGCAGGCCGGCACGCCAGAGTCCATCGAACAGCCATTGCGACAACGGTCCCGCTTCAAGGCCGACACGGGCCAGTTGCCAGACCGGATCCATCAAGGCGCGCGCCAAATCCTCCGGATGGCTGGTGACCTTCAATTCCCGGCAGATCTTGCCCGTCTCATCGACAATACAGATCGGGGTCTCTTTTATCGCCACGTCCAACCCAGCATAGTGTCTCATGCTGCGCTTCCTTTCCTGATGCTTGTGGCTGTTCTCGCAGACCACGTTCTATCATCAGCTCGAAGCGCAGCGCCTCTCTTACCCTCCACAGATGCAGCGCAAGCCGAATACCCCATCTAGGAGTAGTCCTATGACGAAGCATCAGGTTGAGGTCATCACGTCGGTCGAGCGGCGGCGGCGCTGGTCCCGGGAGGAGAAGGAGCGGCTGGTTGCAGCGACATTCGAACCCGGGGCAAGTGTTTCGGAGATCGCGCACTCGGCCGGCATCCATGTCAGCCAGCTCTTCCGCTGGCGCAAGGAGCTCTGCCAGATCTCCGCGCCGTCCGTCCCGCAACTCGTTCCGGTGGAGGTCGTCGAGCCGCTGCCGTCGTCGCCAGCGGAGCCGCCGGTCTCCCGACCGCGTAAGAAGGCAAGCATCGTCACGATCGAGCTTGGCGGTGGGCGTCGTCTCCGGGTCGAGAGTGACGTCGACACCGATGCGCTCGGCCGGATTCTTGATGTGCTGGAGCGGCGATGATCCCGGTCCCGAGCGGCGTGAAGGTTTGGCTGGCGACGGGACATGCGGAGAGGCTTTCCCGGGCTGTCGCTGATGGTGCAGGAGACGCTGAAGCGCGACCCAATGAGCGGTCATCTGTTTGTCTTCCGAGGGCGGAGCGGCGGCCTGATCAAGGTGATCTGGCACGACGGCCAGGGTGTGCCTGCCTGTTCACGAAGAAGCTCGAGCGCGGCCGTTTCATCTGGCCGTCAGCGGCCGACGGCACGGTGGTGATCACGCCGGCGCAGCTCGGCTATTTGCTCGAAGGCATCGACTGGCGAATGCCGCAAAAAACCTGGCGTCCGAGCTCGGCGGGATGAGCAAAACCGCTGGCACGACGGGAGCGAATATATTCCATCCCGCCATGACCGATGCGGCCGATCAGCTTCCCGACGACCTTGCCAGCGCGCATGCGATGATCCTCGCCGAGCGCGCGGCCCGTCGTGAGGCGGAGGCGCTGGCCGCCCGCGCGCAGGCAGTGAACTCGCACTCGGATGCGCTGATCGCCCGTCTCCGGCTGGAGATCGAAAAGCTGAAGCGCGACATCCACGGCAGCCGCTCGGAGCGCAAAGCCAGGCTTCTGGAACAGATGGAGTTGCAGCTCGAGGAGTTGGAGGCCAACGCCAGCGAAGACGAACTGGCGGCGGAGTTAGCGGCACGCTCCTCGCCGGTCAGGGCTTTCGAGCGCAAGCGTCCATCGCGCAAGCCGTTTCCCAGAGCATCTGCCGCGCCAACGCGTCGTCATTGCCGCACCGGCGAGCTGCCCGTGCTGCGGCTCGGCCAAGCTGGCAAAGCTGGGCGAGGACATCACCGAGACGCTGGAGGTGATCCCGCGCCAGTGGAAGGTGATCCAGACCGGGCGCGAGAAGTTTACCTGCCGCGAATGCGAGAAGATCACCCAGCCGCCCGCGCCCTTCCACGTGACGCCGCGCGGCTTTGCCGGACCGAACCTCTTGGCGATGATCCTGTTCGAGAAGTTCGGTCAGCATCAGCCGCTGAACCGGCAGAGCGAGCGTTACGCCCGCGAGGGCATCGACCTCAGCCTGTCGACGCTCGCCGATCAGGTCGGGGCCTGCGCCGCGGCATTAAAGCCGGTGCATGGACTGATCGAGGCGCATGTGCTTGCCGCCGAACGGCTGCATGGCGACGACACCACCGTGCCGATCCTGGCGAAGGGCAAGACCGACACCGGTCGCATCTGGACCTATGTCAGAGATGACCGGCCGTTCGGCGGGCAATCGCCACCGGCGGCGCTCTATTATGCCTCGCGCGACAGGCGACAGGAGCATCCCGAGCGCCATCTGAAGAACTTCACCGGCACTTTGCAGGCCGACGCCTATGGCGGCTACAACCCGCTGTTCAAGGTGGATCGCGACCCCGGTCCGCTGACGCAGGCGCTGTGCTGGGCACATGCCCGTCGCAAGTTCTTCGTGCTCGCGGACATCGCCAGCAACGCCAAACGCGGCAAGAATGCTGCCGCAATCTCACCGGTCGCGCTGGAGGCGGTCAAACGCATCGATGCGCTGTTCGACATCGAGCGCGACATCAACGGTCTTTCAGCGAACGAGCGGCTGCAATGCCGTCAGAAGGACAGCCGTCCGCTCGTTCATGAGCTTCAGATCTGGCTTCGATCTGAGCGAGCAAAGCTGTCGCGCAGTTCACCGTTTGCCGAGCCGATCGACTACATGCTCAAGCGCTGGGACAGCTTCACATCCTTCCTCGTGACGGCCGGATCTGCCTGACGAATAACGCGGCCGAACGAGCGCTGCGTGGTTTTGCCCTCGGGCGCAAGTCATGGCTCTTTGCCGGCTCCGATCGAGGTGCCGAGCGCGCCGCCTTCATGGCGACACTGATCATCACCGCCAAGCTCAACGACGTCGATCCGCAGGCCTGGCTTGCCGACGTTCTCGCTCGCATCGCCGACACCCCGATCACCAGGCTCGAGCAATTGCTCCCGTGGAATTGGACGGCATCGTCAGCAAAAGCCGCTGCTGCGTAGGGGCACCGATGACCCACGATACCGACAAAATCCGCGCTCTTGTTCGCGATGTGTTGCTCCGCGACTGGGATCCGATCGGCATATCTGACATTCCCGAAGCGAAGGACGAATACGACGCTTATGCCGACGTCGTGCTCGGTATGCTCATCAACGAGAACGCAACGGCAGAAGACATCGCCAACTACCTCTTCAAAATAGCCACAGAGCACATGGCGCTGCCCGATCGCGAGATGGCGAAGCTGTCCGAGACAGCCGCAGCAGCAATCGTGGCCCTCCGATCAAACCGCTAGGCGGAAGTCAGCTTCGAGGTACCTGCGGTGCTCACCGGACGGATACCTTGGGGGCAAGGTCAGCCCCAACAAAACGCCGTACACCGCGGCAACGGCCGCTCGCGTCCTCGGTGTCGAGCGCCACGACAGCCGACAGCGCCAATCAATACCAGAGCCGTGGTGAGAAAAGCGGGCTAAGATCGATCGGCTCCGACATGCGCCTTCATAGCAAATCGAAGCAGAAAAGCCCAATAAAACAATGCCGAAACAGGGCGGCTGAGTCATCCTGCCGCAGTCGGCGCTGGTACCCGTTGCGCCATAACCCGTCGCCAATCAAGCCCTGCGAACAAGGCTTCGTATTGAGCCCGAGAAAGACGCATCGTTCCATCCTGCACCTTGGGCCAGGCGCCTGATGGCCACAGCGGAAGTCCACCGGCCGCGTCGCGATTAGGATCGATAATCGTTTGCCCGCGACGATCACACCGTCCCTCGCATCGCACGCACCAAGGCTGCAACCCGATCAACCGGCACATCGCCGGGAACCCTCACCACGAGGTCTGCGCCCATTTCTACCGTCACGATCTGCGAAGCGGCCGCGACCGGCTCCGGGATCGGCAAAGCATCGGTAGCCGTCTTCGGCTCCGTCGTAATCGCAAGTGGCACAAAGGCGGGTTCGATAGGCCCGTCCTCAATGGCTGGCATCAGTTCGGCAGACAGCGCCAGAAGACCCTGACGTGCTTGTCGTCGCCAGCAATTGATGCGCAACGAGATCATGACGACACGCAACGTCGGCGACACCAACTCCAGGCTCAAGGCTCTCCGCAACAATCCGCGCCTTCACAGCATCTGGCCACCGTCGGTTTCCACGACGAGGCGCCACAACTTCGCATCGCCCGACAAATCCTTCACCATCCGCCATGCCAAATCTCCAGCGTTGCCAAAAACCATGCGGTAGAAACTCAATGCTCAGAAACACACGGAATCAATGGGATGTAGGCGGCGCATACCATTCAAACAATCAAGTACGGGGTATATTTAAAGCGCAAAGATTGTCGGGACCTTCCTTCCATTCTGCGTCGGGTGTTTCTCCAGCAAAGCCGAGCGCGAACGCCAGCTCATTAAGCGCAGACTCAAATTTCTCAGCTTTCGTTCCAAATACCAGTCCCCCCAAGATATCGGAAACTGTTGGGTCGAGATCTGCAAAAGATTCAAATTTGTTTACCCAGTTGACTATTCTCTCCGTGCGTCCTTGGCTCACGATCGTTAGCTTCGTAACGGTAACTCCTGTCGGAGGCTTAAGCAGAGGCCCGATTGAAATTCGCTTCTTACGGTTCAAGGGAAAGTCACACGCCACGATCCGAGTTCTTTACCCGCATCATCACGCCTGCCAACGGAGCCGGTGGACACTTCGAATCTGCCGCCTAACGTACACGCGTGAAGGTGCCGCCGAGATAGACTGACAAAGATCAGGCAAGTTCATACTAATCTCGGTATGCCCATTCGGCGGCTGACAATGCCCGGATCGAATGTACCACTGTCCGACTCAACACTGCGTCTAAGCTCGGCCATCACATCCGGCAGGAATGGTTCTACGCGGCGCGATAGCAGATTGAAATTCAGGAAAAGCTGTTCAGCTGTCGACAGTAACGTTCCGTCGCCACGCACCATCGCTTGCGCGACATGGACTCGCTTTTCGTCAATGTCGGCTATCCAAGTAGTGAGGAGCAGATCGTCGCCGCGCATCGCTTCTTTCTTGTAAGCGACCCGCGCTTCGGCGGTGACGAGGCCAGAGATCACTGAGCCATCCGGACTTAGACGTATCGCAAAGTCGAGCCGTACATCCGCAGCTCGACTGAACGCTCCCAGATAGTGCATCATATTCATGTGCCCATATCCGTCGATAAGATCGTCGGTCACCATTGTTGCAAATTTTTGGGTCGTATTCATCATTTGCCCATTCTCGTGTGATCTTGGCAGATTACCATGCCGTTCTGATAACGCTTTGAACAAGATGTGCCGGTCGGCAACTTCCGTAACGATGGCACGCATACCCGCTATCTTCAGTTCCATATCTACTCCACGGCCTTGTCCCATGAAGCAGATCACGCTCAGTCAAAGCGCTCTCCAAGCGCACTTTTTCATTTTGCAGGGTCAGCCAAAGCAGCGCCAGCACCGCATCATCAATCTTGACGGTGTCAATCACCATCGCTGCAGCTTAACACAGACTGCACCCGTCGCGGCGCAGACAAGGGGATATGGCTCTGGTTTGCATCCTTAGTTAAAGACAGTCGGTGAGGCCCCAATAGCGTATGGCTCGGCTTAATTTGACAAGCGTCGGCATGGCGCAGGTCCTCCACGCCACCTTGAATTACGCCAACATCAACTTGGGAACCCCCGTCGAGTCAGTTCAGTGGGCCGTTGCCACTAGTCACATTTGGGCACTTTTAAGGTGGCCGCTGCAATGCAGATCGAATGGCCACCACCCCCGCATCTCGCAATTCCATAAGCTCGGCTTGGCCGTTGGCGTCAATACCTTTCAATACCTGTTCGCCATATGCTCGTATCATTTGCCGATCTGGCTGGAAATCTGTGGCGCCCCTCTCCATCTCGGCGGCGAAACCACGCCCACATACTGCCTAACCTGGCGGCCTTGAAGGCGGTCTTCGGATCAGTTGCCGACCGTTCATGTGCAACTCGCATCGCTCATTAAAAGGGTCAACTGATGTATTTCCAGGGATGACCGCACTGAGTCCTGCAATTCCTCAGCTTAAGAGGAAATCGCCACCATCCGCTATTACTACCTGGGCGGTTATGTAGGACGCGCCTGCCGCGAGATAAGTGATGAGTTCCGCATACTCTTCAGGCTGACCAATACGCTGAAGCGGAACAGCGGTTCGCGCCCACTCCTCGTTGTCCAGCCCCCATGAGCATTCCCAAGGAGAATTTACCGCTCCGGGTGCAATTCCGTTGACCCTCACCCGAGGTGCCAAAGCCTTGGCCAAATGTCTAGTCAGGTGAGCCAGCCCGGCCTTGGCGCAGGCATACGCGGTACTGCTACCGGTGCACGCGAATGCGCCTGTGGATACCGTGTTGACTACCGCGCCATGGCTCTCCATGAGAGCGGTACGGGCAGCCTTGGTCATCCAGAACGCACTCAATAAATTAACGTCCAGCATCTTCTGCCAGAAGGCTGGGGTAAGAGCATCAAAGTCATCTACTGGGATTGGCGACTTCGTACCGGGTGCTCCAGCGTTATTAATTAGATAATCAAGGCCGCCGAGCACTTCCAAGGCAGATGAGACAACTTTGTGCGCGGAGTCTGGTTGGCTGACATCTCCCGGCACGCTATACACGTCAAGACCGTCGTCCCTTAGTTTGGTGACTTCAATGATCAGCTTTTCGTTTGTGCGTAAGTCATTTATCGCGACACTAGCGCCAGATCTTGCGAGTCTTGTCGCTGTGGCAAGACCGATACCGGAAGCCGCTCCTGTTACAATAGCCTTTTTATTCCGCAAATCAAAGTTTATCATGACGTCTTCCTTGGGTTGTATCATACTCATTTCCGGAGAGTGCTATTGCACTGCTAAATTTTCGCACGGTCCCTGCCTTTGGGTGCCTTTTCGCTGCCGACGAAGGCAAGGGTATGGGCAAACGACAGGTGAGGTACCTACGATCCAGCACCGACACTGGCGATACTTGCGGCGTAGTGGTGGATCGACGCCTCGCGTCGTTCCGTCGGTCATGTAAATCTTTGCTACGGATCCATTGACGCTGCACTCCCACCTTGATTGCCTCGCCGCACTGAGGCGGTCGATCACATTGAGATATCGTGGGCGCGCCAACACGCCACCACCGAGTCCGGCCACGGTGAGCACAGCCACAATTTCTACGCCTTGACGATCCAACGCTGGGCTTGGACAAGCGCTAAGGACTCCTGTCACGTCGGTCTGAACCTCAGATGTTCCCGACTGCACGTCGTACTGCAATTATCCGCTTCTCCCGTGCGTCGTCGGGGAGCCTCTTTGCGTGCGCTGCCAAGAGTTGCGGACGAGGAGGTCACGCAGTGCATTGGTCAGCGGCGGACCTGGCAGGCGGCTCCAGTCACTGTCCATCAGGATCGACCACTTTTCTTCATTTATCTCGCCGGGGGCCTCCGGACGATCTACCCAACCCAATTGGGCCTCACATGGGCCTGAAATGCCATAGCGGAGACCAGGTCCGCTCTTAATGATGCTGTCGATCTCTTCCATCGTGGCCTCGTCGGCCGCGATCATGTGGAACGCCTCGCGGAACATCGCGGCTTGCAGGCGATTGCCGATAAAACCCGGAATGGCTTGCGACACTACAATCGGTTGTCTGCCGATGCTGCGGTACAGTTCGACTGCTGCTTCAAGTCTTTCTCTCGGCATTTCAGGTGTGCCGACGATCTCCATGGCCGGGACCAGGTGCGGAGGGGAAAAAGGATGTGCTACGAGGAGACGACCCGGGTTGGGAATGTCTCTAGCGATATCGCCTGGCAAAAGTCCTGATGTGGAGGAGGCGATAATCGAATCGAGCGGCGCGAGACTGGCAATTTCCCGGACCAGCGCGCGTTTGAGATCTATCTGTTCCGGGGCATTTTCCTGAATGAGCTCTGCCTCGGCCACCGCCTCGGCCAAAGTGGCGCAAAGTCGAAGGCGTGTACGTACAATGGGCAAATGAAGCTCTTGCAATTGCGGCTCATAGCGGTCGAGGGCCGCCACTAGACGATCCTGCCAACCCGGTGCTGGATCCCATGCGGTCACCTCATGGGTGCCAGTCATGAACAACGCCACCCAGCTCGCGCCTATTTCCCCTGTGCCGATGCATGCGATGCGCATAGATTACCTCATATCAATGGATCTGGAGAGTGACTTCTCAAATAGGCTTCGAGAAACCTGATGAACTTGAAGCGATGACAACATTAGGTGCGAACAGACTCAAGCGTCATCCGGGATATGGTTGTGATGTCGTAGATAGGCAGCCCTGTCATGCAACGGATTGCCGGCGTTATCGGCGGGAATCCAGTGCAAGTGAAGAGTAGCGCAGCGATGTCCGGATTTGCGACGCGGAGCCGCGCGACACAAGCAGCCACATCATTCTCGATGTCGGCGATATCGGTCGGTTGCGGCGGACGCATGGACGCGTTTTCAGACATCTTACCGCCTTCGACGCCGCCGATGACGATCCGATCCCGGTCGGCCTGATCAATGAGCCCAAGCAAATCATCTCGAAACACTCGTGAATCAGCTGTGACAACAGCGAGTTTGGCTTTTGGCGGCAGTTGGCGGAGCAGCGTCGGCACTAAGAGCAGGCTGGACATTATTACCGGAACACTTACCGCCGCAGCCACCGCTGCCTGATGCCGGACAGCAAAGCCGCAGTCCGAGCTGATTACGACTGCGCCTCGCTCCACCAGCCTCCGAGCTGCCGCCACAAAAGCAGGCTCGAGTGCAGGTTCGCCCTGCATCACAACATCCGCCCAGGCTCCCTCGACGGTTTCCGATATTACGGGAAAGTCGAAAGTAGCTGAACTAAACAGCGACCCGGACGGCTCCGCCGGCGGCGCCACGCCGGCCGGCAAACCGGGTTCCAAGCCCAAGATTCCAAGACAACTTCCGGCTTGCGACGTCATTTCGCCTCCAAGACATATAGATACATTTGATACATTGAGGGCGGTCATCCGCGCTTCTTAACTCCGAGGATTGCCCGTGCCTCGGCAGGTGTGGCAACGCTGGCGCCCATGCGCTCTATGATCCCAACCGCATTGTCAACGAGCCCGGCGTTGGAAGCCAGTACGCCACGTCGGAGATAGATGTTATCTTCCAATCCTACCCGGACGTGTCCACCCATGGCCACCAACTGGCCAACCATCGGCATCTCATCTGCACCACAGCCAAACCCACACCAGACTGCCCCGGAAGGCAGAATCTCACGCATCGCCTGCACAACACTCGGTACAGCGGGAGCACCATAACCTGTGCTGAGGCAAAATTGGAAAAGGGGCGGACCGTCGATTATGTTTTCGGAGATGAGTTTCTTAGCGATTTCAATGTGACCTAAATCGAAACACTCGAGCTCGGGCTTGACACCAGCGTCGCGCATAAGTGTCGCCATCTCTCGCAGATCGGACGTACGCGCAACATATATTTGCTCCCCATAACCGAATGTTCCGCAATCCAGCGTGCTCAGTTCAGGCTGAAGCTTGACGGCATGGGAGCAGCGTCCAATTGCGCTCTTAAGTGTGCTGGTGTTTGCTAATTTTAAAGGATCCAAAGAATCAAATTCAATTTCGCCGTCCATTCCACAAGTTAAGTTGATGATGACATCCGTTGCAGCGTCCCTGAGCTTTTTAACGACCTGTTCATAGAGCTCAAATCGGTTTGATGGGGCCCCCGTCTCAGGATCACGGACGTGAATATGCACAATCGCAGCTCCAGCCTTTGCAGCTTCGAGTGCAGCCTCAGCGATTTGCGATGGCGTCTTGGGGATATTTGGATGCTTCCCAAGAACCGCAGAGCTTCCTCCGGTGACTGCACACGTGACGATTACTTTCCGCGACATCAGAACTCCTACTTCCGTTCGTCTTAGTTGATTGGCTGACGCCAAACACTCGGTGCGGCGCCGAGTGGTCATACTGGCAATGTTTTATCGCGTTAAGCCGCGCCTGTTGGCTAGCCCGAATTGTTTTGCCCGGCCTTCAATTGTTATGGCTGAAGCGGAGGCGCAATCGGCCGGCGCGCGCAGCGCGGCAGAGGATTCGCGGAACAGCGCGCTGCCGAGCCGAAGGAGGAAGAAGTCGTGGCCGAGGAGTTCGCGGCCCATCGATGCCGTGCTCGCGCGCTCAAGCGCGAACCTCGAAGGCGTCACGGTTGAACGGCCGCCTCGGCCGGAAACGACGCCCGAGCGGGATTCACTCGTCCACGACCCGCATTGGGACGAGCATGCCCGGCTCGAGGAATGGCGCGCTCTACTTAACCGCACCATGGATCTTCCGCCTGTGCTTACGGCCGCGATCCTTTGGGACGCCTGGGGAGGTCAGCCCGCTGCAGCGTCGATTTGGCTAAGCTTCCTTGTCAGGCTAACTTCATCACCGCGCCCTCGATGACAATCGCCGGCGGTCACATATTTCCATAGTGCAACCAATAATTTGCGGGCCAGCGCCACGATTGCGTTCTTCTTCGTGCGGCCGCCGCTGGATTGCACGCGCGCCGTAAACCACTGGCTCAACGCTGATTGCGGCTGATGGCGCAACCACAACCACGACAGTTGGATCATTGTGGCGCGTAGGCGCGGGTTGCCCGCCTTCGACACGCCTTGCTCATGATCGATGGTTCCACTTTGCCAGGGTGTCGGTGCCAGCCCTGCGTACGCGGCAACCTGCCGCCGATTGTCAAAATGGCTAAACACGCCTTCGGTCCAGAGAACAGCCGCAAATTCTAGACCAATGCCTTTGATGTCGCACAACATTGACCCAGCCGCGGTCGTTGTTGCCACTACGCTATCCTTTGGCGCGGCCAGGAGCGTATCGCGCTCGTTCTCCACCGCTGTAATTTGCTCAAACAACAGTTCGAGCCGATCAAGTTCACGGCTTATTTGAGTTTTGAGGTGGGGCGGCAAAGGACGGCCGTCCCCCGTGTGGAGCTGGTCCAGTTGCTTGCGCCGGTTCTTGCGCAGCGGTTCGTATCCACTGATGCCGTGACCGAAGAGCAGGCCTTTGATGCGATTGACATGTTTGATGCGCTCGGAGATCAGAACCTTGCGCTCGCGGCAAATACGACGGCGATCTTCTTCCTCGGGGCGTGGTGCATTGACCATAGCACACACCCGTGGCTCTCCGCGCTTGAAAGCCAACAGCGCTCGGACCAGCGCCTCACCATCCAATCTGTCCGTCTTCGCTCCCCGGCGCCTGCGCGAGGTTGCTATCGAGGCTGGGTCGACGACGTAACTTTCTATCCCGTTCGCCTTCAGCACACGATCGATCCAGAAGCCGTCGAGTCCGGCTTCCTGAATGCTCAGGGAACCTGATTGCCCGTACGAGATCGCACCTTCTCCTGGAGCTGAGCAAAACGATCCAGCAATGCCCTCACATCGCCGCCAACCACCGCGTGCTTCGACATCTTCTCGCCGTTTCCCGGCGGCAACGAGATGATCAGCCACGTTGAGCGAGAGAGTTCCAATGATATGGGATCTTGGTGAAACGAATGTCCGCCTTATCCCTGTCCGGCTTTTGCGATATGCGCAGTAAGAGCAAGCGGATCGCCTCGAGTGTAGCCATGATGTTCCGAGGGCCGGCGACTATTCTGTTACTCACCCGACGCAACTGCCACTTACATACGCCGCGCCGCAGGTTCTTTCATGATCGGAAATGAACTTTTAAAGACCAGCGCTTAGCAATCCCAACTCGACCGCCATCCTGTCCCTGTAAGTGTGCTCGCCGAGGAGATCGAGAGTGTGCCAAGCCATGGAATTGACACTCGCGAGTACTGGGCAAGCGAGCGCAACTTCCATTTGGGCAAGGTTCGACCTTTGTATAGAGAAAGCTGCGCAAGATACGAATAACGCATCCACGGGGCGCGCAGCAGCGAGAAGGGACTCGAGCTCTGTTTGGATTCGATTCAGGGGTACACTGGCGATATCTTCGTCGGTCACGAGATTCAAAGGCCGTGCTAACGAATGATGGGCGACTACTTCGATCCCGTAACGCGAGAAATATGGCGGCATCGCGTGGTGCAGTTTGGACCCATAAGGGGTAAGGAGCGCTATTCGCTTAACCTTGTACCGTTGCATCATCGCGATGGAGGCTATGCCCGGAGACGTGTAGCGAAGACCAGGCCGGGCAGAACCGAGGAGACGCACAAGTGTTTCATTACCGAGCGCTACGGTGGCTGATGTGCATGAAAACGCGATCACGTCAATCAGATTACCAGGAGGTAAGGTTCCCAAAACGGTTGGCCAATCAGGGATTGGGGTAAAACCGCCGGCTTGATGATCGGCCTCGTCATAGGAGGTGCGCGTCGTAAAGACTCTCACGGGCGAACCCGCCATCTCGGCTTTAAAAGCGTCCTCGCCGACCGGATCGGTGGACAGTGTGATCAACCCTATGCCCTTCATCTCGTCCTCATTTGAATGATCTCGCGGATTATTCACTTTTCTCGCGGCCCCGTCCGATTTTGTCAGCTGCTGTACCGGCCCCACAAACATCCTGTGCAGAACACAATCGTTTGTGGTCCGGTTGATAGTCTGGAGCGTCCGCCCAATCTATCTGGTCGCAGGTATGGGATCTAAGGATCCGTCCCTAAATACAGCTTGGAAAATGCCGGCCAGCATTTGGCCCCCGGCACCATAACCCAGCGGTGATCTAGGAAACAGCGCCCCTTACTAACAGCTTCGCGACAGCCAGCAGATCGGACGTTGCTGTAGGTGGCCTCTCCACTCCGACTACTTAAAGCTCGTATAGCTTCCGCGGCGACTTGGTCAGGACTTCATAGCCAGATTGTGTAACACGAAACGTCTCGCTGATGACGTACCCAAAATCTTCTTCGATCCAGTTGCCGAGCATTAGGTGGAAGGTCATATTTGGCTTCAGCTCTGTCATATCGCCGTCCTTCAGACTCGCGGTGGGTTCGCCCCAATCAATACCCATGGCGTACCCACAACGTGAATCCTTCTGAAATCCGGCCCTTTCAATTGTGCGATAAAACGCAGTCGCCACGTCGCTGCAGGTTGCGCCAGGTCGAACGGCATTCAACGCCGCCTCCAAGCCTGAGACCTCGGCATCATGCAGACGCCGAAGACGATCGCAGGGAGCACCAACTGAAAACGTCCGCATGATGGCCGACACGTACCCGTGGCGGACGCCTGCTATTTCAAGATTGATCTGAGAACCTTCGCGAATGACGTCTTCGCTCCACTGGATATGGGACGTACCAGTGCGTGGAGAAGAGCAGAGTGTCATCGGTGCAAGATCAGTCCCCTCTTTGCCACCAGCCCCGCGAATGAGCTGCGCTGCGATTTCTGCCATTACTTCGGCTTCACGAACACCAGGGCGAATGACTTCGGAGGCTTTCAAGACTCCCGCGTCAGCGATTGCGGCGGCATCGCGCATCATTTCTAGTTCGAGATCAGACTTGATCATTCGTATCCAGGCAACGGAATGCGTGCAATCAACGATTCGGGCGGTTTTAAAACGAGATTTGAATTTCTCGGCGGACCTTGAGGAGAGATAGCCAAGCTGCACTCCAATGCCGCGCTCCACAGCGCGCGCTTCGTGTACGAAATCAATGATCGCATCAAAACCATCCTTAAGCGGATTTCCGATCAATGCTTCCGAATATCCGATAATGTTTTTGCGGTCCAAGAACGTTTGGTGTACCGCTGCTGGCGCATCCTGGCGCCGCAATATGAAGGTGGGCTCTTCCTCCTTCATAGAGATCACGACCGCTTGCGGCACATAGCTCGACTTAGCCGTATAGCCCGTCAGATAGGTGATATCTGAGGAATTCCCAACGATCAATGTCTCGATTTCGAGCCGGTCCATCTCCGACTTCACCGCGTTGAGACGCCTTAGAAATTCAGTGCGAGGAAATACTTGGGGCCCTTTGATAACCGGCATTTCTTTCTCCTTTTGAACGGTTAGTGATTGACAACGTTCGCGCCTTTTGCTGAACGGTCGACGGCAGTGCGGACGATGCACCGGGCTGCGACATTGGATTAAATTGACCGACTATTTGGTTACTATTCTCTGAAGAGCCAACGGCTCAGCTACAGCTTTCAAACATGCGGCCCGCATTGAGCTCTTCTGCGCGCTGAAAGGCTAACGTGGCAATCGTAGTATCCTGAACACCTGTACCGGTAAGATCGGCTGTTGTGATGTCTGCCTCGCGATTGCGGCCGGCCCTTCCGCCGGCAATAACTTGACCCAGTTCCGGAAAGTCCCGTGTCGCCCGCAAACAGTCCAGGCTCTATCCCATGATGAAGTTCACCTAGCGACGTCGACGTCGTGAGAGGATTACGGAGGACGTGATTGGCGATCCTCTCACGTGCCTGCTCGATCAAATCTAGGCTAATCATAGGATACACCTGCTCCAGAAACGGTCATAGTGCCTAACATGGTAGTCAAAAGTGCTGGTTCTGCGTCGACCGCGACCTGTGCACACCAGTTGAGCAGCTTGCCCGTTGAGCGGTCGAAACAAATAGCGATGGGTAGGGGGCCGGAGCCATCTACGAGCAACGGTCTTGCGGGTGCGTTTGCGCCGTCAGAGCCGAAGTGTTTTTGACGTTTTCCCTAACGCGCATACCGACCGATCCTCCATCAGGCGTTCCAATCACACTAAATGGGATAGACGAGGTGCGCGAGCGGCATCAATTATTCAGAAGCGGGAATTCTTATGATCTGAAGAAAGCTATCATCCGTCGGCCGACACACACCAAAGTCGTTGCGCTATTATTCTATTCAATCGAACTCGCTGCTTCCACTCTGCCTGGAGTGGAGACGAGCTGCTCGATTTCTGCTTGATCCAATTCAGGATGATTCTGGGTTGGCTGGCGCCCGTTGAGCAGCCAAAATTGCTGGGCGAAGCAGTGAAATTCAGTACGCGCGATTTTCCCCGCGCGTTGACGCCGCCTTTCGGCATTTGATTTTGGAAAATGTCGCGCTGGCTCAGGCGACAGTGGCAGTCTTGGGGAAGTTGGACGGTAGCAGGTCGGTGAGATCGGCGTCGGCGGCGCGCTGGGGCAATTCGGTGAGGACATGGCGCAACCAGGCGAACGGCTCGACGGGTGAGGCGCGGCAGGTCAGCATCAGGCTGTAGAATACGGTACTGGCCTTGGATCCATCCACGGTGTCGCTGAACAGCCAGATGCTATGACCATTTCTCCTTGCCAGGTTGTGCTCTATGCGCAGCTTATCCGTTGGCCATTTCGGCCGGGAGAAGGATGTATTCATCATGACCGGTTACGACGCATATGTCGGTCTGGACGTCCACAAGGACTCGATTTCCGTGGCAGTTGCCGACGGAGGACGGTCGGGCGAGGTTCGCCTTATCGGGACGATACCTAACGAGCCGGAAGCGCTTTCCAAGCTGATTGGGAAGCTTGGAGTTTGTCTATGAAGCTGGTCCATGCGGTTACAACGTCTTTCGGCAAATTGAGGCACTCGGGTTTGATTGCAGAGTTGTAGGGCCAAGCCACACCCCGTTCGGCCGGGCAATCGGCAGAAGAACGATTCGCGCGACGCTATGATGCTCGCGCGATTGTTGCGTGCCGGCGAACTAGCCTTTGTTTGGGTGCCGGACGCAGTGCATGAAGCGATGGGGGACCTGGTGCGCGCTCGTTCGGTAGCTTCTCACGATGCGCGGAAAGCACGCACATTGATACAACAGCCCGCGTCAACTCATGGCATACCTCGGCCTGGTGCCGGGGGAACACTCAAGCGGCGGATCTGTGCGACCACGAGGAATAACCAAGACAGGCAATTCCGCCCTGCGCGCCTTGCTGTTTGAAGCAGCTTGGTCTTACCGCGGTCGTGCCAAGGTTGGGAACTGGATGCACCAGCATCGCCCCGACGTGCCGCAGGCTATCAATGACATTGCTTGGAAAGCCCAAGTCCGGCTGAGCGCTCGTTACCGGAAGTTGGTCGGTTCAGGCAAAAAGAGCACTGTCGCAATCACTGCTATTGCTCGCGAACTCGTAGGATTTCTATGGGACGTCGCTCGTAGACCTGAAGGCGAACCGGGGTTACCCACAGCCTGAAGCCGAGTTCAAAATCAACGATCGGGAATGGTCAGGGCGTCGGGAGCGGAGAAGGAAACCTCGGGCAAAGTGTTTGGACAGGTTCTTCCCACGTCCGCAGCCAGATCGAGGCAGCCTTCCGACGCATCGTCATCATTGGGAGCCAACCCCAGGAAAAGAGTTTGAGCAACCGTCGAGTAGTCCCGGCGCTCTGACCCATCCCGACCGTCACATAACCTTGCTCGTCGCCTGCATCGCGGCCGGCGCTTTAAGTTGTGTCTTAACTCTGGACAATGATCATAAGAACTCTTTCTGCCAGTGGCAAAGATTCTGATATCGCATTCGAGAAGGTTGTTGTCGATCGGCATCCTGCCGTCTTCGGCGTAGCGCGTCAGATATTCCCATTGGTTCAGACTGTAGAATACGGCATCGCCAAGCTTGCTCTCCGGCAAGACCTTTCTTGGCGATTTTATCGAGCAATTCCTACGACGGTCCCGGTCCTTGCGGCAGGAAAGACCGATATCGACCGTCGACAGGCTGAGGGAAACGCCTTCGCGTTCGAAGCGCTCGACCTGACGATTGAGCGGCAGATGCTCCCGAAGTTGGGTCTATGTCCGCGACGTTTCGGCGGCACAGCCGCACCGTCGGCGATGTTCTACTATTCCCGTGATCGCGCGGGCGAGCACCCGCAGGCGCATCTCGCCGGCTGTAGCGGCATTCTGCAGGCGGACGCCTATACCGGCTACACCAAGCTCTATCTTCCGGATCGACGGCCCGGCCCGGTAACGGAAGCAGCCTGCTTGGTCCATGCGAGGCGGTCTTTTTTTGCGATGGCCGACGTCGAGGCGAATGCGCGCCGAAAAGCCAGGGCAAGACGCCGGCCGTCATCTCGCCGATCGCTCTGGAAATGGTGCAACGGATCGATGCCCTGTTCGACATCGAGCGCGAGATCAACGGTCAGCGCGCGGAGGTCCGAAAGGCCGTTCGTCAGGAGCGGAGCCTGCCTCTGGTTCTCGGCCTGGAAGCGTGGATGAAGGCTCATCGTGCCAAGCTGTCTCGCAACGATGATCTCGCCAAGGCCTTCGATTACCTGCTGAAACGCTGGTCTGCCTTCACCCTCTTCCTCGACGACGGGGCGTGTCTGTCTCTCGAACAATGCCGCCGAACGCGCCCTGCGCGGCATAGCGCTGGGCAGGAAATCGTGGTTGTTCGCCGGATCGGACCGCGTGGCCAGCGCGCCGCCATGTACAGCTTGATTGTCTCGGCCAAAATGAACGACGTCGGTCCGCAAGCCTGGCTCGCCGACGTGCTTCACCGCATTGCCGGTTATCCCGCACATCGGCTCGATGAGCTCTTGCCCTGGAACTGGAAGAGCGCGTCGCCGGCGGCACACATGCTGGCAGCCTAAAGATGCCGGCTTCTCTGGTACGCCTGAAGGTCACCCTCGACCATGTCGAACCGACGGTGATGCGGCGCGTTGTGGTGCCGTTCCGCATCAAGCTCCCTCGCCTTCATGAGGTGCTGCAGGCGGCGATGGGCTGGAGCAACAGCCACCTTTACGAATTCCGCATCCGCGACGTCGGCTTTGGTCCGGCTGACCAGGACTGGGGAGATGGCCCGCTCGATGCGCGCAAGATCTCGCTGCTGGCGGCAATCGAAGACATCGCCGCGAAATCGTTCAAGTACCTTTACGACTTTGGCGACGGCTGGACGCACAGTATCAACATCGAGCGCACCTTCCCCGTCATCGGCCTTGCAGAGCCAATGCTCCTCGAAGCAACCGGACGCTGCCCTCCCGAGGACATCAGCGGACCATATGGAGAAACCCTCCTTCTCGACACTCGAAGAACCTGGTTTGTCGCGAGCGCCGATTTGGAGACTGGAACGGAGTAGCCTTTGTGAGGACTCGCGCTCTCAGACCTGATACCGCGAGATGCAAGCCCGCTTATCAGCCGCAGAGTTCGTTTCAATCTCGTAGGCACCCCGAGATGTTCCAAATAACATTCCCATATCAGGCATAACACTTCGCATCTTCCAAAGGAGCTCAGTTCGCGGGATGCGTATATCGCAGACAAACAAAGCAGAAAGGGGAACATTTCAATGTTTAGCAGACGCAGAATTTTGCAGTTGAGCGCGTTGGCCGCGGCGGGTTCGTTCATTCCGCGCTTTACGCTTGCCCAATCGACCTCTTCGCTGGTTGAGGCTGCCAAAGCCGCGGGCCAGGATCGCGTTGTAATCAGTTCCGGGTCCGGCGTCTTCGCACAACTAATGGACGAACTGTTCTTTCAGCCATTCAAGAAAGCGACAGGTATTTCGGTTAGTGGGGTGGATTCGGTAGACTCGCTCGTGCGCATCAAAGCAATGGTGCAGTCGGGCAACATAGAGTGGGACATTGCATATTTGTCCCCCGAAGAGGTCTCGGACGAATTCAAGCCGTACTTCGAAAACCTTGGCGCAAATTGCGAACAATTGCCGAACGTTAGTCTAGAGGGAGTTGACGGATCTTGCTTTGGAGGATCTGCAGTCGCCTGGGATCAGGGCGGCCTTGGTCTGGCTTACGACGAACGTGCATTTCCAGAGGGCGGCCCAACCAACTGGGTCGAATTTTGGGACGTCGAAAAGTTCCCCGGGCCCCGGGCGCTTCCCAACTACGGCAGTCCTTGGCAAGTTCTGACGGCTGCACTCATAGCGGACGGTGTTCCTCGTGATAAGCTCTTTCCGCTGGATCTTGATCGCGCATTTAGGAAGCTCGACGAGCTCAAGCCGAACATCGCCGTGTGGTGGGCCGCGGGTGACCAGAGCCAGCAGCTCTTTCGCAGCAAAGAGGTGGTTGCTTCGGCGATCTGGAACGGTCGCGCTTCTCGCCTTCAAGCAGAGGGCGTCCCAGTCCGGTTTAGTTGGGATGGCGCATGTTATGAACCCATGACTTATCGCTTAGTTAAAAACGGGCCGAATCCGTTGGCTGCCAAAGCGTTGCTCGACTTCCTTTATACTCGGCCGGAAGCGCACGCAGCGTTTATCAAGAAGATGTCCTATGCGCTTCCGAATAAGAAAGCCATTGAACTGCTTGATCCGAAATTCGCGTCCTCGCTTGTCACTGCACCCGAGAACTTGCCCAAAGTAGTCAGGATGGACGCTGATTGGATCAACGCCAATCGTGCGGTCCTCAGTGAGCGCTGGACCAGTTGGGTTAGTGGGTGAGATAGATATTCTGGCGATGGGTCTCGAACTTAGACTTACTCCAGGTCGAGACCCATCATTCTGAGCCCCCGACTGCTACGACCATCCCAGGGCCCGACGGCGCAAAGGTACATTAACTTGAAACTCAGTGAGTATGTCCATTTCGACGCGACCGGGCTAGCGCATCTCGTACGCTCCGGCGAGATAGCTGCGGTTGAGCTAACCCGCTTAGCTCGCCTCGCCTATGACGAGGTCAACCCTCGCATCAACGCAGTCATTGAATTTTATGAAGACGCAGAGACCGTTGCGAGTTCGGATTCAGGCCTTTTTCACGGCGTCCCGTTCCTACGCAAAGACATTGGGCCCAGCGAATCTGGCCGTCTTCAAGAAAAAGGGAGCCGGCTGTTCAAAGGTTATCGCCCTAAAACGGACAGCTTCTACTTCCGTCGCGCTCGCGCGGCCGGGCTCCGAACTGTCGGAAGAACAACAACGCCGGAGCTAGCGATATCCGGCACCACTGAAACCGTTCTCAACGGCATTACTCATAACCCATGGAATTTAGATCGCACTGCAGGAGGGTCCTCCGGCGGGGCCGCTGCGGCAGTCGCCGCCGGAATCACCCCAATAGCGCATGCCAGCGACGGCGGCGGATCGACCCGGGGTCCCGCAGCCTGGTGCGGACTCGTAGGACTTAACCCGTCTCGCGGTCGAGTTTCAGGAGGGCCGGCCCAACAAGATACAAAGTTTGGTCTGTCTCGATCGTTCGTTCTTTGTCGTACCGTGCGCGATATGGCTGCCGCACTGGACGTGTTTTCCGGCTCGCATATCGGCGATCCATTTACGATCGTTCAGCCTGAACGTTCCTATGTAGCGGAACTTTCGCGACCGACCAGTGCCCTGAAGATTGGGGTCGCTAGGACTACATGGGGCAAGCTCGATCTTGATCCAGAAGTCCTGCAAGCCGTCGACTCGACCGCCTCGCTTTTGGAGGAAATGGGGCACTCGGTGGCAGAGATCGAAGCTCCGTTCGATTATAAGGAGTTCATAGAGACTATTCTCCTTTGGGAGGATCTTGACGCGGTGTCGCTTGAAGCGGCGGCACAAGCCCTCGGTCGAGAGATCAGCCAAGACACCCTAGAGCCGGTAACGCTCAAGCTTTACGAACGTGGGCGAAAACAGCCATTGTCGATCTGGAGCGAGGTGGACGAAGGGTTTCGAAGACTTCGCTTCCGCGTCGCCGAGGCTATTCATTCATTCGACGTTCTGCTTACACCTACGCAGCCGATCGTGGCCCACCCGCATGGAACAATTTACAGCCTCACCCACCCAGCAATCTCTGCAGAAGAGTGGACGGAAAAGGTCTACAAAGGTTGCCATATGCCAATATTCAACATTACTGGACAACCTTCTGTCTCCTTGCCACTCGCACAAAGCACAGACGGGTTGCCAATCGGTCTTCAGATCGTCGGTCGCTTCGGCGACGAAGCCACACTCGTGCGGGTAGCACGAGACTTGGAAGAGGCTAGACCGTGGCGAGACAGGCACCCTGGCGTTCGGGCAGGCGGTGATCGATGACCCTTATGTTCAATTATGTTTTTGTGGTCAGATTCGGAGACTAACGGGTACGCCACCCACGCTCCCGAAATTGAGCTTTCCCCAGCATGCTCCTCGCTGGGGCGGGCCCTGGCGGCTTCGGTTCAGCGTCCCCGGCGTTTGCCGCGATATGTTCAAGATCTTGATCGCCGCCCGCATTGATTTTAGCGCCGCCAGACTGATCTCGGGGGTATATCCGGAGAAGAACTCATCTGCTGTGACGTCACCACCTGTCGCGGCCTGAATTTGGCTCCAAGGAAGCGCCAACTTTGACAGTCGGATACATTTTTCGGCGCCGATTATTTTTGCAGCAGACGATCTGAGTCTGATGCATCAGAAGCCCGCATTCTGGCAGCCACCCTTGAAGTTCGGCCATGAGGGCCCCTGCTTCTTGCTCGGTCCGGCAGTGCGCCAGACTATCGTCCGCATACCGACACCCATGGAAGATCCGGATGTGCCCGGGTCATCCAGACGTCAAACGCCTAATGCAGGAGCAGATTCGAAACGATTCGGCTGAGCACGCCCACTTGCGGGGTACCACGCGTGCTTTCAATGCTTCTCCGCTCTTTTTCATAGGCGCGGTCAGCCATCTTTCGACGTCGTTGGATAAATGCAGTTCGACTAACCCGCTCCGCCGCGCCGGAGCGGCAAGGAAGTGATATATTCAGTAGGGGCTCCAACTGCGAGAGGAAGGGACGGCGGTTCGCAACCCATTCTATCGGACGGAGGGCTCGTCATGCCCCCCACTTCGCCAGCGCATGAGCGAGGACATGCAGGTGTGCAATTTCTCGCTCAAGATTCAACTCCCGTACCTGCAACAAGTGTCGCTGTTTTGCACGACATTTCGGCAGGTCGCCGGACTTACTCGGCCGCGAGGACGCCCGGCCGATCTGGCCTATCTGGCCAACGAGAAGAAACTGGCGCCGGTTCGATCCACAAAAGCTTCGCAAGCGCGGCTTCGTTCGGTTCAAGATGCGCGTGAAGATAGGTCAGCGTGGTTTCGACCGTCTCATGTCGAGCCATAGGGCGATGACCGAGCAATCCACGCCCGCCTGTGGCGAAATATTTGTTCAGCCGCGCCTGCACGCCGCCAGCTGAGCTTGCCGAAGGGCGTGCTGTGCCAACACCGCGGTCGAGATGAGCGGAACGACGCCGGGAACACTCATCGCGCGGCGGCAATTCGCAATTCGCCTCGTTCTGGCTGATCTCTTCGATTTCGTGCGTGACCGTTTCGATACGCTCGTCGAGCCATAGCCAGTCTTCGAAAAGGCCGACGATCAAGTCACTTATGCGCGGCGAAATCTCGTCCGCGCGGTTCTTCGAGATTTGGAAACAAAGAGTTGCGCAATGCCCGCATACCCGCCCGCACCGCAATGCCCTACTCGATGAGGAAAACTCTGATCTAATTTGATGGTCGCCGTACGCCGCGAGACCAGGCGCGATCGCACGCGATGGCAAGCCTGTAGATCGAGCTTCTCCTGGGCGTAGAGCGACAATCTGGATGCGATCAGCGCGACAATCTGGATGAGATTCTGGTGTCGCGGTTGTCGGCGACGGCATCACCGTGATTGTCGCTGGCAAGGGCTTCGTTGGGTTCTGATTGTCGCGCAGCGTCAATCTCGGCGGCGTTTCTGATTGTCGCGAAGGAAGCCGGCCTACCGCGTTGGCGTTTGGCTTCCATCGCGGATCGACGCCGGTAGCTTTCGACATTCATCTCAAAGATGGTCGCGTGGTGGACGAGACGATCGACGTCGGCGAGTGTCATGGCGGGATCGGGGAAGACCCTGTTCCAATCGCCGAAGGGCTGGTTGGCGGTGATCATGATCGATCGCCGCTCGAAGCGCGCGGAGATGAGCTCGAAGAGCACGCTCGTTTCCCGCGTGGTCCTTGGTCACATAGGCGAGATCATCAAGAATGAGCAGATCGAACTTGTCGAGCTTGGCGATGGCGGATTCGAGCTGGAGTTCACGACGTGCCACCTGCAGTTTCTGAACGAACTCGGACGCATGAACAGCACCCGCCAACCGTTCTCGATGAGCGCGAGGCCGATTGCGGCGGCGAGATGGCTCTTGCCGCCACCGGGCGGGCCGAACAATAGGATGTTCGCTCCCTTAGCGAGCCATCGCCGGCGGCGATCGCCATGACCTGTGCCTTGGAGACCATCGGCACGGCGTCGAAGTCAAAGCTGTCGAGCGTCTTTCCCGGTGGCAACCGCGCCTCGGCGAGATGGCGTTCGATGCGGCGGCGATCGCGTTCGGCCAGTTCGTGCTCGGCGATCACCGACAGGAACCGGGCCGCTGGCCACCCTTCCTTGTCGGCCCGTTCGGCAAATTCCGGCCAAAGGACCTTGATGGCCGGGAGGCGGAGTTCATTGAGCAGCGTGCTGAGCGTGGCGGCGTCGATGGCAGGGGCGTTTCTCATGCGGCGTCCTCCAGATGACGCGCGTCGATCAGGGCCTCATAGCCCTGGAGGGAGGCGAGACGAACGTTCACGGCGGGCAACTGTGCCGGATCGGGCGCGAAGAAAGTCCTCAGCGCGATGATTGTCCGGCAGTTCGCCCGCATCGAGTGTTTTAGCGAGCCGCTCTGCCAGTTCCCGCTCGCAGCCCCGATCGTGGGCAAGGCCAGGAGCTCGACGGTGATCTTGCAGGCCTGCTTGTCGGAAGGCCGGTCGAGCAGGGTCTCGAAGGCCCTTCGGTATTCCTGCCGTGGAAACAGCTTGTCGCGATAGACAAGCTGAAGGAGCGCCACCGGCTTTTTGCGCAGCGAATGGATGACATGCCGATAATCGACCACCTGGTCGTGCTTGCCGCTGGCATGCGCACGCCCTCTTTGGAGCGTCATCAGATGCGTGCCGCCGATAAAGAGCTCGTAGTAAAGGCGCACGCGCAGCCGGTGCACGATGAGCCGTGATGGCACGGTGTAAAAGACCTTGCGCAAGGTGAAGCCGCCGCTGCGCGAGACCCGCACGACAACCTCCTCAAAATCGCTGGTTCCCGGCAACGGCTGCAGCGCCGTCCGCTCGGCGTCGATGCGCTTGCCGTAGCGGGCATTACGCCGGCTGACGATCTCATCGATGAAGCCTGATAGGCATCGAGATCGTCGAAGTCACGGGTGCCGCGCAGCAACAGGGCATCGCGGATCGCATTCTTAAGGTGGCCATGCGGGCTCTCAATCGCACCGTTCTCGTGGGCAATGCCCTTGTTGTTGCGGGTCGGCGTCATCCGGTAGTGCGCACAAAGCTCTGCGTAGCGCCGCGTCTGGTCCTCCTTGGCATTGGCATCGAGATTGCGGATGGCCGCCGACAGGCTGTCGCTGCGATGGTAAAACGGCGCGCCGCCAAGGAACCAGAGAGCGTTCTGCAGCCTTCGGCCAGCACCACGAAGCTTTCGCCACCGAGGACGACGTGGGCGTGTTCGAAGCCGGAATAGGCGAGCCGGAAGTGATAAAGCAGGTGATCGAGCGGCTGGCCTGCGATCGTGATCCCCAATTCGTTCATGTTGGTGAAGTCGGCCCCAGTCGGCCGGGCTCATGAACATGGCGAAAGATGACGTCCTGCTCGTCGCCATTGGTGGCCCGCCAGGCACGGATCCGCCGTTCCATTGTCCGGCGAACGCCTTCGCTGAGGTCGGGATGGCGGCGCAACATCTCCTCGAAGACGGCGACCGGACGAATGCCAGGTGCCGCCTTCAGCAGCGGCACGACCTCGGCATCGAAGATGTCGGCGAGTGGGTCGGGACGCCGACGACCGCGCGGCTTCTTCATTTGTGATGGCAGTTGCGCGTTCTTCTCGATGCGATAGGCCGTTGCTCTGCTGAGCGACGCCTTCACGGCGGCGACATCAACTCTGTGCTCTTGTCGTAACTTCATGAAAAGCCTCATCTGCTGATCGGTTATGTGACGACCTGGCACAAAGGTGGTTCCCCGTTCTTCGAAGAATCCAACCTACCGGTCGAACCGCAATCACCAGATAAATCGGCGCGGCAGCAGCGGTAGAACTCCGTTCGGGCTACGCCCTCTCTGCGTTCCACCGCTGCTGCCGAGTCTCATCTTGATTGACGCTTCGTCTCATCTTGGTTGTCGCGCTGCACCTGGGACTTTTCCTTCACAGTGCGCAGCTTCGGCCGCAGGGCTGCTTCGGCGATCACTTCCGCGTCGTTGTAGTCGTTCTTTTGCCCGTTCGCGAACGGCTTAACGTAGATCCCGGAATAATCCTCGGCTCGTGACCGAGAGGGCGCAGTGTGCGACTGACGAGATGCGCGCTCAGCCAGGCTTCCATGCCGACGATGCACGGCGACAACTTCCTGAACGTGTCGGCAAGGGCCAATCGCTTGATCTTGCGACGGAAAGCGATCTTCCCGTCAGTATCGAAGCCAAATATGTGAAAAACATCCTTGCCAAGGCCGACGCCGATCGTCGTCAGCGTCGAAAGAGGTAATCGGTTTTGGTTTCTCCACTGCTTGTCCTGTTGCCACGGGTATAAGCTTGTGCAGACTAACCCGCCGGGGGAGCAGCCGGTCCATCCCATTAGCGGACGTTGCGCAGTTGACTTACTGGCGACCTCATTGTTCGGTCACGTCACGGGCGCGAAAAACGAGTTATTGGTTGGCTGCGGCTACGAACGGCGCCAGTTGCTCTTTCGATCGAAAGCACCGGCTCGGGAGGAAGGTCCCCGTCGTGCAGAGCGGCAAGGCGTTTGTCGACATCCTGGTCTGTTGCGGTCAGCCTATGGTTCAGACGGAGATAGTCCGTCCATGTCGGCGTTCTAAACGTCTCCGTCCATAAGGTAGGGTTTTGTAAGTTGCGCTGGAGCGTCCAGTTCCGTGCGCCCGCGCGGCTCTGGATGCGCCGCCGGTCGCGCATGCACTCGAGAAAGGCCTCGAGACGATGCTCTCCTATAACGTAGTCCACCTTGATCACGATAGGGCCGCTTCTCGGCTGCAGGTTAAACGCGAGCGGCGGCGGTACAAACTCAGAGGCTTCCCGATCCGTTTCTTCCCACAATTGTATCGGCAGCACGAATGCAGCGCCAGCAGCAAGGAGCAGAACCACAGCAGCAGCCTCGAGAGCGATCGTCAGGGAGAAATTCTGGGCAACCGCGCCCCAGACCCAACTGCCTGCCGCCATGCCGCCGTAGGATAGGGCATAATAGATCGAAAGCGTCCGACCGACGACCCATCTGGGGCTCGATAGCTGTATCGAAACGTCTAGTCCGGTCCAGGTTAGTAGCCAGCCTGCGCCACCGACCGCCAATGCAAGGGCCGCGATGGGGATCGACGCTGTGAGGGGTAATACGAGGCAGCATATGGCACAGGCAATGGATGCCAATGCGATGAGACGGTCCTGGGAAACAATCCGTCTCAGATGGTTTGTGCCGAGACCGGCGCTGAAGGCACCTACCCCGAACGCAGCGAGGAGTGCACCGTAAACGATGGGTCCGCTGGCCAAATGATCGCGGACGATCAGGGGAAGCAGCGCGAGGATCGAAATGCTCGCAAGACCGAACACGGCGCCGCGTGCGATCGCCGCTCTGATTTCCGACGACATTGCGGTGAAGCGCAGCCCATCATGAATGGCCGTAACTACGCGCTCGCGCGGGAGCGAAGACGTGCGAACGTGCCATTTCGACCGCGATATAGCTGCGAGCGGGACGAGATCGCTCAGTGCTGCCAAGACGAAAGCGGCAAGGGGCCCAAAGAATGCCAAAATGGCGCCACCCAGGGCCGGGCCTGTGCTTCGAACAATATTATAGCCGACCGACATCAGCGTCACCGCGGCTGGGATGTCTCGCTTCTTCAGAATATCGCCGACAGAGGCGTGCCAAGCTGGATCATTCAAGGCAAAGCCGCACCCGGCCAGGAAGCCCAATCCCAGTATCAACCATGGACTGACGAAGCCCAGTGACACGCAAATCGCCAGCGTCAGGGAGGCCAGAGCAATCAAGCAGTGTCCGGCGAGCATCACGCCCCGTCGGCTGAAACTGTCGGCGATGGCGCCGGCGAGAACGGAGAGGAAGAATGCCGGCAGTGTGGACGCGCCCTGTACGAGCGCGACCATCAGATCGGAAGCCGAAATCGTGGCCATGAGCCAACTGACGGCAGTTGTCTGGACGAGCCAGCCGAGGCTCGAGATTTGTGTCGCCGTCCAGATTGAACTAAATGCGTGGTTCCGGAGCGGGGCAAACGTTGTCGAGATGGCCGAGTGCGAATCTGCACGATGCATGATGATGGCTTTCCGGACTAGGTTGGCGTCCATGTTAGTAGCGTCATGTTGTACCTGGAAACTCCCCTGCGCCTAAAGCTACCGAACGAGACATTCGGCGAATACGCACATGCAAGCAATTCGCTGTCCATTATGTGCATTCCCAAAACATTATTGACTGAAGCGTTGGAGTCGCACTGGTCAGTGGAAACTGGGAGAGAAACCAGCGTTGTGACAGCTCACACGCATCTTCCTTCAACTCGCGTCATCCTGTCGACGATTGAAGTAAGTCTCAGTGAACGAAACGGTAGTCAGGCCAAGGCCGTAGAAGAGGTATCTCCAGTAGGCGCCGACCCGACTGTGCAGGTACATCGTGTCTTTGTGCACTTCATTGCATAATCAACAGCGGCCTCGCATAACGGTACTTGCCTTCCTTGACCGCTGAACGCCGTGCAATTCTTAATTGCGAGCTCAGTTTAACCGGCATGCTCCGTTTAAATTCGCATTAGTCGAACGGACGTTCATGATAGATAGTGGACTCATAACCATTCTCGCGCGTCAGGGCCGCGCGCAGCTGACACGGGGTCAATCGATTAAAATCACAAACACCGATGGCAGCCAAGTGATCGACACTTGGTGCTTTAATGCTGATGACCTGACGGAGTTTATATCGATGGGGCTTTTGCGCGCGGCGCTAGGAAGGCTGTGGCCCCTCAAAGGTGACCTCTACACACGAACAGGCGGCGGCCGATTCTGACGGTGGTGGAAGACACCTCACCGAGCAGGCATGACACCACAATGGCAGGGTGCGACGACTATCGTTATGGCCAACTCGGTTGTAGCCAATACCACGACAATTGCGCCGACAATCTGAGGTCGGCAATGCGTCAAATCGGCCTTACGGTCTTGGAGGTGCCCTGCCCCTTGAATCTCTGGATGAACTTTCCGGTGGCGCTCGATGGAACACTTACCTCGGGGGAATTCCTGTCGAGGCCGGAAGACTTTGTCGTGATACGAGCGGAACTGGATTGTATCGTCGCGATGTCCGCCTGCCCGTGGGACATTGCATCTACAGATGGCATGGTCTGTGTGCCCACCGACGCACACTACCAAGTCCTAGGCTAGCGATGAAGGTCTGGTGTCGCGCACTTCGAGCAGGTGCTCGCTTCAGCAACCCCGCCGCTTACGATCGGAAAAGCGAACGGCTGGTGCGTGGCGGCCCGAGGCCGGATTTGTTCCGGAGCATCGTGCAGTTTTTGTGTAATCTCTCAGGAGCAGAGAAATGACGTCTGCGATGTGGAATCTGCCGATTCCGAACGTCCACAATTTGTGCGCCAGTTCAGGCGAATTGACTTTCGTCGGGGGCGCTGGTGATTTCGATGCGACGGGACGGATTCGCCACCCAGGTGAACTGGATAAGCAGATTGAGGGCGCGATGGCCAACGTGGCGGATGCGCTCGCAACAGAGTCTTGCACTCTCGACGACGTTGTTCGGATAAAGGCGCATTACACCGCCGAGCGCGATGATTGGGTCGTGATCGCGGCCCTAGCATGCTTCTTCAAAGCGGAGCCCATGCCCGTGATCAGCACGATGCCAGAGGCTTTGCAGCCTTTCTGCGGCCAATGCATTCAAATTCAGGTCGTTGCGCAACGCGGTTGGCGCACGCACTCTGACATTCGAAGTGTGCCGCGCCAAGTCCCCCCGAAGAGACGCGAGTTATTAGGGGGGCGGACGGTTACTGGAGGCCTGCGAGCTGGCGAGTTCATCGCGCTGGCCAATCGCACAGCGGAGGACCTTGAAGGCGCGGTGCGCCACCCGGGCGATGGCGTTGCCCAAATCAACTTCATCATGGAAACACATTCGGAGACGCTGGCTGGGCTCGGCGCTTCCTTCCAGGACTGCATCAAGTTTGAGGGGTATTACCTCTATGGCCCTTGCGGCGGCACGCGCGAGCGATGGGAGCCACTCGCAAAGGCGCGGGCGAGCCACTTTCGTGAGCCGGGGCCCGTCGCGACTTCTGTTCCCTGCCATCGCCTCAATCCGAATGAGGCGCTGACCAAAATCGAGGTCATGGC
The DNA here is from genome assembly GCF_029892045.1 of Sinorhizobium numidicum. NCBI lineage: Bacteria > Pseudomonadati > Pseudomonadota > Alphaproteobacteria > Hyphomicrobiales > Rhizobiaceae > Sinorhizobium > Sinorhizobium numidicum. The sequence continues at coordinate 311,657 of NZ_CP120369.1, forward strand.
AATGCGCGAGCAGAGGAACGGCCTCGACAAGTACATCTCGCGTGAGGACCATTGGCCCGAGCGCGTGTGGGACTGGCCGATCCCGTTACCCTATCGCCAAGCCATCCGGCTGCGCGATACGGTATGGCTAGGAGGCCAGTGGCCCGGTCGTCCCTACGACAACAAATGGCAGGCTGTGATGGAGGGGCAGCTGTTGCCTCAGACCCGCTTCACTATGAGCTACATCGAGGACCTCCTACGTCCCTTCGGTCGGGAACCCGCGGACATAGTTCTCCTGGTGTGCTACTTCAGTTCAACTGGCACCCAAGCTGAAACTGTTGCATTAACCAACACCATTGCTGCTTCCGTCGGTGGGGCGCTGCCGCCCATGACGCTCATACCATTGCCCATGTACTCGCCTGAAAATACTGTCGAAATATGGGGTGTTGCCCGAGGCTGAACGCTACAGCTGTGTCTACGAATGCGCCGCTAGCGCTCGAATATAGAGGAGAAAGATACCACGAAAGGTCGAGGTTGCCGCTCCGGGTCAAGCGTAAAGTCAAGTCCAGACACAAGTCGATCTCCGATCCCAATGCAGAACCGGCAACTTCACAGATCGCGACCACTCCCGAAAGGTGGTCCCGAAACACCGCTTACTCATGTGCCCATATCCGTCGAGAAGATCGTCGGTCACCATTGTTGCAAATTTTCGGGTCGTATCCATCTATTTGCCCATTCTCGTGTGATCTGGGCAGATCACCATGCCGGGACCGTTCATGTGCAACTCGCATCGCTCATTAAAAGGGTCAACTGATGTATTTCCAGGGATGACCGCACTGAGTCCTGCAATTCCTCAGCTTAAGAGGAAATCGCCACCATCCGCTATTACTACCTGGGCGGTTATGTAGGACGCGCCTGCCGCGAGATAAGTGATGAGTTCCGCATACTCTTCAGGCTGACCAATACGCTGAAGCGGAACAGCGGTTCGCGCCCACTCCTCGTTGTCCAGCCCCCATGAGCATTCCCAAGGAGAATTTACCGCTCCGGGTGCAATTCCGTTGACCCTCACCCGAGGTGCCAAAGCCTTGGCCAAATGTCTAGTCAGGTGAGCCAGCCCGGCCTTGGCGCAGGCATACGCGGTACTGCTACCGGTGCACGCGAATGCGCCTGTGGATACCGTGTTGACTACCGCGCCATGGCTCTCCATGAGAGCGGTACGGGCAGCCTTGGTCATCCAGAACGCACTCAATAAATTAACGTCCAGCATCTTCTGCCAGAAGGCTGGGGTAAGAGCATCAAAGTCATCTACTGGGATTGGCGACTTCGTACCGGGTGCTCCAGCGTTATTAATTAGATAATCAAGGCCGCCGAGCACTTCCAAGGCAGATGAGACAACTTTGTGCGCGGAGTCTGGTTGGCTGACATCTCCCGGCACGCTATACACGTCAAGACCGTCGTCCCTTAGTTTGGTGACTTCAATGATCAGCTTTTCGTTTGTGCGTAAGCCATTTATCGCGACACTAGCGCCAGATCTTGCGAGTCTTGTCGCTGTGGCAAGACCGATACCGGAAGCCGCTCCTGTTACAATAGCCTTTTTATTCCGCAAATCAAAGTTTATCATGACGTCTTCCTTGGGTTGTATCATACTCATTTCCGGAGAGTGCTATTGCACTGCTAAATTTTCGCACGGTCCCTGCCTTTGGGTGCCTTTTCGCTGCCGACGAAGGCAAGGGTATGGGCAAACGACAGGTGAGGTACCTACGATCCAGCACCGACACTGGCGATACTTGCGGCGTAGTGGTGGATCGACGCCTCGCGTCGTTCCGTCGGTCATGTAAATCTTTGCTACGGATCCATTGACGCTGCACTCCCACCTTGATTGCCTCGCCGCACTGAGGCGGTCGATCACATTGAGATATCGTGGGCGCGCCAACACGCCACCACCGAGTCCGGCCACGGTGAGCACAGCCACAATTTCTACGCCTTGACGATCCAACGCTGGGCTTGGACAAGCGCTAAGGACTCCTGTCACGTCGGTCTGAACCTCAGATGTTCCCGACTGCACGTCGTACTGCAATTATCCGCTTCTCCCGTGCGTCGTCGGGGAGCCTCTTTGCGTGCGCTGCCAAGAGTTGCGGACGAGGAGGTCACGCAGTGCATTGGTCAGCGGCGGACCTGGCAGGCGGCTCCAGTCACTGTCCATCAGGATCGACCACTTTTCTTCATTTATCTCGCCGGGGGCCTCCGGACGATCTACCCAACCCAATTGGGCCTCACATGGGCCTGAAATGCCATAGCGGAGACCAGGTCCGCTCTTAATGATGCTGTCGATCTCTTCCATCGTGGCCTCGTCGGCCGCGATCATGTGGAACGCCTCGCGGAACATCGCGGCTTGCAGGCGATTGCCGATAAAACCCGGAATGGCTTGCGACACTACAATCGGTTGTCTGCCGATGCTGCGGTACAGTTCGACTGCTGCTTCAAGTCTTTCTCTCGGCATTTCAGGTATGCCGACGATCTCCATGGCCGGGACCAGGTGCGGAGGGGAAAAAGGATGTGCTACGAGGAGACGACCCGGGTTGGGAATGTCTCTAGCGATATCGCCTGGCAAAAGTCCTGATGTGGAGGAGGCGATAATCGAATCGAGCGGCGCGAGACTGGCAATTTCCCGGACCAGCGCGCGTTTGAGATCTATCTGTTCCGGGGCATTTTCCTGAATGAGCTCTGCCTCGGCCACCGCCTCGGCCAAAGTGGCGCAAAGTCGAAGGCGTGTACGTACAATGGGCAAATGAAGCTCTTGCAATTGCGGCTCATAGCGGTCGAGGGCCGCCACTAGACGATCCTGCCAACCCGGTGCTGGATCCCATGCGGTCACCTCATGGGTGCCAGTCATGAACAACGCCACCCAGCTCGCGCCTATTTCCCCTGTGCCGATGCATGCGATGCGCATAGATTACCTCATATCAATGGATCTGGAGAGTGACTTCTCAAATAGGCTTCGAGAAACCTGATGAACTTGAAGCGATGACAACATTAGGTGCGAACAGACTCAAGCGTCATCCGGGATATGGTTGTGATGTCGTAGATAGGCAGCCCTGTCATGCAACGGATTGCCGGCGTTATCGGCGGGAATCCAGTGCAAGTGAAGAGTAGCGCAGCGATGTCCGGATTTGCGACGCGGAGCCGCGCGACACAAGCAGCCACATCATTCTCGATGTCGGCGATATCGGTCGGTTGCGGCGGACGCATGGACGCGTTTTCAGACATCTTACCGCCTTCGACGCCGCCGATGACGATCCGATCCCGGTCGGCCTGATCAATGAGCCCAAGCAAATCATCTCGAAACACTCGTGAATCAGCTGTGACAACAGCGAGTTTGGCTTTTGGCGGCAGTTGGCGGAGCAGCGTCGGCACTAAGAGCAGGCTGGACATTATTACCGGAACACTTACCGCCGCAGCCACCGCTGCCTGATGCCGGACAGCAAAGCCGCAGTCCGAGCTGATTACGACTGCGCCTCGCTCCACCAGCCTCCGAGCTGCCGCCACAAAAGCAGGCTCGAGTGCAGGTTCGCCCTGCATCACAACATCCGCCCAGGCTCCCTCGACGGTTTCCGATATTACGGGAAAGTCGAAAGTAGCTGAACTAAACAGCGACCCGGACGGCTCCGCCGGCGGCGCCACGCCGGCCGGCAAACCGGGTTCCAAGCCCAAGACTCCAAGACAACTTCCGGCTTGCGACGTCATTTCGCCTCAGGTCATGTAGTTACATTTGATGTGCATGGTATATGCGCCTTCGTCAAATATCGATTGTCGCCGCCGACCACCTGGGTGCAAGATGGCCATGTGCGATAGCAGGTTCGGAGATCTAGTGGTTACAGCCTAACAGAAGAGTCCGATTTGGGATTCCCTTTGGGAAGTTGTGCGTGCGAGTCTGGCGCATGCGTACAGGAAGATGATCCGCTACCAGTCTCGCCGACCGCCGGAAACAGAGCTGCGCGTGTCTGCTGCGTCTGCGCTCTAGACCAAATGTTCTCCTGGGACCGGCGAACATTTAGTCTGGCAGGTTTGAGGTGTCGTTATTGCGACGGGTGGTTACGTCTGCATATTCGGTCATACAGGTCCCCGAACGTCGCCGCCTCAATTATCTCATCCAATTGCGGCGGCCTCCAGCGGTCGCCTTTATCCAAATTAGCTTGGAGCTCTGCGGCGATCAGGCTGTCTCCCCCAACATCAAAGAAGTTATCTTCCAAGCCTATTTCGTTGGAGCCAATAATAGTTTTGATTTCATCAAGAAAAATTCTCCTCGGATCATCGTTGCTAAACATGTTGACCTTTCCTATTTCGACTTCTTCTTTTGGAAAAGATTTTTTATCTTCTTGTGGCTGCTCGTCCGCCGTCGTGAACACCTCCCCCCTTTGCCGTTCTTGCCCCCCCGGGTGCCGCCAAACCGTCGGGCCTGCAGGCTGATCGTCCGGCCAGCATCGGTGACCGTCGAACGAGTACGTTGGAAGGGGAATGCGACGGCGAGTACCGAACGGTTCCAATTGATCACTGGCCCGTTTCCAATCCACCGCAACACCCGCGGCCCAGAGTGCCCCAAGGCATTCCAAAAGGACATGGCGGTCCGTCGACTCTTCATCGTTCTCGTCGCGCGCGGCTGGGACAATCGATGGAATTCGGGTCTTGCAATCCTCCGGGTTGATCGCCCCATGTGCGAAACGCGCCAGATTGCGCGAAGGGCCAAGGTCAATGAGCGCAGTTGCACCAGTTGCGACCACGGCCTGGATAGCGCGATCGAATCGGATAGTCTCAGTTGCTTGCCCACTCCAGTGGCTCTCCGGCAGGGGTACTTTCACACGATGCAGGGATCCTGAATTCAGGGCTATGGCGACATTCGGCAGAGCCTTTTCGAGTACGCGGGCCTGCACGTCGATCATGTCAGTCGCTTGTTTCATCAGCGGAGAATGACTGGGGACGCCGGCTGTATTAAGGAGTTTGTTGGGAATCTCTCGCTGTTTGAGACTTTCCTGAAGCCTTTCCAAAAATTCCCACTTGCCGGTGAACACGACGCTCGTGTTTGAGTTCACGACACCGACGCCGATCTCGCCAGCTTCAGCTCGATCACGCCAAGCGTCCTCCGTGAGGATACGCTCAGCCTCACTCGGGCAGCATTCAGCCGAAAGCATAGCACCATCGATACTAAGATTCGCCATCGACCGGCTCCGAATGACCGACAGCCCAACAGCATCTTCTACTTTTAGAATGCCTGCTAGAGTGGCCACAATGTATTCGCTCATGCTGTGTCCGACGAGATAATCGGGCAGCACGCCGAACAGTTCTAGCAAACGCGCCATGGCGTATTGCACGGAGAAAATCATGACATTGATTTCTTCGAAGGAAGCCGTCCGATTTTCGTCCTCTTCCCCAAACATGACCGTTTCCAGGTCACGATCGAGAACCCGGCGACTAGCGTCGGCACAAGTCAGGAAAGCATTGCGAAAGTCTGGCACGTGATCAAAGAGTTCCTTGAACATTCGCGGGTGCTGCACTCCGCAGCCGGGCAGCATGAACCCAATCGACGGCGAGGAAAGGGTCCGATCAGCCGCACGATCCACTTCTTCTTCCAACCTCGCGATTGCCGTATCTAAGTTGCGCGCCACAATGACGGTTCGATGCTCAAACTGGCATCTCGCCACGCGTAGTGTGTGCGCGACGTCCCCAAGATGGATATCGCGGTTACGCCGCAGGAACGCGGCCAGATTCCGGCAAGCCCGGCTTAGCGCCGAAGGGGTCTTTGCGGATAGGCAAAGAGCGTGAGATCCCCGTTCGACCGATCCGGGCCAAGCCCTGGCATTGTCGCTGTCCCATTCTTGCAGCACGACATGGCAGTTGGTTCCGCCAACACCGAGGCCAGTAACTCCGGCCGTTCGCGAGCGTCCAGGCGGACGGCGCCAAGGTCTAAGCTGCTCATTGATGAAGAAGGGTGTGTCTTCCAGACCTAGATCTTCGTTCAGCCGGTTGATTTTGATGGTCGGTGGGATTACTCCGTGCTGAAGGGTGAGAACTGTCTTGATAAAGCTCGCGACCCCTGAGGCGACGTCGGCATGCCCGATATTCGGTTTAATTGACCCCAGCGCACAGGCGTGCCCCGTCTTCTCTTGCTCCGCGAAGACCTCTGCCAGAGCGCGGATCTCGATCGGGTCGCCGACCTTGGTGCCGGTCCCATGAGTTTCGATATATTCGACATCTTCAGGGCCGAGTGCCGCAGAGGCAAGTGCTTGGCGCACAACTTCGGCCTGGCCTCGCGCGCTAGGCGCCGAGAAGGACGATTTGGCGCGGCCGTCGTTGTTAATGGCACATCCTTTTACCACCGCGTGGATCGGGTCGTTCGCCTCCAGCGCGTCTTCAAGGCGCTTAAGAACGACAACGCCTACCCCATCTCCAAACACCGTGCCACTGGCATCGGCATCAAAGGCTCGGCACACACCGTCCGACGAATTAATGTAGCCCTTGACAAACTGATACCCCGCTTGAGGGAAGGTGATACTCGAGCCCCCTGCCAACGCGATCTCGCAATAGCCGGCCGCGAGCGACTGAGCGGCGACCGCGATCGCCACTAACCCAGTTGAGCATGAGGTTTGCACCGCAATGCTTGGCCCGTTGAGGTTAAGCATGTAGGACACGCGGGAGGCAAGGTAGTCCTTCTCGTTGCCGAGCTCCGTCAGGAAAGCGAGTGGCGCGTTGTTGGGATCGCTGGGGCCGCCCTTCAAATGGTAGCGTAGATAGAGCGAGGAAGAAGCACCTGCAAACACTCCGGTACGGCCTTCATGCTGGGTTGGCGCATATCCGGCCGACTCAAGGGCCTTCCAACAGCATTCGAGAAACAGCCGATGCTGCGGGTCCATTAACGTTGCCTCACGCCTCGAAAGGTTCCAGAAATCCGGATCGAAAAGGTCCACATCGTTGAGATGGGCGCCCACGCGCACGTAATCGGGGCGCTTCAGGACGGCCTCCGGGATGCCCCGGGCCTTGAGTTCCTGCGTGGAGAGCGACGTGATCGAGCACACCCCTTGGCAGAGGTTCTCCCACAGGGCGTCCACCGTCTCCGCGCCAGGAAAACGCGCGGCCATACCAATCACCGCAATGTCAATACCGGGGCTGCGTCGACGGTCCAACGCCTTCACATGCGCCCCACCCGGCAAGACTGGCGGCGTTTTGGGGAGCTTGGCGTTTTGGGGACGTCCCTGCTCAACAACGCGTTTGCGGAGAAGAGCCGCGAGTTCGTTAAAGGTCGGATTGAGGAAGATCTCCACTACGCGGAGCTCCACCTTCAGACTCTTACGAAGGTGCGTACAGAGACCGGCAGCCAGAAGGGAGGTTCCGCCGCAATCGAAAAAGTTGTCGCCTGGATCAGCACCTTCGGCCTGGAGAAGGTCGCGCCAAGCTGCGAGAAGTGCCGGTTCAACCTCGTCGGTACCGGTCACCGGAGCGCACGCCTCTTGCACGAGCGCGCGAAGGCGCGACCTATCAAGTTTCCCGTTGGCCGCTATGGGCAATTCGGTCAGAGCAACGAACTCTGACGGAATTGCGTAGTGCGGCACCTCAGACTTCAAATACGCCCGCAAAGAAGCCTGCCACCCCTTGCACGGATTCGACAAGACTACATAGGCGATCAGCCGATCAGGCTGGCCGGTCGTCGGATTGAGCTCCGGCAATACGGCGGCGGAGCGGACGCCGGCGTATTGAAGCAAAGCAGCTTCTACAGACGCTGGAACGACGCTGTATCCCCGGATCTTCACCATGAAAGCGCAGCGCCCCAAGATCTCTAGTTGGCCGCCGGGCAGCATGCGGCCAAGATCGCCCGTGCGGAACATCGTGCCTTCAGCGCGGAACGGGTCGGGAAGGAACCTTTCGCGCGTCATCTCCGGGCTGTCGAGATATCCATGAGCCAAGACATCGCCGCCGACGAAGACCTCGCCCGAGAAGCCCAGTGGGACGGGATCGCGTTGCTCCTCGAGGATATAGACGCTGACATTGTACTGAGGCGGACCGACCGGTGCGACCTTTTGTATTGTCGCCGGATCGATCTCGCTCAAGTCAATATGCGCGATATCACATGCCTCCGCGGCGCCGTAGTAATTGATGATTCTGACGTGCGGCAGCGCATCCCTCACACGCGCAAGCAACGCTGCCGTTAGTACCTCGCCTGATAGGTAGATAAATCGGAGATCCGAAAGGCGGGAACGGACATCGAGGAAACCGCTGCTGAGAAGAACATCCAACAGTGAAGGAGTTAGCAATATTCTGGAAATTCGATTTCGTTCCAGGTAGTCGACCAGCCGGTGCGGATCGTAGATAACGTCATCAGGGATCAGATAGGCTGGAATCCCGGCGAGGATCGGCCGCATCATGGCCCCGAAGAGATTGACCGCCTCACGCTCATCAGACGCATATGGCAGCGCGTAATAGCGCCACTGGTAAGAGGATACAACGCTTCGATGAGGACAGACAATCCCTTTTGGTTCACCAGTGGTGCCAGACGAAAATGAAATCTCGGCCGGCGCATCGAGATCCACCGTTGGGGGATTGGCCGGACTGGCCTTGCCAAGTTGTGCTTCCCATTCCTTGTCGAGCGAAACCGCAATACCAGACCAGTCAGGCGGAAGCTTAGCCGCGAACCGGTTGTTAGTGACGACGATTTCAACACATGCTTTCTGAAGTATTCTCTTTATCGCAGCGACAGGCACTGCTTTGTCAAGCAAAACGTAGGCCGCCCCTGTCTTAAGAATACCGAACAATGCGACAGCGTATTCAGGTGAAGTATCCATCAGGAGACCCACGCGGGAGCCTCGGCTCTGACCATGTCCGAGGAGGTGCCTGGACAGAATGTCGCTTAGTTCGTCGAGTTCGCGATATGTGATGGTCGCAGCCTCTGAAACGATCGCAGGACTGTCGGGGGTGAGAGCCGCTTGTTTGCGGAATTGCTCATGCAGCGTTAGATTATTATAAGGGAGGACTTCGCCGTGTTGGATGGAAGCTGGAAGTTGTCCCTTCACCTCGCCAACCTCGCGCAGGAGGCTAGACACCACCTCCTCCGTCATGGAATGAGTGAAAAAGTGATCGCCATCAAACATAATCCGAGCGAAGCGCGACGTCGTAAGCCGATGCCATTCGTCTAGGTCATTGGCATTGATATCGTCCTTAACTCCGCCCATTGCGGTGATTGCTGCCTTGAGAGGCGTTGGCAGGTTTCGATCGTAAGTCTCCACAAGTTCGAAGTCGGCCCTCATGGGCGGCAAAATGAATTCCAGTAGCAATTTCTCGTTTGCCAGCGCCTTTGTGGGGACCATGCCAAGGGTACGCACCACATCGGCTAACTTATCATCCGCGTAGGTATACATCGGCGGCTCTTCCGGGGGCAGGTCGGCCGACGGGTGAGCAGACACGACAACATGGAAGGGAGATGGCCGACCGGCCTGCTCCAGAGAGCGAGCAATCTCGTAGGCCACGAGGGCGCCTGCGCTATGGCCGAAGAAAACAAAAGGCCTATCGCTGTACGCCTGGAGCGCCTCGATGACCATGGGTACTAGTACGTCCATGCTGCGGATGGCCGCCTCCGCAGACCGTTTGCCGCGCCCGGGAAGATCCAGGCAAATAAGCTCAACGTCGTCGGGGAGATAGTCAGACCAGGTACGGAATGAGCGCATACTGCCCCCTCCATGAGGGAAACAAATTATCCGATACGACGGCTCAAGTGAACTCTTTACGACGCTAAGCAGTCCGTTGGCTTTACCAGGAATTTGTTCCATCTCTCAAACTACTCCATCAAGATTCCGCCTGAAATGACCATCTCTAAGCGGATGTTATTGATTTATAAAGATTTCCAAGATCTTCCGCGAGGCAGCCCCACTTGTTAGACAGCGCAGGCCCGCATTCTGCAGATGTCGCACCTCATCTACAAAGTATCTGGCCGCCGCATAGCTGTTGCGAGTGCTCGCGCTAACGAAACGGTTCTCGTGCGGCTTCCTCAAGTGCGGTCTATCTATTTAGGTTCATTACAGCTCCTCCCCATAGGCCGGATGGGTGTGAAAGGGCCTTCATGGCGCGCAGGTCTCGTGGCTGAAGGTACAACCTGTACCTCGCCGGTATGCGGGCTTTGGTTATCGAACAGTTCAACGCACCCAGAGTCTACGGTATTGCCCCCATCATCGACGACCATGACGCATTTCGAGTTCGTAGGGCTCCTCGATGATCAGGCGCTGACGTGGGTGCGGTCGCCAGACAAAGACTCAAAAGAGCGTATCCGAAAGTCGGTCAGCGGGACGTCTTCTAGCGGAAACATATGTCCACCCCTCGGGTGATCCGTCCCACGGGATCAGGGAGGATTCCTTGACTAGCTGATGCCGGTCTTGCATCGAAGCTCTCCAGGATAAGCCGTCAACGTTCCCAAGATAAGGGAGGAACTGGCCGAGACGGAGTAATTGATATTGTCAACAGGAACATACCAGCAGCACGCAGCGGTAAAAAGATGTTTTTTACGAATTTTACGTTACGTTATGTAAAGGTTTTTAACGATATTTAATTTTATAGTCTTTTCGAAAAACATCGAAAGCTACGTTTAACAATTCTGCCCAATTTCTGCCAACGTTTTATTTTAATTCGCCCCGAACGATTTCATGCTTGCTCCAGACTAATCTGTGCCTTTAGCTTAGCGTGGCTACATGTGAGGACGTATATGGAGAAGCAGTCCGGTATCCGACGGGAGGGTTCCCCGAAATGAAGTACCTCTACATGGGCGACATCTGAACATCTGTAGCGGGGATCGCGGATCGTCGAGCGATCTACGAATATGTGAACGAAGGGTTCCTTCCCGATGGCGGGCCGACGCCCAACTCCGCAGGCCGTGCAGCACAATTCTGAAACACTCTCGACGAGACAAAGCTTCTGCATTGTCGACGAAAAGGGAGCGCATATCCGACGCCCTCACCGACTGTTCAGGCGACAGCTTTGTCGTTTACCCGGATGTTGGGCGGTAAGCGCGTAGCTGATGCCGTTTAGCGCTGGTAGTTCCAAAGCATGAGCGCCTCGATATCGCTGTTTGGCCAGCCATTGGCGACGCGCTCGAGGGTCTGTGTGAGCCAGGCGTGCGGATCGACCTGGTTCATTTTGGCGGTTTATGCCGCCCGCCGAACTATGCCGAACGGGCGTCGGAGCAACGAGCCGTTTGCGCACACGTGCTGCTGTTTGGCTGGGTGCCACTCCGATTCCATTCGGCATAGTTTCCTGCCTTACAGCGCCTCCAGGAAGGCGAGCAGGCGATCGTCCGGCTGGAAGCGGATTGGCTTGCCCGCGTGATACGGCTGAAGCTTGGCCAGCGCCGTTTCCTTGACTGCGAGATGGGCATGCAGGTAGGTCTGCGTCGTTTCCATCGCCTCATGGCCCAGCCATAGGGCAATGATTGAGCCGTCGACGCCCGCCTGTAGCAGCTCCATGGCAGCGCTGTGCCGCCTGTCTTGGTCGACGGAGGCGGCACTATCTACCCCGCCTGACTATGTTAGGTAGCTTCGACCGGAAATGCAAACGTCTGAGGAACGAGGAAATTTCCCGCAGAGGCGCCCGGGCCACCCGACATAGTCAGTTCGATCACAGGCCGTTCAAGAACTCCAGCAGATTGTCGTCGGGCCGGAATCGGGATGACGTCCCGGAATATGGGGATGTCTTTGCCAACGCCGCCTCCTTCATCGCCAACGTCGCCTCGAGATAGATTTGGGTCGTCTCGACCGATTCATGGCCGAGCCACAGGGCGATGACGGCGATCGACGCCGGCCTGTAGGAGGTCCATGGCCATCGTGTGCCTCAGACGATGAACAGTGACGCGCTTTCCCTTCAGAGACGGGCACATGGCAGAAGCGATCTGACGGTGTTTGTTCAGCATATTGAACGCCATGAACGCTCAGCCGCTCCCTCTGGCGCTGGGAAACAGGATACCTTGGTCTCCGCGCCGAGGCTCTTTCAGCCAGTTTCGCAAGACGGCGGTCGTAGACTTGGCGAACGTGGTGCAGCGTTCCTTGCGCCCTTTACCAATGACGCGCAGGTGGGCCCCCGTGCCGAAGAACAGATCATCCCGCTTGAGACCCGTGATCTCCGATAGCCGCAATCCGGTCTGCACGGCCACCAGCAGGAACGCGTGACCGCGTCGGCCGGACCAGGTCGATTGATCCGGTGCGGCCAGCAACGCATCGACCTCTGGGCGGGTCAGGAAATTGACCAGTGTTCGAGTGAAGCGCTTGCTGGGATTGCGAGCACGCGTTGAATTTGAGCGGAATGCTCGGGTGCTTCGAAGGCGGCATAGCGAAAGAAGGAATGAATCGCCGTGAGGCGCAAGTTGCGGCTGCGGACGCTGATGCCCGCGTGGCTCTCCAGGTCATCAAGGAAGGCAACGATCAACGGCGCGTCGATTTCTGCGAAACTGAGGCGAGATGGCGGCTTATGCAGTGTTCGTGCAGAGAACTTCAGTAACTGCCGAAATGTGTCGCGATAGGAACTGATTGTATTGGGGCTTGCCTGCCGTTGTTGCATCAGGCGTTGGATGAAAAAGCGCTTGAGTGACGCCAGGCTGGCATGCTTGCTTCAGCTCGGTGATGAAGGCGTCCTTCTCGGTCACCACTGCCTGCTAATGCTGACGCGCCGCACTCTCGACCGACAGCTCGAACTGCACCGCCGCAAAGGCTTTCAATACCTCGGGAGGAGGTCCGGGAACTGGCTAAGATCGATCGGCACCTACATGCGCCTTCATAGCAAATCGAAGCAGAAAAGCCCAATAAAACAATGCCGAAACAGGGCGGCTGAGTCATCCTGCCGCAGTCGGCGCTGTTACCCGTTGCGCCATAAACCGTCGCCAATCAAGCCCATCGAACGGCTTCGTATTGAGCCCGAGAAAATCGCATCGTTCCATCCTGGGCAGGATTTTTAGGCGACACCCGTGCTTCGACCGGAAGATCACCGTCACCCCGGAATGCGGATCAAGCTTCAACTCGGTCTGCACCATCAATGCCAGCGCCTGATGACCACAGCGGAAGTCCACCGGCCGCGTCGCGATCACGATCGGCAATCCTTGGCCCGCGACGATCACGCCGTCCCTCGCATCGCCCGAACCAAGGCTGCAACCCGATCAACCGGCACATCGCCGGGAACCCTCACGACGAGGTCTAAGCCTATTTCTATTGTCACGAGCCCCGAAGCGGCCGCGACCGGCTCCGGACCCGGCAAAGCGTCGGTAGCCGTCTTCGGCTCCGTCGTAATCGCAAGTGGCACAAAGGCGGGTTCGATAGGCCCGTCCTCAGAGAGCGGCACGGCCGTCATCAGTTCCGGAGGCAGCGCCAGAAGACCCTGACGTGCTTGTCGTCGCCCAAGAACCCAAGAAAGTTGATGCGCAACGAGATCATGACGACGCGCAACACCAACAACCCGAGCTCCAGGCTGAAGGCTTTCCGCCACAATCCGCGCCTTCAGATCCTTGGTCTATCTGCGTTGGCCAGATAGTTTGAGCATTCGTGTGGTTCGATTGTCTGGACGAGCGCTCCGATGTGTCGCCAGGCGTCTTCGACGGTTCGCTTCTGGGCCTGCCGCATCCAGTGCTTGATCTTGGAGAAAGCCTGCTCGATCGGATTGAGATCCGGCGAATAGGGCGGCAGGAACCAGAGCCGTGCACCGGCCGCCTTTATGATCTGCCGGATAGCTGCCGATTTGTGGCTGCCGAGATTGTCGATGATGACGATATCGCCGGGTTTGAGCGCGGGCACGAGCTGTTGCTCGACATAGGCGCGGAAACACTGGCCGTTGATCGGTCCGTCGAAGACACAGGGAGCAGTCAGCCGATCGCTGCGCAAGGCACCGAGGAAGGTCAGCGTCCGCCAGTGGCCGTGCGGAGCAAAGGCACGCAGGCGCTTGCCCTTTGGTCCCCAGCCTCGAAGCGGCGTCATGTTGGTCTTGATCCAGGTCTCGTCGATAAACACCAGCCGCTCAGGATCGAGATTGCGCTGAAAGGTCTTCCATCGCTCCCGCCTGCGAGCGATGTCGGCGCGGGCTTGCTCAAGGGCGAACAGGGTTTTTTTTGAAGCGCAGTCCCTCGCGCCGGATGAATTCCCAGATCGTATTGTGGGAGACCGTGACGCCGCGTCTTGCCAGTTCATCCTTCAAGCCATGCAGCGTCAGATGCGGGTTCTGATTGAGCCGCTCGGCAATGAAAGCGCGATGCGGTTCCAGAATACGCCTGCGATGCCCGCCCATCTTGCCCGGTGCGCCAGAACCGGTCGCACGATAGCGCTGCGACCATTTCACCACGGACGAGACGGCAACTCCGAAGCGCGCCGCCACCACACGGCTGGTCTCGCCGCTCAAAACCGCTGCCAAAACGCGGTCGCGAAGGTCGTTCGATAAGGGTCGCGTCATCCAATGCTGGCCTCCTTCCAGCCAGCATCTTGATGATGTGGACGCCCCCGCACCGGCTGCGGCTATGATGCCGGCCTGTCATCCGAAGCAGCAAGAGGAGCATTCACGATGAAGATCACGATCATGGGATTGGACCTGGCCAAGAGCGTGTTTCAGGCGCATGGCATCGACGAGACAGGCAACACCGTGCTCGTGAAGCGGTTGCATCGGAAGCAGATGCTGCCCTTCTTCTCAAAGCTACCATCATGCCTGATCGGGATGGAGGCGTGCGGAACAGCGCATCATTGGGCTCGCACGCTCGCGGCGATGGGGCACGAGGTCCGGCTCATCCCGCCGTCCTATGTGAAGGCCTATGTCAAGCGTGGCAAGAGCGACGCGCTGGATGCCGAAGCAATCTGCGAAGCCGTGCAGCGCCCGACGATGCGGTTCGTGCCTGTGAAGACGGTGGAGCAGCAAGGCATTCTCATGACCCACCGCGCGCGAGCGCTGCTCGTTCGCCAGCGCACCATGGTCGCAAATGCGCTGCGGGCGCATTTGGCAGAATTCGGCCTTGTCGCCAATCCCGGCATTGCCAATCTGGCCAAGCTGGCGCAGCAAGCGCTGTCCGATGAGGACGGCCTACCTTCTTATGCACGCACTTCGCTGGATATTCTGATCCGGCAGATCATGGTGTTTACCGATGAGATTGCGGTGCTGGATCAGCAACTTCACGCTTGGCATGTCGACAGCGAAGCCAGTCGTAGGCTCGCAGCGATCCCCGGCCTCGGCGTAGTCACGGCCACGGCTGTTGCTGCCACCGTCACCGATCCCGATCAATTCCGTTCAGGTCGGCAATTTGCCGCTTGGCTCGGCCTGACGCCGCAACAGCATTCGACAGGGGGCAAAACCCAGCTCGGTGGCATCTCCAAGCAAGGAGACCGATATTTGCGCCGATTGCTGGTTGTCGGTGCTACCGCCGTCATCCGTCACACGAAGGACAAGGCAACACCCATGGCGAATTGGATCAGAAAGCTCTTGGAGAAAAAGCCGTTCAGGCTCGTCTCCGTCGCGCTCGCCAACAAGCTCGCGCGGATCGCATGGGTCGTACTGACCCGAAAGGAAGCTTATAGGGCTCATGAGCTGACGGCCTGAGTTCGATCCCAGACAACCCGAATTGGTAACGGCAGTCGATGATGTGTAACGATCGAGCCAATGGTGAGGCCAACCCGTCTGATTCAATGCGCTTCAAAAGCGCGCCAGCTTGATCAGGGACCTCAACGGCGGATTTCCATCAGGGCCAGCGGTCAAACTCTACGCCGCACAAACAGGCCGGACATATGAAAGCAACCGATCAAACCATCCCCGACAAAAGGCCCTTGCCATAGGGGCGTCCACATATGAGATCACAACAACGACGATTCGGGAATCGGCAACGATTCAATCAAACACGGAAACGCTCTAGGACTTTCAGTCTTCAGCTTGCCTCGGCAAGGCGGCCATCACCGGAGGAGTACCCTATTGTCGGAGTCCCCGTTGGCCCAGACATTAAGATCCGGGAGGTGGGGCAAAACAGCGCTTACGGCGGAGTGTGCGATTCCCTAGAAAGCTGGCAATAATTATGTGTAGCCACGGAAAGGGTACAAACCACTTCGTCTTTTGGGGACAAAGTGGAATGGTTTCACGTCGCGGCTCGCTCCAAGACCCGACGTCTTTGCGCCAAAGCGTGATGCAGAACCTCGGCTTGGTCGACCCTGGTCAACCGCCCGCCTTTCATGACAAGCTTTCCGTCGATTATGACTACATCGACCGGGATTTGCGACGACGAAAGCGCGAGCAACCCCCCCACCTTTTCCATAGCAGTGTGCGTTATGTCTTCGGACGCCCTCACTACGATATCCGCACGTTTGCCGACCGAGAGCGTTCCTAGCTCGTCACTAAACCCTATATTCCGCGCGGCATTAGCGGTCTGCATGTAAAACGGCTCCGCGTCGTCCAGGCGCTGGCCAGAGGTCGCCGACAGAAGCAGGCTTGCCATGCCCGCGGTTCCGAGAGCGTGATACATCGTGGTGTCTATGCCAAGCGAAACGCACACGCTTTGCTCGATCAGCTTTGGCATCCGGCAAGGGTCCGCCGGATGCACCGCCCGGTGCAACGCATTATTCGGACACCAGGTTATGCCGGGCCGGTGTTCGACTACGAGCTCCGCATCCAGGTCGCTCATCGAATTCATGTGGCTGAGTGTCGTTCTCTCATGAAGCGCTCCCAATTGATGAAGCCGCGCGACGCCGGATTTGCCATACTTCCTGGTTTCGAGCTCCCGCCACATATGGATGAAACCTTGATGCTGGTTGAAAATCACGCCGGCCTCCAGCGCTAGGTCGATTGCATCGCGCGTCAAGGCATCTGTCGCGGAGCCCTCGCCATAGAGGCAGACATAGCCGGTTACCAGCGGATCCTTATCCGCGTTCCTCGTGAGCTCACGTTCAAGACGTCTGATGACGGTAGCTCGGTCTGCAGGCGCCCTCTCCAGTAGCCGTTTCGTGATCATGCCTGGAGCGTGACTCTCGAAATCGCTCACGTCGTCCCAACCGAACGGCGCCGAGACCATGCCACGCATCCCAATCCGCTGCAGCGCCGAGGCAAATGCATCCGTCTCAAACACTGTCCCGGCCTCCATAAAGCACGTGTAGCCTCTGCGCAGCAGCGCAACGGCCGCCGCCGCAACCAGCGCGTCGGTCGACTCGTCGTCCGTCTGAACCTTCACGTCGGCGTATGACACCTTCGATTGGGAAATCTCATCAATCGAGACGGGCAGGCTATGCAGCGCGATTGAGGTTGCGTGAATATGGGTATCAATCATGCCCGGGTGAACGATGGCGCCCCCGGCATCAATGAAGTCCGGCGACAGGTAGCGTTCCGATAGTGCACGTGTATCGCCTATCGCCAAGATGCGACCGCCGTCGACGGCGATCGCGCCATCCTTGATGTAAGGCGATGCGCGTTCACCGGTGAAGATTTCGCCATTGACTATCAGGTGATCGATCTGTTGCTTGACGGCCATCGCTCGGGGTCCTGTTCAGTTTGTACGTCGCATTGCAAGTCGGCAGAAGGTGCTCACGATTGCAGCCAGCCACCGCGGAGGCGTATAGGTCCTCGCAAGGCTAAGTAGTCACATACCCGACGAGCTGAATACCCTTTTACGGCACCTCGATTTAAGCATCATCATTGATCTCGTCTCTATCTGCTCTCGACACAATAAACGGGCATGGTCACCTCTCACCTGGCGCGCCCTGGTGCAGCTGGCTGAATGGCCGCCGATTCCTCCTGCTCGACAATGGGTGGGAATGGTGTGATCGACCAACTAATTAAATCGACCGCACGCTGAAGTGCCGCTTCGGTCTGCGCACGGCTTGGTGTAGCGGCCATGACATATCCCATAGAGTCTCGGTAGTCGCCGTTCCTGACGATCTGCGCCTTGGGTTTAGCATGCAGTTTGACCTCGGCTACACCTGGCACAGCAGCGGCTCGACTGTCGCCATCAATCCAATCGAGGACGCCGTCGCGATCAGGAAGCAGGGAGCGCCAGGCGGCAGTGTTCGAATTCTTTTTGCGTAAATCGCATTCCTCGCCGATGACAAGCTTGATATGCTCGGTCACGAGATCGACACCGTAAGCCAGTTGAACCGGTTGAGGATCGCCACCGAGCCGCGGATTGACTTCAATGACGACTGGGCCAAGCTTTGTCCACCGGAAATCAATGTTCGTTGGCCCCCAGCCAAGATTTAAAGCTTGCAAACAGCTCAGCGAAACATCAGCGATACGTTTGTGTTCGTCGTCAGTCAGCGGGGCTGGAAACATGCCCTCACGAAACACGAAATACGGGGGCGGGCCGAAGTCAGCGGCCTCCATCCCAACCACCTCCTGTCCCATTATCAGAGCGCCGTAGTACGGGCCTTGTGCAAATTCTTCCACCAGTATCCTCGGTGCAGACCACCATATATGCTTCCCACCCAACAGATAGGTTGTATGTTCGGCCAACTCGTCAACGCTGCGGCACAATCGAACACCGCTGCTGCCCGCACCTACGGATGGCTTCAGAACTACAGGCAGGCCGATTTCCGCGGCAGCGCTTTCAACTTCCGTCGCATTCGCCGCTAAGCGATAAGCCGGTACCGGAACGCCGGCCTCCGCGAGGAGCTGACGTTGTGTGAATTTGTCACAGCATCGTTCAACCGAGGTCGGATCTGGTCCCGGCAGGTCGAAACGCCGGCAGAGCTTTCCAACTGTCGCATAGACTTTTTCCTTGGCACTTGTAATTCCAGCAAGATCATAGGTCTCACTTAACCGGGTGCATTCGCGGATCAGCGCATCCTGATTATCGGTGTCGACGTGGATTGCCTCAAAGCTATGCGCCGCAAGGTAGTCGTACTGAGGTGGATCAGCAGACAGGGTAATTGGATGAAGACCAATACGCTGAGCCGCTTGGACGTACAGCAGGCCATTGCTCCTTGTGCCCTCGAGCAGGATGAGCGCTTTTCTTGTCATAGACTTACACTCCGCTTTGCGTGGTGTGCGATGATCCGAATGTAGTAAGCGTCAGCTATTTCAGCTGTGCCCACCTCCGACCTGCGGTAAAGGTACCATTGTCGACGATCTGCGGTGATGAATATTCTGTTAATTTATATGAACACTTATTTAACTTAGCGAGCCGGTGGAAGACGATACCCGTATTGAAGGGCAAGACGCCGTTGCCCTTGGTTCAGCGCACGGCTATCGCGAGCGGGACTGGGGAAACGCGTGCGGGCACGTCGGCTGCGCATTCCCGAGGCTGCGAATAGGCAGCTATTTCCAACTTTCCCCGCGAGCCCCGACGGCAACGGAGCATCCATGGGAACCAGCCCGTGAGCGTCGGCCATTTGGCTGCACCGAATCTTGCACAAGACCCGCGACCGCGCAGGCGCCGAATATTTATCAAATTCCGAGGCCGCTTGCCTGGCCTTCGTGTTTTTGCTGGGCCCTGGCGCGGTGACCATCTCGTAGCCGCCAACACTGCCGCAATCAGGTCCTTGCCTCACCTGCTTCCGATCAACAAAATTATTCGTCTTTCCGGAGGGTTACGCTCTCTGACTTTGGCATTCGGCCGTTCGGAGCTCCAACAGATCGGCAAGGAATATCAACATCTGGCCTTGATGAGCTTGCGGGCAAGGTGCGGCATTGGTCGCTGCTTCCGTTCCAATCGGAAAACAACCGCAGAGCTTCTTGATCGAGATCAATGTAGCCGTCGCGAGGTTGGGGTAGTTTACCGGGTGAGCACGCGATGACCTGTAAGATAAATTCACGTAGCAATCGACACTGAGTGGAAGCAACTTAACAACCGCGGCGGCTGCTGTGCGGTGGCCGAGACCGTGGACCGCCGAAGCTCTCGGCGATTTGCTGCATTCGATCAACGCAGGTACCAAGCCGCAATAGTGTTGGCGGCTGTCCGCTCGATCACCGCCGTGGTGGTGCTAGCGGCCGGTTCATGGCGACCTTGGCACGACTGACCGACCGAGTACGGCGTAATAACAAAATAGGCGCGCTCATAACCACCTCCAAATGCAAGAACGTCACCACGGATTACAAATTAGTGAAATTATTCGCGAGGCGCACTTTTCTTGCCTGACGGCACGCAGGTGTTTGCAAGAGATACGGCTCCATTACAAAAGATTCCCACAATGACGAAGAGAACATCTCCGATCGTACTATTTCAATATAAGACGTTCCGTTCCCTCTGGTCAGCTTCTCTTGTATCGAACCTCGGCAGCCTGGTTGAGGGGGTTGGTGCGGCGTGGCTGATGACGAGCCTTGCCACCTCACATGAAGAAGTTGCCCTCGTGCAGACGTCGGCCACACTGCCGGTTATGGTCTTTTCACTCGTAGCAGGAGCACTAGCAGACAGCTTTGATCGCCGACGCATCATGTTGGCAGCGCAACTGCTGATGTTATGCGTCTCCACCGCTCTGGCGTTTCTCGCCTACGCGGGGATAATGACGCCTTGGCTGCTGTTGGGTTTTACCTTCCTGATCGGCTGCGGTTGGGCCCTCCACGATCCACCATGGTACGCTTCGATGGGAGACATAGTGCCGCGTGAACATCTTGCGAGCGCGGCTGCACTGAACAGCATGAGCTACAATCTCATGCGCAGCATCGGACCCGCGGTGGGCGGCATCATCGTCGCAGCTGCTGGTGCGGCGTTCGCGTTTCTGTTCAATGTGTTTTGCTATTTCGCACTAATCGTCGCGCTCTGGCGATGGAAAACGGAACCTGCACAAGGATTGCTGCCGCGGGAACCTTTTAGCACTGCATTGGCTGCGGGATTCCGCTACGTGCTTTTGTCGCCGAAGCTGCTCAAGGTTATGTGTCGGAGCCTCATGTTTGGTCTGACCGCCGTCGTGATTCCGGCTCTGCTGCCCTTTGTTGCCCGTGATCAGGTTGAGGGCACGTCCATCACCTATGGTATAATGCTTGGTTTCTTCGGTCTTGGAGCGATTTGCGGGGCCCTTCTCATCGGGCGGGTTCGGGAGGTCCTCAGCAGTGAGTGGGTCATCCGCGGCGCATTTCTTGTGCTGGCCATTAGCTGCTACTTTCTGGCGGGTAGCGAGCACGTTTGGCTGAGCTGTCTGCTGCTCATCCCTGCTGGTATGGCGTGGGTGCAGGCATTCTCGTTGTTCAATGTAACGGTTCAACTTTCTACACCGCGGTGGGTCGTAGGACGTGCCTTGTCACTCTATCAGGCGGCCACTTTTGGGGGCATGGCGGCGGGGAGCTGGATCTGGGGCAAGCTGGCTGACGCGCAGGGTGTTTCCGGTGCCTTGCTCCTTGCAAGCCTCGCTCTCATCTTCGGTGGGCTGATCGGCATCGTTCTTCGCGAACCGGATTTCGAGATGCTCAATCTTGATCCAACCAGCAAGTTCATCGAGCCGACGCTGCAACTTGACCTCCAACCCCGAAGCGGGCCCATCTCGGTGACAGTCGACTATTCCATTGATCAAGAAGATGTTGCTGAGTTCCTCAGAATGATGGCATTGCGGCGAAGAGCCCTGCTTCGAGATGGCGCCAGGCAATGGGCGCTTTTCCGCGATCTGGAAGAGGCTCACATGTGGACTGAGAGCTACCACGTACCCACGTGGATCGAGTACGTGCGCCATAGTCAGAGGCAGACGCGTGCCGATGCCGAACTGGTGGCTCGCCTGGGAGCGCTTCATCGAGACGATTGCCCACCTAAAACCCGCCACAAGATAGAACGGCAGCCCTTCCGTGTACACAACGAGCTGCCGCTCAAACGTCACTTCGACAGGATCTGAACGGGAAGGCTGCAAGCATCGGCCCGAACGACCGGACCACGGCGTTGCCGGGCGCTGCTGAGTTTGCGGCGGCGGGAATGAGGGGAAGGCCCGGCGCTGCTGCAAGGCCGGCCGCGTGTCCATCCGATCCACACGCTTGGCCCGGAACGCGTAGATCCTGCCGGAGAACGGGTCGGCATCCATCTCGGCCCTTGGTCAGCGCCGCCAGTCCATCCGCGCCCGTGCGAAAGTCGACAGGCCGGGTGGCGACCATCACCTTTACCGCTGAAATCGACATATGTCCAAGCCCTCGTTCGAGCTCAACATCGTCAATCACACCACGAGCCGGAAGGTGCGGTCAAAACACCGCTCTGATGTCCGTTGTCAATGCTTTGGCCACGAGGAAGCTACCGTTCTCGGGCCTCTCATGATGATCGCGCATGGGTGGAGGCGGAACTGAAGGACGTCGGTGATCAAGTTCTGATGCGCCGGCAAAGCCGCCGCAAATTTCCCCAAAAGTTGGAGTGCGCCCCTTGGGGTGGACATGGATCAGGCTGCTGATTTGCCAGTCTGCCGGATGTGTTGGTCCTCGAACTGTTGAGGGCTCAAGTAGCCGAGCGCTGAATGGAGCCATCGTTTGTTGTAGACCTCCTCAATGAAGTGGGGAAGGTGCTCGGTGATCTCTTCAAGGTTTCGAAGGGCATCGGATAGACCGCCTCGACCTTCAGCGTTTTCATGAAGCTTTCGGCCTTGGCGTTGTCGTAGGGATTTGCCGCAGCGGCCCATCGAACCGATCAGGCCGTTGGCGGCCAGTGTGTCGCGGTAGCGCTCGGCGGCATACTGCGAGCCGCGGTCGGAATGGTGCACCACGCCCGGCGGCGGCTTTCTCCTGTCAATGGCCGCCTTCAAGGCTGCCACCGTCAGCCGCGCGTCGATCGACCGACCGATGGCGTAACCGACGATCAACCGCGACCAGGCATCGAGGATGATGGCGACTCAAATCGTGGCTTTGCCGAATGGGGCGATGTCTTCGGCGATCCGGTCGTTGCCACCGCGCTGCTCGACAGGCTTCTGCACCATGCCGTCGTCGTCCAGATCGACAAGCTATCGACTGCGTCAGCATGCCGAGCTCATGCGGAGCATGTCCGCTCGAAGGCGCTGATCACCAGCCTTCACCCCTCCGCCGAAACCGAGGGGACGGCCGCCGAAAAATGGCCATCTCTCCGTGACGACCCCGTCGGCATAATTGGGGAATTTTACTTCGGCACTTTGGGGAATTTTACGGCGGCATTGACAAACTGAGCCTTCCACGCGATCTCTCGCACCCTCGGCGGGGCTTCTTCCAGGCGGTACAGCTTCCTTACGCCGACCTTCGGCGGATGCCGATACGTCCACGCACTCTCCACAAGCATGTGTCGAACTCGAACATTACCAGCCTTAGTTATTGCGCCTCGTCTCACGGTCTCACCCGTGGATCGCTCACCAGGAACGAGACCAAGATAGCCCATCAATTGGCGTGGGCTTTCAAATCGGGTCACGTCACCGACTTCCGTGGCGAAGGTGACGGCGACAATCAGATCGACACCTCGCAGGGTCTGCAGCGCTCGAACGACCGGGGCGAGATACCAGTTCGGGACGAACTCCTCGATCACCTTCTCCAGTCGTTCGACACGCTCCTTCGAGACGCGCACTGCCTCGACCATATCCTGCAGTGCTATCTGATGTGCCGGATGATCGAACTGCTGCTCCTGCAGCCAGTGCAGATACCGCATCGTCCAGCCTTTCTTGCGTGGATAGGTGCGACCATGCTTGAGCATGAAGGCACTGGTCTGTTGCTGGTGAACCTGTAATGTCTCGACAGCGGCAGAGCGGGCGCGAACGAGATCTCGCATAGCTTCATGACCCTCGTCGGGAACCCAAACCGCCGTGAGCTCGCCGGCCCTCAATAGCCGGGCGAGCGCAAGCGCATCTCGACGGTTCGTCTTCACCCGGTCGCCAGGCTTCCTCGGCATCAACGACGGAGCGACAACCATACAGCTCTGGCCAAGCGACCGGATCAGCCGATGGAGGCCGTAGCCCGTGGGGCCGGCCTCGTAGCAGAAATGCACGCGATCAAACTTCGCGGCTATTCGCTGGATTGCTACGCATGCTTGCATCCGATGCCGCAACCTCGCCGAATAGCGGACCTCTCCGTCCCGATCCAGCAATCGCAATCGCATTCTTCAGCTTGGCGACATCGATTCCGACAAAAGCTTCTCTATAATCTGCCACGGCTCGTCCTCTTGTCGTCACGATCGGCTCGGCCTATCCGAGCAACCCTCGGGAGACCAGTGTAGGGCGAGCCAGGCCGCTCGAGGAAAGCCTTGGCCGTGCCGTCGATCTCTTCGCACAGGCGGCTGACCTGGCTCTTGGAGATGCCGCTCATGCCCATGGCCTTGACCAGATCGTCGACCGAGCGGGTCGAGATTCCCTGCACATAGGCTTCCTGGATGACCGCGGTCAGCGCCTTCTCGGCCATGCGCGGCTCCAGGAAGCCCGGAAAGTAAGAGCCCTTCCTGAGCTTCGGAATGCGCAGCTCGACCGTTCCGGCGCGCGTCTCCCAATCCCGCTCGCGGTAGCCGTTGCGTTGGGCCGTCCGCAGCGGGTTCTTCTCGCCATAGCCGGCACCGGTGGCGGCGCCCACCTCCAGCTCCATCAGCCGCTCGGCGGCAAAACCGATCATCTCGCGCAAAAGATCGGCATCGGGGGACTTCTCCACGAGCGCACGCAGGTTCATCATGTCGTCGGTCATCGGTGGTTCCTTCGAATCAGGTTGGTGTCAGCAACCCGAACCCTACCGGAGAACATCGATGACCACCGCTACGCCGCCCGCTCACTACGGCGCTGTTGAGGGCGCGCTCGCGAGCGGCTTCGCTACCGCCGACCTACACCACCTGTAGGGACACGACCTAAACCAATCTGACCGGCGCAGGCCGACAGATGCAGGTGCAACTACACGCGATGAACGTAAGGACGAAATCCCGTAACGAGTAAAGCCGCCAAACTCACTGCGCTTTAGGCGCGTGTATGTGATCTAGCTCCTTGCTTCGCGGTCTCATCAAGGCCAGCGGTCATGCACCGCGTTCAAGGCCGTACATATGAACGCACCGTCCTGGACTGTGAAATCGATTGAAACGCACCGCGGGCCGCTCCACATATGAATTTGACCGGACTCGAATAGCTGAGGCGCGTCATGCAATCGGGCCCAACTCTGGATTCCGATTGGAGGAACACGATGGCGCCGTGGCACCCTCTTGACGCAGCGTAGTCACCGCGGAGACGTACCGGTAGGTCGCCAGCCTTTCAACCAACGAGCTGAGCTTGCTTACGGAACCTCGGATGCAAGCATCATCGTTGATCCTCGTCTATCTGCTCTTGATACGATAGTCGGCGACGGTCATCTTCTACTTGGCGCCGCCTGGTGCGGCTGCGTGAGTGGACTCCGACTATTCCTGCTCGCCAACGGTCGGGAATGGTGTGATCGACCAACCAATTAAATCGACGGCACGCTGAAGTGCCACTTCGGTCTGCGCACGGCTGGGTAAAGCGGCGGTGACATGTCCGATCGTGTCTCGGTCATCGCCTTTTCTGACGATCATGGCCCTAGGCTTAACATAAATTTTAACGTCGGCGACACCTGCTACTGCAGCCGCCCGACTCTCGCCCTCGATCCAATCGAGAATTCCGTCGCGATCAGGGTTTAGGTATCGCGTGGCGGCAGTGTTCGAAGTCTTCTTGCGTAAATCCCATTCCTCGCCGATGACGAGCTTGATATGCTCGGTGACGAGATCTACACCGTAAGCCAGTTGAACCCGTCGAGGAGCAGTCCCACCTATAAGACGCGGATTGACTTCAATGACGACTGGACCACGCTTCGTCCACCGGAGCTCAATGTTCGTCGGCCCCCAGCCAAGGCCGAGAGCGTGCAAACAGCTCAGCGAAATATCGGCGATACGTTTGTGCTCATAGTCAGTCAGCGAGGCCGGGGAGATGGCCCCACGAAAGACAAAATGCGGTGGGGGATCGAAGTCAGCGCTGGAAACGCAAATAACCTCATTTCCCATCACGTCAGCCCTATAGTGTGGGCCGTGTGCGAACTCTTCGACCAGTATCCTCGGCGAAGACCGCCATACATATTTCCCGCCCAATAGATAGGCCGCATGTTCGCCCAACTCGCTGGCGCTGCGACATAATCGGACACCGCTGCTGCCGCTGCCTATGGCTGGCTTCAGAATTACCGGGAGGCCGATTTCCGCGGCAAAGCCTTCAACCTCCGTCGCATTCGCTGCAACGCGATAGGCGGGAACTGGAACGCCGGCCTCCTCGAGGAGCTGACGTTGGGTAAATTTGTCGCAGCATCGTTCAATCGATGCGGGGTTCGGTCCTGGTAGGCTGAAATGTTCGCAGAGCTTGCCAACTGTCGCATAGAAAGCCTCCTCGGAACCCGTTATTCCAGCAATGTCATAGGTCGCCCGCAGTCGGTGACATTCGTGGATCAGCGCAGTACAACTCTCTGTATCGACCCGGACCGCCTCAATCCCCTCCCCCGCGAGATAGTCGTACTGAGCAGGATCAGCCGAAAAAGTAATTGGGTGAAGCCCAAGACGCTGAGCCGCTTCGATGTATCGCAGACCGTTCCCCGGGTGTCCTTCAACCAGAACGAGCGCTCTTCCTGCCATGGGATGTCTACCTCCGTTTTCGCGCTGTGCAGTGGTCCGAAGCGTAAATGAGCAATTCAGCATATTTTAGCTGGCCCTCAGACCTTGCGATGAAGGTAACATTGTCCGCGTGCTGCGCTTGCGAACATTTGTGAATTTATTCGCAGAATTTGTTGCGATGTTTCGGTTTGAGGCGCTTTGGTCAGTGCGTCTCAAGGAATTTTGGAGGGTCACGTTGTTCAACGCAGGTCTGCATTAGGAGTTCCGTGATCCTCCTGTGTATAGCATAGACTGGTCTGGCCTGCCGGAGCCTACGCGATCGCAATCTATCGTTGGACAGTTCGCTTCTCGCCTGTGTTGTTTGGAACGCTTCTACCCGCGCAAACCGTCTCTGGCACGCGCATATTGGCGAACTACGTCAAGGACCGCGGCCGTTGGATGTACCTTGCGCGCCATCGACAGGTCGGCGACACGGTCGAGTTCTGACTGGCCGAACACTACGCTGCCCCCGGCAGGAGTTGGCGCTAGCCTTTGTCAGCATGTGCGAGGGAGTGTGGCTTCAGGGCAGTTCCATTTCTGCAGTCTTGGGCGGCACCTTCTCCTGCATCGGACTGCCGGTGAGCGTTGGCAAAGGTAACCGGTACCTACTGTCGGTTTGTCGCGTCCACGACACGGTCATGTTCGGCATGATACCTGCTGCGCAAAAGTTAAGCGATTGGCCCAACATGCAGAAAATCGTCTGAGTTCATTTCTCGCGGTTGGCACGAATCTTGAGTGTAGTCATCGCGCTGGAACTGCCTACCAATAATCATAGCGGGCGAGGACGCCGATGGGAACGAAGGACATTATGTCGGGTCTGCCTCAGACGAGTCGCGCGCACGAAAGGGGCAGCGGCTTTGGCGGCGGCAGTCTGCGCTACGTGATAGGTGTGGATGTTGAACCTCTGCACGGTTTCTGTTGTATCGGCCGTGTCGTCGGCTTGGCCGAGCAACTGAGCCGTCATCTTTGCTCGGCTGCCCACAGTACAAGTGGGCGTGCCAGTCTACTTTTAGACCAAGGTGAGAACGGCTGCTCTCCGATAAAGGTCGGCGCCGCTCAAGGTATCGCACGCCGTAAGCGCGTACTGCAGACCGAGAATCGTCTACAGCTGAAGCTCTTCGGTTGGATCGTGTCACAAAACGACTTCCAGCTCAAACGGCGATTGTTTAGGGGCGTATCTGGGCTGACACAGCATCGCGTATCGAACAGCCGTATGCCGCTGGCTGGAAAAATAGGCAGCCGGAGGATGATGCTGCATTTAGTTACACCCTCGACGCGAGCATCGCAAACGACACGCAACTGCCCGTTACTAGAGTGAGGGGGCTGTGCTCATGAAGCCACTGGTCCTGATCTGTTCAGAGGATCCCGAATTTTATCTATTCTTCAGCCACGTCCTGGAGGTAGACGGCTTCGCGAGCGATCTGGCTGACGGTTTGGAGGAAGCGGTCCGGCAGGTCACTGAGCGGGAGCCGCAAGCCGTTATACTCGACTGCCAACCGGCGAGCGCGGTAGGCCCTGCTGTCTGTGCCCGTCTCAAAAACGAGTCGCAGACTGGCGCCATGCCCGTAGTCGCCCTGATCGCGCCAGGCGCCGGGCCCCAGCATCTGGATCTACTAAAGGCGGGCATTGACGAAAGCTTCTTGCGACCCTTCGCACCAGCCAAGCTAATCGCCTACTTGCGCGATGAACTAGCGATGGCGCGGCTGGGCTTCGATAGCGACGAGAGAAGCCGGCCGCTGATCTGGGGCGACCTCGAGATGCGGCTCGCCAGTCACCAGATACGTTGCTGCAACGGCCAACGGATCCATCTGAGCTCGATCGAGTTCAACCTGCTGCGCCATCTAATCGAGAACCGCGGCAAGGTGTGCAGCCGCGACGAACTGATCGAGGCCGCTTGGCCAGCTAACATTCATGTCGAAGCGCGCACCGTCGATGTCCATATCAGCCGGCTGAGAAGGGCCGTTGGGAGCGTTTCGGCCCACAACGGCATTCGAACTATACGCTCCGCCGGTTATACCTTAGACGAGGGGGACGTCTGACTCGGCTGCGCCACAGAGGCGCCGACGTTTATGGTGTGCACCTGAGCACTGTTTCGTTTTGATCAAGAGCGCGACAAACAGACCACTTGAATCGACTATTGTCTTCTACTGTGTTGCGCGGCAACCCTGATTGCGGCATAAAGCTGGACCGATGTCTCTACTGATGAGTACTTTCGCGCCAACATGGACGGAATTAGGATAGCTATGAGGCCAGAGGTGATCTGGGCGGAGGAATCTTAACCAGCCACACTGATCAATCGCCTGACCGCCCGACCCGTAAGACAGCTTGAGCTGCATCTTGGTTTATGCAGGTTGGACCCGAGATAGCTTTTGCGAGTGTGTTGTCGGTGGCGTCGCTCAGTTGTTTGGAATGAGATACTTATCAAGCTTGGTTGCGAGGATGCTCACATTCGGCGGAGCGACCATAGTATAATGATCACCCGGCACGCTTTGAATTTCCAAGCGTCCCCTGGCGAATTGCTTCCACCCGAGATCACCATTGTGTTGATTGTTGGATATGCGGAGCCCCTTCTTGGCCGTAAAAAGAACGGACCTGCAGTCGTTGGGCCGAGGCGTATATTCATGTAGTGCAATTCTGTTCGCCTCGGCAACTGTCAGGATATAGTTGAGTTGCGTTTCGCTCATCTCCTTAATGTTGCCTGCTTGGGTTCCGAAATCAAGCAAGGCAGCGACCTGACGCTCACGGTCGATCAGCTTCAGTTTTTTCCAATGTTTCGCCAGCGCGGGGAAAAGCATGCTCAAGACGACAACTCGCTCGCTCAGCCAATCTGGAATAGGGACATTGCCGAGAAGGGCTTGGCGGTCTGCGCGCTCTTCCTGCGTGTGAAGCGCTTTGGCATCAAGAAGTCCGAGTATTGCTATCTCCTCGCCAGCATCGCGTAATTGACAGGCCATTTCCCAAGCGATGCTACCGCCCATCGAGTGGCCGACAAGCTGATAAGGACCACGTTGTTGGACGGACTTGATAGCATGAAGATATTCCCGCGCCATCTCCGAAATGCTTAGGTGAGGACTCGCTTCGCCGTGCAGACCGCGTGCCTGTAGGCCGTACAGTGGCTGCTCCGGGCCCAGTGCTTTAGCAAGAGGCGTATAGTGGAGTACATGTCCGCCAAAAGGGTGCGGGCAAAACAAAGGGGGCCGCAACCCGCCGGTTTGTATCGGGACCAATGTGCTATAAGCCGCGCTTCTATCCGTCGTCGACAGGGCTATCGCGAGCGCTCTTGGTGTCTGATGTTTCAGCAGAAGAGAAACAGCCACTTTCTCTCCCGTAAGTTCCTCAATGCAATTGATGACGCTCAACGCACTCAGAGAATCGCCACCAAGATCAAAGAAGCTGTCCGTCGGGGTAATCTCACTTGATCCCAAAATCTCGCGGTAGACCGCCGCGATTTTGTGCTCCAAAGCCGCCTCAGCGGATATGTCGCCACCAATTGAACTGCGTGCTTCTTCGGCCCCAGCCTGAGCGACGTCCTCAGTATCAGATCGATTCGATTTCTTCTTTCCCTTATGCTTGTTAGCGGCAGCCGTAGGGAGCCAGTAGCGTTTGCGGTCAAAAGGATAAGGGGGGAGCGGCATACGCTGGAGGGGGTGATGGTAGTGCAGTGCAGACCAATCAATGCAAACACCGCAGGTCCAAAGGTTGGCCAGCGTCTGTAACAGTCTCGCATGATCGCCTTGGCCATGATCGCGTCCTGGCAAGGCTGAAAAGGCGACGAGGCTACGCGGGCTGCCGTTTGATTTGAGCCGCCTTGAATGTGAGGTCAGGGCTGCGCCTGGACCCATTTCAATAAATAAATCGTGGCCCGACTGCACCAGCCGGTCGAAGGCCAAGTGGAACTGCACTGTTTCGCGCAGATTGCGGACCCAGTAGTCAGCAGGCGGCGCGTCCGCCTCAAGCCAGTCACCTGTCACCGTTGACATGAAAGGTATTTGCGGCGCATGCAACGCGAATTGTTTTGCGTGGACCCTAAATTCCGGCAGGATTGGATCCAGCAGGGCTGAATGGACGGCATGACTTGCGTGTATTCGTTTGCTTGTTATGGATTTCGCCGCTAACCGAGCATGAAACGCTGCGATCTCGGGTGCGGCCCCCGAAACAACGCACTGACGCGGCCCATTTATTGCTGCTAGGGATAGGTTCGCATTCCAATGCGGCTGGAGCTCTTCGGGCGACAGTCCGACTGCAACAATTCCGCCGGCGGGCAGACGCGAGCTTAGCCGTCCCCTTATCAGCGTCAACCGGATGGCGTCTGGTAGTGAAATAATGCCCGCTGTGTGAGCGGCAGCATATTCTCCGATGCTGTGCCCGATCACAGCTGCAGGGAAAATGCCCCATGACATGAAGAGCTTCGCCATTGCGTATTGTGTAGCGAGGACAACTGTCTGTATGACCGTTTCTAGCTCAGGCGCAAGCTCGCCATCGGATTTGCATTCCCCGTAAAGCAGTGAGCGAAAATCAATATGTGCGAACTCCTTAATCCACGTTGCGCATTCATCGATGGCGCTGCGGAATACCGGCTCTTGCTCATAGATCTCCCGACCCATTCCAACCTGTTGCCCCCCCTGCCCCGAGAACATGAACACGATGGGGTGCTCACTAGTTGACACCTCTCGCGACGCGCTCTCATGCAAACTCGCCTGATCAACTTGCTCGGCCAGTTGCGCCAGATCGGATCCCACGAAACTTGTGCGATATCTTAGAGCGGCTCGGCCCTTTTGCAGAGTGTATGCGATATTTGCTGCCTTGTGCTGTATATCGCTTCGGCGCATGAAGGCGGCGAGCTGCCGAAGGATTTCGGTCAGCGCCGATCTACTCGCGGCCGATACCGGGAAAACGTGCAGCTTGCTATCGCCTTCGTCCCCAGTACGCCCCGGAGCCTCCTCAAGAACAACATGCGCATTCGTGCCGCCAATGCCGAAAGAGCTGACTCCGCCGCGCCGTGGCGCATGACCTTTGTGCCAAGCGGTGCACGTCCTGTTTACAAACACCGGGCTGTCCTGAAAGTCGATATTCGGATTAGGTTCATCAAAATGCAAGCTGGGAGGAATGATGCCCTTGTCCAGCATTGTGGCGACTTTGATCAAACCCGTTGCACCAGCGGCGGTATCAAGATGACCTATATTTGGCTTCACCGAACCCAACGCGCAGAATTGTTTTCTCCCGGTGTGGGAACGAAAGGCCTTGGTCAGACCAGAGACCTCGATGGGGTCGCCAAGGTAGGTTCCCGTCCCATGCGCCTCCACATAACTAACGGTGTCCGCCGAGACATCAGCGTCGTCGAGAGCAGCTAGGATTGCTGCAGCCTGTCCGTCGGCGCTGGGGGCGGTGAACCCTACCTTGGCGGCCCCATCATTGTTGACAGCGGTCCCCTTTATGACTGCCCAGATATAGTCGCCGTCTTTGCAGGCATCGCTCATGCGCTTGAGAACGACTACCGCGGCTCCGCTGCCTCTCACCGTTCCTTGCGCTTTGGCATCGAACGCTCGGCAGTGCCCGTCAGGAGACAAGATATGGCCTTGCTGATGGAGGTAACCTTTTCCATGGGGCAGGGAAATTGACGCACCGCCTGCCAACGCCATGTCGCAATCGTTGCTACGCAGGCTCTGACACGCCAGGTGGACAGCAACTAGCGAAGTGGAGCAGGCCGTCTGAACTGACAAACAAGGCCCAGTCAAGTTGAGCTTATAGGCGATTCGTGTGGCGGTGAAATCGCGGCCATTGAGAATGTGGACCTGCAGTTTTTCTGAATCCAGCAGATTTTGACCTCCCTCGCTGCCAGCCATATAATGATTGGCGCCCACACCCGCAAACACGCCAACGCGACAGTCCCCATCACGGGACCCATATCCGGCGTGGTCGAGAGCTTGGTACGCTGTTTCCAATAGAATTCTCTGTTGCGGATCCATCCACATTGCCTCTTTGGGCGAGATGCCGAAGAAGGCTGCATCAAACAGGTCAACTCCACTAATGACGCCTTCGCGCCTCACGTAATTTTGCTTGTTAAAAGTGTCTGGATCGACGCCGGCATTTCGCAGTGTCTGTTCATCCAGATCCTTGATGGACTCTGTACCTTTAACAAGATTGTTCCAGAACTGATCTACGTCCTCCGCGCCGGGGAATCTCCCGGCCATACCGATGATCGCAACAGCATTCCGGTCGTGGTCAGGTTCGTTCGTATTTGCGGCCAAGGCAATCGGATTCTTCGAATCTTGAGCAGTGTGAGAAGCAGCTGAAATATTGGCCAAATGCAGCGCGAGTGTTCTTATAGTGGGGTGCTGAAACAGGTCCAAAATTTTGTAATTCACACCTAAGCGTGCGTGAATGAGCGCCTGAACCTGAACAATAGCGAGGGAATCTCCGCCAATTTCAAAGAAATTCTCTTCTGCCCCCACAGAGTCCAGCATCAGTACATCCTTCCAGATGTCGGCCAATTCCTTCTGCAGTCTGATTGAGGGCAAAACGGGGGCGTTTGGTCTCGAGTTGCCTCTCGGGTTAGGAAGAGCGCGCCTATCGACCTTGCCGCTGTGATTGGTCGGCATCTGCGCGAGGAATACGAATTGTGATGGGATCATGTGGCTTGGCAGCAGACCGCGCAGAAAGGCGCGAAGATCGTCGGCATTTTCCGGACTCTCGCCTCGGCCTACCACATAGGCTGTAAGCTTTCTATTTTCATTGGGATAGTCTTTCAGCGTAACACAGCAGGCCTTGACGTTTTTGTGCTCCATCAGACACTGTTCAATTTCCGCAAGTTCAACCCGCATGCCGCGGATCTTGACCTGTTCGTCCTTCCGGCCCAAGAACTCAATCGAGCCGTCGGACCGATACCGGGCCTGATCCCCTGTTCTGTAGAGCCTGGAGTGAGGTTCATCATCGAATGGGTTTGGTCGGAATAGTTCGCATGTGAGTTCGTCACGGTTGAGGTAGCCACGAGCAATGCCGACCCCACTGATGTAAAGTTCACCGGCGGCACCAATTGGTACCGGTGCGCCATACCGATCGAGAATGTAAGCCTTGGTGTTGATCGCGGGCCGCCCGATTGGCGGTTTCTTACCATCAGCCTTCACCTCTGTCCTGATACAATAAACGGTTGTTTCTGTGGGTCCATACGAATTGAAAATCCGGCGGTTCTCACCCCATCGCTCGATAAGGCTCGACGGTAAGGGCTCTCCACCTGACTTAATCGTGGTGAGGTCAGGAAGATCAGCTGACGGCAAGCTAGCCCACGCTGTCGGAGTGAGGCCGGCAGCGGTGATACGCTCACGACGCATGAACTCGGCAAGTTCTGCCCCCGGCAGCGACGCGGCTGGGGGCGCCAAACACAATTGGCCACCAGAAGATAAGGCCAGCATAAAATCAAAGACCGATGCATCAAATCCGCACGAAGCGAACTGCAATACTCGGCTATCTGGCCCCAGTTGATAGGTCCGCCTTAGATCCTCCGCCATATTGCAGGCACTGCGATGTTCAACCATCACGCCTTTCGGCTTACCCATGGAACCTGACGTGTAGATTACATAAGCCAAATCAGGGGGGCCAGCGGGGCAGTGCGGAGGCGTTACATCATGCAGAGAAATCTCGCGCTCATCCCTGTCAAGGAGAACCAACGCGCATCTATTCACATCTTCAAGATTCAGGCATGATTCGTCTTTCCCAAACGCTTGTTCTGCAAGCTCGGTCTTGGTGATGACCGCAGCGGCACCAGCGTCCTGCACAATAAAGCGCAGGCGCTGGGCTGGCAGACGCGGGTCGAGAGGGAGATAGGCGGCCCCCGCTTTCAAAACTCCTACAAAGCTGGCAATGAGATCGCACGAGCGCTCAACGAGAACGCCTACCACGTGTCCAGGGCGGACACCTTTTGAAATTAGATGATGTGCAATCCTGTTTGCCTTTTGCTCAAGTGCGGCATAGCTGAGCGCCTCCGATGGGCAGCTCACAGCGATGTTGTCTGGGTAAGTGGCGGCCTGCGCTTCGATCAGGTTGTGGAGGCAAGTGTCGGACGGAAAAGGTTCACTCGTCTCGTTCCAATCCTTGAGAATCTTGCGCTCTTCCTCCGGGGTCAGAAGTCTATAATCGCCTATCCGTCGCGTTGGTGCATGTGCAATCGCCTCCAGCAGCACACAATAGTGCCTCGCAAGCTGCTCGATGGTACTGGCATCCCACAACTCGGCATTGTACACCACATCAAGGCGGAGGCTTTCTTCTCCGGCTAGGATTCGGAAATCAAGATCGATCCAGATCTCGGTCTCGCAAAATCGGATCTGTGCAGGCAAGCCGGAAAGATCGACGTCGTATCGCCTGAAGCCAAGAGAACTTATCGCCTCCGGTGTGAAGTTGAAAACCGCCTGCGCGAGCGGATCCCGACCAGGTACACGGGGTAGCTTAAGTCTCTCTAACAGCAGGGGAAGAGGAAAATGCTGGTGCCTGTGCGCGCAACGTGTCAGGTGACGGACCTGCCGTAGATGATCGGTAAAAATGGGATTTCCGGAAAGGTCCTGCCGTAAAGCGCCCATGGCAACAAAGTAGCCGAAAGTCCCGAAAAAATCTTCTGTCGGCCGACCGAGGCGTGGCATGTAAAGAGTGATGACGTCCTGGTCACTATAGCGATGCAGCAGGACGTAATAGGCAGCGAGTAGGACCGTAGCGAGGTTCACTTTTTCTTTATGCGCGAGTTGCTCCAATCGCGCGACCAAGGACATATTCAGATCCTTGGAGAAAACTGATCCGGTGTGCGCCGCGAGCGCAGCTCGCGGTCTGTCGGTGGGAAGGGCGAGGTCGGGCTCGTGATCGACAAACTGGCCGCGCCAGTAGGCCCACATTCGTTCTCCGTCGTCGCCGACAAGGTGGTTTTCCTGCCAAGCCACAAAGTCCTCGTAGGAAGCCGCCGCAGCCAGCCTCGGCATCTCCGTCTTGCCGCAGCACGCCTGATAGAGACTGCCGAATTCCTGTAGAAAAGTGCGGATACTGTAAGCGTCGGAAATGACGTGATGGAAATTGAGGAGGAGGATCTCTTCCGTGGCACTGCGGATGAACAAGTGCGCGCGAAATACCGGTCCCTGTTCGAGATCGAAAGGGACGCGAGCTTCCGCAGCAATAGATTGATAGAACTCGGCTTCGTTGAAACTCTGCAGCGGAACGACTTGCAAGTTCAAGGTGGCTGTCTCGTGGATGCGCTGAACGACGCGCCCGTCTTCCTGGTGAAAGGTTGTGCGCAGCATTCCGTGGCGATCAATCAGAAGTTGAAGCGAGCGGCGCAAAGCAGTAAGGTCGAACGTTGCCTTTATGCGTAGCTCGACCGGCAGGTTGTATTCGCTGCCGGCCGGTCTTTTTTGATGATCCAGCCAAAGGCCCATCTGACCGTGCGACAGCGGACGGGTAACGTACTCCATTGCTTTCTCCAGCGACTTTGTTGTGCGGAGCACCTTACGCGCCTTTTTCTGGAAGTGGCTTGAACGTTCTGAGAATTATCGCTACACGCGCATGACGCCTCAGAGTTCTGACGTAAATTTCCCTTCCGAATTAGAGATGCAGATGAATGTACGCATTGAGTTATGAAACGCAGAACCGAAACATGTTAAAGAGCTTGAAGCCGCTTTCCAATTCTTTAAAGCTAGTTCATGTTTCTTTCCAAATCAGAAGCTGTTGCCCGTGTACAAGTGCTCTATCCGACGTCGTCGCAGCTTTGGCCTGGTTGGAATAGACATAGCTTTTGCAAATTATCGCGCCGCGCGAGTTCCTGCTGCGCTTGATCGCAGCGGTTCCGGTTGGCCGCATGCTGGTCGGCAGCCTGTTCGACCCAGGCTTCACCCTCGACAACTACATCCGCATGTTCATCGAACCGCTTTATCTCAAGGTTCTGCTGCGTACGCTCTGGAGTAAGAATCCGGCAAAAACCGCAGCCTGAAGGACTTTCAGATTTTTCGGCATGATTTGCGGGTCCACTTTGCTGGCACATCATCGACGGCTTTGTTGAGCTCGGCGAAGTTGCCGGCCCTCTCGGGATCGTAATCCTCGCTGCCCCACCACTTGACGAGCTCGGCGTGCCGCCCGTGGGTGGGATCGGCGAGAGCCTCGCGGAACTCCTGATAGCCCCATGGCCCGCTGATGTCCTCGGGAGGGCAGCGTCCGGTTGCTTCGAGGAGCATTGGCTCTGCAAGGCCGATGACGGGGAAGGTGCGCTCGATGTTGATACTGTGCGTCCAGCCGTCGCCAAAGTCGTAAAGGTACTTGAACGATTTCGCGGCGATGTCTTCGATTGCCGCCAGCAGCGAGATCTTGCGCGCATCGAGCGGGCCATCTCCCCAGTCCTGGTCAGCCGGACCAAAGCCGACGTCGCGGATGCGGAATTCGTAAAGGTGGCTGTTGCTCCAGCCCATCGCCGCCTGCAGCACCTCATGAAGGCGAGGGAGCTTGATGCGGAACGGCACCACAACGCGCCGCATCACCGTGAAGAGCGGTCGCGCCAACCACCAACGTGCTTCGTAGCATTTCATCGCCGGCACGGGTAATCACATCAAGCCTGACCTTGCCCGCAGTCGAGTGATCCTTCGGTGTCAGCCCTATCCAGGCGGCAAAATCTTGACCTGACTTGAACATCCGCGGATCTGGGGTCTTCATCATCAAGAACGATGCGCCGACCGGTCCAACACCCGGGATTTCCGCAAGGCGCCTGCTGCATTCATCCGAGCGATGCAACGCTAATCAATTTTTCCTCGAGGACTTTGGTTTCGGTAAGTAGGTCTCGATACTCAACGCCATGCATGGCAAAAAGCTCACGGGCCGATTCAGGTAGAGATTGGTCGGCCGCTATGCGCTCCAGCAACGGCTCGATCCGGCACATGCCAGTGGCCGCGACGATGCCAAATTCCATGGCAAAACGGCGAATGGCATTGGCGAGCTGCGTCCGATTACGGATTAATCTCTCTCGTACACCGACCAGCATCAAGGCAGCCTGCTGGTCGGCGGTTTTCACGGGCACGAAGCGCATCGTCGGGCGGCTCATCGCCTCGCACAAAGCTTCAGCATCCGCAGCATCATTCTTGCCGCGCTGACATAGGCTTTGCCCGCTGCGGCGCGATTGATTTCACTTCATGGCCGAAGGTGCTCAACAATCTCGCCCAATGATGAGAGCCACCGCAGGCTTCGAGTGCGATGGTGGTCGGTGGCGCTTTCTCGAAGAATTTCACCATCTCCCTACGCTACAGCTTCTTGCGAAGGGGGGTTATCGTCCCCTTCAGCCCAAGCAGCAGACGATCGTTGACGAGCCGCGGATCATAGGCGCCATCCGGATCAATGACCAAAGTGCCGGCCAGAGCGCAGATCGATCAGATGGTGCCAGTCCCGTCCCTTGCGGGCCAGGCTGATGCCTTGATGCAATAGACCGCGCCGACATTGCCGGAACAAACCAGCGCGACGAGCCGTTCCGCTCGATGCAGCCTGAACCGGAGCGTCCGAGGTCGTCATCGATCACTATCACCGATGCAAAGCCCGCCGTTGCGGCGGCTCCCGCCAAATCATACTGCCGGCGCTGGCTTTCGAGATTGCCGGTCACCTGCGCCATGGTCGACTGACGGACATACACCACCGCGGCGCGGCCGAGATGATCAGGCGTGATCCTGGTGCTCATCCACGCCTCCCGTCTTTGTCGCCCCGCCTAATGCCAGAGCCTCCAGCAGAAGATCCGCCAAGGCTTCCACCAGCCCTTTCGTGTTCCTGACTGCCGGTGCGTGGCATTTTTTGCGCTCCAACTCGAGAACGAGTTCAGCGCGCTCCTGATACCGCCTGCTTCGCATCACCCTTCTCCTTCTTCCTCGAAGGACGGGATTTTGCGCCTGGCACCTGAGTCGCACCGAACGGTGCCAAAACAGTCGCGAACTCGTTAAGGCCTCGAGGCTGATCTGCGGTAGCCCAAGTGTCATACCGCCGCAGTAGCTCTCGTCGAACATCCAGTTTGGCCACTCGCGGGAAAGATCAGGCCGATCATCGGTGTAGATGCATGTCAAACTCTTGCCACGTCGGAAGGGCGAGACCTGCACGATGCACCCGAACATTGGGTGCTAAGGACAAGCGATCCTCGAAAAACGAAAACCGTATGCAGAATGTCCGTAGTTGGCCGGTACGACCGCGAAAGAGGAAGACGTCGCCCCGTAAACGGATCGCGGCCGAGGCTCTCCTGCACTAGCAGCGCCAGACCCTGCATGCCCTTGCGCATGTCGCAGTGACCGCTCGCGATCCACACCCGCACCCCGGAACTGATCGGGATCATTTGAGCTCATGATCGCGGCCGCCAGCTCGCACGGCGCTGCTGAGCCAATTCTCACCTTCAACGCCCTTCGGGAACTCCACCGCCATGGGCAGTTCGACCGCATCACTGCTGACAGGGTCAGCAAGCTTGGCTGGGACAAAGGCGGGCTCGGCCTCCTGGACCAAAGCTTGCCGCCGCCAGGTGTAGATCAGGCCAATCGAAACCTCGAAACGGCGTGCGACTGCGGAAACCACCGCGCCTGGCGCGAAAGCCTCCGCCAGTATCTGCGCGCGATCTTCCAACGACCATCGCCGACGCCGCTCTGGTCCCGTCAGCAAA
This sequence comes from Sinorhizobium numidicum, assembly GCF_029892045.1. NCBI lineage: Bacteria > Pseudomonadati > Pseudomonadota > Alphaproteobacteria > Hyphomicrobiales > Rhizobiaceae > Sinorhizobium > Sinorhizobium numidicum. The sequence goes on from NZ_CP120369.1 coordinate 350,764, forward strand.
ACTGCATGTCCAATGAATTGCTCAATGCGCTCTTTAATCCACTCTTAAGAGCGCAGACCCACGGGATAAGCGGAACTTCGCAAGGCGGTCCCCGCCGGAGGGATACGCTCCGGATCATATTTGTGACGACGGTCGGCGCCTCCTGCTGGGATAATCCGATTGCCTTGGCCATGGCGCGGGCGAAGCAAGCTCAGCCTCTGGATTGCAGCCTGCGTCCTGATCCCGCTATGGACCTCGGTTCTTGTGCGCTCCTGTGCCTGGATCATTCTGTTGCAGCGCAGGGGCGTCCTCAACGACATCCCCGTTGGAACCGGCATCATCGAAGAAGCGATGAAGATGATCTATACCGAAGGCGCCGTTGATCGTAGCCATGACACATGTGCTGCTGCCGTTCATGGTACTGCCGACCTGCGGCGTTTCCGTCCCTCGTGCTCGGCAAACTCGCCGCAGGCGCTATTATTCGACCCATCCTATTCTTCCTGGTTCTGCCCACGCTGATCGACATACCAATCTCCACAATGTCATCCTTGAAAGGATCACCGTCAGGCTTGACGCGGCCGCCGTAACTCCGGGTGAGGTCCCCCGGGACCGTCTGTTCGGCAGTGCCCCCTACATCAGTTGTCGCCCTCGGGCTGACGTTGAAACGGTGCGGTGAATATTTCAGCGATCCCAACTGGATCGCGGCGACGCTCTTCAGTCTGCGTATCACTTTCTTCACCACCACTTCAGCGACGATCATCGGAACTCTCGCTGCCGTCGCCCTCGTCCAAGGCGACCTCCCGGGAAAAAAGCTGATTTTCGGTTTGGCCCTCAGGCCCCTGATCCTTCCCCACATCATCATCGCGATCGCGCTCTATCTGTTCTTCGCGCCGCTTCTTCTTCGGCTTTCTGTTGGTGCATACCATGCTGGTCATTCCCTATGTGGTCATTACCGTCTCGGCATCGCCGCAGCGCTTCGACCCCATTTTCGAAATGGCCGCTCTCAATTGTGGCGCCAGCCGCGGCCGTGCCTTCTTCGAAATTGTCCTGCCGCAAATAACCCCTGGCGTCGTCACCGGTACGGTCTTCGCCTTCGTCTTGTCGTTTGATGAGGCAACGCTGGCTTTCTTGATCTCAGGTACCGAGTGCAAGACGATAACCAGGAAGCTGGACATCGACTTCAACCTTACACCCTTCATCGCGGTCGTCTCCACCACATCGTCGCCATCTCGATCCAGCTGATGGGTTGCGATGCGCCTTGCGCAGAACAGGACGCATAGCTAACCTGTTCCGCGACGAATTTCCCTGCGGATTTATATCGGACCGAGGCTGCGGAGTCGGCGGGCGTAGTGAATGGTGACATCGTCCAGCGGAGATTTTGTTGCAGATAGGTCTGACACGGGGCCAATCACGCGACAAGGATGCGCAACTGCTCGCCCAGGGTTGGATTCGGATTGAAGGCGAAACTCGCCTGTTGCTTACGCATCATGTGAACCATTTCGATGCCGTTTAATCGCGGCAGATGCTGGTGATTTGAAGCCGAGCATTGACCGGACGCGGCGCGTGATGCGCCGATGGTCCTGCTCGATCCGGTTATTCAGGTATTTACTCTTGCGGATCCGGATCGGCTTCAGCCGACGCCGGGAACGACCTACAAGCGATTTGTGATGTCACGGGAGACGATAGCCTCGTAGGAGATCGGCGACACGAGCAGCGGTGTGGACCACGTCAAAGAGAAGCTCCGGATGACGGTGGAACTGCTGCCGCCATGCCGTCGCTTCCTCTATGAGGTCTTTGCCCAGCGTCATACCGCCAATCCCGTAGTGCGTCTCAAGAGCAGGTCTCGCGCTTGTGTTGGATCCGGCCTGTTCCGGTTCACTCAAATCAGAAGAGATTCGAACACGACTCATCGAATCTCACCTTCAAAGATACGGAATGTCTCTGTGAGCAGGTCCGTGAACAGCTCAATTTCTTGTTCGGTGATGATGAGCGGAGGAGCTGCCATGAACCATTCACCGAACTTCCCCCCCGCGGCGCGCCGCCCGTAGATGTGCAGGCCCAGATCGCGGGCGATCGCTGAAACGCGATAGGACGCTTGGCTAGAGGCAGGAAAGACTTCCTTGCTGGCTTTGTCCCTGACAATCTCTACCGCATTCAGCAATCCCATGCCCCGCACGTCTCCAATGGTCTCGGTGCGATCCTTCAGCGCGTTTAGCCGTTGCCGTAGGAGGACTCCCATCCGCTCCGCATTCTTCATCAAATCTTGATTCACCAACTCCGTGAGGACCGCGACTCCAATCGCTGATGAAAGGGGATTGCCGGAGTATGTGTGTCCGTGCAGGAAGCCGCCGGATTCAACAACCTTGTCGACGATCCAGTTAGGTGCGATCATCGCGCCAAGTGGCGTGTAACCTGCGCTCAGTCCCTTGGCGCAGGCAACGAGGTCCGGAAGCGCATCGGGCCAGTGATGGGCAGCCAAGAAGGTGCCCGTTCGGCCTGCGCCGCACATCACCTCATCGAAGATCAATAGAACACCGTAGCGATTGCAGATCTCCCGGACCTTTTTATAGTAATGATCCGGAGCCACCAGGGCACCGGTTGCGACGCCACCGACCGGCTCCATGATGAAGGCCAAGACAGTGTCCTCACCTTCCGCAAGAATTAGTCGCTCAAGTTCGTTGGCGCAGTAGTCAGCATAGGAGTCGACGTCGAAACCCTCAGGGAGGCGGTAGCTCAACGGCGCAGGGACCTTTGGCATTATCCGCATTATCGGCCCAAACATCTCGTCGCGGTCAGGATCCCCCGTAACCGCTGCCGCGCCCATCGTGGAACCATGATAGCCTGGCATTCGCGCAAGAATTTTCGACCGCTTTGGTTGGCCCGAAACGACCGCGTATTGGCGCGCGAGCTTGAGAGTAGCCTCGATGGCCTCGGAGCCGCCCGAAACCAGAAAAGTCTGATCGAAGCCTGGCCCCGCGAGATCCGCTATCATCTTGCAAAGCTTTTCGGTCGACTCGCTGGTGAAAGCTGTGCGGACCACATAGCTGAAGCGGCTGGCCTGCTCCAGCATTGCATCACGCACACGCTCGTTCCCGTGGCCGATATTCGCGGCAACCGCGCCCGAAGAACCGTCGAGATAGCGCTTGCCTTCCGTATCCCAGAAGAAAATACCTTTGGCGTGGGTAATCATCGGCGTTTTGCTAACGCCGCGACCGGCGTAGAAGGCGCCTCCCGAAGATTCCTTCTGAGCGGGCTTGGGCTGGGTGCTTTGAATTGACATTTTTACCTGATCCTAATGTGTTGGACTAGTTTTCGAAGTGGGGGTACGTCGCTCATGCAGGCCATCACGCCACGACGCAGAATTGCAGTGCTTTGCGCACGGAGAGAGCCTCCAACTGAAGGAGGTCTCCCATCAGACGCTTTGCGTTGGCTTCGCCTATGTGCGGTGTTGCCAGAGAAAGAAACTTGGCTTCGATCTCCGCTTGACCGAACGCAGGCCCACCAGGGGCGCCGGTCGGAATCTCTGCCTCAGCGGAATGGGTGGCGCCATTCTTGAGAGCGACGGTGACGCGAGCCGGCAAGAGCTTCTTCGCGTAAAACTTTTCGTCGGCGGAGGCGTCGCTAGAGAGGCTAATCTTCGCTGCAGTTTTCTTTAATTCCTCATCTGCAAGGTCTTCCTCCCGGAGCCCACTGGAGGAGGACTTGTCATGCAGCTCCAGGGCGAGCGCATAGGGGATGTGAAACGCGGCCTCGATCGTGGACTCCGGCCATGGCCCGTTGAAGTCGCGGACAAACTCAGAAACGGTTTCGACTCGAATGGAAACGATGTCATCGCGGGTGAAGGTTTGGCGCGCCAATATCGAACGAAGCGCGTCGATCGAGGTGTGTATCCACCGACACACGCCAAAGGCTCTAAACCCGGTCTCGAGGGTGAAATAGCGCTCACCCCATCGGTCAAGCATCCCATCGGGGTCAAAGCGGTCAGAACCGGCCATCACCCAAAATCCGTCATCGCCGTCAAAGATGGTACGGTTGCCGTGAAAGCCAGTGCGCACGAGATCTACCGCCATGATCGCGCCTTTGTTCGCCCAACCATAATTGTTCTTTAAAAGGCTCATGGGCCTCGAGTGGAACTTGCGCAGGAACGGCAACGGAGCATGCATCGGAACAAGGCCATAGGCATCGGCCATTTGCTCAGCATTGAATCGATGCAAAAGGCCCGCCGCGGTGCAGGCGCCATAAATTTGCCAAGTCCCGAGACCCTTGACTTCGCGGTCGCGCTTTTCACTGGGCCTGATGGCGGCACCCAGGCGCAGTGACATTTCGTAGCCGCCAACGATCGCCGCAAGCAGGTCCTTGCCCGAGGCATCAATCTCTTCGGCGACTGCAAGAGCGGCCGGAATCACCGAAGAACCCGGGTGACCAAAAAGCACATAGGAGTCGTCAAGAGTGAGCATGCTGGCGCTATTGGCGTTAGCGTGGGCGGCATTACCGGGATGGAACCGCAACGATGTGCCGAATACCGTGCAACAACCGCCGGAATCCGTAGTGGTCAGGTGCGGCATCAACTGCACGGCGCCGCGCGTTCGGCTCCCCGCGATCATGCAGCCCACCAGGTCCAGAACAAGAAGCTTTGCTTTGTCACAAACATTCTGAGGAAGTGCATCATAGGTCAACCTAGCGATTGTACCGGCGACGTCTTGAGTGAGTGACATGTTTTCGAACCCTACTAAACAACCAAAGGCAAGCGGCGGGCCCGAGCCGCCGATTGGCCGACCGCCCGCATTAGTTTGTATACAGTGGTGCAGCGCTCGATCGGCATTGATCCACTCGGCGTCTAGAGCCCTATGGAACTGAATTCCTCGGCAGACGGCATGTTGGCGGGTCTAGCCAGCAATTTCCCTCACCGTCGATGCAACTCCGCAGTAAGTAGACGTGTGAAAGTGAATGGCAACTACTAAGGTTAGCAGCGGCGCAGGGTGTGGATGAGGTGCTAGGATTACCGTGTCCATCGCGACGCACTCACTAGATAAGTGCGACGTGGAACTTCTGATACGCCTTTGTTTGCACATGTCATCACCTCTCGCGCGTGAAAAGTTCACGATCTCGCTGCCTTCAAGTCGCGTGGACGTATCAAGGGCAAAACGTTCGAGGACACCATGGTCAGTAGCAGCGGGTCTAGCAGCCAATTCTGGTCTTGGGACATCAAGTCCGCAGCAGAGTTGGACCTTCGTCCGCCGTTCCATCGACCCGAACAGGCGCCGGGGGCCGCAATCGAAGCCCGATTAGGCAAGGATGGGGAAAATGGACGCGACTTCCGTAGGGGCCGACGTTTCGCAGGACTGGTTGGACGTGTATGTGCTGCCGACGGGCGAGCGCTTCCGGGTTGGCAATGATGATGCTGGCATTGCCGAACTGCGAGAAAGGCTTGCCCGGCTTTCACCGGAGCGGATCGCACTGGAGGCCACGTGCGGCCTCGAGCGGCTGGCGGTGGCGGCCCTGGCGGCGGCGGGTCTGCCGGTTGTTGTGGTCAATCCGGCGCAGGTGCGCGCCTTCGCCGAGGCGCTCGGCAAGCGCGCCAAGGCCGGTCCGATCGACGCAGCGGTAATCGCCGCCTACGCCACCGCCGTGCGGCCGCAGTTGCGGCCGCTGCCCACCGCGACGACCCGCGCGCTGGCCGACCTCGTCGCCCGTCGGCGACAGATCGTCCAGGTACTCATGGCCGAGCAGAACCGTCTGCGCACGGCGAGCAGCCGTCAGGCCTTCAAGAGCATCAGGCGGCTGCTTGCCGCTTTGAAGCGCGAGCTGGAAGCGATCGACGCCGACATGGACGGCCACATCCGCAAGTCGCCGCTGTGGCAGGTCAGCGAGAAGCTGCTCATCTCCATGCCCGGAATGGGGCCGACGGTGGCGAGAATCCTGCTCGCCGAGCTGCGCGAACTCGGCCGCCTCGACTGCTGTCAGGTCGCGGCGCTCGCAGGACTGGCACGCCCCACCCGCCAGTGGGGCAAGTGGCGCGGCAAGAGCTTCATCGCCGACGGGCGCAGTTCCGTGCGCGCGGCGCTGTTCATGATCGCTCTCGTCGCCATCAGCCACAACCCTCACCCTCAAGGCACTGCGCGACCGCCTCGTCGCCGTCGTCGCCACCATGCGCAAACTGCTCATAATTCTCAACGCCATGATCCGAGACCAAAAACCCTGGCAAAACGCTTGACGGCCAAAAACAGTCGCTCTGGTCTCTGTACCAAACCATGATCTCATATCCTGGATGAGCAACTTGTTTTTCAGCTTGGTCCAGCTTCACCGTAAACGACAGAGTGGCTGAGGGCGTCATGATGTGCTGATTTGGAAGATTCTCGACCAAAAGGATCTTCGCTGGAGACAACGATGCAGTGATGGGCGGGTCAGATGCGGAATGGTCGGCTGCATCGCGTGAGGCGGTTTGTCCTGGGGCAGCAGCGTGTAACGCCGGAAAAAGCGACGATCATCGCTTCCTCCTCGACCGACAGAACTATCGAGCGGGGCGTTTTCTAACCGATCACCAGGTTAGTGGTCTAAGTTCGTCTTCGCGTTGGCCCGCTTCGCAAGAACCCTCGGGCGGCTTGACTATTTTGTATTGCCGGCGGATCGCCTCTGTCGTCGTGGGGCTTCCATGTGGGGATTTGCCCCCACGCGAATCTGTTCAACTTCGAGAAAAGACTGCACCGTCAAGATCAGGGACCAACATCTAGATGGCTGCCTTGTGGCGGGTTTGTCGGGTCTGCAACATCGTGACGTCGGCCTGACTCTTGCTGCAACCTCGTTAAGTCATTGATTATGATGCAGAAGAGTTTTTCCGATGTTCTTCTTGCGAGTTGGTACGACCTTTGCAAGTCCTTCGACGCGATTCAGCAGGAACCGCAGATTACTCGGACCCGCGTCGTTACTGTTGGCGATGCTGTCTACCGGCGATGATGCACCAAGCCGCAGTCTCTGTCGCAGCTTGTGCTTCAGTGACAATTTGCGGGCACGAGGCTGTGGAGGAGAGGCTATGGAACGCCCGCGGATGACTTCGTTCTCTCAAGTTGAAGGGCCGAGGGGTACAGTATCCAATCAGCTCTCGTTGGTCCCGTCGATGCATTCATTGGAGCAAGCCAAGGAGGCGTTTCCGGGCGAACTCGGCCGATTTCTGGACCAGACTGATGGTGTTGCTCGATCCGAGCAACTGTTCGGCCTGTTATCGGCTTTTGCCCTTCAGTGTGAGTGCCCGTGGGTTGCCTATAGTTCTCATTCAGCCGACCAGATCCTGAAGTCGGCCCGACAAGCATCCTCCCTCATGAGCTATCCTGATGCATGGCAGGAACATTATATCCAGATGGGCTATGACAGTATTGACCCCATCATCAAAAAGAGCCGAAAAGAGTTGGGCGCCTTTCGATGGAGTGAGGTCTACAATGACGTAAGCACGACGGAAGCGGAACGGCGCTTTTTCGACGAGGCCGCAACGTTTGGTTTAAAGTCGGGCATCAGCGTTCCATTTCACGGCCCTGGCGTCGACTTCTCCATCATGAGCTTTGCTCGACCCTCCTGCCGAGATCTTCAAAATAAAACAATCACCGACTTGCAACTTGCCGCGTTGCATTTCCATCTGAGAGTCGCGCGGATCGTGAATTCGCGTTGCGTACGGAGAGCTCCTAACCTTTCTCTGAGAGAGCAAGAGTGTATTCCGTGGGCGGCAAGAGGGAAATCGTCTTGGGACATAGGAGTTATTCTGGGAATTTCAGAGCACACGGTGAATTTCCACATAAAGAAAGTCTTACGAAAACTGGATGTCACTAGTTTGCTTAAGTGGGAAAGAGGCCTCCACACAGAGCACGCAACATAAGGCCAATCGAGTGTTTGGCGATTTGGATCAGAGTGCCGGCCACCGAGGCGAAGCGATGCTGGGGCGAGTGCGCCGGCACGAGACTAGATCCTCTCGGTTTGACCCGAAGACAACGGGTTCGATAACTGTCAACAAAACAGACCGAACCGAAGGACCCGGGGGTAACGTTCCGGTCCTTCGGTTCGAGCCGCAACTCGGTGACCGGCACGGCCAGCACCGGCGCCGACGGCCGCCCGCCCCACGCTTCCAACGATGCGCGGCCTCTAACGGAAATCGAAGATGTGCCTGATGCAGTCGGTTATTTGTGAAGTACATTGCAGTACGAGAAGCTGGTCCACTCTCCAAGCGAGGGCAACGGCCGTTGTGGACGCATTCCGCAAAGCCGGACAACGATTTCGCTAAGTCCCGTCCGGTTAATCCCGGAATCCGCAATTCGCTGCCGTCGACCCAGATCCGATGCATATCACGGCCAATTTAAGGGCGTGGGGCGCCCCTAACGACCATCAACACCTTCATGGCGATGGTCAACAACGTCCCCCCGGATTGGACCTTTTCCGCCTTTGCGATCGGACGCGACGCGATGGCTTACCCTGCGGCGGCCGTGCTAGCTGGCGGTAACGTGCGCGTCGGCCTCGAAGACAATCTGTACGTTGCCAAAGGTGAGCTTGCAACCAACGGCCAGTTAGTCGAGAAGGCTGTCAATGTCGTCGAAAACATGGGCGCCAGGATCATCGGTCCTGAGGACGTTCGGCGGAAACTTAAATTGACCAAGCGGTAAGACCCTTCCCGACGCCGCCCCATGACCGCTGTGTTCATCGAAGGAGTCATGCATCGCTGGTTGTACCGGGGCGTTCACACCGGGCACTAAGTAGATGCCGCATTTAGTTGATGCGTTGATGCCCGCTCCGGAACGACCCGTTTGTCGAGTCTCAAAGACCGGAGTGTTGATTTGCACTGAGAAGTGACCCGGCATTGCGGGATATTTTCATCGAGAATTGACCCATGTTTTGAACCTTGCTCCGCGTGTTTTCAGCGGGAGCTATGGAGTGATCGACATGGCGTTATTGAGCGTGATCCGACGCTGGCATTTTCGAGAGCATCTATCGATCCGCGAGATATGCCGCAGGACCGGCTTGTCCCGGAATACCATCCGTAAATACCTGCGCCTGAATGGTAAGCGACAAGGAGACCCCGTCTAGCAGCATCGGGGTTGGGTAAGGTATGGCGGAGAGACGATTTCACCGAGTGTGAGCATCTATGTCTGCGCCTATAGCTAGCTGTGAGCGGAACTTGACCACCACCACCGACCCGAAACATACCGAAGAGGCGGGTCAATTCTCGGCGCAAATGCCGGGTCACTTCTCAGTGCAAATCAACACATTTTTTCTACTCTTTTTTCAGAACTTGCCCCCACCGCTATCCAGGTGAGAGGTTCGGTCTTTGCAAGTTCCGCATGGACGCGGGGCAGGCACAGGGCCGTTGCCAAGGTCGTGCGTCGTCATCTTCTCCGACTTCGTGCCGAAAAACTGTTACTCCAGGAAGGCAAGCGCGTTTTGAGATCGGCACTCTCTGCATAATCCGAATAGCCCAATATTAGCGATTCACACGCAACAGACCTTCCTGGGCCACCGACGCCACTAGCGTGCCGTCTCGCCTGTAGATCAAGCCACGGGTGAAACCGCGGCTGCCTTGTGCACTCGGCGAGTCCATTGCGTAAAGGAGCCATTCATCGGCTCGGAAAGGTCGGTGAAACCACATGGCGTGGTCGAGGCTTGCAGACTGGGTGCCCTCGTCAAATAGAGAAGGACCATATCGCGTCAACACCGCATCAAGCAAAGCCCAATCCGAAGCAAGGGCCAGTGCGCAAATGTGCAGCGCTGCGTCGTCGGGTAAATTTGTGGCGGGCTTTATCCAGTAATGGATGCGGCCATCTTCGATCTTGTGGCCAGCGAAACGGCGGATCTCGACGGGTCGCGCCTCGATTATTCGGTCTGGCAAGACGACCGGTTGATCAGGTTGATACCACCGTCGGATATTTTCCGGAATCTCTGTGATGACGGGGTCATCTGACAATTCCTCAGTTGTAAGTTTTTCCGGCGGTAATACGTCAGCCATAGCTTGCTGATGGTCAAAGAACCCGGAGTCCCCCCGATGAAATGAAATATCGGTGGAAAAGATGGTCCTGTTCGCTTGTGTAGCGGCTACGCGACGGATTGAATGGTTCTTGCCATCTCGAATTGTTTCCACCTTGTAGGTGATTGGAATCTCCGCATCTCCAGGCCTGATGAAGTAGGCGTGCAGCGAGTGAGGAATCCGGCCTTCCACAGTCCGGCACGCAGCTACAATCGATTGGCCGATTAGCTGGCCGCCAAATATTGGCTGCCAACTATCCTTGGGGCTGGCACCCAGAAAGACATTGGGCTCAACCATATCTAGGCTCAGTACTTCACAAATATCAACAGTACGTGGTGGCATGGCTGCGCTTTCGACTTAGCTACTTGATTGTTTGTTGGAGGCGTAGCACCTTCCAGAGAGAAACTGTTTGTTTCCAACCGGTATACTCGGCTGTCAGGTTCGGCCGATGCCACGTGCGCGCTCGGAACGACGGCGCATTAACTCGACAATGACCAATACCGAGGCGGAAATCAGGTTCAACACGGTACCGGCCGAAATAATAGTCGGACTGATCTGCTCACGGATTCCCGAAAACATGACCATCGGCAAGGTGCGCTGTTCCGGGCCGGCGACGAAAAGAGCGACGATCACTTCATCAAATGACGTCAGAAAGGCAAAGAGCCCACCTGAGACCACACCGGGGAGAATCAGCGGGAGCGTCACTTTGAAGAAAGCCAAAATTGGCGAGGCACCAAGGCTGGCCGCTGCTCTGGTAAGCGACTGGTCATAGCCCGCAAGCGTCGCATTCACCGCGATGACCACGAGCGGCGTCGCGAGGGTTGTCCCCTTTTGGCGGTCGCAGCCCACAATGAGGATCTTCTGCCCGAGATCGACAAGTTCGGCGAGCATATTTAGAGAGATAGTGGACTTGCCGATACCCCCTGCAGTAGAATGTGGTGCGACGCAAACTTGCCATACTACCTCTTTCCTTCGTTCCATCAGTTTGCGGATGCCGGTTGGCAGCTCGTGCCTCCCAATGATGGTATCAAAACTCGTGCCAATTTGGCCGATCGAGCCGAAGGAAATGAATTTTATTTGTTTTCAGCAATGTAGCTAGGAGCAGACAAACCATCCCGCGGGATAACCCTATGTTGCGGATTCGACAAAGCCAACAGGTTGTTGGCTCATGTTTGAGTCCGGCACAAAATCCTGGTCAGCATTTCCACAAGGGGCAGCGGATCGCCAGCCACGCCCGTGCGCCCAACCGGCGCGGCCATACGACCGTTGCCGATCACATGCCGAGCGCGCATCGCCGCTACGGCAAGTGAACGCCAGGAGAATTGATCGCGGCCGGCGAGAAGATTGGTCCTTCCACCGCAGCCTCTTCCTTGGTCATCGGCCGCATGCAGCGAAGCCGAACTTTTTGACATATTTTGCTCCCTTACTCAGTTGTGCGAACGATTGGTCCGCAGCTCCGCCGCCCGCAACGAGCAATTCAAGAGTCGTGCCAACTGCAGCAGAAAGACTTTTAAGCAAGTAGTTTTCCTGTTCATGCAACGTCTTATAAGGCAATGCAACTGCAAGCGTGCGAAGGGCGAAGTGTCGCACTTTCGACAAACCCTACAGTCCTTGTTGGTTGCCTCTCACGATTGCGACTACAGGGCGCCCACCCGAAGCGCGCAACCTTGTGGTGGCAGGTGCCCCTTGGGTTGGTCGGTCCGCTGCCGGGCAAAGTGCAGAACTGACCCCGCATCATTGTTTAAGATAGGTCGCCCCAAAGGGGATGAAGCCGTTGTTATCGGCCTGGTTCGGAGGTTGGAGGGTGAGGCGGGTTGGCGTGGCGATACGCTGGAGTTCGGTTGGAGCGATTGTCGAGCGATATCAATCGAGCTGCCGGGACGACAAGCAAAGGGTTCTGGATGAGTTCGTTACCGGCTATCACCGCAACCCATGCGACTCGGGTGCTCGGCCATCGAGCGGCCGGTTGGCGAGCCTCGCGCCAAGCTGCTGACAATCGACTCTGTGAGCATGGATCGCCTCGTGTGGGAAGTGCGTGCTGTGGCTCGCGGCGGGCGACGCAGTTGCGCCGAAATGAGTTCCGCGATGCGCCACTCGGTTCTTGCGCGCACGTTCGGGGACCGGAACGATCCGCATTCAGGTTATGTCGAAGACGATTCCGGAGCCCATCGGCACCACTTCGTCCGGTAGTTTCTTAGAGGCGATGGTGCTGACCGATGTTGCCACAGCCTGGACGGAGTGACCTTGCCGGTGCGGACGCGAAGAAGCGGTCTCTTGCTCGCTGCCAATCAAGTGGGCCAGCTCGCTGTTTTACCGACCGCTGCTCGGCGTTGACGTCGACCATGACAGCGTCTCCTGTATCGTACTCCAATGTGCCGTTTGAATCGTCACCAGTTTGCTTCCGATGGACGGAAGGGGATCGGTGATCAAGCTGAAAGAGATGATGGTGATCCTGGATCTACATAGCAAGGTCTGTTGTTGTCAGCGATCGCTAGGCAGACTGGTATCGATCGCCAGACAGTTCGCAAGCACATCGAGAGAGGGCTGCAGCTCCAGTCTATGGACCTCGCAACCCAAGGGCCGTCGACTGCGATTTGCGTCGTCGTGGTCACACCCAGGAACGACATCGTCGCGACAGCGCTGCGGCAGCCTCCAAAGCAATGTCGTGGTCCTGAAGCGGCAGAGATCCAAGCAACTGACGCTGCCACTAAGAAAGCTCCCGCTCGATCGTCTCAGTCGCCGTGCGTTTGATCAGCTGCGATAATTCGCGTTGAGTTAACCAAATGAGCCAGTCATCGTCTTCAACGTCCCGGTCAGGTAAACTCAAGACCGATCCATGTGCTTCTCTGTGAACATACCCGTACTGATCGGCGATTCCCTTTTGGATCAGCCAAGGAGGCACAAGAGCATAAATGAAATCAGAGGACCATTTTGCCCAGGCCAGCCCAAAGGCAACACCGGCCAGCGTGCGAGCTAAGCCCTTTCCTCTGAAATCATCCCGGAGCCATAAATCGCCGTGATATGCGACGTCTCCCCTTATGTTGCGAGCAGTCGGGGCTCGGCAAACACATGAGGAATCTGGACCGGCATGCCTTGCAGGATCCGCGTAGCAGGCTTTCAATGACTCGAGATGCTCAGCCAAGTCGGTCGTCGTCAGATCGTACACACGTAGCGCCTGAACATGCGCTACTTTTCCAAATGCATCTTCTCCAATGACCCAAAACGCACGGCCAGATTCAAGCTGTGAACAATCCGGCCGGAAGTTCGGGAACGTGGGAGACTTTCCCCCAATCCTGCTGGTAATCGAAATGTACTCTTCAAAGTCCTCGCCCATTTTGAATTGCATTCCTTCTTTGCGGGCTTTCTCATCAAGCGAAGAAATAACCGGGTAGTTGACGACGGGAGAGCACGTCGGAACAGGTTGCGGCAAAATCGAACGTGAGGGGCATCGTCACTGGCCGGATGAAGTTAAGGCGCGGATCCGTGTCGGAGAGTTTGCGACCGGGCGGGACGGTGAACGAGGTGGCAGAGCGCTACGGGCTCGAGCCAAATCACGTGTCGTGGCTGACGAAGGCGCGGCGCTTCATGTTGATTCACCCTGCGCCTGAGTATGCGGTTGAGTTCGCAGCAAAGCCGGTGGACTTCTGCAATTTTATGGAGCGCCGGATCGTGCGGGGTCTGCAGCGGCAATCGCTTGCCGACTGCGGTGTTTGAATGGCGATCCCTCGACGTAATCTGCCGATCGGCTGAGGGACTTCAGCCTGTCAGCAGCTTATCGGGAGCGCGAAAGCGTCCGGCTTGAGCGACGGCGGCATGATCGCGGCAAGCGCCTCAGCGCCTCGAGTTTTTCGCTCGAATCGGCCCCAGGTAGATTTCTGTGCTTTGCAGGCTGCGTGAACAGATGGGTAGCAACTGTGCCGCAGCGCGTGCAAGCTGACCCGCTTGGTCAATTCCACCTGTCGATACCGGAACAATACTCCCCAAATGTGCCGTTTGAATTTTCCCCAGTTTGCGCCGTGACCGGTCTTCCGGGGCACGCCCCGGAAGACCGGTCACATGTCATCACCGATACTGCTTCCGATGGTCGGAAGGGGGATTTCGGTGATCAAGCTGCGGGAGATGATGATGATCCTGGATCTACATCGGCAACGTCTGTCGGTGTCAGCGATCGCCAGGCAGGCTGGTATTCGATCGCAAGACGGTGCGCAAGTACATCGAGCGCGGGCTGGAGGCTTCGGTCTATGGACCCGCAAGCCAAGAGCGACGGTGATCGACCACCCTTTCGCGGTCTATCTTCGCGAACGCGTGCAGACCTATCCCGGCCTGACACGCGCGGCGGCTTTTCCGCGAGATCAAGGATCTCGGCTATTCCGGCGGCTACACGGCGTTGACCGACCTCTTTGCGCGACATTCGGCCGCCGAGCGAACAAGGTTTTGAGGTTCGCTTCGAGACACCGCCGGGCGAGCAGGCGCAGGTCCATTTTGCCCAGTTTCATGTCGTCTTCACCGACGAACCGACGACGCCGAGGATCGTCTGGTTGTTTTCCATCGTGCTGGGCTACAGCCGCCTCATCTGGGCGCGCTTCGTCATGCATCAGAACCTGCCGACCGTGCAATTTACCTGCGTCCAGGTCACCAGCATCGACACGATGGATGCCGCTGGCAATAAAGACCATGTCCATGCCCTCGTTTTTAGCGCCTGCGACGTCCATGCGCAGTGAATCTCCGACTGCGAGCACTTCATGTCTTTCGTGACCGAGGAGGTCGAGCGCACGTCCGTAAGCGGATGAATATGGCTTGCCATGGTAGCGTACGTCTCCTCCCAAAGCTTCATATTGCTCTGCCAGCGTCCCCGCACTATTAGCTAGCCGATCGCCGACGAAACAGGCCTGATCGGGATTGGCGCAGATCATCGGAAGTTTGAGGAAAGCGCATTCTTTAAGCAGTTCTGGGGCTTCATCTATCACCTGTTCACCGCTTGCACCGGTATTCAGAACGAAGTCGGCGTTGTGAGGTAAAAAGACTTCGAAACGGTCCAATCCCGAAAGCAACCGTGCCAAATCAGATGTTCCGAGGTGGAATTAGCGCCGTCCGAGCGCTGCATGCCAGTCGTCAGGCATATTTTTCACAGCCTCGTAGACCCCCGACGTGATAAGATGGTTGTATTGTGATGGGGTTATGCCCATTGACGTTAGCGTTTCAGCAACCTGACGTACACGACGGGGAGCGTTCGACAGGAGCCAAATATCAACCCCGTTGGTCCGCAGCGCTTCAAGGCAGAGATCGCATCAGGAAAAGCAACTTGGCCGTCGTGCAACACGCCCCAAACATCCAGGATTACGCGATACTGGTCCGCGACCTCTGAAATGCCATCGATCATCGTTGTCAGTTGCAAACTCATACAGACCAACTCCTTTCGAAGCCGTTGGCAACAGCTTTTCGCCTCTCAAGCTGTAGTTCGAGCTACCCCGTCGAACTTGGTTAGGACGTCCGGCGAGCATATTTCGCCAACTCAATCCACGTCCAAATTGGGGCAAGCGACATCTCTCGTGCTGCAATCGGGGTGCTTGCTGTACAGGAAGCTGACGGGACTGGCCGAACTCCAGCGCCAGCGCCTCAAGTTTATCTACGGGTCGACTAAACGCAGGAAATCTGACCGGAGGCCGTGGTCGCTTGCCTTCGCACTCGAGGCAACCCGTGGCCCCCTTGCGTGACACCATCTCTCGTTGGTAATCACTTTCCCATGTTGCCCCTGATGTACCCGGCAGTTCCGCCGTGACAGCCTGCGGCTCAGCCCGTCTCCGGCGTCTAGAATCAATGAGGGTTTCAATCGCGGTTCGGCGCAGACCCGACACCCTGCTGTCTTCCCTACCTTTATTTGGGTGTGTAGCTTCAGTTGGAACCTGCCGTCACGCAAACATTAGGAGTCTTCAGAAGGCCTGCCATCTTCACAAGAAATCGCCTCGGCAGGTCTTACTACTAGTTTCAGTGCCCCAGCGTCCGTTCAACCGTAGATACCTCATGGGAACTGGACCTGAACGCGAAATTGGCCGCCGCGAGATCAACAGCATCGTTCACCATCTTAACCTGGTGAGGTTCGGCACACATGATGTGGATCGGATGTGCATGAATCCCCAATGCGGTTTCAAAGAACTCGAGATCGTCATGTGTGCGATGTCGGCTGTTTCGAGCAATCGCCCGAACGAACGCAGGGTCAAACTTATAAACGCCCAACAGGTTCGAATCTGCAGAGGCGTCATCCTGGCCTAGAGCGCGGTCGGGTAGGATTGCTGTAAGGCGCAGCGCATCGTCCGCTAATATGCGCAGGGATCGTCTGCCGTGTGTTTTGCTGACTACGGCAATGTTGCGGTCCTGCAACCGCAACAGGCGCTCGATCAACTCGAACTCGATGACCACATTTTCGGTGAACACCAGAACGTCCCGATCGACGTGAGCAATTTCCTTTATCGTTGCTGCGTCCACGAGACGTCCGGCGTTCGGCGTTGGCAGAGCTCGTAAGCAGAGCTCCATCCCATCCAGCTCGCCACCAAGATCGCTGGCGATGTCGCCCAAAGTCCCCTGGGCCAAGACCATGGCCCTCTGCACCCCCGCGCGTGCCAGTTGAGATAATAAGCGTCGCAGAACCGAGGTGCCGTCAACCACGCCCAGGGCTGCTGGAAAGCACTTTTCGCCGGTCGAGATCGTCTTTTGTGGGTCGGTGATGACAATCGCCAAGCTTTGAACTGCAAGCATTTGCCGATCCTCGAACTGAAAACGTCCTCAAATCTAGCTGAGGATCGAGCGCTCTATCCACTACCAAGCCAAATAGTTGCTAAGCGTGCTTCAAGTTGGGAGTATGGTAAGATGCGCCGAAGAGCTGGTGTGTCGAAGCATCGATGTTCTAACCAACACATGACACGGTCGGCCGTGGTGCGGGCAGGCCCTCTTCATCCCATCGACGCCAATCCTCCATTCGCGGGCTCCGCAATCAGCAGGAACCAGTGCGATTGCGCCCGCAAACAACTGTTGAACGGTTTGATGATGGCATTTTGCATTTTTGCACGGCTTTCCGAGGCCGTGAAGTCTAGGACAACAACGTTGGCATAAGTCAGAGGAGATGGCGGGACATGAAATCGGCGCGCTGCCTAGCACCTTTTCAGTGGCAGACTTCCGACACACCACCAGGTCCAGTTTCCGAGCGGGCCACAGAGCTTCCCGCGAATGACGTCCCCAGCATCTCCCCGGTCCAGCGTTGACGCCGGCTCACGAATCAAATCGCTCGAGCATCTTGTTAAGCTCCGCGTTCTGCAGATGAAGTTTTTGAGCCAGCCGTCGTCGCAGCTCTTTGATTTCTTCGTCGAGGATTGCCACTTCGTTGAAGAAAGGATCCCCGGAAGACAGGGTTGTACGCTTTGCGCTTCGTTTGTGGCGACAGCGCTTCGCGCAACACCCGGGTGCGGGCTCTCTTCGGACGTTCTCGGGGCTTGATCCGCGGTTTTCCTTGGGGCTTTTTGCTTTTCTCGCTTTTCGGCCCCAACGTCTTCGCGTCGGCACCCGAGTGATTGGTTTCACTCGGGGCCGGGGTTTGAGCAGCTTCACTATCAATCGGCAGGCTCATTGCCTGCGCGGCATTGGGATCCATTTTCGCCTGGCCCGATGACTTCGACACTTGATCAACTGAGACCTTCGCATCGTGATCAGGTGCGCCAGAAACTTCCGTTGGAGTATCGGACGAAAGTGCCGACCGGTCTTCCGCTTGGCTTTCGAGACCCTCGGGATCAGCGTCATGCGCGACCGAATTCTCTTGCACTTTCGCCGGTCGTCGCCGCGACGACCGCTCAACAAGGAATTTCCAGGTGATTTCATAGTGTTCCTACCTCGAAAACGTGGCTGCGTTCCCGCTCCAGCGCCGTGGTCTTCACACGTGGTCCGGCCACGTACCTTGACATCTGGTCAGCGAATCCCTCCCCTGCTCAACATGGACTGAGGGTCATTGTCTCGACCAGCGCCTTTTGATGATCGCATGACGGTGTCCACGAGCGGCATTGCACTATCCAAGGGCCGGCACCATCCTGGCGCCGAGAGCTTAGCGCCGGGCCGCCGCAGGGAGCGCCTGATGGGCAGCGCACTCCGACCCTCGTTCGGAAGATGCAAAACGCTAGTCCCCGTTGGGTACATTTGATTGGAATGGTTCGCTTGCATCTAACGAAAGGATTCGACGGAAATCCCCCGACCGGTCGGGTCCAACGGCAATGCGGCACAAGACGAAAACGGATAATGTGCACTGTCAGTGAGTGCGCGTCCTCAGTTCCTCAACGTTCACGACGCTGTCAAAAACATAACCCGTGCCCCGCTCCGTGCGAATATACTGCGGGCTCGAGCCAGTGCGTTGTCCCAGCTTGCGGCGAAGGCGCAGGATTTGAACATCGATGCTGCGGTCATAAACCTCTTGGTGATAGACGCGCGTTGCCACCAGAAGCTGCTCGCGCGAAAGGACCCGGCCCGGATTTTTGAGAAAGGCCATCAGGAGGTTGAACTCGCCCGCAGTGAGCTTGACCTCACGATCCGTCCCGCGGCGCAAGCGGCGACGCTTCGCGCTGACGCGCCAGTCATCGAAATGGAAGATCTTGTTGCAGTCACGCCCCGGCCACTCGCGCAAAGCGGCCCGCACGCGGGCCAGAAGCTCCGGCAAGCCGAAGGGCTTGGTGATATAGTTGCGCGCTCCGGTTTCGAGTCCGGTCACATTGCCAGCCACGTCAAGGTCGTCACCGCTGTTGATGATGATGATCGGAAGGTCTATTTTGGCGCCAAAATCCCGAACGAGCCGAAGACCATCTTCTGGGCCGAAGCTCAAATCAATAATTGCAAGATCAATCGCTTCGGAAGCCAACTTGACGGCGGCTTGCTGGCCGTTCTCCACCGCTCTGGCGCTAAACTCATGCTTAGACAAGGAGTCCACTACCAGTTCTCTCAGCGAAGCGTCCTGACTGATAACAAGAATATTCTTCATAATCACTCCCGCTGATTGCAGCTTTGTGTTCGGTAAGCAAATAGGAACGGGTGGGACAATATTCATCAGCGCATAGCAGAATAGCGCAAACAAATAGCGCTATGCGTAGCGTGCGCAGCGGACCAGGAACTGAGTTCTCCAGCCCCATCTTTGACGGCGCGTTCTGCTGATTTCACTCAGAATATTGCCGGAGCGGTACAGCTACACTGTGGGAGACCGGCCCCTCTTCCAGGTCTCCGTTGGACTCCAGTCATTTAGCACCGTCGTCGGCGTCTGTGCACCTCGTAGATTGTTTTTCCCTTCAGTCTTCAATCCCGTTCAGATTTATTTCACTTGAAACCTCGGAAAAATTGACATCCTCGTGTATTGAGCGAGACTGGTCGGCGCGAACTATCAGTAATAATTGGAAGCTTGCTTGAGGCTAACTTCTGCAAGAAAGTTCATGTGATGGACTATTTGTTACAAGAACCAAAACGCCGTGTGTCGTCACGCGACATCGCTGCATCTATTCTCACAGCTATTGCTGTTGCTGGCTCGCGGAATGAACTCTCCTGTCCGTAAGCTTTGAGCGACTGGAGAGCCGCGCCGCAATGTCGGGCGTGTCCGAAGACAGGAGTTAAAAATGAGTAGATTGATCGTTGTGTCGAACAGGGTTTCACTGCCCGATGAACATGGCTCATCGCCACCGGGCGGCTTGGCCGTTGCGCTGAACGCCGCGCTTCGGCGAAAAGGCGGTCTCTGGATGGGATGGTCGGGGAAGGTACAGGCCGAGGAACAACCGGCGGCGTTGATGGAAAAGGAGGTCGGCGGCATCACTTACGCGCTTACCGATCTCTCGCAGAAGGACCTTGAAGATTACTACTACGGCTTCACCAACCAGGTTCTTTGGCCGATCTTCCACAATCGTGCAGACCTCGCTGAATATTCCGAGGCGCGAGAGTCCGCATATTACCGCGTCAACGGACTGTTCGCAGATCAGTTGGAGCACGTCCTCAGGACGGACGACGTCATATGGGTGCACGACTATCACCTGATCCCGCTTGCTGAAAAACTGCAACAGCGTGGCCACAAAAACCGGATCGGCTTTTTCCTGCATACTCCCTGGCCGCCGGCGGACATCCTCTTCACCCTGCCCAACTATAATACTCTGCTGCGCGGGCTTTCGTGTTATGACCTCGTCGGCTTTCATACCGAAAACGACCGCAACAACTTCGCCGAATGCCTGCGCCGCCAGGAATTGGGGGATCTCCACGGAGACGACTGCCGAGCGTATGGAAAGGAGTTTCGCTGTGGCGTGTTTCCGATCAGCATCGACACGGCCGCGTTCGCGAGCCTCGCAGGGCGCGGCGACGATCTGCAGGAGAGCTTTTGCAGGCTTGCCGGATTTGACGTCGCCATCGGCGTCGACCGTCTCGATTATTCCAAGGGCATCGACCAGCGCATCGTCGCCTTTAACCGCTTCCTACGGAGCAACAAGCATCGCATGCGCAAGACTGTGCTGCTGCAGATCACCCCGAAATCCCGCGACAAAATACCGGCATATCAGGCGATGCAAAAGGACGTCGCCGAGTTGGTGGGGCGCGTCGATGGGGAACTCGGAAGCGTCGGTTGGGTGCCTGTGCACTACATCAATCAGTCGCTCGGCCAACCGGAACTGGCCAGCCTCTACCGCAGGGCACGCGTCGGTCTCGTGACGCCATTTCGCGACGGCATGAACCTGGTGGCGAAGGAATATGTCGCTGCGCAGGACCCGCGTGACCCGGGGGTTCTCGTGCTCTCGCGCTTTGCAGGTGCCGCCAGTGAATTGGGCGAAGCGATCCTCGTCAATCCTTATGACGGGGAGGACATGGCGAGAGCCATAGAAACGGCCCTGGATATGCGGCGAGATGAGCGGATTAGGCGATGGACACCGATGATGGAGAGGCTTCGCGCGCACGATGTCTATCGCTGGTGCGACGACTTTCTCTCAAGCCTGGATCCGCCCAGAGGTTCGATGCCGTCGTTGGAACCGGCCTTGCCAGTAGCAGGCTGACTTCGACTAGTAACCAGCGAGCAACGGCCTCGCGCGCGGTGGCGAACGTGTCGTGATGGTAACACCACGATGGATGACAGACCTTTCCGGGACTGGCCGGTCGGGTCTAGTCGACGGCGAGGACCGGGGCGGAGAACTCACGGTTGCGTCAGATAATCAGGCTCGTTGCGGCATCCGCGAACGCGCCGGCTCGGTCGCTGGCTCGAAGAGATCGCCTCCAACACCGTGTCGAGCGCACGACCGCCCCACCGAACCCGCAAGAGGCGCTCGTGGCGAGGTCCGCCGAGCGTCAAGCATTCCGCTGATCGCTAAGCCAATAGATTGGCCGATGTCGATCCGGCTCGTGAACTCGCTGATGGGCTCAGCACGCTCGGCCTACAGCCCGAGCACACTGAATTAGGAAGATCGGAGACGAAGGCCGTGGATAACTTCGCTTGCAATGGCAACACTTCAAATGGGCCGGGGCGGCCGCAACTGGTCGTCGCAGGCCGTCCCGCCGCACGGCGACGGCAAATGCTAGCGTCGATTGACCTGAACATGCTGTTGACTCTCGGGGCGCTGCTGGAGCACCGCAACGTGACACATGCGGCCAGACACTTGGGCCTGAGCCAACCGCCGGTAAGCCGAGCTTTGACCAGGCTGCGTGGCATTTTCAATAATGATCTTTTGGTTCGCGGCTCGGCCGGCATGGTTCCGACGCCGCACGCCGAACGCTTGGCGAAGACGCTGCCGACGGCGTTGGATTCGATCCGCGGGATGGTGAGCCGCGGCTTTGCCCAGGGCGAATGGCGGTCAACGGTAAGAGTGGCAATGCCTGATCATCAAGCGGTGGTGCTGCTGCCCCCTCTCCTACCGCTGTTGCGCGAGCGCGCGCCTAATCTAGACATAGTGACCGATGCGGTCCTAGCTGGAGCGCTCCGACGGCTTGAGCACGGCGAGATCGATTTGGCCGTTGGGCAGATCGGTACGGCTCCACAGGGCTACTTTCGGCGCAGGCTCTACACCGAGCACTTTGCTTGCCTGCTACGCAGCAACCACCCAGTCCTGGCGCAGGAATGGACAATCGACACCTTCGCGGCCTTGCGCCACGCCACCATTGCCTCTGGTACTAAGGACGGTTTCAGCCGCGTGCATGACGAGTTGGTCGAGCTGGATCTTCTCGGTCGCGATCCGGTGCTCGTTTCCAACGTCCTGACGGCCGCGTTGGCGATCGTCGCGAACGATCTGGTGCTGGTTGTACCACGCCGCGTCGCAACCAGGATCGCCGCCTTGCTGCCGCTAGCGATTGTCGATCCCCCTGTGCAGTTGACGCCCCACGAGGTCGCGCTCATCTGGCACGAGCGTTGCCATCGCGACCCGGACCATCGTTGGTTACGCCAGGAGATTGCCGCCGTGGCGGCGGGAACAGAGCTGAAGAAAGGGCGCGGGCACCCGGCTGATGCGTGGTCGAGGCAATGAGTATCACGCGATCCGAAATCTGTTCCGATTGTAGCGGAGACAGTTCGATATCTTCTTGTCCGCCGGGAGCCGATGCTGGTTACGCTGGGCCAACACAACGAACTCGACGCGAGCCCTTTTCGAGCAAGAATTTGAAGCGAGGGTTTTCGGCAATCTGCCAAACAAACGCGTATTCGCACACTCCACCATCTACACACCCT
This sequence comes from Sinorhizobium numidicum, assembly GCF_029892045.1. Classification (NCBI taxonomy): domain Bacteria; kingdom Pseudomonadati; phylum Pseudomonadota; class Alphaproteobacteria; order Hyphomicrobiales; family Rhizobiaceae; genus Sinorhizobium; species Sinorhizobium numidicum. The sequence continues at coordinate 373,440 of NZ_CP120369.1, forward strand.
AAGTCTCCCCTCGTCGGCCGCCGTCCGGCGCGCCAAAACTTTAGTAGGCCACATCCTGAGGGTGAATCCGAGGCGCATGCATCCATTTTGGCCGCGTATCTTGGGTCCGATCCCGTCACACGTATGTTGTTGGCCCAAATGGCGAGCTCTCTGCCGCAGGTTGATATCGTTGATCACCGTTTGTTGAGGCGGGGACGCTTCGCGCAAATCGTCATCGTCGATTGCCGCGACCAGGCGCAAAACAAGTACGGTCGCGCGAAGCTCTCATCCGAACTAGTGCAACTAGCCTTGGTTGCGGAAGGCAGCCTGGACCGAAGGGCAGTTTTCTCCAACGGGTACTCCGACTACCTGCTGTGGCCGCCGGTAGAGCGGGAAGTTCTGAGTAGACTTGCCGCCTGCCTCGCCGAGATAGCGCGGCGTTCGGCGCGGCCATTCTTCTCAGCCGATCCCCTGGTGCAGGACTCATGCGATCTGCTCACCCAGCGGGTGGACCAGCAGATAACCCTCAGCAACTTGGCTCGCACCCTCGGCACCAATAAGACGACGCTCGTGAACCGCTTCGAGGCATCCTTTAACTGCGGCCCTATGACTTGGTTGCGGCACTACCGGATGACCTTGGCTGCCGCGCGCTTGCGAAGCGGGCACGAAAGCGTCGCCAACGTCGCAGAGTCCTTGGGGTATGAGAACAGCAACAACTTCTCAACAGCGTTCAAGGCGTTTCATGGCCTTTCGCCGCTACGCTACCGCAAAATGGTCGTGGGCAGAGAAAAGCCTGCCTGACGCAAAGGTCGAGACCGGAACGAACTGGTATACAGCAACGAAGTCCCGAAATGGTCTTGCACTGAAGTTGGTGCGCATGCCGGGCACCTCACGGCTCTTACAGCAACGCTCAGATCTCCCAAGGAGGCAAGCATGTCGAACGGGTTTGCAATGGATATTCACGAGTATGAACAGGGCTATTCGGACAAGAACTACGAGGCAGCGAGGGCGTTTTTCCGGGGCAAGCCCCTGGCTTTGGCCCAACTAAATGCTGCGCCCCCCAGCGACGACACGATCGCGAACGATCAAGGGACAGTACAGTTTCACCTCATCGGCCAGAAAACAGACGACCCCACCTACAGCGGCATTATGAATGAGAACCAAGACAACCTCCTGGCTATAGGAGGACTCATTCACGACTACATGCACACCCATCATCCCGCTATCGATTCGCAAAAGCTTGACATCAACACCTGGACAGATGTTGTTGCCAACATCCCCGACGTCTCGATCGGCGGCCAAAAGCAGAAGAGTTACTTAAACAGATTTGCCGGCACCTCTGTCTCGGCCGCCTTTCTCTCGTTGCTTGCCAAGGCGATCATCACCGACGGCGCATCGCTGCTGCTTGAGTTCAACACCTTCCTCGCGGCGATGGGCAACCTCACCTTCAGCGCTGGTGGCAAAGCCCAGCAATACAAGGCACTGACATGCACCTACCAGAGCTACCTTCTCGACAATGGGGTAGGCGGATATTACGATTACGGAGCAATCGTTCTGCGGCAGATCGAGTTCAAAGAGCACTTCCTTCGGCTGAAGTCCTCATGCTCATCAACGCGATACGTCAACGTCAACATGGACTATACCGAGGTCACCAATCTGGTTCAGACCCGACGGATCCGCAAAGGCGGCCCCGACCACGAAAACTTCCAGGGGCTCGTGAATGAAAACTCCACCGACCAGTTCAAGAAGGCAAAGAACTTCTTCAACGGCGGCTCGAGCCCGCAAGGAGACATCATACCGCAGGTCTGATCCTCAGACCTCTGGTGCGCGAAAGGAGCGCACCGAACCAAGGGCCCGTCGTCCGCGTCTGGACGCGAAGAGGCAGTCCGGCAAGCCTTCGCGAAGCTGCCGATGCGCTGTCGCGCCCCAGTGCTGGCGAACCGGTCTCGCAGTCAAAAGAGGAATCAAACATGAACCCCTTTGCAAAAACAACTGCCGGCCTTCATCGGTGCGCGCAGCCGTCGGGGCGAACGTCAGCCCTTGGCAGCAAGAATAACGACTTCTACCTAACTGCGCGTGATCCGAGTAGGAATGGTCTTCCGGAGGTCTTCACGTCTATGCCTGCCTGCTCGGCAGGGCTGACTGCCTGCGCTTTGCGAGATTCTACAAGAGGTCGATTTCGGCGGTGTTTTCCCAAGAATAGCCGCTGGCTGCAAACCGGTACGTCCAATGGGCCTTGCGCCGCCGACTGACAAGTCGTGGTTGAAGCGCTCGACAAGAATCCAGCGGCAACCAAAACTCGCCCATGCCAAGGCGCTCTCGGCAGCCGCTCGTTGCAAGTGAATACCGCACATACCACTGAGACCGCACTCGCCCTGCCCGCCCGAGGCGCTTCGGCACCCAAACCTGCGATGGCAACGGGCCCAGCCCTAGTTTCAGAAGAAATCGATGTGGAGCAAGGCATGCCGCTCAACAACTACGCTGTTCTCAGAGACAGATCGATCAGCAGCCGCCTCCTCCGGTTCCACACCGCGTACGAACTTCTCGCGCCCGAGAACGGTGCCCTACACCGAGTCGCAGTTACCGTTCGCTCGTGGGGTGGGACGCGAAGTCGATTGTACGCCTTGTGAGAAGGGGGAAACCGATGGGCTATCGTCACGATTTCTCGAAGGCTGACGGATGGTCCGCAGCGGATGTCAGCGTCCGCCTCAACAATAACGCGGGCCGGACATTTCTCACATTCTTGCGAAGTTCGGGGGTAAACACTGTCATTCGGTATTACGCGATTTCCGCAAGGCTAAAAACCATCACGCCCGAGGAAGCGAAACTGCTCTCTAGGGAAGGCTTTGGCATACTACCTGTTTTCCAGGACAGCAGCCGCCACATCTCCAACTTCTCGAGCGCGATCGGCACGGCGAATGCAAAGAGTGCTATGGACTTCGCAAAACGCATCGGCCAGCCAAAAGATAAAGGCAGTACGATTCTGTTCGCCGTGGACGCGGACTATACGGCTACCCAGATCGACGGCCTCATCCTCGACTACTTCCAGGCAATTAAAGACGAGATCAACGGCACTTTCGTCATTGGCGCCTATGGTAGCGGCGCCGTGCTTTCAAAATTACTCGCGGAGGGCCTGATCACGGTTCTATGGATATCCATGTCAAGGCTATTCCTTGGAACCGAGCAATTCTTCTATTCCAACCGATGGTGGATGCGGCAGGTACCTCCAGAGCTTACCCATGCCACCTCTGGGGTGGTCTATGATCGCAATATCGTAAGGCTTCCGCGGCGGGAGATCGGGGCCTACCAGGTTGATGACTCGGGCGTAGGCTCGCTGGCTTAGGACCAAGACGCCGATGCGACCCTCGACGGCACATACCGCCTTGCGGTGAGCGAAATGGATTGATGGCCGCACTCGACTAGTCAGAACAGAGGGATTGCGGCTGCGACACACGCCAAGTGGCCCGTCATTCGCCAGCTTACGATCAGAGCGCCCGTGCTGGCAGTCGACGCCACGTCTTGAGGACGGCTGGCGCAAAGCGTTAAGGAAGGCGTCGCTGCGCATCCGCGGATACCCGCGAAGGCGCAAATTCCGCTTCTTATCGGCTCAATGCCGATTTTGTCGGTATGCCCGCCGTTCTCGGCTCTCGTGTCGGCCGAGGCGTACTCGGGCATGGATATGTGTGCCGGGGTTCGCTATAGACGGAAGGTGTCGCGATTGCTCGCGATCGTGTTCGGCTAACATCCAGGTAAGTGCACAGCCGATCGGGGAAGAACTGGTGCATGAGCGATGGAAGCAACGATCGGCTCATAAGCGCTGGGCGCACGCGGAAGCGAGTGCTAGCAGTTCCGGCACAGCCTCGATGTAGAAGTAGGTATGCTCCGGGTTCGCATGCCCCGAGATAGGTCCTCGGCTTGATCGTCTCCCGGCTGGATCCATGCCCGACGGGTACCAGATCGGGCATGGTGCGGCCGGCAATGGCGTGGCCCCCATTGTGGATTCGCGGGGCGCGGGCGCGCCTATGGAACCTTAGCCATTCCGGAAAGCCAAGCGACTGGCGGACCACGGCGAAGTTGTATCTGGCCCGCCGTATTCCCGACCCGCTCGACAGGATCCGGGACGAAGAACGGCCATGAACTTCGCTCGAGCAGCCGATCCCGCTCATCTGCCTAGGGAGCGAGTTGGAGGCCAGTGCACTTCTAGACCGAGATCAGCGGGCCCTTGCGAGCTTTCCCTTCCGCAAAGTGAGAACGCATGTTTCAAGATTGACATCATTGCTGTCGAGTGAGAGAGCCTCGCTGTCCTGACGGCCGGTGACAGCCATCAGCCCAAACAGGACCGAATACATTAACGCGCGGAGGCTTTCGCCCTATCACATCATGTCCATTCCACCCATTCCGCCCATGCCGCCCGGCATTGCCGGAGCGTCCTTCTTCGGCAGTTCGGCGATCATGGCTTCGGTGGTGACGAGGAGGCCAGCAACCGAGGCTGCATCCTGGAGCGCGGTGCGAACGACCTTGACCGGGTCGATGATGCCCATGGCGATCATGTCGCCATATTCGCCGGTCTGGGCGTTGTAGCCGAAGTCGTCGCTGTTCTTCTCGAGGATCTTGCCGATAACGATGGAAGCTTCGTCACCAGCGTTTTCAACGATCTGACGGGCCGGAGCCTACAGCACCAAAATATAATGATAATCGAAGACGACGTGTACGCAACCTTCGCTGCGCTACGGCCGATCTCTGATATGCGGCTTCGCACGCCTTCATGGATACCAATTCGGTGTTGTGGCGAACAATGGCGTGCTGTTCGACTACAGTGCGCTGAAGGGCGCTCACTTCATCCAATTGTGCGATATGAACCGGACGCCGGTGTTGTTCTTGCAGAACATCACCGGCTCATGGTTGGCAGCGAATATGAGCAGCGTGGCATCATCAAAAATGGCGCCAAGCTACTCGTGGCCGTGTCTGGAGTGGCGGTGTCCAAATTCACGGTCATTTGTAACCATTCTCACGGTGCGGGAACATTCGCTATGGCAGGCCGCGCTTTCGATCCGCGTTTTCTGTTCACCCCGGCCGCAGGCTCAGATTTCAGCCATGGGTGCCGATCAGGCGACGCGAGTGCTTACGGATGTCAAGGCAAAGCAACTGGCGGTCGATGGTAGGCGCTTATCGGCGCAAGACTACGAGGTCCGAGACAGTCGATTTTGGAAGACTATAGGGAGCAATCAAGCGCATACTACGCAACGTCTGAAATCTGGGACGACGGGATCTTGATTCTGTCGACACCAGAACCACGCTCGCAATCGCCGTGAGTGCTTCGCTCAATGCTCCCCTCGAGACGCCACATTACGGCATCTTTAGAATATAGTGGTTGCAATCTGGTGAGCGTGGGCTGCGCCGATTGTACCAACAGGATGGAATCGAGCTTGATTATGCAACGAGAATGAACTCGGCGGAATCAACACGTCAAAAAAACACCGGAAAATCTCTCGGGAAAAACCAACTGGCTCCCTGTCGGCCTTCCTCCCGACCGAAATACCTGCAAATTATGCGGACGGATCTAAGTGACAGAAGACACAGGAGAAGAACATTGAGCCAATCGCGCTTGGCCAGCGAGCAACGGAAACTCGAACTGGCGAGCCGGGTCGTCGCTGCCTATCTAAGCCACAATATCGTTCCTGCCGCCGACTTGGCCAATCTTATCCAGCAGACGTATTTCTCGCTGTGTGGGACCTCTCCGCCAGATAAAGCGGAGGCTGCCGTCGAGGAACAGCGCCCCGCCGTCCCGATCAAGAAGTCGGTAACAGCAGACTTCATCATATGCCTGGAGGACGGTGAAAAGTTCAAATCGCTTAGGCGCCACCTGATGGCGAAGTACGGCCTCACGCCGCAGCAATATCGAGAAAAGTGGGGGCTCCCGACTGATTACCCCATGATTGCTTCAAGCTATGCTCACAAGCGTTCCGAGCTTGGTCGCGCTTCCGGTCTAGGAAAGAAACGGCACCAGAGCCAGGACCTCGCGCTCGCAAGAAAATCGGTCTGAGTCGGCCGCGGCAATATGGCCGAGATCAGATGGCCGGGCGCCGGATCGAATATTAGCAGGCCGTGACCGCGTAGAAATGATCTTTGACTGAAGGAGCCCTAATCACATCGATCTGGCGATTCGGTCAGACCGTTGAGAAAATCCTGACACCAGCGCGTAACATTGTGTCCCAGCAAGCGATCCGTTATCGCCTTCCAATGCTCCTTCCGGTCTTCCAGCGGCATGCTGAACACGCGCTCCATAGCGTTTGCGGTACCTTCTATCTCGTATGTATTGACGAGAAGCGCTCCTTGTAGCTCGCGGGCAGCGTCCACGAAGCGCGAACAAGCACACCCGGATCGTCGGGATCCTGCAACATCAGCCGCTGGACCTAGTGTCTATTTGCCCGGTTCGGCGCCGTCGAAAACAAATTGAATCCGGTCAGCGGCGTAGCAGGTCACGTGGCACCATACGGGTCTGCCGTCTGCGTCCACTTCCACTGCTTTTTTCTCGACCACCGGTCTTGATGGAGATTGATCGAGAAGTTTGGCTTCCTCTTCCGTCGGCATTCGCGCGATGACCTTGGCGGTGCCGGGCCACAAAGAGGCAAATCCAAATTTCGCCATGGCGATTTCGACATCCGCCTCGGGGCCCATAGCCTCCACGAAGCCTGAGAAGCGAGGCAATTCCAGAAAATTGGTGCTGAATGCCACCGGTCGACCGTTACTTTCCCCAAGTAGCTGTACTGACAGCACGGTCGTTTTGGGAGCGAGCTCGAGACACGAACATACCCATATGTCGGCTTGCCTACCTTCAGCGTAGATCAGCTTTCGACTTGGCAGCTGGTTGTTGGACCGAACATTCTGAGGAAATGTCACACGCGAGGCCAGGCGGTATTCAAGCACATCGCTTTCGATGAATGCGCCGCGGCCATGCTCGATCCTGATAAGTCCTTTATTCTGAAGGATTGCAAGCGCCTTGCGAGAGGTCATGCGGCTGACGCCAAATCGTTCGGCGACCTTCGTATCGGCAGGCAGCCGGCCTTCCTCATCGAACGCACCTACGAGGATCTCGCGATGCAAGGTCTCCACGATCATTTTCCAGCGGGGTTGTCCTGAGGTCCCAGACGCGTGTGAGCTCATGATTGATTCTTTCTGTCATGCGGCTGTTACAGAAACTCGTATATACGAGTCGCCAATCGCCCGGCAACGAAAGAGATACGTCGGCTGGACGCGCGTGCAAAGTCTCCTCAAACAATGGATTTGGCAATGCTCAATCATCCCATTTCCCGCCGCATGTTCAACATCTCACTCGGCGCCTCCGCTCTTGCGGCGATGACTCGCCCAAGTCTGGCGCAAACAAGCGCTAACCCGACCAAGGGCGGCCGGCTCAGGATCATGTTGCAAGAGACGGCTTCGTCTTCCCTGCTCGATCCCACCAAGATCGCTTCCTGGGGCGTCTACTTTGCCTACTCAACCATCGGAGAAAGATTGGTCGGCGTTGACAGCCGCCTCAACCCTGTCGCGATGCTCGCAGAGAGCTGGGAGCCGGTGAACAACAGGGTCGATGGCTGGGTATTCAAGCTGCGTCGCGGCGTCGAATTCCATAACGGCAAGAGCCTCACGGCGAAGGATGTCATCTCCAGTCTGAACCGCCTTCGCGACCCGGCTTTGCAGTCGCCGTTGCGCGTCCTTCTTGAGCACATCACCGACCTCATGGAGGAAGATGCGTATACCCTGCGGTTCACGCTTTCCCGCCCGGATGCAGATTTTCCCCTGCTCCTGGCACAGGATCGGTTCTACATCTTCCCTGAGGGCTTCTCGACCTTTGATAAGCCAATAGGCACTGGTCCTTTTGTGGCTGATGGATTGAATCCCGCTGGCGTCAATGTCTACCGCCGCTATCAAAACTACTGGCAGAGCGGTAAACCCTATCTGGACGAGGTGGCGTTCCAGGGAAACCAGGACGCCGTCGCACGCGTCTCGGCTCTCCTCGCTGGCGATGTGGATGCCGTGCAGTCGATCAACTTCACGCTCGCGACGCGCATCGCGGCAACATCTGGCTTCCAGGTTGTGTCCTCTCCAAGCGGCGTGCACAACGTCGTTGCGATGCGGACCAACGCAGCGCCCTTTTACCGGCCCGAGCTTCGCGAGGCGATGAAATACCTGTTCGACCGCGAGCAAATGCGCGATCGCCTTTGCGCCGGCCATGCGCAGATCGGCAATGATCACCCCATCCCGCCCTTCAGCTCGTTCTACCATACCGAGTTGCCGGTACGCGCCTATGATCCCGATCGCGCCAAGGCGATCCTGCAGAAAGCGGGCCTGAGCATTCCGTCACAGGTGCTGCATGCCTCCGACGCCGTGACGCCCGGCGTTGCGGTTGATCTCGCGCAAATTTACGCCGACGGTGCGCGCAAGGCGGGCATCTCGCTCGAACCGAAGCGCGATCCGGTCACCGGTTATTGGGACAATGTCTGGCTGAAGCAGCCGCTTATGGTGAGCGGATGGGGCACGCGCTTCACGCCCGACCTTATGCTGCGCGTCGCCTATCGCTCCGGCGCGAAATGGAACGAAACACACTGGAGCCATCCGAAGGTGGACGCGATGATGGACGAAGCGGTTGCCACCACCGATGTCAACCGGCGTCGCGAACTGTACTGGGCGATCCAGGAGGCGATCCACAACGGCGGCGGCGCAGGCATCCCGCTCTTCTTCGATCAACTCGACGCCATCTCCGGCAAGGTGAAAGGCGTTTCACCCTCGCCCCTTGGCTCATTGACCGGCCCAGCTATGGCTGACCTTTGGCTTGATCAGAGCGCCTGATCCGCGATGTACGATCATTCGTTGACTTATGAGCGAGACGAGCGGAGGTCGCCCTTGGCGAACCTTCCCTCGTTTGCTCTTGAATTGGCTATAAGGGTTGCCATTCTTCTGGCTGCTGCTGCCCTGATCTTCTTCGGGACGGCACTCATTCCTGGCGACTTCGTGACGGAGTTGCTTGGCCAGGACTATACGCCGGAACTTGCCGCCCAGTTGCGCCACAGCCTCGGACTGGATCGTCCCTTGCCGGAGCGCTTCGTCACCTGGCTGTTTCACTTCCTTCAAGGAGAATTCGGCCAATCGTTCACCAGCCGCATACCGGTCTGGGACGTCGTGGAGCCGCGTCTTGCCAATACGCTGATGCTTGCCGGTGCCGCTATTTGCTGGTTTCCGCTTGCCCTGGCGGCCGGCGTGGCGTCGTTCCTCGCGCCACCGCAGATCCGACGCTTCCTTCAGCTCTTGATGCAAGTCGTGCTCTGCGCACCGGAGTTTCTAATCGCCTATGTGTTCATCTACGTCTTTGCCGTCCAGCTCCAATTGCTGCCGGCCGTTTCTCGATTGGCGCCGGATCAGTCGCTATCCGAGCACATTCGCGTCCTCATTCTGCCAAGCGCGTGTCTTGGCGTCGGCATGATCGCCTATGTCGGTCGCATGCTGCTGTCGCTGTTGCTGATGGAGGAGAAAAAGGATTATTTCGAATTCGCTCGCCTGCGCGGGTTCAGCCGTAGCTGGATTGCGCTGCGCTATGCGGTTTCGGCGATCCTCCCTTCGATCATCAACCTCCTGCTCATTTACTGCGCCTATCTGCTGACTGGCGTGCTGGTGATCGAGGTAGTGTTCGGCATTTCCGGCATCGGGGAGTTAGCCGTGTCATCCGTCGTTTGGCGGGACATCCCGGTCCTGCAGTTCTGCGCGGTGTTCATCACTGCCATCTATGTGGGCATCTACTCACTGTCGGACCTGATAGCCGGCCGAATTAGCAGAAGAGGCGCGCTATGAGACCAGCCAGCTCCGAACCGCAGCACACTCGAGAAACCTCCAGTATTCTTGAGGTCAAGAATCTGTCGGCCGTCATATCCAACTCCGCCACTGGTGGTCGGCGCATTGAGAAGCTGGGCATGGAACTGAAGCCCGGCACGCTATCAACCATGACCGGGCCCTCCGGCGTCGGCAAGACAAGTCTTTGTCTCGCTCTTATGGGGTGGATGAGACCCAATGTTCGCATCCTGAATGGCGAGGTGCTTTTGGGCATGCGCCAGGTGCTGCAGATGCAGCAGCGGCAGAAACAGGCTCTGTGGGGACGCGAGATTCTCTACATTCCGCAGTCCTCCGCGACGGCGCTCGTGGCGTCGCGCGATGTTGTCAGTCAGATCTCCGAATTTGCTCGTGACACCGCGCAAAAGCGGGGGGAACGCCGCGATCTCCTCCAAGCCGCGTTTCAGCGGCTGGAGGTTCCTGGCTTCGGGGAGGATCGCTACCCGCACCAATATAGCGGCGGGCAATTGCAGCGCATCCTGATCTCGACGGTGTTTTGCGCCACGCCACGACTGATCATTCTCGACGAGCCGACAACTGCACTGCACGCAGACCTCAAGGCAGGCGTCATGCGGGACATCAAGGCCCGCGCTCAGGAAATTGGTGCTGCAGCGCTCGTGATATCGCACGAACTGCCATTCTTCGCTGAGTGTTCAGATCAGACCATCGATCTCAGCGGCTATGTCATTTCGGATGAAAAGCCGAAGCCGGTGCGTCCGGCGCCACAGGTCATTGCCACACCTCGGTCCTCACATGTATCCCGGTCTTTGCCGGCTGAGCAGCCACGATTGCAAGTCGATGGACTTTGCGTCAATGCACCGAGTGGACGTCCGCTGCTTCGCGATGTGGCCTTTCAGGTGCGGCCTGGAGCCTGCCTCGGGGTCATCGGCCGTTCTGGCGCCGGCAAGACGACGATCCTGCGTAGCTTGCTTGGGCAGCATGGCGATGCCAAGGGCACCATCGAGGTTGATGGCGAGCGGATGCCGTTGTCCTACTCCCGTCGGACGCTTGAGCAAAAGCGGCGGCTCGAATATGTGCCACAATCGGTGAAGCTGCATTTGAACCCGGCGCTCAGCGCTGACTATCTCCTCCGCAGGCGGCTACGCCAGGCTGGGCGCGATCATTCCGACGACTCCGTCGTAAACGTGCTTGGGCAAGTCCTCTTGCCCCCTGACTACCGTCACAAACGGAGCGCTGAACTTTCGGGGGGCGAGTGTCAACGGCTTGGCATTGCTCTGGCGCTAGCCACCAATCCGGCAGTTTTGCTGCTCGACGAAGTCACGGCGTCGCTCGATCCGGCGAACGCGCACGTCATCGCCGATATCCTCGACAAGCACAGGGCCAGCGGCAACATCGCCATGCTTCTCGTCTCGCACCAGCCGGAGATCGTGGCGCGCCTTGCAAGCGATGTTCTCGAACTGCGTGACGGTCAGGTCGTGCACCCCGTTCGAAAGAAGCATGGACCCTCCGCACCTCGGGTTGTGAATGGGGGAATTTCCTATCGTGAGAGTGAGCCTCGGCAATGCGCGCTTTGACATTCATTGGCTTCGTGCTGTTCTTCATGGTCACACCGTATGTCATTGGGACATCGGCGGATACATTTTCGGGCGGCGGCTTGTTCGAAAGCCCGTCGCCGGCACATCCATTGGGGACCGATTATCTCGGGCGTGACATGCTGCTCGAGATCCTTCGAGCGGGTAGCGTGACGATGTTCATCTGCGCCGCAGCGACGGTGCTGTCGTTAGTGTGCGGGCTCACCTGCGCGGCACTGTCGAGTGCTCTGCCGTCGATCCCGGGGACAATCCTTGCACGTGGCATGGACGCCCTGAACTCCATTCCCAGTCTGATCATCGCGTTCGTGCTCATTGCTGCGTTCGGATCGACCACCACGAGCCTCATCGTCATCATCACCGTGGTCGAGTTCACGCGAGCCTATCGCTCGCTCAAGGCGCCGGTCATCCAAATCTTCGCCGAGCCATTCGTCGAGCTCTCCCGAATAAGAGGGGAAGGGTTCGTCTATCTTGTCACGCGAGATGTCTGGCCGAACCTTCGCCCTTACGCAGCAGTCGAACTCGTCAATCGTTTCGTTGCCTGCCTGATGTTTCTGAGCGCGATCAGCCTGCTCGGGATTGGCGTCCAGCCGCCAACCACCGACTGGGGGACACTGATCAAACTCAATGCAACCGGTCTTTTGCTCAATTCGGCCGCGCCGCTCATCCCCGGGCTTTTCATTCTCGTCGCCTCGCTGCTCGCGCTTTTTGCTGCCTCCAATGCTTCTCGCCAACTGGACTTCTCAAAATCATGACGAAAATATTCCTGCATTCCTACGGCCTGCGTTACCAGTATCGTCACAGGCCGGGTTTCGACGTGTTCTCGCTTGTCGATCTGGCTGCCGATCTAGGGTTCGACGGGCTGAACGTCTCCTGCTTCGAACTCAACAACTATCTCGAAATCTCTGGAATCGAGCCGGCGCATCTTCGCAAGCTTCGTGCCTATCTTGAAAAGCGCGGCATCCTCATTGACATCGAGACCGCCGGAACCGAGCCGGCGCACCTCGAGAGGTTGCTCGGCATTGCACGGGAAGTCGGTGCAGGGTACTTGCGGACCTATACGAACGGAACTCCGGATAGGCGGCTTCGGGTTGAGGAAGCCAAAACCAATCTTTCCCAAGCCGCACTTGCAGCCGAGCGGGCCGGCATACCCGTGCTTCTCGAAAATCACGAGGATCTCGCGGCCTGCGAGGTCGCTGAAATCCTGGAACACGTCTGCAGCCCATGGATACAGGGCATGTTCGACTACGTGAACTCAATGCTGTTCTACGAGGATCCATTGACTTCCCTGGAGTTGATGCGTCCTTGGATAAGGTCGGCGCACCTGAAGGATTGTTTGATTCTGCCCCCAGGGGAGGGTGGCCTGCTCGGCGTGCCGATCGGCGCAGGCCATGCGCCCGTCGCTGAAATGACTGCAGCCCTTGTGAGCTCCGGTGTCGACCGCGTCTGCTTCGAGAACACCTGGGGTTATCAGGCGGCGATGCGAGATCGCCGGGGGAGCGCCAAATTGGGAAAGGGCTTTTTCCAACATCCCGGCCGGCCACTTCGTGAACCTGGTGAATATACTCACGTACACGATCTCCTGGCAAGAGACCCAGGAAGAGTCGCCGAGCTCGAACATTGGGCTCTCCGGCAATCGCTGCAGTGGCTTAAAGCTGAGCTTCCGGCATTCGCCAACATCAATATCCCCGAACTGATGATGCAACAGGATGCGGCGGAAAGCGCCGCCTTGGCGCACTACTAGTACCGCTCAAATGTGCAACTGTTGCTACTACTCGCGATCAAATACAAACTTTATTCGGTCCGCCGCATAACAGGCGACGTGGTATCGAAATGGCTCTTCTTCATCGTCTAAGTCGGCATTTTCCTTCTGTACTACCGGTCGCGCCATTGATTGATCTAAGAGAGCAGCCTCCTCAGACGTCGGCATCCGCGCAAACACTGTAATAGCCTTCGATTTGAGCCTGCTAACACCGTAGGCGAGAAGAGCGCGCTCAACGTCAACCTGCTCTCCCATTGCTTCAACAAATTTGCCGTATCGTTGAGCATCTAAGAAGCTTCGGCTAATTGCGAGAGGACGGTTGCCCACAAACCTGAGCAAATCAATGATCAACAGACCGGTCCCCTCGGGAATTCGCAAGCGATCAGCAATTTCCGGAGCTGCAGTTTCGAATCTGTGAGACAAAAGCTGCCGCCGCGTTTGGCTGTCACTCTCTAGAATGTTCTGCGAACAAGCCATTCTATGTAAAATGCGGTATTGAATGACGTCTTGTTCAATAAACGTCCCTTTTCCGTGCACAATTCGGATTAGCCCCTTACTCTGCAAACTCGCCAGCGCCTTCCGGGCGGTCAGCCGACTAGCGCCGAAGCGCTTAGCCACTTCGCTGTCCGCTGGCAGAGTCCCGTCGGGTCCAAATGCTCCTGTGAGAATTTCTTTCGAGAGGGCCTCTTCAATTACCCGCCATTTTGCTTGTTTACTATTCACCCCTTCTGACCCTGCTTTCTTGGCCGTGTCTAGGCAGTAACTTTCGCCTTCACCATCTGGTCTTCAGCTGTACAGTCCAACTCGTGGTTTCATGCGGCAATCGAAGTTCTCGAACGCCGCCAGTCTGCCCTTCAATCCAGGAAAGCAGTTCTTCCCACCGTTCTGCGCCGACCTGACTGGGGATGTCGTGCACCCCACGCCAGGACAACAAAAAGCGCTCTGGATTTTTTAAGACGATATGCTGACGATGAATCTGCAAGCACTCCGTAAATGTATCGGGGAGATGAATGACATCCTTGAGGCGCGCCATCAGGTCGCGTACGCCGGGTATGACCCGCTTAAGTCCAGGAAAAGTAGTGGAGATATGATTTTCTATCACGGTCCGTATTTCGCAGTTTTGCTGATCAGGTAAGCAAAACATGATCGAAAGAAAGCCGCCGGGCCGGAGTATTCTCCTCATCTCATGTAAAGTGGCCTGCGGATCCATCCAATGGAAAGCATTACTAACAATCGCCCAATCCACTGAATGGTCGGGCAATGAAGTGTTCTCTCCTGTTCCGGACCGCCATTCAAACGCTTGAGAAGCGGCCATTAGTCGCTTCCCTTCACTAAGCATTTCGCCATTGGGCTCGACCGCAAATCCTCTCAAGTGTCGAGACGAAAGGTCAATGGTTAGCTTCCCAGTTCCGGCCCCAATATCCGCAACAGTGAAGTCGACGTTCGACGCACATACATGACCCGTCAGAAGATCTAGGACAACGTGGTCGTAATCAGCCCGTGCAACGTAGTAGGAGGCGGTAGTGGAGAAGTCGCCGTATTTGTAGTTTACGTTCATGATCAACTCCTCTATTGAGCCCCGTCCAAAGTTAGCAACCTTCGCTCTATGATTGGAAATGCAGTGGACGAATAAATGGCTGAGATTGCCGCCAATACTGAATAACGGAACTCATACTGATCTATTCATCGACTATTATATGCGGGCTCGGATTTTAGCGTTTGCGGCTGTGCCATGCTAAGGTCTGAAATCGGATGCTCTCCGGGCTGCGCCTCAGATATGTGTCACGGATCTTTGCAAGCAGATCTTCCCAATCGGCCTGCCCTAGCTGGCTAGGGATGTCGTGTGATGTTCTCCAGTAGTTGTAATATAGTTCTGCAGTCATCGGAATCTTTTGCGAAGAACGCAACTGGATCGGCGGTTCCAAGCCTTGGCATTCGATCAGGGCTGGCTCCAACGACGGTATCAACGCCATCACGGGTGCGCGGGCCCGCCTCAACCCGGGAGCGGTTGCTCGGATAATATTCTCGATCTCGATGTGAATGGGATCGTGTTCCAGGTCAGTTAACAAGTATAGGATTGTGATGAATCCGCCTGGACGCAAAATTCGTAGGGTTTCGGATATCGCTCCTCGGAAATCCGTCCAATGGAAGGAGGAGCCGTACAAAACCCAGTCGATGCTTTCGTCGGGAAGTCCGGTACCCTCGCCCGTTCCCTTCAGCCACTCGAGTGAGGCAGAACCTTCGTCACTCCGTTGACCGGCTCTGATCATCTCTGAATCGGGCTCGACTGCGAATCCAGACAAGCCGTTTTCTACTAGCGTCCAAGCTATTGCTCCTGTTCCTGCGCCAATATCAGCAAAGAGCGCCTCGGGATACTCACGTTGAACGTCATTTATAAGATGAGACATCAGCGTTGGCGAATAGCGCGGGCGTAGAAGATATTGCTGAGCGACAGCTGAGAAGTCGCCAAAAGCCTTTGGAAGCGTCATGCGTGCGCCTCCTTGATTGTCTGCGCCCCGCTCGTTCGTACTGCTTTCCAATCTGCCGTTCCGTATTGTCTCTTAAAAGAAAGACCGGACGAGATCTCGCCTCCTGCATGAGTAGCGGTCGCAGCGCCCATCTGAACGGTACCCGCTAACTCAGTGGTACCGATGCGTCCGGCAAAGTGGTAGTAAAGATCCATTGGCGCAGCGGCGAGCTTCGACCTTAATTCGATCTGCGTCCCGTCAATTTTGCCGAGGCAGGCCCCGCTGTGCCGCTCGCCGTAATGAACGCCTCGAACCTCGTTGCCGGATGTTTCTAGTTCGAGCCGATGGATGCCGCTGCCTACAGAAAATGTTATGTCCAACAGCCACTCACCTGAGATGTCCTGAACAGGCCTCCCCAAGCTAACTTTCGTCGGAGGCACCGTATTAGTGATTACTTCGACAAGCGCCTCCGCAACGACCTCAGGCTCACCGGCTGAGAGGTTCGCGGGGTCTACAAAGAAGGACTGTTCCCGGATAGAATAATCGTTCAAAACGATGCGCGGTTCGCCGGACCGTAACCTTTCCGCGATTTCGAACCCTGTGACTGGGGTGAGATCCTTATCTAAAATAATCTGGAGGCGCGGATTGTGAAATATGTCATCGGCGGGAGCAATCTTGGCCTGGACTCCTGGCAACTCTCTTACCGCTTGCTCAATGATCGTGAGGTGATCAAGCCATTCAACAGTCCATTGCTGGCGCCGGCTCGATTCGACCCAGTCATGTATCGCCACATATGCGCCGACAATTTCGTCTTTTCCCACTTTGAGAGAGCGCCCGAAGGACTGGAATGGAGGGCCATTGCGATATGCTGCACGACAAAGAGCTTCACATCCGAGCACTAAGCCGGTGGACTGAGGGCCGCGCAGATACTTTCCGATCGAGTAAATAGTAATACTGGCACCTGAGCTTAACAATTGATCTGGGAATTGTGGAGCACTTCCTGCCGCATCTACTATTATCGGAATGTTGAATCGCCTTCCAATCTCACAGATTCTCGAATACTCAACGGAGGACGCACTAATCGCCGATCTGACCAGAAAGATGGCAGCGGCGTTACGTCTCGCTGCGATCCGCTTAATCTCTTCGCTCGAAGAAGCTATACGAATATCTGCCCCTGCAGCTCTGATGGCGGCCTCGTAGGCAGTCCTGTTGTCGTGGGGAATAATGACCGTTTTGCCAGTATTGTGCGGCAGCATGACCATCTTCTCAGGGTCGTTTCCAGCAATGGCGCCGGCGACTGCCAACGTAATGCCAGCCGCACTTCCGGCGGAGATAAAGCCCCATTGTGCGCCAGTAAGTTTTGCCAATTCTCTCCCGACGCAGTCGTTTAACTCTTCAATGTCAACGAAGGCCTCTGCCGCGGCGCGCATAGCATCCAGCACTCGTTCGGAGGGATTGCAGCCTCCGTAGCTTGTCCGCACACCGGCGCAGTTAATTAGCGGTTCCACGCCTAACGATCGATAGATCCAGCCAGGATTCGGGCGGTGGATCGGGTTCACTTGGGGACAACTGACGGTCCTCGCTGAACGAGTATTCATCCCCGAGACTTCATAGCCGCTGGCAGCGCTGCTCGGTGAAAATGACGACCTTATGAACATGGCGCGATCCCTGAAAGCGGCGGCACAATGCCTAACGTTGCCGATCAACTAGCGGCAAAGCCTTCGATGAGATAATTCACTCCCACGCCGCTCTCGACAGCGCGGGCTAGGGCATTCTTGACGGCGGCAACAGAACAGCTGCGAGCGTGACCATAGCGCGATCTGCATGGCGCGTTTGCGGAAAACCAAGCACGTACCGTGCCAGATGAAATTGCCTCTTTAAATCAATGTAATAGCTCAACGCTGCTATGTCGCATTTCCGACATTGTCTGACATCAATGAGCATCGGCGCCGCCACGGCGATCAAGAAATAAACAGACGCTGAAGATCAGACCCCGGATCAAAAATGTTCCTATCGATGCTGCGGTCCAAGTCAGCGACTATTGGTTCGCTTCTCCCCATTGTCTTTGCGATCAGACGTGCTGTTGCAGAAAGAGTTCCAGGTTACACAACAGCCAGACCTGTTTTCCAAACGCGTCGTTAGGAGACGAGCTACTGCGCCGGTACCACTCTCGGACCGCGTCCATGTCGAAGAACTGCTCGGAAGCAGAGCAGCTCGAGAACAAACGTCTCCGGAAGGAGGAAGATGCTTCGCTCGTTGCCCATTTGCCCAAGGGAAGAGCAAAACCAACTTTCCTCCGCTTAAGCACCTCAGCCGGCAGTGCGTTTCGATAAAGGTCCCGAAGAATTACCTTTGTGGTGTCGGCTCGTTCACTAAAAGCAGTTATTGGTCTGCAGAGAGCATAAAGCAGGTGGAATATCGACCGCCATCGGATGACATCCAGCTTTGGCAACGACAGAGCATGACCTATCACCCTGTCATCGACGAACGGGACCCGTGCTTCGATACCGGCTGCCATTGTAGTATTGTCCACCATTTCAAGAAGTGCCGGGAGATGATGACGCAACAAGAACTGTGTGACACGTGAAAACAGGTTGTCGCCCGCCTCTTCGAATTCGTCACGAAGCATTGATGCCTGCTTCACTCCCGCGTCGGCCAGGGCACTACGGCAGTTCTTGTTGAAAAGGGACAGCTTCGCGTCCTCGGGAAAGTGGCAATAGTGCCTAAGAAAGAAATCAAACTGCGAAGGCTGGAACGGCGCTATGCCCAGTCGTTTTCGTGCGGCTGTTGACCAGCTGCTGGGCAGCGCGGCAAGCAACCGCGCGCGGGCATAATCAAAATCGAGTCGATAAAGGCGACTATAGCCCGCGAAAAGCTCATCAGCGCCCTCGCCCGTTAGCACAACTTTGTGTTCGGCGGATACTGCTCGGGCAAGTGCAAACATTGCAACTTCATTGTGCATGCCAAGTGGGTGGCAACGAAGGGCGATCAGTTGTGATACGAGGGAAACATCATCAGGCGGTGGAATCTCAACAACCCGATGCTCAAGGCCGAACTTTGCGGCGACTGATCTGGCGTAGGGTGACTCATCGTATCCATCGCCTACGACTGCACCCGTGAAGCAAATGGGAGAGAGCATTGTCCTTTGGGCTATCTCGGAAATGATGATGCTTGAGTCTATCCCACCTGAAAGTAACGCTGCGACAGGGACGTCGCTGACGGTATGAACGGTTACGGAATCGCCAAGTTGCTCCCGCAAAGACAACTTGCCAGCGTCTTCATTCTTGGCGCTTGACAGCTGCCACCATTCATGAATAACCGAACAGCCATTGGCTATTTCCAGGTAGTGCCCCGGCGGCACCTTCTTTATACGTTCGAAAAAAGACCCGTCACCATAAACGGCGCGAAAGGAGAGGAAAGATGAAATCGCCTCTATGCTGATTGTGGTTCTGGTCTCCGGCCAACGGAGAATCGCGGAAGGTTGAGAGGCAAACAGAATACGTCCGGACAGCTCCATATAGTAAAGAGGTTTTATTCCCATACGATCACGAACGAGAAAAGAACGGCCGCTTGATCGATCATAAAGGCCGAAGGCGAACATGCCTCTGAGTCGTTGCAGACAATCCATACCCCATCGGTGGAATGCTTTACACAGGACTTCGGTATCCGAGGAACTCCGAAAATGATATCCGGCCGCCTTCAATTCGGCATGGAGATCCCGGTAATTGAAGATTTCTCCGTTGTAGGTGAGAACAACGTTGCATTCGGGATCGACGAATGGCTGATTGGAACGATCATCAACGTCGATGATCGCCAGTCGGCGGTGGCCGAATCCGACAGCCTCGTCGACGTAAACTCCCACGCCATCGGGACCGCGATGAGCAAGCGCGTCAGTGCATTTACGCACTAGTTTTGCTGAAATCGAATCACCACGCGTAAAGTTGACTAATCCGAATATTCCGCACATGTCAGCCCGCCTCGCAACTTTCTTGTTTGATGCCGCGTAACTCCGTGGGGCTACGCGCCCTCACGGCAGGAAGTGTCGAGGAATCGCAACTCTCATTTGTTCCCCTGCGCTGACGGGGGCCAGTTCAAACGCTGCAGGAGATCACTTCCGGCTAAGCGTCGGCAGAGCCAATCCGGCGGTGTGATGCGTGGAGGGAGGAAGAGTGCGCGAAACAGGCGCTGCAATTCGTCCTCCGATCGGGGCGCATCTTCTGAGGCAATCAGGTCGTCCATCGCCGACAAAGGATAAAATCTAGCGCGGCGTTGACCACTGGCTATCAGGCTGCTTTGGTCAACGGCCGTCGAGGAACCGTCCAAGAGGCGAAGCCAAGTCAAACAAAATAGCGGAAATCCGTACTCTTGAGCTCTCAGGTCGAGGCTTATCGCGGTCTCATCCGGTTGGATGGGAAATTCCAGCTCAGCGATGATGTCTCCGGTGTCGACCCGTTCAAACAGATGGTGGATCGTGACACCAAAAACCTCTTCTCGGTTAATAATGGCGTGTGTGCGAGCGAAGCTTCCACGATACTGCGGCAAAGGAGCCGGGTGAAAATTGATACCACCGTTTGACGCACGCTGCAGCACATTCTGTGGAAAGACATGATTCCACATGACGCTTACGATAAAGTTGTAATCCGCGCCGGCAGCCTCGCACTCGTCAAGATAAGGGATGTCGTGTTTATCGGACACTTCCCAAAGTTCAGGCTGCCCCTCCGAAGGCCACCAAGTCGGTCCGTCTCGGGGCGCGCCTAATATCGCAGTAACCTTATTCGTTCCAGGCGCAGAGAGGAGATAGTTGAGGCATTTGGTCGCTAACGGCCGAGTGCCCGCGAATAAAATGCGAGAAGATGCCAGTGGAACCATAGCTCGTCACCGTGGTTGCGGTCGCTTCTTTCGTAAAGTCGAGTTGAGATCGCCCGAGTTGTCTGCCATTTCGAGCCGAAAGCGAGATACCTGCTGGGCATCTTTGTATTTCCAAGCAAGCGCAGAAACTAAACCTTCCTGCCGATCATCTGGATGCAGCCGTCACCAAACCAAAATCTCGCAACCGGGTGGTCGTAGTTGAGGTACATTGGAGCGAGATAGCGGCGGAGATTGTGAAAGCCTTTGGTATACCGCGAAATTCTTCGCACATCGCTGAAGCCATTCTCGGCGAACCATGAGCGAATTTGCTCTTCGGTAAAATCGAATTCGTGATATGTCGGCGCCTGGAGCCGGTCGCGCAGAGTCACGAAAAGGTCGTCATCGAACAGGCTCCGAACGAAGTCGTCTTCGCCTTCAAGAAGAGGGCATTCGTTTTGGTTCTTGACGGCTAGCAGCCAATTGAGCGCCTCCTTCGCTGTCCGCCCGTCAAGATCGTCGATCGTCCGCCGGAACCCAGCATCGGACGTATAGAGCGCGCGTAGGTGATTGATGCAACGATAGAGAACTCCGTTTCCAGTGCCCATGATGGTCAGGAAGAAATGGCCGCTCGGTCGCGTCACTCGCGCCAGTTCATCAAAGCCCCGTCGCGGATCAGCCGTGTGGGGCAAGACACCCGCGCAATGCACCAAATCAAAATCTCGGTCATCAAAAGGCAAGTCCAACACGCTCCCGCCAACGAGCGCCGATCTCATGCCGAAACTCGAAAGGCGCCGCGCAGCACAATCCATCCACTCCTGCCCAAGCTCGAGCGAGGTGACCTTTGCGGCACCCTTTTCTAGAAATGCAAAGGATGCATTTGCGTTGGACCCGCAGCCGGCGTCGAGAATACTAAGTCCTTTGAAGCCACCGGGATCGAATCCGAAGTATTCTTCGTCGACCAACGAGACCAATCTGGTGAAGATATGCTCGTCATTCTCTTGCTGCCGCTGGTGACGATCAAAAACCGCGCGTGTTTCGATTTCAAGAGTCGTTTCCATAACTCCTCCTCCCACCGTCTACGATGTAAATGCTGTCGCCAGCAGCGCAATCGAAGCCCCTGCCGCAAGCGCGAGATTCGTCAACCTCAACGCGTTCCCGGTCCCGGGATATTTGAGATTGGAGAGATGAAGTACGGACAATATCAACGCTGCGCCGATCAAAATAGCGCCGAGTTGCTGGATCACGAAAAGGCGGTTTGCGGCAAAGATCGTCGCCAATACAAACAGGTCATTGTTCAACGGCAGCCCTCTGCTGAATCCGTCTGCATCCAGCCCAAACGTCGAAAAGTAGCTGAGGCGGAGAGCTCCTGACAGGACGAGGCAGACAGCGGCCAGAAAGGCCGGACCAGAGAACGCGTTGAAACATAAGATTAGCACAGCCGGAAACACGGCTGCGTAGACTAGATCCGCAAATCCATCGAAGGCGGCTCCGACTTGCGCCGTTGGAGCCGATCTATTTGAGGAGCTTTTGGCGATCATGCCGTCCGCGTCATCCGCAAGAAGCGCCCACAAGGCAAAACAGATGCCGATTTCAAACTGCCCAACCATAGCAAAGTATATAGCGGTCGTAGCGAAGATGAGTCCAAGCGCCGTGACGGCATTTGCAGCATCGAAGAGATATTTTATCATCGCCACTCAAATCACCTATCCATTGGTCACTCATCTCGTCAAATTAATATTGAATGTTCTTCGAGCCGCAATCAAGCACAATTCGGGCATATGATCAGATATATTCGAATACGGCTCCCTTGTGCGGCCTGTAGAGATAAGATATATTGCGCTCTACACATCGCAAATCGACCATGCTCGGCGGGCATTGAGCCCGATCTGGTGGAACAGTCAGATATGGTACCTTGCGCAATTGTGGCTGGGCCCGTGCCAGGGTAAAAGTTTTGGGCGCTGCGCTCCTGATGATGAGAGCTGGGTCGTTCCACTTCGGCACCAGCTTACGGCATTTACCCCGAGTGCGGACGGCGGAGCCGATATGGCTGGCTAACCTGCAGTCTTCAGGGCTTCCGGCTGGGGCCAGTTGAAGCTTATTTACTGGGACGGCAAAGATTTCTGACTTAAGCGAGGCGACTTTCCCTGCCCGGCGTCGAAGGGTGGCGCGGTGGACCTGACAACTTGCTATGTGGGGAGGATTGATTGGCGGCGTCCGGACCAGTGTTCGCCTCCTGCGGGTCGGGCGATTTATCTTTATGAATCTACTTGTTTTCGTGGCTAGGCTATTCTTCGTGACCTGTGGTGGCCGGATGCATGCGGAATGCCCCCGAAAATCGGATCTGGACGTATGCCCGCGGTCAACGTCCCTGGCGGGCGCTGCTGCACCAGGCGCGGTCTACTACTTTGCTCGCGAAGGAAGACCTCGTCCACCATCACCTCAGGCAGGCGAGCGGCATCCTTCAAGCTGAGCAATGGGTACGCGACTTCCATGATATCTGAAACTCGAATAAATTCGAGATCGCGTGCGAGGCCCTCGATAGCATCGGCGCGCTTTGCGACATGCCGGCGCCACAAACACTTGTGTACCGCTTCATGAAGTCGCCTCGTCTTTTCTCCTCGACAGGCGATCAAAGACTGATCACCTCTCAAACCAGTCCCACTCAAACGCGAGATTCTGCATACTGCATCACGCAAAAGCATGGCCGATTCGCCCCAACCTCGGTGCGAGATGCCGTGATCCCTTCACCCCCTCCGAGTTGTGCTGCTGCTCATGGCTTATCCTGACGCATCTGCTTGATAAACCAAAAATTATCGGGCGTGCATTTTCCTGCAAAATGAGTGAGCGCCCATGGCATGGCAGCTCAAGTGCTTGGTTTCAGAGGCTACCTGCCGTCCAGCGAAGACTGGTGACGACATACGAAACCACATGAATTGGGTCTGAACTGCTAGCACACCGTAGAATCAGCATGCTATGCTCGATTTTCGAGCATCATACGATCCTCACAATCGGTTCATCCGCTTCATTGGTGAAAATCTTATCCGCTTTCGTGGCTACGTCAGGTGACGGGTGAAGGACCTCGGGAAGGAATAGCTTGGAGATGTGGCTCTGTGAAAAATTGCCCCAGTGTCGTGGAATAGAAATGCCGAGTTTAGCTTGTGGGCCCACGATGCGCGGAAAAGCCGATCGAGCCTACGATGCGGTCCTGCAGTTGCTCTATAGCTGCACTCACATGCCAGGGCAGCATCTTAATGAAAAAGAGCTAGCCTCCAAACTCAACATCGGCCGGACTCCAGTTCGCGAAGCACTGATCCGGCTCGCTGCAGAAGGAAGGATCGTATCCGTTCCTCGAGAAGGCTTCTTCACGCGGCCATTGCTCGAGTGGGCTCTGCTGGATTCCTACATCATAGCCCGCCAAATTCTCACCTTTGCACTAACGCGTGTACAGCCCCGAGCATCCCACCACTCTTTGTCCTCCGATGTGTCATCTCCGTCGGTACTCGCTCTCCAGGCGGAAACGATATTCGCGGTGATAGCGCAGGGGTCGTCAAGCTGCGAGCTTTGCCAGATCATCGAGAAATTTTGTTTTGGCTCCCATCCTCTGCGCATGGAAATAGCCGCGTCAGAGCTCTCTCCTGGTTTCGAGGCGAGTCTCGCAAGGCTCACAGACGTCATGCCTCAGTTCGGCAAGACGCCGGACGTGGTGAAATCCGCATTGATGAACCACTTAGATTTTGAGGAAGCAGCGATACCCGGGGTTCTACAAGAGTTCAGCAGACGACGGCTGGAAAGCTTCCCGTTAATCACGTAGACGTGTGAGTGCACTGCGACGACGTCGTCGCTCCACGCACCTCTGTTGATGCCTGGTTGATGGGCGGTGTTGGCGCGAGCGTTGTCTTTCGTGGTGGCGCGACTGACGTCCTCGGCGGGATTGACGTCGAGCATCCAACGCAAGCGGTTTTCGATCTCCCACCGGGAGCGGCTGATGGTGAGCGCGCTCGGGCTGATTGCAGCAGATACCATAAACAGGCGCGACGCCCAGCATGGCCTCGTCGCGTAGGCTGGTGAGGCTGCCATCAGCGCGGTTGGTGCGGCGATGACCTCGGCCAGGCGCTCGATTTGGCCGGCTTCGCTTGTGCCACAGCCGCCTTTTCCGGCCGCTACCAAATGATGGCAGTTGCCCTTTAGCGCGAGTATGTGGTCCCGCGCGGTTCGCAGGCAGCCTCAGCCGCGGGTATGGCAGTGAGTGGCGTGACGATTTTGGCGTTCACAGCAAGCCTATCGCCTCACTGATGATGGAGTTCGGAATTCAAAAGCGCCTGCTCATCGGCATACGGACCATTATCGGCCATCGCGTGCTCTGTCTTGTAAAACATGCGGCGGTAAGTTGGAGGCCTGGATTAGACGGTAGAAACCTCTTGGAGATTGAGGACAACAAACGGATAGCTTGGGCTGGCAAAAGGTGCCTTCGCCATGCGTGTCGTTGGAATTATTTTCGCATTGTGACAAATATATCTGCTGGCACATTTATTAGAATAATCAATGGCTTACTTGCTTTTTTCTGAGATGGGGCCCACTCTCCAGTCTCAGGAAGGAAGCATAACAATGAACAGGTCAACTTCATTTCCGGCCAGCGGCGAAGTGTCGTCACCGACCATCTCATCGGCAATTCTTCGTGAACTCATTCTTTCGAGTGATCTCACATTTCTGATGGAAGCGCATGACGGACTGTCGGCAGCTATCGCTGAGCGCGCGGGGTTCAAGGGCCTGTGGGCTTCTGGCCTTTCGATCTCCTCGGTCCTTGGCTATCGGGATGCCAGCGAAGCAAGTTGGACGCAGATCGTCGACATAGTCGAACGCATCGTCGATGCAACCAGTATTCCGGTTCTCGTCGACGGCGACAGCGGTTTTGGTAATTTCAATAACGCTCGCATTGTCGCACGCAAGCTTGAACAACGCGGTGCCGCCGGGCTGTGCCTTGAGGACAAGCAGTTCCCAAAAACGAACTCCTTCGTCGGCGACAGACATGCGTTAGCCGATATCGACGAATTTTCCGGACGCCTCAAGGCTGTAAAGGACACCACCGGACCCGGTTTCGTTCTCGTCGCCCGCATCGAGGCGATGATCGCCGGCCACGGTATCGACGAGGCAATTGTTCGAGCCGACGCATATGCGGAAGCCGGTGCCGACGCCATCCTCATCCACTCCCGCAAGCCGGTTGCTGACGAGATCCTGGCCTTTGCCAAGGAATGGAACAACAAGTTGCCAGTCGTCATAGTGCCGACGAAATACTACAAGACGCCGGTTTCAGCCTATCGCGATGCCAGAATTTCCACCGTCATCTGGGCTAACCACACGATGCGAGCGGCCATTGCCGGCATGCGCCACATCTGCGGCCGAATTCATGCGGAACAAAGCGTTGCGGCTATTGAGGACGAAGTTGCCGGCCTTGATGAGCTGTTCAGGCTGATGGCCTATGACGAGCTGGCTAAGGCGGAAGAGCAGTATCTGCCGAAACAAACAACGTAGCCGCCGAAGGGGCGTGAACCCGTAGAACGGTAGTGGGGGGGTGCACATGCTTGCGCAAAGGACAAACCTGTTTAGTTCATCGGGGACGGCCGCGGCACGCGCGGCAGCAAAAGCAGCCGCCGATGCCGGCATGGAAATAATCGATCTCACCGCCGGAGAAATATGGACCAACCTCGCGCCTGTCATTCGTGATGGCGCGATCGAGGCCATCAATAAGGGCATCAACCGTTACACCGAAACGATCGGCACTATGGAGCTGCGAGAGGCGCTGGCAAGGAAGATTTCGCTCGATACTGGCCAGATCTGGAAGGCCGAAGAGATAGCTGTGACGTCCGGCGCCAAGCAGGCTTTGTTCAACGCCGCGATGGTGCTCCTGAACCCCGGCGACGCGGTGATCATCCCGGCGCCCTATTGGACGACGTTTCCGGCGCAGGTGCTGATTGCCGGCGGCACCCCAGTCTTCGTCGATACGGGCACAAGCGGCTATGTGCCTCGCGTTGTGGATATCAAGGCAGCGGTAACGGATCGGACGCGGGCTATTGTCATCAACACGCCCAACAATCCCACGGGCGCCGTTTACGACGTCCCGACACTGCGCGGCATCGCCGATCTCGCCGTCAAAAGGAATCTCTGGATCATTTTCGACGAATGCTACGGCGACTTCGTGCATGGGCACCACACGCATCACCCGATCGCCTCGATAATTCCAGGGGTGCGCTCGCGTACCCTGATCGTCAACGGGTTCAGCAAATCGCTTGCTCTAACCGGCTGGCGGATCGGCTACCTTGCGGGTCCGAAAGAGGTGATCAATGCCGTTAAAGCATTTCAGTCGCACACGACTTCCAACCCCAATGTGATCGCGCAGCACGCGGTGCTCGCCCACTTGCAACGCGGGGATGGAGCCTATGAAAGCAAGCTGCGGTCACAGCTCGCCAGTGCCAGGCAGATGGGCCTTGACGTCCTTTCCTCACTGACGCGCGTCCCTGTGCCGAAAGCCGCAGGCGGCTTCTATTTCTATCTCAATCTTTCACGTCTGCTGCAGTCGGCATCCGGAAACGGCGGCCGGACAACAGCCGATGATATAGTCGATTCGTTGCTCTCGGAAGCCGGCGTCGCAGCTGTTTCGGGTACCACATTCGGTGATCCTACCGGTCTTCGTCTCTCTTACGGGATTCCACCCGAAAGGCTTCGGATTGGCTTGAGCCGGCTTGTCGAGGTTCTCAACGCTTGGCAATGACACCCGTCACTTGTGCAACGAAGAAGGGGAATGCAATGCCCATTACTGGACCGAAAAAGGCGGTCATTCTCGCCGCCGGTTTGGGCTCACGTCTGCGTCCGCTGACCGATCTGCAACCGAAACCGCTCGTCAAGGTCAACGGCACGCCGATCCTCCACAATGCCTTGCGCAACCTCGAGGCGGTCGGCGTCCAGGAGGTGACGATCGTCGTCGGCTACCGCAAAGATGCCATTCAGTATGCCTGCGGCAGGCGCTTCGGCGGACTCGAGATCAACTATGTCGAGTCATCCCTCTTCGAGCGTACGGGCAGCGCCTATTCCCTTTGGCTGGCGCGGGACACTTTGCTGTCCGGCGACTGCTATGTTCTCGAAGGCGACGTTTTCTTCGAAGAGGATGCGCTACGCTGCCTGATGATGGCCGATGCGCTGAATGCCGCGGCGGTCGCACCTTTCGATTCTTCGATGGAAGGCTCAGGCGTTGTGGTCGCTAAGGACGGCCTAATATTCGAAGTCAGATTGAACCAGACGGCGGCCAGCCTCCTATCGGACGGGCCTTCGCTATTCAAGACGATGAATCTATTGCGCTTTTCCAGCATTGCGCTGAGCATGACGATCGTTCCGGCCCTGGACGAGCTCATCGGCTCCGGTGCGTCGAAAGCCTACACGGAGGAAGTGCTTGCTTATCTCATCGAGAAGCGCGGGCTGCAACTCGCCGCTGCACGCTGCGACGACCAAAGGTGGTACGAGATCGACAGTGTAGGTGATCTGCGAGTCGCC
This sequence comes from Sinorhizobium numidicum, assembly GCF_029892045.1. Classification (NCBI taxonomy): domain Bacteria; kingdom Pseudomonadati; phylum Pseudomonadota; class Alphaproteobacteria; order Hyphomicrobiales; family Rhizobiaceae; genus Sinorhizobium; species Sinorhizobium numidicum. Next base: position 401,468 of record NZ_CP120369.1, read on the forward strand.
GAACGCATCTTCGGCACGCAAGCACTTGGATAGAGGGCGGCGTTGCGGGTCGATCCCCTTGGAGCAACGGACAAACGGTCGGCAGATGAGCTGCCTTAGGACCCTCAGACGCGCTATTTACGGCCGAGCCGGAACTAAGCTCCTGCGCGCCAGGATCCCCGCGGCCGACATCAGGTCCCGCCAACTCTCGACCGCGCCGACTGATGCATGCAAGCGGGGTCCAAGGTGACTGTAAAAAGGCGCTTTCGCTGACTTTTTACACATAGCGTCGAGCCTCGGTTGTGCAAATGGAGGTCCGCTGCGCAACAAAAGCAGTCTCGCGAGAATGTCGCATCGGAACTACAATATCCGCCTTTCATCAACGGCTTTCTGCCACCGGCGCCGGATTTTATGTGGTGCTCACGAGCGCGCTAGCTTCAAGGCGGGACTCATGCGAGCCGATCAACATTCTATTGCCTCGCCAATGTGTGCTGACTGCAACCGAACTGCGAACCCACACTATCGGGAGCAACGCATCGCGCATGAACATGGCAAAGAGCGACCCTCCGAAAGATACCAGTTCTTCCGGTACAAGAGGACGAGTTCCGGCAAGTAGCTAGCCCTTCCGACAAAACCAGCCATGGCCAGCACACCGTGGCCTGCAACAACAGCGGCGATCACCGACCGCAGAAATGGCGGCACCAGGCCAGCCAGGATTTTGTGCGAGAAGAAGTGAGGAAAGGTCACGCGTCGCAAATCTCGCCCATCAGCACTGCCGAGCCCACATCTCCCGAAATGACTTGGTGCCCAGTGGCTGCTCGAATAGCGAGGCGACCAGGTGCACTTTCAAGCCGAGGCTTCGGACGAGTTTCGTTGCGGCCGCATCCTCGACAATTTCCACGCGAGTGCCTGGACGCCGCCGCGGGCATCCAGCATGCTCTTACGCCAGAGCATGCTTTTGCCCTCCGCAGACGCGTATCCAACGGCTTCGACCGCATACTGCCAGCGCCTGGTGGGCATTGAGGAACGCACATTCAACCTCCGCCCAGAATCCAGATGGGCGTGAAACGAGTGGGGTCGAGCATACCAGCCCGGTATCCCGCTGCCACTCTGCCATTAGGCGGACGAGATAATCTCTTGGCATGAGAACGTTAGAGTCGGCGAGAACCACCCATCCATGCGAAGCCGCATTCCAGCCTTTCACGCAATTGTTCAGCTTGGGATTGGCGCTGATCAAGTCGTCACCGACAAGAGTCTTCGCAGGAATCGATGGATGGCGCTGACGCGCTTCCCCGATCAACGGGATCACCGGATCCTTGGCGTCAGCCACGCAAAGGATGATTTCGTAGTCGCCAGGCGGAACGCGCTGTCGAGCGTTTCTGGGGAGAACTCCTCGACACCGCTGGTCCCCGGCAAGCGGTTCCGTTCCTCCTTGATGACTTGACGAGCGGCCTGCTATTGCAGTTTATCGAGCCGGCGGGGGTTGGCACTGATACAGACACTGGCGGAGCGATAGGCGGGGAGTTCTATCGCTGAAAGATATGGAGAAGCGTATGCTGAATTCTAGCCCCGAAAAAGCGAAGGGAAAGCCTGAACCCGTCGATATTCATGTCGGCCGTCGAATTCGGATGCGCCGGGTGTGGATCCAGGTCACACAGGTGGCTCTTGCGGAGGCTATCGGAGTGACGTTTCAGCAGTTACAAAAATACGAGAAAGGCACCAACCGCGTAGGTGCAAGCCGCCTCCAACAGATTGCAGACGCGCTGGATGCGCCAGTTTCCTACTTCTTCGCGGATATGCCCGGCGCAGCGGCGGTCGGCGGCGACGACCGCAGTGGCCAAAAGAAGCTGCAACCAGAAATCATGGAGTTTGCGTCAAGCGATGAAGGTCTTGCGCTTATTCGCGCTTTCAGCCGGATCACAGATGAAAGAGTGCGGAGCCGGACCCTCGGCCTTGTGAAGGCGCTCGCCGAACAGGATCCGTCATAAGCGCCGGTACCGAACGGCTCAGGCACATAAAGAGCAGTCCATGAGTGTCACGACGGATTTCATTTCTGAGTTAATACCTGCCGCAAACAAGCCCGAGGAGTTGTCGCTTTAGGACGAGCTCTAGGTGTTTGATCCCAGGCTTTGATGGTGCAATGTCTTCGCCGGCTTGGAGAGAGGCACCATGGGACATGTTCTACACAGCAGCGCCACGATGACAGAGGCAATGCGTCGAGCAATACAAAATATTCAAGAGAGCCTGAGGGCGCTTTCGAAGCGGTACGGGATCAATCCGAAGACGGTGGCGAAGTGGAAGAAACGTAGCTCCGTTGCCGATCGTTCGACCGGTCCGCGGGAGCCGCGCTCGACGGTCCTGTCGCCGGAGGAAGAAGCGGTCATCGTGGCCTTTCGCAAGCACGCTCTCTTGCCGCTCGACGATTGCCTCTAATTCACTGCAGCCGACCATTCCTGGGACTGAAGGCCTAGAGCGAGAGGCTGTATCGGAGGCAACTGAGCCGATCTGAAATCACAACTTAGTCAGCGTGCGACAAGGCTTTCTGTAAAAGGATGTGATTTGCCAAGCGGCGGAAACGCTTTGTTTACTACTGAGTTAGAGAGTGTAGTGACGCCACCAGATTTTTGTTCACATTTTGTTCTCTTTATGAGATAAAGCTGTGGAGAAAAAAATCCACGATATCGAATCAGTCGATTTTCCGGTCTGATGTCCAAAATGGAGGGATATGGCTATGAAAGTTAAAGTCACCCAAGTAGGTCATGGGACACATCCCAGCGAGGTGATTGTTACCGTCGATACGACGAGTGGGCCAGAAAGGCTGGTCGTCCACCAGAGGTCCATCAAGGATAACGGACTCGACATCGGATACCCGATTAACCGAGATCGAAACAGCTTCCTAGTTGAATTGCCGAGAGAAACCATTTCTGGCTCTTGGCGTGTCTGGGTGCCTGAAGCAGTGGTGGTTGAATAATCGGGTCACTGGGGCTGACGCGCAATGATTTTGACTGATCGCGAAATACAGATTGCAATACAGACTGGCGCCATCATTGTTGATCCAGACCCAGATCTATCCTTATACAGCTCCACCAGTCTTGATTTGACGCTTGACGGAAGGCTAACTCTTTTCAAAGAGCCAAAGGGCGGATTGGCGATAACAATCGACCCTTCAGACCCCAAGTATAATCACGAAGAGATTCTGGGGGAGACTACTTCACCCCACGATATCGATGCCGTGCTAGGATATGACTTTAAGCCTGGCCAGATGTTGCTGGCATGGACCAGGGAATATGTCGAACTTAAGTCCCAATCGCGCATAGCAGCTAGGGTGGAGGGCAAGAGCTCACTTGCTAGGCTGGGGATAGGCATTCATCTGACAGCGCCTACCATTCATGCGGGTTTTTCCGGGCAGATTCGGCTTGAGATGGTGAACCACAACAAATTTCCGATTAAACTTCGCCCCGGCATGAAGATATGTCAGCTTATCTTTGAACAGACAGTTGGCACGCCTGTACGAGGCTATGAGGGCCGGTTCGCGGGACAAACGAACGCGAAGAAGGGATAACTATTCCGCTCCCAAGTCGGCTCAGAACTCCAGTTCCGACACCCGTCGATTCGCTTGACCTCTGCGCGCCCACGTCGGTGACAACCCTGCTCCGGCCTCATCCTCTACCCAGGGGGGCGTGTGCCCTTTGCGGTGTCGTCTACTTGCAGTCACCGCGTTCGTGAAACACACGCACGAACGAACCGGACAGTTAAAGCGAAGCACGTGGCGCCAACGCGTGGTTGACGGCAACACTGGCGCCGATCGTCGGCGCTGGATCCACGTCTTCCATGATCCCGGTCATTGCTCGACCAGTGGTCGCCGGTGTCCTCGATGCCGAATCTCAAGCCGCCCTGAATGCCGCCGCTGATCGTAAGAGCGCCTAACCGTGTTCGCCGCTCGGGCTGACGACGCCAACCGGAATCTTTTGCCGGTAGCTGATGATTCTTTCGCAGTCTGGAGCCTTCCAGTGGTCGTCTCGGAAGCGACCCTTGCTCGAATAGCTGCCCGATCCGCCATACGCAGTCCACTTGACGTCGGTATAGCGGATACGGCGCCGACCGCGATACTGCTGCTGTCATCGCCGTAGATGATCCCGTCCAACTCGATCGCTCCGGCGACATAGTGATCGAGTTGGATATCGGGATGGATGGAGCGGTGGCTCCATTCATCGTGCCCGCCGCTCAGCCAGTCGCAGTCAACCATGTGACCGGTGCCGCCGGTGCCGAAGTTAACGCTGCCCTTCAAGCTCCAGTCGTCGTCAATCTGCGCGTCGGCGCCGACTGTAAAAAGGGTGATGCCCTTGCTCTCCCAGTTCAGCTGGCTGCACTTGTGGCCCTTGCGCTCGCAACCCGAGTCTGTGCACTCCTCGGCGCCGCGATCGACAAATTCCTGGGCCTCGATGTTAGCAAGGCCGATTCCGCCGAAAACGATGAAATTGCCGTCGTCGGACGAAAACAGAGCGGCGTGGGAGGCAGCGAGTGACGGGGTGGCCATCAGAAAACACGAAGTGACTACGGATCCGACGATGACGCGCTTTACAAGCTGATCGCGTGCTTTGTCCAACACCTCAGTGTTGGGCCTGAGCTTTCTCGCCTGAGACGCAAGTCTCGCTCGATAGACACGATCCCCGACATGCGCGAGCAAACTGCCGCCGTAGCGGAATCGCGCACGAGACGTCCTGATCGATCTCCGGATATCGTCGGCGCCCTCGCGACCTTTCGGCTGAAGAGGTCAGAGTGTCTGGGTGGACGCGGCCGAAGAAAATCCCGTTGGACCCGGACCGAGTGAGCCGACCGTAGGCGAGCGATGTCACCGGCGCGAATACTTCGCAACAATCTTCTGAGCTCGGGCCTTGACGGCACTCGCCAATCAGAACAAAATCAGAACATTGGCGGAGGCTCTCATGGCCCATGCGGAAGAAGTGATTGAGCGCGCTCACTCGGTCTTGGCCGCGCTGCGCGCAAAAAGAGAGCGCGAGGCAGAGCGGCGCAAGGAAGTGTTTGGACGCATCGACATCAGCAAACCCTTAAGGATGCCAAAACGCGGCATTCAGCTGAGCCTGAAATTGCAATGACCTCGCAGAAAGGAAGGCCGATCGCGCAACCTCGCCTGGCCCGTCAAGATGTGCAAGCGACCCCGTGCTCGACTGCAAGCATCTGCGGGAGCAGCTCACGCTTGCTGAGCAGTACATGAGCTGCGGCCTCACGCGCGGCTGGTCACCGCAATATCAGAGGCCAGAAGACTGACGCAGCTAAAGTGGCGACTCTCGTCGAAGCGGATCCGGCGTCTTCACACGAGAGGCGGCTCGCTCCGGGGAAAAGAAGATAATCGCTATCTACCGCCGACGCACAGTTCCAGCTCAAGAAACGGACCGGGTTGCGGGTTTCGGCGGCCCTTGCTTTGCACCTGCGATCTTCCACGGGGCTTTTGTTTTTGCACGTTGGTTGCGGGGCAGGATTAAACCTGCAAGGTACGCCTCGGCCTGCTTTGCATCGGATGCGGCAGGAGACCGCAAGGGAGAAGTTGAGCACAGATCGGATGGTCGCTGCCGCTACCGGACCCGTCGGACCCGTGAAAGTCTCGCGTCAATCATCTGGAAGTGTCGCCGCCGAAAAAATCGACATCCAGCGATGCCTTGCATCGTTGTCTTTTGAACTTATATTGCACTTACTTCGGCATTCTTAAAGCGGAATAGCAGCCCCTCTGCTCACCATCGTGGGGCAGATTTGTTGCGGGCGCGGACCGATCTGCTGAGTGACGAGCCCGGCCGCCAACGACCCCAGATGGCCGCAATCCTTGAAGCTGCGACCAGTCGTGTAACCGTAGAGAAAACGGGCGGCATAGGAGTCGCCGACGCCCGTTGTGTGTCGACCAGTTCCGTCTTGGCCGTGCCTTAATGCTTGGCACTGAATTAGGTTTTCCCTCTTCCTCACTTCGTATGGTGGTGCAGTTGGTTGAGGGTAGCTGGGGGCTCTAAGGAGTCCTGGCCCCTTCCGATAGTTCAGCAGGAAACATGGAGCTTGGCACTCGAAGTGCAGCGGCGATACGCCTGAGCCTGCCCGGCTCGACATCAGCACCCTGTTCGATCCTTGTAATCTCGGCGCAAGTCAGACCGCAGGTTAATGCGAGGTCCTCAATGCTATATCCGACCGCTTCGCGGAATCGCCGGACAGTGTCACCTATATCGACCTGACCACGGCACGTGTCAAAAGCGTCCACGTTTATTAAGTTTGTCATGAGATGACTCCTTCGGTCATTGCAAGGAGCGCGCGCTCCTACCGTGAAGGGATGGACAAAGTCGGACATGAGACACTGCACTGCCAGCGTGACCACATTGCTTCAAACGATTTTCGGGTAGACACAGCAGTTGCTCCGATAAACCGAGCTGATCTCCAGTTGAGGAACTCAGATGATGCGACCTCCCAAGTCATCGCGGCCAGCCCCATCCGGCTTCAGTCCGAAGACTAGGTCCCCACAAGTTCCAGGAGGCTTTGTGTCAGCCCCTGTCCCGAGCTGGACTTCCGACGACCTTTGCCCCTGCAGGAACATCTCGCGTGACGACGCTGCCAGCGCCCACGACCGCATGATCGCCAATCGTCACGCCCGGGAGAATGATTGCTCCACCGCCAATCCAGGCGTGGCGGCCAATGCGGACAGGTCGTCCGAGCTGCAACCCGACCTGCCGCTGCTCGGGATCATGTGGATGATCGGCCGTATAGATCTGCACAGCAGGCCCAATTGCAGTTCCTTCGCCAATCGCGACCTCTGCCACGTCAAGGATGACGCAGTTGAAATTGACGTAAACATGGGCTCCGAGCCGGATGTTGAAGCCGTAGTCGCAGTAAAAGGGGGGGCGGATGACCGCTCCAAGCCCAACCTCTCCCAGCCGTTCGCAGAGGAGTACATGCCACTGATCGGGGCGGGCGTCCAGTGCATCATTATACCGCTTCAGCCAAGCCCCGGTGGCGAGCAGGTCGGCTTGGATTTCCGGATCCGCCGCATTGTACATCTCGCCTGCAAGCATCTTCTCTTTTTGACTGCGTGTCATTGTTTCTTCTCAGATCGTGTTCCATAGGCCAATCGATTTCTGCCGATTCAGAAAGTCCCCGGACGGACACTTAGTCCGGCGTTTTATCGCTGTTTTGCTGGACGCGAGCAGCTTGTGAGGGATGCAACCGAACGAGGCGCTGTTCCCACAGTCGTCGCAGGTCCTCCATCAGACCTTCACGCTTACCCTGATCCGGCCCAATTGCATCGAGGAGATCTCCCAGCACGGACTCGCCCTCAATCCGCATCAGCAGTTCAAACAAGTGATGTGAAACTCGCACACTGTCACTGTTGGAGTGGGTCGTACGGAGCTCGCAGACTGTCTCCTGACGATCTCCCGCTGTGTAAGCGCGGGCTTGATGGAGCGACGTATAAGGCGGCAATGAAACCGCGAGCGCAGTCCAATCCTGCAGCGTTGCAGCCCGCTTTTTGACTAGGAACGGCCCGACCACAAGTCCATCCAGCTCTGTCGTCAAAAATGTGGCAATCGCGTCTGCAACCGAATCCACGATCGGCTCGGCATTGTTGTTAAAGGACGTATTGAGCAGAATTGGCGTGCCTGTCCGCTTCTTGAATGCATTGATGAGCTCCCAGTAGGCGGGATTGGCCTTGCGCGATACTGTTTGCAGGCGAGCCGTACCGTCGACGTGCGTAATAGCGCCGAGTAAGGCACGCTTTGAGTCACGCACGCGAACGACGAAATTCATGAATGGAAATTCGTGCCTGCCATCCGGGAGGTCGAAAAATTCGCTCGCGTCTTCTTCCAGCACAGATGGTGCGAACGGCCGATAGCCTTCGCGCTTCTTGACCATCGCATTGATCCGGTCCTTGTTTGCGGCGGGTCGAGGGTCGGCAAGAATGCTACGGTTGCCCAGCGCCCGTGGCCCGAACTCCGAACGACCCTGCACCCAGCCGATCACGGCGCCGTTGGCGATCCAGTCGGCTGCACTACTTGCCACGTCATCAGAGCGTTCAAACTCGAGATGTCCGGCCCATGCATTCAGTTCCTGCTGCACGGCGCAGTCGCTGCCGAGATCAGGGCCCCAATAGACGTCCTGCAGTCGCTCACGGGGCGCGGGACGGCCCAGCTCGTTAGATGCGATCAGCGCAGCGCCTAACGCGCAACCGGCGTCGTGAGACGCGGGCTGCACGAAGATGTCTTCGAAAAGCCCTGAATACAGCAGCTTACCGTTCATCGTGCAGTTGTGGGCAACCCCCCCAGCCAGGCACAACCGCTTCATACCGGTGGTCTCACGGTGATGCCGGACAATGTGGAACACGATCCGCTCCAGTGCTTCCTGCAGTGATGCACTCACATCTCGATGCTGCTGGGTGAACGGCATTCCCTTTCGCCTGACCTCGAGGTTGCGGAGTAACGCCGGACCGATGCGGTCGAGGTAAACACGGTAGCCACCGTTGGCGGAGAGCTCATAAAAGCGCTCGAAGATCTCGCGATAGGGAGCGGGATCGCCGTAGGGGGCGAGTCCCATGACCTTATATTCATCGAACATGCCGTAGCCGAGATACCGGATCGTCTCGAGATAAAACAGCCCAAGGGAATTGTTCTCGGGGAAAGCCTCGAGTTGCGTAATTTCTGTGCCAGACCCCACGGCCAAGAGGCCCGACAGGAAATCACCACAGCCATCAATCGCTAGAATAAGACTTCGTTCGAAGCCCGACATTGCAAAAGCGCTCACGGCGTGCGCCTGGTGATGGCTTACGAATGAAATACGCGAACTGTCCAACTCCGAACCGAATTCACGCGCTAACAGATGCTGCACCAGCACTTTAGCACCCAGAGGAATGGAGGCGTCAGCAGTTGTGACCATCGATCCTGATCCAGCCGACTGTTGCAATCGAGCGGACATACCCTCAAGCAAGGCGTTGGCATAGGGCTCGCTAGCGTAGACGGCGACACGATCAATGTCGCTGAGCTGAACCCCCGCCGTTGAAAGACAGTATTGAATCGCACGACTTGGGAACTTGTTGGAGTGTTTGATCCGATTGAGGCGTTCCTCTTCTACGGCCGCTATCACCTGTCCGTCTCGGACGAGCACCGCGGCGCCATCGTGCATAAAGGCGTTCGGAAGCTCGGACCGGTTTTCATGGACTTGGTCAAGTCCGCCGCTAATTCCTAGACACAGCATTTCGTTCCTCATACGGTGACGGCAAGCTAAATTGGCCCGTCATCTAAATAGGGGCATTTTCTCCTTAGCGGCGCGCGTAAGGGTGGTTTTGTCCTTGCAACATTTCGGAAGAGTGATGAAATCGTTTGTTTCGATCAAACCCATCCACGTTATGGATGACTGCCGGACATGCGCTTCAAAGGGCTTCAGGCGCCAAGCTTGACTGCGGTGTGGCCCGCCGGCCCGTCGAAGGCGACATCGGTCTCATCGTCGTTCATCATGTGGCCGCCGGGTTGCGCACCAAGTTCTGCGTGGTCCAATCGTCGTTACCTACCGCGTAGTGCATGCCTACGCGGCGTTGTCGAGCGCGCCGATCTTGCCGGCAAGCGCAACGAAGCCGTCCCATTCGGTCGGGGATTTTTTCCAGCCATACTCGTCGATGAGTTCATGAAGCAGCGGCGCGTGAATCGAGTGGCGAGGTATATTCCTTTGTGCTCGGACATAGCGCTTCCCGCCGCGCGTCGCTCTATGAGACAGGAATGGCGCTGCCGACGTTAGACGCTGCATCCGGAAGCGACAAGCGAGTCGCGGTTGCGACAACACAGTGCGGCTTTTCCTACACGGCCTCCCAACAGCCCCACGAAAATCCCCCTTGAAACTCAAATATATCTGGCTGGCACGGGTCTTGCCTAGAAGTGAGGCGAAGCGGTGAGTTTGAACCGCTTCGGATACGTTCATCGAGGCTTTCGAAGGGGCAAACCATGCGCGGTGCATTTCTAAACAGCTTTATGATGGCAATCGCCTTGGCTACGGTGATTACCATGGCGGCTTCCGCCCAGCCCCGGATGACCACCGTCGCCAAGGCGATCGATTCCAACCCCAACAAGGCTCCCAAGGACGCCGCCGACCCTCGCGCCTATCTGAACGAGATCGACGGCGACAAGGCGATGACCTGGGTCAAGGCGCATAACGTGTCGACCGTCAGTAAGCTGTCGAAAGATCAGCGCTACAGCGAATACCAGGCGGACATTCTAAAGATCCTACAGGCCACCGATCGCATTGCTTCGCCCGGCTTCGCCCACGGCGGCATGATCGACAACTTTTGGCAGGACGGCACGCACGTGCAGGGTCTGTGGCGGCGTACGACGTGGGAATCCTACAGGTCCGGCAAGCCGCAATGGCGCACTATTCTCGACGTCGATGCGCTTTCCAAGGCCGAGGGCACGACCTGGGTGTTCGAAGGCGAGGACTGCCTGCCGCCTGCCAACAATCTCTGCCTGATCAGCCTGTCCGATGGCGGTAAGGATGCAGATGTGGTGCGCGAATTCGACGTTGCCAAGGGTGAATTTGTAAAGGAGGGCTTCGTCCTGCCCGAAGGCAAGCAGTCGGTGACCTGGGTGGACGAGAACACCATGTATGTGACCCGGGAATGGACGCCCGGCGAAGTGACCGCTTCCGGCTATGCCTACGTCACCAAGGTGTTGAAGCGCAGCCAGAGCCTGGATCAGGCGGTCGAGATTTTCCGCGGCGACAAGAAGCACGTCTCGGCCGCGCGCCGCGTGCTGCGCGACATCGCCGGCAAGTATGTGATGGACACCTCTTATCGCGCCCTCGACTTCTTCAATACCGAACAAGGCTTTTACCCGAACGGTCGTACCGATACCCACAAGGTGGTCCTGCCCCTCCCGACCACGGCGACCTTTAGCGGCTACTACAAGGGCCAGGCAATCTATCAGTTGAAGTCGGACTGGACCTCGGCAAAGGGCACCGTCTTCCACAATGGCGCGATCATCGCTTTCGATCTCAAGGCGGCGCTCGCCGACCCGGCGCACGTCGAGCCGCTTGTGCTGTTCATGCCAGACGAGCACCAGTCTGTCGAAGGGACTACCCAGACCAAGAACCGTCTCGTGCTGTCGATCCTGTCGAATGTCACCAGCGAGCTACGCAGCTTCGATTTCGGCAAGGGCGGCTGGTCGTCTTTTAAGTTGGCGCTGCCGCAAAATTCGACTCTGTCCCTGACGTCTAGCGACGATGAGAGCGACCACCTGTTCGTCTTCTCGGAAGGTTTCCTCGAATCTTCCAGCCTGTTTTGCGCCGATGCTGCAAGCGGCAAAGTCGAAATGATCAAGTCGACCCCGGAACGCTTCGATGCCGAGGGCCTGCAAGTACAGCAGTTCTGGGCGACCTCGAAAGATGGCACGAAGGTTCCCTACTTTCTCGTGGCCCCCAAGGACCTCAAGCTGGACGGCACGAACCCGACCATCCTCTACGCCTATGGCGGTTTCGAAATTCCAATGCAGCCCAGCTATTCGGCATCGCTTGGCATGCTATGGCTGGAAAAAGGGGGGGCCTACGCGCTGGCCAACATCCGCGGCGGCGGTGAATTCGGACCGAAATGGCACGAAGCCGGTTTGAAGACCCATCGTCAGCGCGTCTATGACGACTTCCAAGCCGTGGCGCAGGACCTGATCGCGAAGAAGCTCACCTCGCCACCGCATCTCGGGATCATGGGTGGTTCGAACGGCGGGCTGCTTATGGGCGTGCAGTTGACCGAGCGCCCCGATCTGTGGAACGCGGTCGTGATCCGGGTGCCGCTTCTCGACATGGTCAATTTCACCCACATGTCAGCAGGAGCCTCCTGGCAGGGCGAATATGGCGATCCCGACGATCCAGTCGAAGGCGCCTTCCTGCGCTCGATCTCGCCTTATCATAACGTCAGGGCGGGCGTGGCCTATCCGGAACCTTTCTTCGAGACTTCGACCAAGGATGACCGCGTCGGTCCGGTGCACGCGCGCAAGATGGCCGCCCTGTTCGAAGATATGGGTCTGCCCTTCTACTATTATGAAAATGTCGAGGGCGGTCACGCCGCCGCCGCCAACCTGCAGGAACACGCCCGCCGTTACGCGCTCGAATACACCTACATGTCTCAAAAACTCATGGACAATAAATAAGTGCGTAAGCCTCAGGCCGTGAGGGAGGCGAAGTTTCGCTTGTCTCCTCAAAGCGTAGCGCGACGCGCTTGAAGCGCTTGAGCTTGCCGACGGCCTGCTCGATGCGGGCACGACCTTTGTAGAGCATCGTCTTGGCGAAGAGGGCACGCTTACTTTCTCATGGCCTCGTGTGGAATGACAGGAACGATGCCGCGGTCTCGCGATTGGCCTTCTGGCTGGCAGCCATTGTCGCCGGTCGTCGAGCGAGAATCGACATCGAGAGCGAGGCCGAGCAGGATGGGAAAGTGCGGCGCGTTCTTCCTCTCGTCACCGGTCAGGTCGAAGGCGATGGGATGGCTTCGAGGTCGGTTCGCAGGTGGATCTTCGTCGAGAAGCGCCGCGCAAACGGCCGAGCGCTTAACATTCCTGCCCCCTTTTGCCCCTGCGGCGGATACGTGGGCGCACCACGGTGGTATCGAACATCCGCACCAGATTAAGCCGAGGATGAGAGCGCGGCGAGGTAGTCGAAGAAGATTTCGAGCACACACCCGCCTTGCTCGGCCCGTCGAACCGTTTCCAAACGCTGTTCTCAATACCGAACCGCTCCGGCAGCGCCCATTAGGTGATGTTGTGAACCGAGGAACAGTGAAGAGCCTCCCGGTACAGCCGGTCGTCCCGGCCGGTTGACCTTGTAAGAAAAAGCAAGTCACATCCGGCAGCGAGACGTCCGCTGGGCACTGAGTGAATCTCATTGCTATGTCGACTTAGCTATTACCTGATCCCACGCAACAGCGATCTCCGTTGCGCCGGTCTCGGTGTTGAATTCTGTTCACGACAGCCGCAACCGCGACCGGCGGAACGTGCCTGCGGATATTCGCGAACCTACCGGCGCCGAAATTCGACCGGCTGGCGAGAGCCGCCGCGAACAGTGCCCACTGTCCTTCCATGCGCTTCTTGGACTGTTCGCTGTGTCGCGCGACGTGAGGCGCAGCGGAACGTGGCGTGCACTATGGGCCTCGACCCGAATTGCCGTAGCCTACCGAAAGCCACCACAAGACGTCAGGCTTTAAATCGATCCACAAGCACTTAGGGGCAGCGGTATCCGCAAGCCTTCAGGCAATCCTTTGTGCCGAACAGACTGCGCTGAGCGAAGATGCGCACACGTGAATGTTGGCTCGCCTTCAGTAGCTCCGCGAAAGCGCGAAGTGGTATGATGGAATGGTTTTATGGCGGGACGCGGGAAACATTCGAGTTGTTATGGCATCGTTATCAGTATTGGTGGTGCTGATGGACCGAGTAAGCCCGGGACGAGAGCTATCGAGATAGAACGCCGGCCATGCTTGGGCAACGGAATTGGTCTAGAGCTAAGAAAACTCCTGCGGAAGCAGTCAATGAACATCGACTCCAATCTGCAGCCTTCCTTCAGACCAAAATACCTGCAAGTTATGCGATTCGTTTTTTGTTCGATTACAGGCAAGGAGAATAGCATGACCGAATCGCGCATGGACACCCGGGAACGCAGACTTGAGCTCACCAGCCGTATCGTCGCGGCCTATCTGAGCGGCAATACTGTGCCCGCCGGGGAAGTGCGACGCCTGATTGAACAGACCTACGACTCCTTATGTGGCACATCTCAGGCGGAAAAAACCGAACCGGCCAGCGAGTCGCGCCCCGCAGTGCCGATCAAGAAATCGGTCACTGCGGATTTCATCATCTGCCTGGAAAATGGCAAGAAATTCAAATCGCTGAAGCGACATCTGATGGCCAAGTACGGCCTCACTCCGGAGCAGTATCGTGAGAAGTGGAAGCTTCCCTTCGACTATCCAATGACCGCTCCAAACTACGCTCACCAGCGCTCCCAACTAGCGCGTGCGATTGGTCTCGGAAAGAACCCTGAAGGGCCGGCGCCTGCATCCGCGCCCGCCGCGGGAGCTCGTGCCCGCAAGAAGATAAACCTCTAGTTCCGGTGACATCTGTTGCTCCAGCCCACGGACACCGGTGTGCGGCGCCGACAGAAGCAGCGGCCGTCAACGACGACTGGGAGGGCAGTGCCGTTCTAGCGACGCTCTACCACCAGGATGTGTAAAAGACGGCCAAGCGTTCGCCAGCCGGTTGACAGGAATTGGCCACAAGGGCGAGATCATCGTCGATGTCGCGGCCGTCGGACATGCCGAAGCAAAAGCCTTCGGTATGGGGCATGCGACCCGAATCGCTCCGAAATGAAACGGACGAAGCTCCCTGCGAAGTCCTGCGACCGCACATCGATGGGCAGCGTTAGGGACGGCATTGTCTCATTGTTTGCCGCCTGTTTTAGATGGAAGCCTTATTTTCTTATCCGCGGGAGACTATTCCTCGAACGGCTTTCGGCCGGAAGCAGTGGCGGCTCCGCCCTATGATCCGCGTCATCGTACCATGCTCAGGAGCCTTCGGATGTTGACTTGGCCGGCCTTGGATACCCGACTAAGCCGCTCCTTACGCCCGCGGAGTGCTGTCGTGGTACAAGCCCCAATCACGGCCGCGAAATCGTGGGCAGCGGAGAAGGGATCCATGTCGGCGCGAAAGCGCCAATGGGCAGCACCACCAAGAGGCAGACACCAGGTGTGAGAAGTCGATGACCTGAATGGGCGCATGATCGAACAGATCTGGACCGGGAAAACCACGATTTAGCTGTGGGCGGGAGCTCGTTGGCAGATTTGGACCGATCCGCAGATCATACCGGCCAGCGGCTTCTCAAGTGCCATAGAGAAAGGCCTGACAAGACCGCACTCGATCGCCGGGGCCACCGGGGGTCTTGGATGAGAAGCGGGAAGAGATCATCCCACGACCATCAAGAGAGACTACCACCATCACGCGAGACCAACCAACAGTTTCGCGCTTGGTCCGGATGTGCAAACGAAGTCGATGTGCAAACGAACTGCATGTCGGCCGGGCCCGTCGAACGATCAACGCGTCTCGGGTACCTCGACCTGCAGAAGCGCGCCATGCGACCGACGAAAACGTAATCGTGGAGGAGACAATACACCGGTCCTGGAATGTTTGGGGGATATCTCGTAGTTGATGAGGAATTCCGGGTCCGATGGCTGGGTCACATGGCGATCTTCTCCGCAATTCGAATCCTCTTCGTCGCACCGCCTGGCAACGCTCGGCATTCATCCGGGGAAAGCCGTCACCGAACGCTGCCTTATCTTTAGACAGCAGCGCAATGGTTCGATCACCGCCCGACGATCTGACAACTCCTCTCAAACGCATTTTCGTATATCCATAAGGTGGATGCTTGTTATCCCAACTATCGATTATACCAATCCTGACCAATGCTATTAGAAGATCCTGAATGAAGGCGCGCCCGGCGGGTGTCCGTCCTTGTGATTACTGCGTCGGCTGAAGTGCCGGAATGAATTCGGAGAGAACATGTGCGGGATTGTTGGCATCGTGGGGACAGAGCCCGTATCGGAGCGGCTGGTCGACGCGTTGAAGCGGCTGGAATATCGCGGCTATGATTCGGCCGGCGTTGCGACGATCACCGAGGGCGCTTTGCATCGCCGGCGCGCCGAAGGCAAGCTCGTCAATCTCGAAGCGAGGCTGAAGGAAGAGGCGCTGAGTGGCACCATCGGCATCGCCCACACGCGCTGGGCAACCCACGGCGCTCCGACGGAGCGCAATGCCCACCCGCATTTCACCGACGGTGTCGCCGTGGTCCACAACGGCATCATCGAGAATTTTGCGGAAATCAAGGACGAATTGTCGGCGGTCGGAGCGGAGTTTCTGACTGAAACCGACACGGAGGTCGTCGCGCATCTTCTCGCGAAATACCGCCGCGAGGGCATGGGGCGGCGTGAGGCCATGCATGCGATGCTGAAGCGGGTCAGGGGCGCCTATGCGCTTGCGGTCCTCTTCGAGGACGATCCGTCGACCATCATGGCCGCACGCAACGGACCGCCTCTGGCGATCGGCCACGGCAACGGCGAGATGTTCCTCGGATCCGACGCGATCGCGCTCGCACCCTTCACCAACGAAATCACCTATCTGGTCGATGGCGACTGGGCCGTCATCGGCAGGACCGGCGTGCACATCTTCGACACCGAGGGCAACGTCGTCACGCGCCCGCGGCAGGTCTCGATGGCTGCCGCCTATCTGGTCGACAAGGGCAATCATCGTCACTTCATGGAGAAGGAGATCTACGAGCAACCGGAGGTGATCTCCCATGCTCTCGGCCACTACTTCAACTTCATCGACAATCGGGTCGTGCCCGTTTCCGACGGCATCGATTTTGCCAAGGCTCCGAGCCTCGCCATCTCCGCCTGTGGCACGGCCTATCTGGCCGGGCTGATCGGCAAATACTGGTTCGAGCGTTATGCGCGCCTGCCGGTCGAAATCGACGTCGCCTCAGAGTTCCGCTACCGGGAAATCCCGCTCTCGCCGCAGTCGGCCGCCCTTTTCCTTTCGCAATCGGGCGAGACGGCCGATACGCTTGCATCGCTCCGGTATTGCAAGGAGCACGGCCTAAAGATCGGTGCCGTCGTGAATGTCCGCGAATCGACCATTGCCCGGGAGTCCGACGCCGTCTTTCCGATCCTCGCCGGCCCGGAGATCGGCGTTGCGTCGACCAAGGCATTCACTTGTCAGCTTGCCGTCCTTGCTGCGCTCGCCATCGGTGCGGGCAAGGCGCGGGGCACCGTCAGCGACAAGGAGGAACAGGCGCTCGTCAGAAGTCTCGCCGAGATGCCGCGGATCATGGGCCAGGTGCTGAACAGCATCCAGCCGAAGATCGAGACTCTGTCGCGTGAGCTCTCCAAATGCCGCCACGTGCTCTATCTCGGCCGCGGCACGAGTTTCCCCTTAGCCATGGAAGGCGCGCTGAAGCTCAAGGAGATCTCCTATATCCACGCGGAAGGCTATGCCGCCGGCGAACTGAAGCATGGGCCGATCGCGCTGATTGATGAAAACATGCCGGTCATCGTCATCGCGCCGCACGACCGCTTCTTCGACAAGACCGTCTCCAATATGCAGGAGGTGGCCGCCCGGGGCGGGCGGATCATTCTCATCACCGACGAGAGGGGAGCCTCCGTATCGAAGATCGACACGATGCACACGATCGTGCTGCCGAACGTCGATGAGGTCATCGCTCCGATGATCTTCTCCTTGCCGGTGCAGCTCCTCGCTTACCATACGGCCGTCTTCACGGGGACCGATGTGGACCAGCCGCGCAATCTCGCCAAATCGGTGACCGTCGAATGATTGTGACACTTTCATAGGTGGCAAGTCTCCTCCATCGGAAAACGCCAACACTTCGTACTTAGAAATCAAAGCCCGGATAGAGATCCAGATGACGATAATTGCTCGGTGCAATTTCGGGAAACTCGCAGTCGCCATCACCATGGTAATCGCCACCCTCCTTTCCGCAGGTTGGGCGGTTGCGCAGATTAAACGTGACAGGCCGATCGAGCTTGCTCAAGCCGACGTTAGCACCGCCGTTCGGCAGGACATCGTAAACGAAGTCCGTATAGCCGGCTCTCTTACGCCCATTCGACGTTCGACAATGACATCTCGGATATCCTCGACAATCATTGAGCTGCCCGTGCAGATCGGAGACGTGGTCAAAGCCGGCGACCTCCTCGTCCGTTTTGATACGGAAGCTCTCGGATCGGCAGTGACAGCACGAACAGCAGAGATGGATGCCCTTAACGCCCAAATCGAACTCGCTGAGTCGGTGCTTGAGCGAAACACCACGCTGGGTGAACGAGGCGCGGCATCGGAGGCGACGAGGCTTTCAGCGCGGGCGAACGTGCTCAAACTTCGCGCGCAGCTCAGATCGAAACAGGCCGAGGTCGCGGATGCCGAACGCTCACTCTCCTACTCAGAATTGCGCGCCGAGTTCGATGGCGTCATTGCTGCGCGTCCGGTGGAACAGGGCCAGACCGTGCCGGTGAACACCGAACTGATGACTATTGTCGAGCTCAAGCGGATGGAGGTTGAAGCCGGGGTTCCTACGAGCCGCATCCCACTGGTTCGCCTCAAGCAGCTCGTAGACCTGACTGTAGAAGGTTTTCCGGGCCGCACGTTCCCTGGTGAGGTCGTCCGTATCTCGCCCACCGCGGTCGCCGGATCGCGCGCTGTGAGGGTATTCATCGCCATCAATAACAAGGACGGCCTATTGAGAGGCGGGATGTTCACCACCGGCATCCTCAAAATTGACGACCAGAAGGATGTTATAGCACTTCCGCTGGCCGCCATCCGGCATGACGCAGATGGATCTTTCGTTCTCAAGGTGGAAGGAGGCGTTTTGCGCAGGCAACCTGTCGAGCTCGGCAGGCGTTGGAGCGGCCGAAATCTTGTGCAGCTGTCGGGGGTGAATGAGGGTGATGTTATCGTCACCGCCCCCTTGCCCGATCTCGTCCCCGACACGCCCGTGGCCATCGAGGGCACCTGACGGATGTTCCTTACGCGTATCAGCGTCAACCATCCGGTCTTCGCCACCATGATGATGGTGACGATCCTTGTCCTTGGACTCTTTTCATATGGTCGGCTGGGCGTCGATCACTACCCCGAAACCGACGTCCCGATCGTCGTGGTCGAGACCACCTACACCGGAGCGTCACCGGTATCGGTCGAAACCGAGATCTCACGGACGATTGAATCGGCGCTCAACACGATCGGCGGCATCGACAGCATCACCTCGGAATCCTACGAAGGACGTTCGATCGTTGCGGTCCAGTTCGAACTCGATGTGGACCCACAAATCGCGGCGCAGGAGGTACGCGAGAAAGTTGCGCGGCTGCAAGCGACGTTCCCCGACGGAGTCGATACACCTCAAGTCTCGCGCTTCAAACCGGACGACCAGCCAATTCTCTCTGTTGCGGCATCCTCGCAAAGCCGGACGCTGCCCGAAATCACCACGCTTGCCAATCGCGTGATTACTAATCGCCTGAGCGTCATATCCGGCGTCGGCCAGATTTCACTGGTTGGCGGTAGCGAGCGGCAGGTTCTCGTGATGGTGGATCCTGATCGTTTGGAGGCTTATGGCGTCGGTGTCTCTACCGTCATCGATGCAATCCGACGCGAGAACCAGGACCGGGCGGCGGGAACGCTCATATCCGGCATCAACCAGCGGATCGTGACGGTCGAGGGACGCATCGCGGACGCTTCAGGCTTCAACAGCATCATCGTCGCTCAAAGCGGCGGCTATCCCGTCTACCTCTCGGATGTGGCGACTGTTCTCGACACAGGCGCTGAAGTGACCAGCCGTGCGAACTTTCAGAGCATGACATCTCTTGGGGTGGATATCGTCAAGATCCGCGGCGCGAACACGGTAGAGGTGGCGTCCGCGCTTCGCAGGGAAATCGCTGCGTTGAACGCAGAACTAGCAAAGGAGAACGTTCAGCTCACCATCACGCGTGACAACTCCCGGCCCATAGCCTCCCAGGTTTCCGAAGTTCAGCGAACGCTGATCGAAGGCGGTGTTCTGGCCGTGCTGGTCGTGTTCGTGTTTTTGAACTCCTGGCGATCCACGGTCATCACCGGCCTTGCGCTCCCCATTTCAGTCATCGGCACATTCGCGACCATCTACGCTTTCGGCTTCACGCTGAACGTCATGACGCTGATGGCACTCTCCCTGTCGATCGGTATTCTCATTGACGACGCGATAGTCGTTCGTGAAAACATCACCCGGCATCTCCATATGGGCAAGGATCATGTCAGGGCGGCGCTCGATGGCACCAACGAGATTGGCCTTGCCGTTCTGTCGACTACACTGTGCATTGTCGCGGTGTTTCTACCTGTGGCGTTCATGGGCGGGCTGATTGGTCGCTTCTTCCTGCAGTTTGGCGTTACCGTCGCCGTGGCCGTGGTGATTTCGCTCTTTGTCTCCTTTAGCCTCGATCCGATGCTGTCGAGCGTTTGGTACGACCCCCAATCTCAAAAAGGTGCTAAGCGAGGCTTCTTCGGTCGGATGATTGAGCGATTCGATCAATGGTTCGAGGGTCTCACGAGCCGGTACCGCTCTGTCATTCACTGGTCATTCGACCACCGGAAAACGACGATTGCTGTTGTCGTTGGCATGTTCGTTGGCAGCCTAGTGCTTGTGCCGCGCATCGGAACTGAGTTTTTGCCGCCAGCCGACCAGGGTGAAGTGAGCATATCGCTAGAAGCCAACGAAGGCGCTTCCCTCGATTATATGGCCGCAAAGGTCGGCCAAGTCGAACAAGTGCTGCGGGAATTCGATTATGTCGCCTCGACCTATTCCACCATCAACTCCCGCGGAGTGCGCGGCTCGAACCAGGCCATGGTGGCCGTGCAACTTGTGCCCAGCGATCAACGGAGGCTGACGACGGCGGAAACCATTGATCCCATCCGTCAGCGGCTTGCTAGAATCGCCGGCCTAGATATCTCCGTCAGACAGCCTTCCGGGCTGAGCGGATCGTTGAAGCCGCTGGAACTCTCGATTCTCGGGGATGGTGATGAAGAGCTGCGACGGCTCTCCGATCAAATCACCTCGGCGCTCGCGGCCATCCCAGGCGCGACGGAAATCGAATCTTCGATTGAAAATGTTCGACCAACGCTGGCGGTCCGGGTACGCCGAGAGGCGGCGAGCGATCTGGGCGTGTCGATCGCGATGATCGGCGATACGCTCAGGCCACTCATCGCCGGCGATGCGATATCCGTATGGAACGGCCCCGACGGAGAGCCCCATGATGTTGTGGTGCATCTGCCCCCGACCGGCCGACGGGATGCCGCACAGCTCCGCAATCTCACAATCTCGACCGGCCGTACGGACGATAACGGCAAGCCGGTAACAGTATTGCTGGATCAAGTCGCCGACGTCGTCGAGGGCACCGCGGCTGATGCAATCACCCGCAAGGATCTATCGCGGGAGGTCCGCATATCCAGTAATATCGAAGGAAGAGCTTTGGGCGACGTTGCGGCCGATCTGAACGCCGCGATCGCAAAGATGGACATCCCGGTCGGATTTCGCATCTCGTTCGGCGGTGATGCGAAGAACCTGGCCGAGAGCACCGCCTATGCACTCCAGTCGCTGGTGCTAGCCGCAATCTTCATCTACATCATTCTGGCTTCTCAGTTCGGCTCCTTCATCCAGCCAATTGCTATTATGATGACATTGCCGCTATCCCTGATGGGCGCCCTACTTGGTCTTCTGTTTACCGGCTCGACTCTCAACATGTTCTCGATGATCGGCTTCGTCATGCTGATGGGGCTGGTGACCAAGAACGCGATTCTTCTCGTCGACTACTCCAATCTGGGCGTTCGGGAAGGCAAGAGTCTGCGTCAGAGCCTTGCTGATGCCGGAGCGGTAAGGCTCCGGCCGATCGTAATGACGACCCTCGCCATGATCTTCGGTATGCTCCCGACGGCCTTGGGCTTGGGCGAAGGCGGCGCCCAGCGTGCCCCGATGGCCCATGCGGTCATCGGTGGGTTGATATCGTCGACCCTCCTCACTTTGGTCTTTGTGCCTGTCGTACTCACGTACCTCGATGCCTTTGCCAGGCGCGTCAAACGCTGGCTCACGCATCCTACAGAGACGAACGCCTCGGCTCAGCCCAATGACTTCGATAAGCACGAAAGTCGTACTGTCTCTGTCGCAGGCGATCAGACCACGATAACACCGACCGGATGTCAGTTCGGCACAGCAAATAAGTGAGGTCGTATGCATGAAATTTCCCTCGCGGACGTACCGGGTCTGGTTGGCCAGGAACTCGGTACATCCAAATGGATCACTGTCGATCAAAGAATGATCAACCTCTTCGCCGATGCGACCCATGACCATCAATTCATTCACGTGGACCCGGAGCGCGCAGCGGCCAAAAGCCCGTTCGGCGGCACGATCGCGCATGGTTTCCTGACGCTTTCTCTTCTGTCGGTGATGAACTTCAACGGTTTACCGAAGATCCGCGAACAGACCATGGGCCTCAATTACGGCTTCGAGCGCGTCCGCTTCATGTCGCCGGTGAAGACCGGCAGCCGTGTACGTGGCCGCTTCAAGTTTTCGGATTGCCGCTTTCGCGGTGCCAGCATGCTGGTGACCACCTACGAGGTGATGGTCGAGATCGAGAACGAGAATAAACCGGCACTCACTGCCACTTGGATCGCTATCGTCCAGTTCGATCCCAAGGATCGGCCCAAAGGCGTATGACGTTCGCCCGCCGGATTACATCTTCTTGTTGGTACTTATGGGGACGAGCTGGCCGCGACCGATCCCACCGAAATGAAAAAGACGTGCACCCGGTAGCGATGGCCCGCGTTTCGAACGGCACCGTCTCATTGGTTATCGTCCTGTTTTAGATGGAGGCCTTATTCCGCAGAGAACCGGTGAAGCCGGAGACATAGGCTTCGCGTTGACGCCTCCGAACCCGACGTCGCCGCCCCAACTCGCGCGCGCCGCTTCCAGGTCGGATGCTGCCGTCAGCATTAGTAAGCTGCCGCGCCTCGCTTCCTCCGCCGACGCTGCGGTGAGCAGCGCCGCCGTTTTTAGACGCAGGCGCGGTCAGCAACATGCAACAAGGTTCAGGGCCGATGTCAATCTTTTGCTGACTTTTCCTGGCGCACATCCTTGAGGCCTTGGAGCAAAGCTGTGCTGGTAAAACTTACGTCTGAGCTCAAGCACTCGAACCACCACAGTTCACTCCGCCGCTTCTGCGCCGACAATCTCCGCCGCGTCGATTCAACCATCACGTCGGAACCGCTCGAGCGCGCGCCGGTCGTGGATCTCGATCATTCGACCTTTTACCATGACGCCCGACTCGCGTAGCCTCGAAAAGGTGCGCGACAGGCCTTCCGGGGCAATGCCGAGCATGCCCGCGAGCACGCGCTTCTGGAAGGGCAGGCGGAACGAGAAGCTGGCCGTGTCTTTCGGACAATGGCTGAGAACATAGTTTGCAACACGCTGAGGGGCGGTGAGCAGGCGATCTTCCGCGAGCAGGTCCTCCGTCATCTTTCCGCGATAGCACAGGTGCTCGATCATTGCTTGCGCCATGCCGGGATCTGCCGCGGCAAGCTGCCGAAGCTTGCGGCTATCGACCCGCACTACGATCGATGCTTCGGCGGCAACGGCGCTGGTCGTGGCGCGCTGGCCCAAAAACATCGCGTTCTCGCCGAACATTTCGCCTCTTGCGAGTACGGCAACATCGGCCTGGCGCCCGTCCTTTCCCAGCCGGCAAAGCCGGACCAGACCGGAAAGCACGAAAAACACATCGGCAATGTCGTCGCCCTGATGGAACAGGACGTCCTGCTTTCCAAAGGTCGATAGCGTCGCTCCTTCGAGAATAGCCTCGACGCTGGAGCCCGGCAGCCGCGCGAAAAAACGGGACGCGGAAAAGATCGCCCGACCCCTCGAAGTCAATTGCAAGGTCTTCATGCACGTGCCCTAACTAAGATCACATCAATCTAGCCTTCTTGCGGAAAAGTTGGTTGACCTCGGTCAAACAACTGAAGAGCCTGTCAGTCTTGCGGTCTGCCGTCGCCGTCGTCGAGAACGCGCCAGGACGCACCGTCCAGATCTTCATATTGTCCGCTCTTCAGCGCCCAGAGGAAGGCGGCGAGGCCGAGACCGCCGAGGACCAACGCAATCGGCATAAGATAGACCAGCGTGTTCATCTGCCGCTGCCTGACGGTTGCGCGGCGGCGGCAGACCATCTGCCTTCGTGGGCGCTCGACGATGCGAGGCCGTTCAGCCGCAAGGCATTGGCAACGACGATCAGCGACGAGGTGGACATCGCGACCGCCGCTACCAGAGGTGTCGCATAGCCGAGGATCGCAATCGGGACGGCAATCAGATTGTAGCCGATTGCCAACGCGAAATTCTGGCGGATGAGTCTGCCCGCCCGTCGCGACGTTTCGATCGCGAAGGGGACGGCGGTCAGCGGCTGATGCATGAACACGAAATCCGCCGCCTGACGGCCCACGTCGGCCGCAGCCGCCGGCGCCATCGAAACGTGGGCGGCACGCAAAGCCGGCGCGTCATTGATGCCGTCGCCTACCATCAGCGCCCTGCCACCGCTATCAGAGACGTCAGCGCAGACTTGAACCTTGTCGCGAGGCGACAGTTCGGCCTTCCAGTCTTTGATCTCCAATTGCTCCGCGAGTGCCTGTACGACCAGCTTGCGGTCGCCGGACAATATTGCGACCGTCAGTCCCATTTCGCCGATTTGGTCAATCGCGCTCGCGGTTGCCGGACGCAGACGATCCTCGAAGCGAAAGCATGCAAGCTCCCGCCGATCAAGAGAGAGGACCGCCTCCGATTGCCCGCTTGCTGAACCCGGCCCACCAGTCGCAAAGTTCCGGCTGCCGAGCCGGTACACACCGCCCGGCGTCTCAACCTCGATTCCTGCGCCGGGGATCTCCCGGACGTCGGCCTCGAGCGGCGACACTCGCGGTGCGGCGTCCTGGATCGCCGTTGCGATCGGGTGCTTTGAGTGCACGGCAAGCGCAGCGGCCATGGCGAGGGCATCGGGCGCAATCTGCGCCGCGTTCACCAGCCGCGGTCTGCCGACCGTCAGCGTGCCGGTCTTGTCGAACAGCACCGTGTCGATTTCGGCGAGCCGCTCCATGGCCGAGCCATCCTTGACCATGACGCCGCCTCGAAAAAGCCGTCCGGCGGCAACGACCTGTACGACGGGCACTGCAAGCCCCAATGCGCAGGGGCAGGTGATGATGAGGACGGCAACGGCGACCAGCATGGCATGGCGAGCATCGCCTTCGATGATCATCCAGCCCACGAAGGTCAAAAGCGCAAGCAAGTGGACGACCGGCGAATAATATTGTGCGGCACGATCGGCAATTCGGCGATAGCGGGCCCTGCCGCCTTCGGCCGCCTCCATCAGGCCCATAATCTCGGCCAGGAAGGATTCCCGCGCACTCGCGGTCGCCTCAAGCACCAGCGGACCCGTCAGGTTGAGCGTGCCGGCCTCGACGATATCGCCGGCGGCTACCCGCATAGGCGCGCTCTCGCCGCTAACCACCGCGCGGTCGAGATCGCTGCTGCCCAAGACCACGCGTCCGTCGACCGGTATTCGCTCGCCGGCAGCGATCATCAGGCGCTCGCCGGGCTCGATCTCGTCGACAGCGCGGTATTCCCGCGAACCGTCGGCATGCAAGACTGTCGCTCCGCGCGGCGACAGCCGCGCCAGACCGCTGATCGCGGAGCGTGCACGGTCCCGCATCATGTGGTCGAGCGTCCGGCCGATGAGCAGGAAGAACAGGAGTGTGACCGTCGCATCGAACCAGGCATGCGTCCCATGGCCAATCGTCTCTAGTAGCGACATGCCGTAGGAGAGCGTGACCGCAAGCGCGATCGGTACGTCCATGTTGGTCCGCCCGTGGCGAAGCGCGTTCCAGGCGGATTGGTAGAAGAAGCGGCCGGCATAGATCAGCGTCGGCCCCGCCATCATTGCCGATACCCAGTGGAAGAGATCGCGTGTAGCCGCGTCCGCCCCCGACCAGACGGACACGGAAAGCAGCATGATATTGGCCGCAGCAAAGCCGGACACGGCGACCGCCCGGATCAATTGCTTCAGGACGGAATCGCCTTCCTCCTCGCGGGGGGTGAAGAGATGCGTCTCATAGCCCCGCTCGCTGATGGCGCGCACGAGTTCTGCAGGATCGCTGCGTTTACCGGCAACTTCCTCCTTCCAGACGATCGAAACGCGCCGGGAGGAAAGGCTGACGCGCGCCCGTTCGACTTCGGGCCTCGCCCGCAACGCCGCCTCGATCGTGGTGATGCAGGCGCCGCAGTGAACGCCCGGCACGCTGAGGTCCGTCCGACGCAACCCGCCTCGAAGCGCCCGGCTCGCGAGCCAGAGCTCTTCGGAAGTGGGCAGCGTCTGCCCCGCCTTCCCCGCATCCAAGGTGGTCGCGACTGCAGTCGCACAGCAGCTCATCGGCCCTCTCCCGGCGCGATGAAACGAACGGCCTGCCGGTAGACGAGCGCTCCACCCGCCATAGCCGTCACGTCGGCGATCCACTGGCCGGGTTTCAACGCCTGCGCGGAAACGAAAATGCCCTCGCCCTTGCGGACGAGCTCGACGCGAATATCCTCATGCGCTTCGACGGGTCGCTTGAGCACGGCGACGACCTTGTCGACCGCCCTCTCCGGCTCGCCCTTGCGGGTCAGCACGTAGTGGATGGCACCGGACTCGGCCGTGAGTTCACCCCTGATGCCGCTCTCTGCGAAGGCGCGGGTCTCGGCCACTTTCCCATTGAACTGTTGGCTGGCGACGTAGGAGTTCTCGACCACGAGGCCGCTCCAGCTTCGGCTGGCATTCCAGGCCATAACGAGATTGACGGAGATGATGGTGCCGAAGAACAGGCCCGTCACTGCCACCATGTGCCAGCCGGTGAATCCGCGCGTTTCGCTGCGTTGCCTGATCATGAGCCGCTCACTTTGCTGTTCCGGGTTGATTGAAGTTGGCTCGATAGACATCTTGTTCGTGGCTGGAAGGATCTTCCGCTCTGAGCGAGAAGCCGTCTTTGGCCTCGGCCAGCTTCTCCCGCGGCAGTGTGACGAAAATCTTGAGCGGCGTGACCTTGTCCGGATCGACGGCAACCGAGAAACTGCGGCCGTCGCCAGCCGCCTGGCCGGCAATCCGCATATCAGCCGACGGCATGCCGTCGAGGGTGAGTGTGATCCGCCGCTGCTCGGGGATCATGTTCAGCAGCTTGACCATATAGCCGTTGCGCACCGATCCGTCCGAATCGACCACGTATTGCGGATTGCGGTCATGCAGCACGTTGAGCTCGAGCCGGTCGCGCGCCACGAGCGCATAGAGCATGCCGATGCCGACGAGCGCCCAGACGCTGAAATAGAGGAGGACGCGCGGCCGGAAAATGATCCGCCAGTCGAACTGCCGGACCTGCTCGACGAAGACGCCGTTGGCGTTGCGCACGCGCCGCGGGTTGACTGCCGTCGCGCCGTTGTTGGTGGCAAGCGCCATGTTGGCGGCATAGTCGCTGAGTGTCGCATAGGAAATCAGGGCGCGTTCGCGGCCAAGCTTGTCCATGACGCCGTCGCACGCATCGATGCAGAGCGCGCAGGTGATGCATTCGAGTTGCTGGCCATCGCGGATATCGATCCCCATGGGACAGACCGCGACGCAGGCATTGCAGTCGACGCAATCACCGACGACCTCGCCGGCTGGGGCTGCCTTCTTGGCATGGCGCGAGCGCCTCTCGCCGCGCCAGTCGTTATAGGTGACGACGAGGGAGTTCTCATCCAGCATCGCCGCCTGTATGCGCGGCCAGGGGCACATATAGGTGCAGACCTGCTCGCGCATCAGCCCGCCGAAAACGTAAGTCGTGGTCGTTAGAACAGCGATGGTGGTATAAGCGACGGGCGGCGCATCGACCGTGAGCAAGCCCGCCAGAAGCGATGGCGCATCGGCAAAATAGAATATCCAGGCGCCTCCAGTCGCAACCCCGATTGCCAGCCAGATCGCATGCTTGCCAACGCGTTTGCGGATCTTGTCGAGCCTCCAGGGCGCTGCGTCGAGGCGCATTCGGGCATTGCGGTCACCTTCGATAAAGCGCTCGACGACCAGGAAGAGATCGACCCAAACCGTCTGTGGGCAGGTATAGCCACACCAGGCGCGACCGACCGCCGAGGTCACGAGGAAAAGGCCGAAGCCCGCCATCACCAGAAGCCCCGCAACGAAGAAGAATTCCTGCGGCCAGATTTCGATGAAGAAGAAATAGAAGCGCCGGGAAGCGAGATCGATGAGCACAGCCTGATCTGGCGCATGTATGCCGCGGTCCCAGCGGATCCAGGGTGTTGAATAGTAGATGCCGAGCGTCACCAGCATGACCAGCCACTTGAACCGGCGGAAGCGGCCTTCTGCCCGTTTCGGGAAGATCTTCCGCCGTTTCTCGTAAAGCGGCCTGCGGTGCCGCGCGACATTGCCCGGCTCGGCTTCGAGCCGCTCGACGGAGCCAGCATTGGAGGCGGGCTGGTGAAGCATCTGAACAGTCCCGACTGAACTCAACATCAGGTGGTTTTGCGCCAAGTGGCGGTTGCGCGCCTTGATCTGCATCAAGTTGGGGGGCGGGTGCCGCCACTCGAAGTGAAGCCACCCACTCCGGGGTAGCCGCTCGACCGTGTGTCAGACCATTGGATGGACCGGACCTTCGCGGCGGTCGTTTCGAATCGCCATTTTGCTGCGGCGGCCGCACTGCTTTCGCGCGGCCGCCAGGATTCCGCGCTTGCTATTCGCCGCCGCCCAGAGAATGGACGAAGATCGCGAGCTCTTTTACCATCGGATCGCCGATGCGCTGCAGCCAGGCGGGCATGACGCCATGCTTCGGCGACCGCATCTGGTCGATGATCGCCTGCTCGCCCTCACCCTTGAGCCAGATCGCGTCGGCGAGATTGGGCGCGCCGAATTCGCGGCTGCCCTTTGCATCTGCACCATGGCATGAGGCGCAATTGTCGGTGAAGAGCTGCTTGCCGGTTTCCACGAGTGCCGGGTTGGAGGGTATTCCGGTGAGGCTCACGACATAGGCCGCGGTTGCGCGGAGCTCCTCCGACGCCAGCATGTCGGCAAAGGCCGGCATTTCCGACACCCGCGTCTCCCCGTCACCTTGGTGACGGACGCCATGCGCGACCGTCTGGTAGATCTGCTCGGGTTTGCCTCCCCAGAGCCACTCGTCATCGTTCAGGTTCGGGAAACCCTTGCCACCGGCCCCACCCGAACCGTGACATTGCGCGCAGTTCACCTTGAAAGCGGAGGCTCCGGCCGAGATGGCGAACTGCTTCAGTTGCGGATCGGCCATGATGTCCTCGACCGTCCCCGAGGCGATGCGTTCAAGGTTGCTGGCCTGCGCGGCCTTGGCGGCGGACAACTCCGCGGTGACCTCGGCGCGGCTAGAATAGCCGAGCACGCCCTTGGTCGCCTCCGTCAGCATCGGCCAGGAGGGATAGGCGATCGCGTAGCAGACAGCCCACAGAATAGTGGCGTAGAAGGTATAGACCCACCAGCGCGGCATCGGGTTGTTGAGCTCTCGGATGCCGTCCCATTCGTGCCCGGTGGTGTCTACGCCGCTCAGCTCGTCAACGTGCTTATGCTTGTCCGCCATGGATCAGTCCTCCTTCAGGGGGATGGCAGAGGCCTGAGCGGCGGCCTTTTTGGCGCCCGGCCGGAAGTTGAAAAGGACGACACCGAGGAAGAAAAACGTCATGCCGAGCAGTCCCCAGCTATCGGCGAAATGGCGCATGGCCGTGTAGGTTTCCATCTGCGTTCCTCTCAGCGGTAGCCCGTGGTGTTGTCATAGGTGGAGAAGTCTACGAGCGTGCCCAGCATCTGCAGATAGGCGACGAGCGCGTCCATCTCCGTCAGCCTTTGCGGGTCACCGTCAAAGTCACCGAACTTGGCCTTGGGATAGCGGGCCTCGACGCCCGACGTATCGGAGTTGGGATCCGCCTGAGCTTTGAGGTCCGCGGCCGCATTGTCGATCATCTCTTCGGTGTAAGGAACGCCGACGGCTCTGTTGGCCTTGAGTTTCATGGAAACGTTCTTAACCTCGAGCGGTGCCTCCTTGAGGAAAGCATAGCTCGGCATTACCGATTCCGGCACGACCGAGCGCGGCTCGATCATGTGCTGGACGTGCCATTCGTTGGAGTAGCGGTCGCCGACACGGGCGAGGTCCGGCCCGGTGCGCTTCGACCCCCATTGGAAGGGGTGATCGTACATCGACTCCGCCGCCAGCGAATAATGGCCGTAGCGCTCGACCTCGTCGCGGAACGGGCGGATCATCTGACTGTGGCAGACATAGCAGCCTTCACGGATGTAGATGTCGCGGCCGGCAAGCTCCAGCGGCGAATAGGGCCGCATGCCTTCCACCTTCTCGATCGTGTTTTCGAGATAGAAGAGCGGCGCGATTTCCACGATTCCGCCAATGGAGACGACGAGCAGGGAGCCTACGAGCAGCAAGGTGGCGTTGCGTTCAATCAGCCCGTGTTTGTCGAAAATGGACATGATCTACACTCCTATCGCGCAGACGCGGGCTGCGGCGCGGCACCGACGATCGGGGCTTCGTCGCGCACGCGTCCGAGAATTGTCATTGTTACGTTGAAGGCCATGACGAGTGCGCCTGCGAGGAACAGGGCGCCGCCGGCGGCGCGCATGACATAGTAGGGGAACATGGCCGCGACCGTTTCCGCGAAGGAATAGACGAGGAAGCCCTGGTCGTCGTATTCGCGCCACATCAGCCCCTGCTGGATACCAGCGACCCACATGGTGGCGGCGTAAACGACGATGCCGAGGGTGGCGAGCCAGAAGTGCCAATTGACCATGCGCAGGCTGTAGAGCCGTTTGCGCTTCCAGAGCTTCGGCACCAGAAAATAGACGGCACCGAAGGTGATCAGGCCGTTCCAGCCGAGTGCGCCGGAATGCACGTGGCCGATGGTCCAGTCCGTATAGTGGCTGAGCGAGTTTACGGTCTTGATCGACATCATCGGTCCCTCGAAGGTCGCCATGCCGTAGAAGGCGACAGCCATGACCATCATTCGGACGACGGGATCGGTACGGATCTTGTCCCAGGCGCCGGAAAGGGTCATCAGGCCGTTGATCATGCCGCCCCAGGAGGGCATCCAGAGCATGACGGAAAACACCATGCCGAGCGTTTGAGCCCAGTCGGGCAGCGCCGTGTAGTGCAGGTGGTGGGGACCGGCCCAGATGTACATGAAGATCAGCGCCCAGAAATGGACGATCGACAGCCGGTAGGAATAGACGGGACGGTTCACCTGCTTGGGGATGAAGTAGTACATCATCGCCAGGAACCCGGCCGTCAGGAAGAAGCCGACGGCATTGTGCCCGTACCACCATTGCGTCAGCGCGTCCTGGACACCCGAGAAGGCGGAATAGCTCTTCGAACCGAGGAAGGAGACCGGCACCGCCAGGTTGTTGACGATGTGCAGCATGGCGATGGTGACGATGAAGGCCAGATAGAACCAGTTCGCCACATAGATGTGCGGCTCCTTGCGCTTGAGGATTGTGCCGAGAAAGACGATGAGATAGGCGACCCAGACGATCGTCAGCCAGAGATCGACATACCATTCCGGTTCCGCGTATTCGCGCGCTTGGGTGATGCCGAGCAGATAGCCGGTTGCCGCAAGCACGATGAAGAGCTGATAACCCCAGAACACGAACCAGCCGAGATTGCCGCCGAAGAGACGCGCGCGGCTGGTGCGCTGGACGACATAGAAAGAAGTCGCGATCAGCGCGTTGCCGCCGAATGCGAAGATGACGGCGGAGGTGTGCAACGGACGGACCCGGCCAAAATTAAACCAGGGTTCGACGTTAAGGTCCGGGAAAGCGAGTTGCAACGCCACGATCAAGCCAACGAGGAACCCCACTACGCCCCAGAACACGGTGGCGATGACGCCGTATTTCACGACCTCGTCGAAGTATTCTGTTTGGCGGGCTTCGCGACGCGCGGCCACCGGCCGGAAGTTGACGCGGCGCATGAGCACTAGCGTACCGCCGATCAGCGCGAAGAACAGAACCCACAGATGCGCGCCGAATAGGTGGTCCTGGGCAAAGCCGGCTCCGACCAGCGCCACGAAGGCGCCGGCAGCAAGCACGACTATCTCGACTGAATGTTTCATGAAAGGCCCCAACTCTTTTCCAAACTGGCGTACGACTCGGCACACAGGCCGCCGGAGTCTTCTGAGAATTGTCACAGCGGAGTTCTCGACACCTTGATCCAGATCAAGGTCGCGCTTCGACCGCTCGCAAAGCATGTCTCGAAAGTTGAGAACGGGGGGCGGGCGGCGAGGCAAGACGTGGGGCACCCGGGGGGTACTACGCTCGATCTGTCTATATGGAGGGAGACCAAACTCACCTCGTAGGCTGAAAGACCGGTCGTCTCGTCGGATCGGCGCACACAAGTATGCGCCGACGGCTCTGAAATCTTCCGCGGCATTAAGTGTCAGTCCGCTTGGCTCGCACCACTGGCCTTCTTTTCAACCCGGACAATGCATGAAGCTGCTTGCTGTGGCGGGCTGCCGCTGCCGGGAGCTTGCGGTGTCGATCTGTTAGGAGCGCGCTCTTTCACTCGCGCTATCAAATTGTCGATCTGAGGACGACCTTGCCACGCACTCAGTCCATTTTCTGGGCGGGGCTTGCAAAACCATAGAGCCCGTTGCTCCAGGCGCTTAGTTGATCCACATGGCTGGTCGCGTCCCAGCAGGTCGCTCGCGCCCAATCTCCGGCCGCAACGAGCCATGACTTTCCTGGCCGTTTCTGGCGAGCATCGCTCTCCTCCTCCGCTGGATCCCGGATGAGCTGGAGCGGGATGAGGTCGGATAGGACCAGCTTTCCTCATCCCGCTCCAGGCCCTGGCCACCACCCCTCCCCAAAGCGACACGGAGAGCGACGGCGCCGGTACAAAGGCAGACAGATTGCCTGCGTGCGCAGGCGCGCAGACGGCCTCAGTTGCAAAGCGACCGGAGAGCGTCCGGCTTCATGATGTCGATCGTTCTTGCGCCTCTAAGAGCGATGACGCTGCGGTCTTTGAGTTTTGTCATCACGCGCGATACTGTCTCGATCGTGAGGCCGAGATAGTCGGCAATGTCCTGCCGCAACATCGGCAATCGCAACTGCCTGCCTCCTCCTTGACGCTCGCAAATATCGATCAGGAATGCGGCAATTCGTTCCACGGCACATTGCCTGCCGATCACCAGAAGATGCTGCTGAGCCCGCGCCATGCCGATCAAGGCGAGAGCGAGAAGCTCTCGCGAACGCTCCTGCATATGCCGCCGCCCGAAGACGGCCAGGGTTGTTTCCGTGATGGCCTCGGCAAAGAAAGAATGGTTGGAGCCCGCTTCGAAACCGAACATTTCGCCTGGCAGATGAAAAGATACGACCTGTCGCCGTCCGTCCGAGAGCAGGCGATAGATACGCACGGCGCCAGTAGAAACCTGATAGCACTTCTCGATCAAATCGCCCTCGGCATAAATCTCCCGACCAGCCCTGTAGGTGGCGACAAGGTGGGGCCCCGAAATTTGGGTCCGTGCAACGTCTTCGGCCGGTCGGAAGGGCTGTTCTTTGGGTTGTGCAGCGGCGTACATGTCGTGTCCCCTGTTCAGTGTGGGGACAGATTGACAGTTCACGCGACTTGGAGAAATTCGGTTAGACCACTAAGGGAAATTACTTAGCCGCTTCGATCAGGCTGTTGATCACGCCGAGCAGGTCGGGACCGGTGAACGGCTTCGTCAAGACGTTGTCGACAGGCGCTTGGTGCGCCGACAGCCCGTCAACCAGCAGAATGGCCCTCGCTCCGAGCTTCTTGAGGAATTGCGCGGCGGCCTGCGGCTCTGATCTCAGTATCTCATCATCGAGAATTGTGCACAGCGCCTCGCGGGAAGAGTCTTCGGCCTTCTGCACGGTGTCGTAGGACTCGGTCGAATATCCTTCGACCTCAAGCGCGAAAGCCACGGACCTTCGGAGTCCGTGGTCGGCTGCAACGACGACAATGCTTCTTCCACCTAACAACTTGAAATCCCGCTCATCTGGCGTGTGTTGGCAGCCATCAGCCGGCATTAGAGCGCTTGCGGCAATGCGACGCATTGCGCGAGATCAACTCGGCCAAACTAGGGAGGACCGAAACCCGCGGCGAGAGCCATTCGAACAAGATGCGCAAGGCTCTTTGCCTTCATCTTGGTCATCACATTGGCGCGGTGCACCTCAACGGTGCGCGGGCTGATGTCCAGGTCGTAGGCGATCGACTTGTTGGGAAGGCCCGCCACCACAGCCGAGAGCACCTGGCGTTCTCTCCCACTGAGAGTCTGCAGGCGTGCCTGAATGTCGACGACTTCCTCTGCATCGGCTTCCGGAACGGCCAGATGTTCAGATGCTCTCTCGATCGCCTCGATGATCACGGAATCCTCGAAAGGTTTCTCGATGAAATCCACGGCCCCGGCTTTCATAGCCTCCACCGCCATGGGCACGTCACCGTGACCGGTGATCACAATCGAAGGTATCTTGATTTTGCGGTCGCCGAGGTTGCGCAGCAGATCGACGCCGGACATTTCCGGCATCCTCAGATCCGTCACGAGAATCCCGTCTCTGACGTTCGGTGCGAAAGCGCGAAAGGCATCGGCCGATTGATGAATTTTCACAGCGAAGCCGTTCATCGTCAGCATGAAGGCAAGCGATTTCCTGACTGCCTCTTCGTCATCGACAATGTGGACTGTAAAGTCAGTCATTGGAATCGATCCGTTCATCTTCATATGCGGGAAGCGTGAAGCGGAAAGTAGCCCCACCGGCCGTATTTTTCGAGACAATCATCTCACCGCCATGCGCCTCGACGATGCGTTTCGAAATGGAAAGCCCGATGCCCATTCCGCTTGCCTTTGTCGTAACGAACGGCTTGAAAAGCTGACCGGCGATTTCCTCTGGAATGCCTCCGCCCGTGTCCTCGACGACGACGGCAACCTCGCCCCGATCAGCCGGCATCGTCCGGATCGTGAGTTCTCGGCCCTCGACGTGGCGCATCGCCTCAATCCCGTTACGCATCAGATTGATGAGGACCTGCTGGACCTGGATTCGGTCGACCATTACCATTTCGGCACCGGGCAAATATTCGAATACGGTCCGGACCCCTTGCTCGCGAGAACCGACCAGAGCCAGCGCGGCGGCCTCCTCCACCAGCTTGCGAATGTCTTCCGGGGCCTTTTCCGTCTCGCCCTTCGTGACGAACTCCCTAAGATGCTTGATGATCTGGCCGGCCCGCAGCGACTGGCTGGCCACCTCTTCAAGCGCCTCGCGCATTCGCGTGGCGACGGCGTCGTCCATGTCACGTAACAGCCTCGTACAGCCATGCGAATAGTTGGCGATCGCCGACAACGGCTGGTTCAGTTCGTGGGCAAGCGTCGACGCCATCTCGCCCATCTCGTTTAGGCGGGCCAACCTCGCAAGTTCAGCCTGGATCTGCTCGAGCCTCGCAGCGGACTCCTCCCGCTCCGTGAGGTCTCTGATGAAGCCAGTGAAGAACCTCTCACCGCCTGACTGCATCTCCCCCACGGCGAGTTTCATCGGAAAGGTCGATCCATCCTTCCGTTGCCCGGAGACGACCCGATCGATGCCGATGATGCGCTTTTCGCCAGTTCTTAGGTAACGCTGCATGTATCCGTCGTGTTCGTGGCGATAGGGTTGCGGCATCAATATGCGCAGGTTCTGGCCAATGACTTCCTCCTCCGCATATCCGAACTGCCGCACGGCCGCGGCGTTGAAGGAGACGATTGTACCATCGGTGGTACTGACTACAGTGGCGTCCGGAACCGTATCCAAGATAGACCTCAAATGTGCATCGCGAGCCCTGACGACGTCCTCCGTCCTGTAGATGGCGCGTCTCGCCGCCTGGAGTACTTCCGCGAGAGCCATGGTTAGAAGCACCGCCACTGCGAAGGAGATCAACTCGACTAAGCTCGGATCGGAGGCGTTCTCGAGCTGCTGAAGAGTGGCCGCTGCGGCAAATGACAGCCCGGCCGCAAAGGCGACCAGACCCGATCGGCCGGCAATTGCGACGAGAAGGATCACGGGGGTGAAGGAAAGGAGAATGGCGCTACCGCCCAAGACCTTCCATAGCCCCCAGCGCAGCGCAACAACACTCAATACCGCCGCCGTCGTGAGAATGTAGGCCGAGGTGCGATCGAACTGCCATCTGATGAGCGACCGCCCCAGCCGCGTCCCTTCGACGATGCGCGTTGACTGCATTCCGTTATCCACTGCAGGAACGAACTGTCGTTGTGTACAGATTGTCGCGACTGGGTCGCGGCCCGCCGCACACTCTCGCGCATCTATAATCCATCTTGGTGCCAGTCAGCCATCCGCTCGTCTGAACAAATCGTGCCATGATTCAGCGCCGATGGGCGTCATTCATTCATGGCTTTTCACAAGTCATCTCCGGTTGAGTCTTGTCCCTACTCGGCTGCGCTAGGGTAAACTTGTC
Organism: Sinorhizobium numidicum; assembly: GCF_029892045.1. Classification (NCBI taxonomy): domain Bacteria; kingdom Pseudomonadati; phylum Pseudomonadota; class Alphaproteobacteria; order Hyphomicrobiales; family Rhizobiaceae; genus Sinorhizobium; species Sinorhizobium numidicum. The sequence continues at coordinate 437,542 of NZ_CP120369.1, forward strand.
ATAAATGCAAGGCGCAAAACGGGTCCGGCGACTCTGGTTCCGTTACACCAAACCCGTTCCTCATGTGACTGGTGGGCCTCAGTTACGGAAGGGCAGCTAGGAGAGCGGCGTCGAGGCGCTCCCGCGCCTTCTTCGGCAGCTTGCCGGTTTTCACCTTTTCGACGTTCGCAGGCGCATCTCCGACAATCACAACGCCGACCATGCCCATGCCGACATGCGGCGCGCATTTGACGGCGTAAATGCCGGGTGCATCGAACGTAACCTTATAGGTCTCGTTCATCTTGCTCTTGAAGGGCCTTGCGCCGTCGGGGATCATGTCCTTGATCGTCTCGACGTTATGCCCCTTGTCCTTTGGGACGAAGGTGACGCTGTCGCCCGGGTTCAGCTTGACGAATGCCGGTTCGAACACCATCGCTCCCTCAGCACCGTTGTTGAGCATGTGAACTTCGAAATCGGCCGCATATGCGCTGCCGGCGAACGCCGCAAGCAAAACGGCAGCGGCAGCGCCCTTTGAGAATGTCTGCACGGAATTCTCCTTTGGTTTAAGAACCCTACTTGGTTCCTGCAGCAAGGAGATACGATAGATACGACGCTGTCTCTTTGATGCTCGTCAAACCACTGGATGAAGCTGTGTGTTTTTGAATGCGCAGTGGAAGAGCCTTTGTCGCGAATTCTTGACATTGCTCAAAGAGAAAGACGCGGAGCGTGTCTAGGATCGTCTCAGTTCTGTTATCCGCTACAGGGGGCTGCCTTCATGCAACCGGATCTTGTCGCCAAATACGGCGAGGCACGCCTGCCCCGCTACACGAGCTATCCGACCGCACCGCGCTTTTCGCCGACCATCGACGCCGGCAACTATGGCGGTTGGCTCGCGGCCACGCCGGCGGAAAAGCCGGTATCCCTCTATCTGCATATCCCCTTCTGCCGCTCGATGTGCTGGTATTGCGGCTGTAACACGACGATCACCCAGCGCGACCAGCCGATCCTCGACTATCTGGACATGCTGCGCGAGGAAGTGCGCCTGGTCTCGGTGGCGGCGAGGAAAAACCTCGCCGTCGATCACGTGCATTTCGGAGGCGGAACGCCGACGATCATGAAGCCGCAGGAGTTTCATGATCTCATCCGCGTTCTGCGCGACCGTTTCGGGTTCACGAAAGACGCCGAAATCGCGGTGGAAATCGACCCGCAAACGCTCGAACGGGAAATGGCGACGGCTCTTGGCGAAGCAGGCGTGCGCCGCGCGAGTCTCGGCGTCCAGAGCTTCGACTCGGTCGTGCAGAAGGCGATCAACCGGAAGCAGAGCGAGGAACAGACGATGGAAGCCGTTGCCCGGTTGCGGCGGGCAGGCGTCGCCAGCATCAATTTCGATCTCATCTACGGCCTGCCGCACCAGACTGTTCAATCCTGCGTCAACACGGCCGAGGCCGCTATCGCCATGCGGCCCGACCGCTTCGCCGTCTTCGGCTATGCGCATGTTCCGTCCTTCAAGAAACACCAGAAGCTGATCGACGAGACCGCGCTTGCCGATGCGGAGGGTCGGATCGTCCAGGCGGAGGCGATCGCTGCAACGCTCGTTGCCGCCGGTTATCGCCGCATCGGCCTCGATCACTTCGCCCGCGCCGACGATAACCTGGCGGTCGCACAAGCCGTGGGGCAATTGCATCGCAACTTCCAGGGCTATACGACCGATGCCTGCGATACGCTGATCGGCTTCGGCGCTTCGGCGATCGGGCGGACGACGAAGGGCTATGCACAGAACGAGGTGCAGCCCGGCCTCTATGCGCAAAAGATCGCTGCCGGCCGTCTCGCCACGGTGAAAGGCTATCGTCTTACCGAGGAGGACCGGCTGCGGGCAGCGATCATCGAGCGGCTGATGTGCGACTTTTCCGCGGACATTCCGGCCATTGCCGCCGCGCACGGCTTCGATCCCGGCATCGTGCTCGAAAGCAATGCGAGGCTCGTCATGCTGGAAGGCGACGGCATCCTCGAAAATACCGCCGGCGTCATCAGGCTCCGCGAGGAGGGGCGCTTCCTGATCCGTGCCGTGGCGACCGCCTTCGATGCCTATCTGGATCAGTCGGCGCGCACGCACAGCAAGTCGGCGTGAGTTATCCGAGAAGACAGAGGGGCCCAGCATTGGTGGCACTACCAGGGCACTACCAGGCCCTTCCGCGACGGCCGCCCCCCGCTTATCGCACAAGCCAGTGGTAAGCGGCAGGGCTGCAGCCAGCCTACTATATGGCTTACGACGGCATAGGCGTTATGTACGAAGATCGTCGGCACGTGAGATTTCCCCTCGCGCTCAACCGGCAACTCCGAACATATGCAGCCCCGAGCGGCGCGCCGACTCTCTCATATAGACCGGGTTGCCGCACAAACGACGGAACCATCCATTCGGTCAAGCTAGCGTGGCCTGAATGCATTGACTGCGAAACATCGCCTTCCGCGCGCGTGAGCATTGGACGAGATGCAAAGCTCCCGCCGAGCGGAACAGATTTGATATAGCTCAAAGACACAGGAGGGCGCCCCGGTTAGTGAGATGGTGACATTCAGCATCGGAGTGCAACCATTGCCGACCTCCATCCTGGCAAAATACAGCGACCCCGGCCCCCCTTGGTACACCATTTATCCGACTGCACCGCAGTTCTCCGCGGCAGTTGGCGCCGAGGCTTACGAGCACTGGCTGAGGGAGCTCCCGGCTAAGGATGCGATATCGCTCTATATTCACATTCCGTTCTGCCGATCAATCTGCTGGTATTGCGGCTGCCCTACCACCATCTCCCGCCTGGATGCGCCGATCCTCCATTATCTCGCGGTACTGCGTGACGAGATCGGTTTGGTCTCGGAGCAAACGCGGCAGGCGCTGCCGGTGAGCGACGTGCACTTCGGCGGTGGAAGCCCTAACCTCATCGAGCCAGCAGAGTTCCTCGGTCTGATGGAGCTCCTGCGCCGCCGTTTCGCGTTCGTGGAAACGGCAGCCGTGGCCGTCGAGATTGATCCGCGCACGTTCACGCTCGGGATGGCCGAAGCCTTAGGAGCCACCGGCGTGAACCGCGCGAGCATCGGCATTCAGAGCTTCGATCCCTTAGTTCAAAACGCGATCAACCGCGTACAGAGTGAGGGGCAGACAGCGGCTGCCGTTGAAAACTTGCGCAGGAATGGAGTAAGCCGCATCAACTTCGACCTTATCTACGGTCTGCCGCATCAGACGGTGAAGTCCTGCGTGGAAACCGCGACGGCGGCAGTCGCCATGCGCCCGAACCAGCTTGCGGTGTTCGGGTACTCGCACATTCCATCCGCTATAAAGAATCAGCGCTTGATCGAGAAGACAGCGCTGCCGGACAACGCTGCCCGCGCCGAACAAGCTGCGGCCGTAGCTGAGACGCTGGTTGCCGCCGGTTACCGAGAGATCGGGCTCGACCATTTCGCCTTGCCGGAAGACGAGCTCACGCTGGCGCAGAAAGCCGGTCGCCTGCGGCGTAATTCCCTGGGTTATTCGGCCGACACCTGCAAAACCTTGATCGGTTTCGGCGCGTCGGCTATCGGCCGCGTTGGCGAGGGGTACGTCCAGAACGAAGTTGCGCTGGAATCATACAGCCGGCACATCTCAGCTGGCCGTCTGGCGACGTCAAAGGGCCACCGTCTCACAGACCAAGACAGCGTGCGAGCCACAATCATCGAGCGGCTGATGTGCGATTTGCAGGCCGACGTGGCGGCAATCTGCGCCGCCCATGGGCTGGACCCGGTGCCGTTTCTCGATACAGTAGAACGTTTGGCGATGCTGGCGGAGGACGGTATCGTGGACGTAGAGGACGGATTCATCCGTGTCCGCCACGACTATCGCTTTGTGATTCGCGCTGTCGCTGCCGCATTCGACGCTTATCTCGACCGCTCTCCGTAAGCACAGCCAACAGCGAGAGCAGAGATCGAGGGGAGCTCCGCGCGTCGCCAACCGACACGGCTTCGGTAAACCGTAGGCAGCACTGGCCAGCTTAGCTAGTCGCAACGCAAATGACGGCTCTAGTCAATCCGGCAGGAACACCATCTTGCGCATATTCCTGCCCGGCCGTAGCCAGGCTCCTCCCACTTGCCGGAAGGATATGGCCCCCAGCCCGCCGAACTGGATGTCGTCGGTCCCACCTTTCTAATCTAGCAGGTCACTTGGGCAAGCGAGGCCGTCGTCAAGGATTCGATGGTCACAATCTTCTTCTGCCGTTTTTCGTCGGTCAATGTTGCAGGGAACGCGTTCATTCATATGCCGGTGACAACCGCTCGCGTTGTACGATCTCCGACAAGTGTCGATCCTGCGACATAAGGCAGTGTGCTGCAGCACGTTGCTTTTGAACGGTTTTCTCCTTTGGCACGGTACATGCTTCACCGTCCAAGAACGCACACTAAGCGTTCGGAACTGCCCATCGTGTTGGTGCGAACATCGAGGCATGATTCTATGCGAGAAACTCATCTTTTCACCCTCGCCGTTGAACACTTCTATGGAAGCCACAAGCAGGTCAAGCAATGGTGTGTGGCCAATTACTGTCATTCTCCGGCGGCTCGTAGTCTCAATCCGGTACCCCCACCTTCGTCATCAAGCAGCTCTTACCACCTTCATGGCCAACACTACTAATGGAGAGAAACGTGAACATCATAAAAATTCTCTATGCGAGTATCACCGCGGCGATCGTCGCTGTGGCTTGTGAAGCTGAAGCAGGCGACTTTATCAGCGCACACGATGGGGCCGAAATCGCGGCTAGCCCTAACCCATGGCAGATACGCCTGCGCGCACTCGACGTCATCACAAGAGACTCTGGCCGCGTTGATGGATTAGCAGGCTCCGCCCTCTCGTTCTCTGACACGGTCGCCCCAGAATTCGATATCTCCTATTTCTTCAGTGACAATATAGCGGCCGAGCTCATCCTCGGCACGACATATGCAAGGGTCCAAGGCGGCGGCTCAATTGCCGGTTTAGGTGAGCTCGGCAAGACTTGGCTGCTGCCGCCGACGTTAACCCTGCAATACCATTTCACCGACTTTGGTGCCTTCCGACCCTATGTTGGCGCCGGCGTGAACTATACGATCTTCTACAATCAGTCAGGCAAATCCGCTGACAGGCTCGACGTCAAGAACGCGTTTGGTACGGTCTTGCAAGTTGGTTTTGACTACATGATCGATGATCACTGGGGTTTCAACGTCGACGCGAAGAAGATCTTCTTGAGGCCGGATTTCGATGCTAACGTCGGCGGAAGGAATGTCACGGGCAAAGCGAAGCTTGATCCCTTGCTCTTCGGCGCTGGCATTACCTATCGTTTTTAATTCGCTTCGGCGATATCAAGCATCCTCGGAGCTAGATATCGAGGAAATCGTTTGCAGCAGTCGCCCCTTGGCCGACCTTAGGGCTAAAGCTCTCCTTTAAATTAGAGCTGATGCTTTTTAGGTCCGGTCATATCCGGGTTCGGTAAGGTAATCATCGCATTCTTGCGGGGCGACGACCTTGAGGTTTGTCCACAGTCCGTCGTAGATGGCCTGCCGTGACCTGGCTTGCACCTGTTGGCGAAGAGCTTTTCGATTGATGGTGTGGGTGGCTCCTGCTCCCGGCGTTTGCGCCATAGTTGTCGTCCCGAGCGAAGGAGCCATCCATGTCTGGGCGCGGCCACAGTTGTGTCGACCTGGCAAAGAGCGTCCTCCAGTCCAGACGAGAGCGGTCGGGTTGCCGTGCGCCGTCAGCTTCGCCGCAGCCAGTTGTTTGCTTGATCGGCATGGGGGCTTGCGCAGGTTCTCATGATTTGGCGCTGCTTCAGGAAATCGCACGCAGATCCGTATCCCTCCGGTGACGGCCGCCTTGCTGAGGTAGGCTGAAGACTGCAAGTCCTAGTGCAAGCACTAGGAGTAGTCCTATGACGAAGCATCAGATTGAGGTGATCACGTCGGTCGAGCGGCGTCGGCGCTGGTCTCGCGAGGAGAAGGAGCGTCTGGTCGCGGCGACATTCGAGCCGGAGGCGCGCGTTTCCGAGATCGCGCGATCGGCCGGTATCCATGTGAGCCAGCTTTTTCGCTGGCGCAAGGAACTCTGCCAGATATCCGCGCCGACCACCCCGACCGCACTTCTTGCACTGGCGCCCGCAGCGGCAGACCAAGAGAGGGGGCGCGACATTGCGGCGTGGCTGCGGCACACGCCGCTGCAGCGTTCTACGGGCCGTCACGCCGCCGTCAGCACGGCCGCCCGGCAGGACAAGAGGTCCTGCTTATACATCTTCAAGTCAAATTCTCCTTGTCCGCCTTCGGACTGGCGCCGTTCGGGATATCCTTTTGCGGAGTCGCACGGAGAGCGCCGTAACAAACCTTCTCACCCTTGTAGTTGGCAAGGGTCTGCAGCAAATCCGGTAGAAATTCCTGTTTCAGTTCGTCCGGCATAGGCTCTGGACCGTCCAGCGCCTTTATTGCCAGCTCGACCAACGCGATCGCGCGATCTTTGTTGCCGGTCTCATGATAGTAGTGAGCGACTGCCCGATAAGACAGGAACTTAGGGACGTCGTCTGGTGGGGGATTCAGTGCCAGGATGTGTTCGGAGAGCTCCTTGCCCATCGCAAAGCGCTCAGCAGCGGGAAAACGCGAATAGTCATTTGCCGGATGAAAGAGTTGGTCTATCGCCATGATCATCCAATGCTCGGAGTTTCGGTCGATTGCATCGCGAACCAATTGGCGTATGACGGGCAAGCCGGTCTGCATGTCGCGCATCCTGTGAAGCAACAGGTGCGCATGAGCCACGCGGAAATTGATGTCGTCCGGCATCAAGGCGATGCCGTCTTCGATTGCCGAGAGGGCCGTCTTCCAATCCTTTGCCTTCACCGCCGCCCAAAATTTGTCATTGATCGGCTTCTTCAACGCTTGTTCTCGCGCTGTGTGTTCGCTTTTGGCGATCCGCTCCCTGTCGGCGGCTTTCCCTTGATCACTGGTGCGCCAGCTGCCGTCAAGCACTTGCGGCAAAACATCATAGAGTGACATCGGGTGACCTATAAAGGCAATGTGGCCGTCTCGGTCGACCACGAACGAGGTCGGAATCCCAACAGAAAAGCTCGGTTCCATCCAAAGCTTGTTCATTTCGCCTGTGGAGTCGAATGCGATCCGATAGTTCAGATTCGAGCACTTTTCGGTCAACCACGCGTCCAACTTGGTTCGGGCCTCATCGGCCGTTGGAGCGTGTTCATGTGCCGCAACACCGACGACCTCAAGTCCGCTGTCCTTGTATTGCTCCTGGAGCTGCACCAGATGCGGCATCGCCGCCACACAGGGTCCGCACCAAGTTGCCCAAAACTCGACGATGTAGACTTTGTCCGGCTGAAAGTTCGCGAGGGGCTCGCCACGCAGCCAGTTCTGCACTTTGATCGCTGGAGCCGGAGACCCCATACGCAAGACCATGTCGTTCCCCAAAGCTATTTCAGAAGGTTGCGCGATTTTATGCATGAGTTTGTTTCCCTGTTAGAGACAAGGTAAACGGGTTCAAGGGGAAGAGAGCGTCACTCCTCCTTGCGCGTCTGCTGCAAAGGGCGTGCCAGCCGCGCTTAGCAGGCAGTAAGTCTGATTGTGCTTTCGAAGCTCCCAGCATGCCCACAATGGCCGTCTGTATTGGACCTAATGTTGTCACGTTCGAGCCACACCTCCTGTCGGGTTTTAGACACGTGCTTCGCGCGCGGTGAGCGGCGCTAAGATCCAGAGATAGCGTGCGACACGCCGCATGACGTCCTTTGATGGCAGGAGACCGTGATGCAAAACGCTGGTTCCTGACATCGGCCTTACCTGGTCCAGATCACGCGTGGCCGGCTAGCAGACCGGGCTGCGCTCATCGCACTCCCAAGCGGTAGGGAAAACCCGTGACAAACACGGCAAGGGGCCCAAAAGCGCCGGCCCGAGATTTGATGAGCGTTGGCAGCGACTTCGTTTGCCGGCCACTCCGCTCCGTCCTTCGATTATATTTGACTTCCACTGCATGCATGCTGCACGCACTCGCTCCGACCCAGGTCCCCTCCAGCTGAAGCCGCACAGGCAGGGTGTAGATGAACAGGTCCAGCGAGCGGTCAGCGCCCGCTTGTCTGAATTCGTGAGATGTCGTCAATTGCTGAACTGCTAGCTCGTTTACCAGTCAATCGTTCTCTTCCGGTTTGCTCAAGCTATTGCTGTCGAGAAACCTACCCTCGCTGTTCCGATCGATGAGTTCAATGCTCATCCCCGTGTTGGGGCATCGACATACCTGTGCCAGGCCAGCACTCTCAACAGCGGTCGTGTCAAAGGACAGTCCTCCCTCTGTGAGAGTATCGACCGCCGCCGGTACATCGTCGACTGCCAAGGTTGGCTGGCGCCGGCGAAGCTCGCCACCGACGCCATGGCTCTCGCCAAATTCTCAGCTTGCTCAAACGGAGAACGACCTTTCTCATATGGAGTGTCAGGTGGTAGGACCTTTAATCGCAGCAATTTGAGTCATCTTCTTCGGCGCTTTGTCTTCGTCTTCTTGAAGTTTTCACGCTGAGGCCGACAATGCGCCTACCGAGGCGGTCGGCCAATACTGCGGAGTCGCCAACGACCACCTCCACATCCTCGCGGGAGACAAAATGACCGCCATCTCGAGCAAGGCTCCGTTGCGCGAGACGGCGGACCATCTCCTTGACATAAGCCGCGCTGCTGTCCTCTGAGCGCGCGACGGCATCGGCCATAGCTCCGTTCTCGAAAACGAGTGCATGACCATACAGCTTGATGAGCTGCTCGCGGCAAACAGCGTCGGGGAGCGGAACCTCAATAGCTTCGTCCACGCGGCCTGGGCGCGAGGCGAGCGCGTCTTCAATGTCCTCCGGCCGATTCGTCGTTAGAATGAAGAAAATGTCTGCATCTGGTGCAAGACCATCCATTTCGTTCAACAGACGATTGAGGAGGCCTTCGGCTTTGTAACTATAAATATCTTCTCGCGACCGGCCCACCAGATCGACGTCCTCCAGCACGACGATGCTCGGCTGCAGGGTACGGGCCAGCCCGATGTAGTACTGGATCGCGAACGGGATCGTCATCTGCTCAGCCGTGACCAGAATGGTGGTGCGCCCCGGTAGGTTGGCAGAAAGATAACGGATGACGTGCGTCTTGCCGGTGCCAGGTGGCCCGTAGAGCAGAATACCCTTTTTCACTGATTGGCCGCGGCGCTTCAGCCCCTCTCGGTGTCGATCAAATTCGAGGATGTGAGTATCGAGACGCGCCATAGTTGCTTCGGAAAGCACCACGTCTTCCCGGTGTATGTCAGGAAGGCGATGAACGCGCATCGTACCCTGCATCCCATCCCCGCCTGTATCGAGCTCGAAGGAGAGAACCTTGTTGCGATAATACCGTGATCTCTCGCCCGCGGCCTGGATGTTCCGAAGAAATCCGCGCGATAAGGCGGATGCCTCCTCGCCGGGCAGATGAGCGATTTCTACTTGAAGCACCCGGCGCCAGTAGTCATGGAACTGCGACAGAAGAATCGCGACCGGCTCGTGGCCGATCTGGAATAGCCACAGAGCGTTGTGCAGAGAAGCGAAAGGCTCAGCTCCGCCGATGTCGATGTCCTCATATCGCAACGGCGTCAGCGAAACGACGCCGCCTCCCTCGCGAATGACCAGGTCTGCCAGCTTCATGGGGAAGCGCTCGTCCTGCTGCTGGACGCCGACAAGCTTGGGAGACAGAGGTGCGATCTGCTCTTCAATAACGGTTTGAATGTCTGGCAGGAGATGTGGAGCAAACCTTCGGCGGGAGCTAACGAGACCGGTCAAATCATCGTTCTTGAAATGGCGATGAAGGGCTTGCCATGCGAAGCGGTCTATACTGGTCATGATACACTTTCGACGTTTGTTTCTGGGATGAGTTTTGCGGAGCCGTACATTTGCCATCCTGGCCGGGACCTTGCGCAGGCCGCGGGCACCCTCAGGTGCAAAGTTCACGGAGAGCATCCGGTTTGATGATGTCGATCGTCCTTGCGTCTTTGAGAGCAATGGCCCCGCGCACTTTCAGCTTGGTCATGACACGCGACACCGTCTCGATCGTGAGGCCGAGATAGTCGGCAATGTCCTGCCGCAACATCGGCAATCGCAACTGCCTGCCTCCTCCTTGACGCTCGCAAAGATCGGTCAGGAATGCGGCAATTCGTTCCACGGCACATTGCCTGCCGATCACCAGAAGATGCTGCTGAGCCCGCGCCATGCCGATCAAGGCGAGAGCGAGAAGCTCTCGCGAACGCTCCTGCATATGCCGCCGCCCGAAGACGGCCAGGGTTGTTTCCGTGATGGCCTCGGCAAAGAAAGAATGGTTGGAGCCCGCTTCGAAACCGAACATTTCGCCTGGCAGATGAAAAGATACGACCTGTCGCCGTCCGTCCGAGAGCAGGCGATAGATACGCACGGCGCCAGTAGAAACCTGATAGCACTTCTCGATCAAATCGCCCTCGGCATAAATCTCCCGACCAGCCCTGTAGGTGGCGACAAGGTGGGGCCCCGAAATTTGGGTCCGTGCAACGTCTTCGGCCGGTCGGAAGGGCTGTTCTTTGGGTTGTGCAGCGGCGTACATGTCGTGTCCCCTGTTCAGTGTGGGGACAGATTGACAGTTCACGCGACTTGGAGAAATTCGGTTAGACCACTAAGGGAAATTACTTAGCCGCTTCGATCAGGCTGTTGATCACGCCGAGCAGGTCGGGACCGGTGAACGGCTTCGTCAAGACGTTGTCGACAGGCGCTTGGTGCGCCGACAGCCCGTCAACCAGCAGAATGGCCCTCGCTCCGAGCTTCTTGAGGAATTGCGCGGCGGCCTGCGGCTCTGATCTCAGTATCTCATCATCGAGAATTGTGCACAGCGCCTCGCGGGAAGAGTCTTCGGCCTTCTGCACGGTGTCGTAGGACTCGGTCGAATATCCTTCGACCTCAAGCGCGAAAGCCACGGACCTTCGGAGTCCGTGGTCGGCTGCAACGACGACAATGCTTCTTCCACCTAACAACTTGAAATTCTGCTCATCTGGCGTGTGTTGGCAGCCATCAGCCGGCATTATCCCCTCGGACGGCTCGCCGCTTTGATGATGAGCAAACAATTGCGAGAAAGCCTTTGGCGCAGGTTCTTGACATTGCTCAAAGAAGAAAGACGCGGCGCGCCTCTAGGATTGCCCCAATTCTGTAATCCGTTTCAAAACTTCGCAAGGGCCGACGATAGCCTGGCGGTCGCACAGGCCGCGGGGCAATTGCATCGCAACTCTCAGGGCTACACGACCGATGCCTGCGAAACGCTGATCGGTTTCGGCGCGTCGGCCATCGGGCGGACGACGGAGGGCTATGCGCAGAACGAGGTGCCGCCGGCGCTTTATGCACAAAAGATCGCCGCCGGCCGTCTCGCGACAGTGAAAGGCTATCGTCCGACCGAAGAAGACCGGCTCCGAGCAGCGATTATCGAGCGGCTGATGTGCGATTTTTCCGCGGATGTTCCCGCCATTGCTGTTGCGCACGGTTTCGATCCCTGCATCGTGCTTGAGGGCAACACGAGGCTCGCCATGCTAGAAAGCGACGGTGTCCTCGAAAACGTCGGCGGCGTGATCCGGCTTCGCGAGGACGGCCATTTCCTCATCCGTGCCGTGGCGGCCGCCTTCGATGCCTACTTGGAGCAGTCGGCGCGCACCCACGGAAAGGCGGCATGGCGCTTCAGAGAAGACCAAGAGGCCGGCAATGCAGGCAATGCGGGCGCTTCCGTATCGTGGCTGCCCCGGCTCCACCACGAAGCCGTGATAAATCGTAGGGAACGCCCCGACTGGCGCTGCGCCTTGGGCGTGACCACGTGGCGCGTGATCTCAACTCTTCCACCCACCGCCCCGCGGCCGGGCTCGTCCTCGCGCTGATCCTTCTCGATTGTCCTCGCGCAACAGCGCGTCCGACAGAGGGGCATCGGCAGATATGGCTTGAGGGCACCCCATCCGCCTGGGTTACCGAAAGCGCCGCGTCCACTCGATGTCGTTGCTGTCTATTGTCGGCGCAAAACAAGACGAACTGGCCGGCTGGGGCATATCACGCCCGATCTTTCGATTGGCCGCGCTTCCGTTGCCGACCAAGACATCATGGAAATACCCAATGGGGACTTTTGTTACTCAGTGGACCCGCCGGCATCCGAATAGAAGGGTCGACCACAACAACGCCGCGCCTGCGAAGTTGCGTCATCACGACCATGTCGTGGAGCAGAGCCATGGCGGTAATCAGCGCGTCAGCCTCGTTGCGCCGGTCCGGGATGTGCAGAGCGAAACGTGTCGCAACCGGATCGTCAACTGACAGGATGCGACCGGCAAAGCGCAGCCGAGTGCAACCCGCTCCAGTTCAAGAACCGTGATAGCAGAAATGAAGAATTGCCGCCGCATCTTCGGCTCCGACCCACGTTAGCACATTGGCATCGGCATTCCGTCACCGCTCTTGCGTAGTTCGGAGATGACATTGGTATCCAGCAGGTACCTCAGGACTCGTCGACTCCGCGGGACGTGTTTTCAACGCCGTGCAGCTCGAAATTGAGCGCCGAGTAGGGCGGTGGCGCAAGGCGCTTTCACAGAGAGAAACGAGCATAGCAGGTCTGGCCCGCCCGCTTGTGGTGAGAAAGTGGTCAGCAGGCCGGGATGAGTAGCCGCATCGGATCGACCAGTTTCAACGGGGTCGCTGGTCTTCTGCTGAGTAACAAAAGGGCGGCCCGAGAGCCGCCCTTCAGATCCGGATGGATCCCGTGCTAAGGCTTTCGCCTTATCACATCATGTCCATTCCACCCATTCCGCCCATGCCGCCAGGCATTGCCGGAGCGTCCTTCTTCGGCAGTTCGGCGATCATGGCTTCGGTCGTGACGAGCAGGCCGGCAACCGAGGCTGCGTCCTGAAGCGCGGTGCGAACGACCTTGACCGGGTCGATGATGCCCATGGCGATCATGTCACCATATTCGCCGGTCTGCGCGTTGTAGCCGAAATCGTCGGTGTTCTTCTCGAGGATCTTGCCGACAACGATCGAGGCTTCGTCACCAGCGTTTTCCACGATCTGGCGGGCCGGAGCCTGCAGAGCGCGGCGAACTATGTTGATGCCGGCTTCCTGATCGTCGTTTTCACCCTTGACGGTGATCTTGACGGAAGAGCGCAGCAGGGCAACGCCGCCGCCCGGTACGATGCCTTCCTGAACGGCAGCGCGCGTCGCGTTGAGAGCGTCGTCGATGCGGTCCTTCTTCTCCTTCACTTCGACTTCCGTCGCACCGCCGACGCGGATGACGGCGACGCCGCCAGCGAGCTTGGCAAGGCGCTCCTGCAGCTTCTCGCGGTCGTAGTCCGAAGTGGTTTCTTCGATCTGGGCCTTGATCTGGGTAATGCGGCCTTCGATGTCGGACTTCTGGCCGGCGCCGTCGACGATCGTGGTGTTTTCCTTGGAGATCGAAACCTTCTTCGCACGGCCGAGCATGTCGAGCGTGACGTTTTCGAGCTTGATGCCGAGGTCTTCGGAGATCACCGTGCCGCCCGTCAGGATGGCGATGTCTTCGAGCATGGCCTTGCGACGGTCGCCGAAGCCCGGGGCCTTGACGGCAGCGATCTTCAGTCCGCCACGCAGCTTGTTGACGACGAGCGTTGCAAGGGCTTCGCCTTCGACGTCTTCAGCGATGATCAGGAGCGGCTTGCCGTTCTGGACGACGGCTTCGAGAACCGGGAGCATGGCCTGGAGGTTCGAGAGCTTCTTCTCGTGCAGGAGAATGAAAGCGTCTTCGAGGTCGGCGACCATCTTTTCCGGGTTGGTGACGAAGTAAGGCGACAGGTAGCCGCGGTCGAACTGCATGCCTTCGACGACTTCGAGTTCGGTTTCGGCGGTCTTGGCTTCTTCAACCGTGATGACGCCTTCGTTGCCGACCTTCTGCATCGCTTCAGCAATGTCGAGGCCGATCTGCTTTTCACCGTTTGCGGAGATCGTGCCGACCTGCGCAACTTCGTCCGAGGTGTTGATCTTCTTGGCCTTGGCGAGCAGGTCCTTAACGACTTCGGCAACGGCGAGGTCGATGCCGCGCTTCAGGTCCATCGGGTTCATGCCGGCAGCAACGGCCTTTGCGCCTTCGCGAACGATTGCCTGGGCGAGAACGGTCGCGGTCGTCGTGCCGTCGCCTGCGATATCATTGGTCTTCGAAGCGACTTCGCGGACCATCTGGGCGCCCATGTTCTCGAACTTGTCTTCGAGTTCGATTTCCTTGGCGACGGTGACGCCGTCCTTGGTGATGCGCGGAGCGCCGAAGGACTTGTCGATAACGACGTTACGGCCCTTCGGGCCGAGCGTCACCTTGACTGCATCGGCGAGGATGTCGACGCCGCGCAGCATCTTCTCGCGCGCGCTGCGGCCGAACTTGACTTCTTTAGCTGCCATTTTGATGCCTTTCTTGGTTTCGAAATTCCGGACATGCCCGGTTTCAAATTGTGGAAGTTTTGGGTAGGATTGTCGGCCCGGTCAGCCGATGATGCCCATGATGTCGGCTTCCTTCATGATCAGAAGGTCTTCGCCGTTGATCTTGACTTCGGTGCCGGACCACTTTCCGAACAGGACGCGGTCACCAGCCTTGACGTCGAGCGGTACGACCTTGCCGCTTTCGTCGCGGGCGCCCGAACCGACAGCCACGATTTCGCCTTCCTGCGGCTTTTCCTTCGCGGTGTCCGGAATGATGACGCCGCCCTTGGTCTTTTCTTCAGACTCGACGCGGCGGACCACAACGCGGTCGTGCAGCGGACGGAAATTGGTGCTTGCCATTGTCTATTCCCTTGATCAAGTGACAGTGCGGATCTTCATCGATCCGGTGGAGGTGCTAGCACTCTTCACAGGCGAGTGCTAGCGTCGCCGCGATAATCCTCAGTTCTCAAGCCTCGGCAGCGATATCTCGCGGCATGAATTCTGCCGCCGAGACGGACGGCATTTCCCAGTCGATAGTCATCCTTTCTTTCCCTCGAGCGCTTTCTTCCCCTCGAGGGGCGGTCCGACGATCATCAAGGCGGGGGCAGCGGAGAGAAGCCGTCTCGCGGCCGACCGGACGTCCGCAACGGTTACGGCCTGGATTAACTGTTCCCGCCGGTCGATATAGTCAATGTCTAGACCTTTCAGCTGGAGTTCGACCAGAGTGTCGGCGACCGCGCTCGATGAGTTGAGGTTGCCGATCGTATAACCGCCGATGATATTTTTCTTCGCCGCTGCGAGCTCCTCCTCGGTGACGTCCTCGTCCACCATCCGCCTCACCTCGGCGCGAATGAGGGAGAGCGTCTCTGCGGCGCAATCGGGGCGGGTGCTCGTGTCGATGACCAGCGCCGAGGCATGGTCACTGATCTCGAGGCTAGATTCGATGCCGTAAGCGAGCCCTCGCTTCTCGCGCACCTCGTTCCAAAGCCTGGACGTGAACGCGCCACCGCCGAGGATGTGGTTCATCAGATAGGCCGCGAAGAACTGCGGGTCTTTGTAGCTGATCCCCGGATAGGCCAGGCGCAGCCGATCCTGAGGTAAGTCATCGTGGACGCGAACTTGCTGCCCCAGCTTCGGCGTCGTTTCCGCGACGGGCATTAGAAAGGGATGGGCAGGTAAACCGCCGAAGATACGATCCAGGTCGCGCTTGAGCGCGCGGGCATCGATCGCCCCCGTCACTGCGATGATAACATTGCCGCGCGCGAAAAGCCGATTGTGAAAGGCTTTCAAATCGGAGGTCGTGACAGCGGCTAGGGTTTGCGCGGTGCCCTCCTGGCGCCTGGAATACGGATGATCGCCATAGATCGCCTTCATCCATGCAACCTCCGCGGCCGTCTGCGGATCCTTGGCTCCCGCCATGATGCCGGAGACGATCTGAGCGCGAATGCGGTCCAGCGACGCTTGGTCGAAGCGCGGCTGCTCGATGGCCAGCCGGAGCAATTCAAAGGCCTCATCCTTTCGATCGGCAAGCACCCGCATATACCCGTAAACCGCATCGCGCCCGGCGT
The DNA here is from genome assembly GCF_029892045.1 of Sinorhizobium numidicum. Lineage (NCBI taxonomy): Bacteria > Pseudomonadati > Pseudomonadota > Alphaproteobacteria > Hyphomicrobiales > Rhizobiaceae > Sinorhizobium > Sinorhizobium numidicum. The sequence goes on from NZ_CP120369.1 coordinate 453,530, forward strand.
TGAATTGCATCTCGGCGCCAACATCATCCAGCCGCTGCTGAAAGGCATTGCTGTCAAGATCTCCGGCCCCCTCGTTAAACAACCCGCTCATGAGATTGACGAGGCCTTCCTCACCCGGAAGCTCCTGCGCGCTGCCGCCCCGGAACGCGAAACGGATGGTGACGATCGGTACCGCATAATCCTCCACCAGCCAGGCCTTCATCCCGCTCGATGAGTTAACCTCTTGAATTGCCATGGCCGCCCGAGCGTGCGTCGTCGCGGCAAGGCTCAGCAATACGAGCGCGACTAGCAGTGACTTGGCCGCCCCGAGCGGCGGTCCGTTGAACATCATCATCATCGCTTTTGATCCCCCGAAAATGTGTTTGCCCGCGGCAGCAGATATCCCGCCACGGACCGGTCCGGATTAAGGTACTTCCTGGCAACCGCCTGCACCTCTCGCGCCGTTACTGCGCGGACCCTCAACGGCCATACCTGCAAGTCGTACGCAGTACTGCCGGTCGCAAGCGCCTCGCCGTAGAGCTGGGCGATTTCCTGTTGGCTGTCGCGTGCGAAGATGACCGAGCGCACCAAGCGGTTCTTGGCGTTCTCGAGCTCGACGTCGGTAACGCCGGCGTCGATGATTTTCCGAACTTCAGTGTCGATGGCGTCTTCCACCGCTTGAATCTTAGCGTCGCCCAGCGGCGAGCCAAAAATTGTGAAGCTCGTCGGATCGAGCGATCTTCCCCAGAAATAGGCACCGCCCGAGGAGGCTATCCCCTGTCTCACCACCAATTCCTGATAGATCCGGCTGCGCTTTCCTCCGCCGAGAATTTCCGACAGAAGATCGAGGGCTTCCGCTTCGCCCGGCTCGGCCGTTGCGTACGACGTGGTCACCCAAGATTTCTCGAAGCTCGCCACGGTCACACGCGGGTCGGTGAGCACGACGGTTCGTTTGGTGTTCTGCTCCGGCTCTTGCGGCCTCACCCGCGGCGGCAGTTCGCGGCCACGCGGTACGGCCCCGTAGGTCTTCTCTGCCAGCCTGCACACGGTCCCGGTGTCCACATCGCCAGCCACCACGAGTATGGCGTTGTTCGGGGCGTAGTAGCGGTCGTAGAACGCTACGGCGTCCCCGCGACTGAGCCGTTCCATCTCGTGCATCCAGCCGATGACCGGGATGCGGTAAGGATGGTTTTGATAGAGGGTCGCCCGCATTTCCTCCGTGAGGAGCGCCTCGGGAATGGCTTCGACACGGCCGCGCCGCTCCTCCAGAATGACATCGCGCTCCGGCACGATTACCGCGTCGGTGAGTACAAGCTGGCGCATCCGGTCAGCTTCTAATTCCATCATCGTCCCGAGGGACTCCGGCGTGACCGTCTGGTAATAGGCGGTGTAGTCGGACGATGTGAATGCGTTCTGCTCGCCGCCAATCTCACTGACCTTTGCGCTAAACTCGCCGGCCGGGTGCTTCTTCGTGCCCTTGAACATCAGATGCTCTAAGAAATGAGCGATCCCGGATTTGCCGGGTAGCTCATCGGCATTCCCGACCTTGTACCAGACCATTTGCGTGACGATTGGCGCCCGATGATCGGGTATGACGACCACGTGCATGCCGTTGCTCAGCATGAAATTTCCGATCTCGGACTTGCCGCGCGGTGCCTCGACGGCCGCCGCTTCCCAGGTCATGAGAGGCTGCAGCGCGATCATGCTCAGGACAAATGCCCGAATTCGCGAAACCATCCTAGCATGGGTCACCGGGCGCCCTCCCCCAGTGGCCGCGGCCGTGCGCGCTCTGCGGGCACCCAGGAAATCGTCGGTTTGAAGCGAATGTAGAGTTGGCGTTCGCGCGAGGACAACCGACGCAAAAGTGCCTGCTCAGCCTCGGCCGGATTATTCCTTGGCGAGTACGGCCTCTTCATTCTTCTGCATCTGGAACATTCTGCTGTAGAATAACCGGACGCAGACCCCGTTAGAAAGAACTTTGCTGACATTCGACATCTCCGCGAATTATGGTCCCTGTGGCAAATGACTCAACGCAACATGCGTGCCAGAGGAAAACTCTTTTAAATACAACGTGATCGATGGAACCGGCTGTGTCGCATGTCCAACATTGTCGTTCATGGGACAATGCTAAGCGACATAGACCCGTCACACGCCGGGTTGCCAAAGCTGGGCAGTCGACCATTCACGAGATGATGCGACTACGGGCCCTAGTTTGGTCGCGTAAACACTCACATTCATCGGGTCCGCCGTGGGTGTATTTGTGAATGCGTGCGGGCACCCCCACGTAGAGCCTGTGAGGTCAAGAAGTAACCCGACGATGAGCAGACATAAAAGCCCAGCGTGATCAAGGCCTGCTTTCCGCCGGCAAAAGCACTCTTAAGGCGCCTTGAAACAGGTCGGCATCACGGAACGTCCGAAGGACCTCGTTGCGCTCGAAGAGGATTACGGTAACCGGTGTTCTGCCCCCACATTGTGCTGCCTGCTTTGATCTGTGATCGGCTTTCCATGGAAGAGCGGCAAGGAGTTTCTCCATGGAGACTACGTTGGAGGTTCTCACGACACGGCGTGGCAGACGTGAGGTTCATCGCCAATGGCCGGACGAGGTGAAGGCGCGGATCGTCTCGGAAAGCCTGCGGCCGGGCGTAACGGTGAACGAGGTGGCGGATCGCTATGGGCTGAAGGCGAACCACCTGTCGTCCTGGCGAACGATGGCGCGGCAGGGAAGGCTTGTTTTGCCTGAGCCCGAGGACGCAATCGAATTCGCGGCAATGTTTGTTGAGACGCCTGCGCCGGAGCCGCTGGCCAAGCCAATCTCCCGCCCCGAGATTGTCTTCGGTTCTGTTACGATCCGGCTGGAGGAAGGCGCGTCTGCCGCCCGGATCGTTGCAATCGCGCGTGCGTTTGCGGCCTCGGCATGATCTTCCCATCAAACCGCGTGCGGATCATGGTGGCTACCAAGCCAGTGGACTTCCGAAAGGGCCATGACGGACTGGCAGCGCTGGTGAAGAACGAGCTGCGGAAGGACCCGTTCACGGGAGCAGTCTTCGTCTTCAGGTCGCGCAAGGCGGATCGTTTGAAGCTGATCTACTGGGATGGCAGCGGCATCGTGATGGCTTACAAGCGATTGGAAGAACACACGTTCACCTGGCCAGGGATCAAAGATGGCCTGATGACGCTGAGCCATGCCCAGTTCGAAGCATTGTTCGCGGGTCTCGACTGGCGGCGGGTTCGTGCCGTCGAAGCGAGAGCGCCGGAAGCCATAGAATAGCTGCGGCACGATGACTCAGCACGGCAAATTCCAGGGGCAAATCGGGTCGGGATTCGGTAGGTTCTGGTCATGCTGGACGCCACCGACCTTCCCGATGATGTTACTGCCCTGAAGGCGATGCTGATCGCGGCTCAGGCACGCGAGGTTCGCAAGGACGATCACATAGCGCGGCAGGAGGTAGGATCGAACGGCTGGAGAAACTGGTCGCGACCTTCAAGCAGGCTGCCTTCGGGCGCAAATCCGAAAAGACCGACCCAGACCAGTTCGATCTGGCGTTGGAGGACCTGGAATCAGCCATCGCGGTCGTCCATGCCGAAGAAGAGGCCGACGCTCTTCCTGGCAAACAAGTGTTCAGGCCACGCGCGATCAATCGCGGGGCGCTTCCCAAGCATCTCCCCCGTGTCGAAGAGCTCATCGAGCCGGAAAGCCTGATCTGCGCCTGCGGCGGTTGCCTACATTGTATTGGCGAGGATGTGTCCGAGCGGCTAGATGTGGTCCCGACCCAGTTCCGCATCATCGTCACCCGTCGCCCCAAATATGCGTGCCGTGTCTGCACCGACGGCGTCTTGCAGGCTCCGGCTCCAGCACGCCTGATCCAGGCGGGGCTGCCGACAGAGGCCATGGTCGCCCATGTGCTGGTTTCCAAATATGCCGATCATCTTCCGCTCTATCGGCAGGTCCAAATCATGAACCGCCAGGGGATTGATCTCGACCGCTCCACGCTTGCCGACTGGGTTGGCCGGGCAGCTTACGAATTGCGTCCCGTCTTCAATGCGTTGATTGCCGATCTGAAGCGCTCGACCAAGCTCTTCATGGACGAGACCCGTGCGCCGGTGCTCGATCCCGGCTCCCGCAAGACCAAGACCGGGTACTTCTGGGCCTTGGCGCGGGACGATCGTCCATGGAATGGAGGTGCACCGCCAGGCGTCGCCTTCACCTACGCTCCCGGTCGCGGGGGCCTGCATGCTGAGCGAATATTGCGGGGGTTCTCGGGGCTTCTGCAGGTGGACGGTTATGCCGGATACAACAGGCTGATCTCACCGGACCACACTGGTCCGAACATTCGGCTCGCCTATTGCTGGGCACACGCTCGTCGCAAGCTGGTGGAGATCACTCGCAATGCAGCCGCACCGATTGCTGAGGAAGTCATCAAACGCATTAACGAGCTGTATCGGATCGAGGCCGAGTTGCGTGGCCTTGATCCGAAGGTTCGCCTCGCCGGACGGCAGGAACGGTCAGCGCCACTGATCGCCGACATGCACACCTGGCTCGTCCATCACCGCGCCCGTGTCGCGGCGAAGTCCCCACTCGGCGAGGCTTTGGCCTACATCGACAAATACTGGGATGGCCTGAAGCTCTTCCTAACCGACGGGCGCATCGAGATCGACAACAACAGCGTCGAACGAACCATCCGGCCGATAGCACTGAACCGGAAGAACGCACTCTTTGCGGGCCACGATGCTGGAGCCGAGAACTGGGCGACCATCGCCTCGCTCGTCGATACCTGCAAACTCAATGCCGTCGACCCTCTGGCCTATCTGGCCAGCACCCTCACCGCCATCGTCAACGGACACAAGCAAAGCCGGATCGAAAGACTCCTGCCATGGAACTATCCGGTGAAGTAATGCGTGCCCCATCACCGCAGTCGACCGAGAGCGGCCTGGTGTTTGAAACCTTACAGTGGGGATGGGGCATCCAATACTAAATTTGCATAGCGTTGCCACGGTTCTGGGAATTCTGCAAACTTTCGACGCCACCAATCGACACGTCTATCTCTGGCCCTCGCGAATGGTCTGCCGGGGACGAGTAGAAATACAACTAGAAATCCAATAATGGCGGGTCCAGCGGGGTTCATGCCACGCGCCACGCCAAACCCAGTGCCTGCTGATAGGGCGAGCAACGCGAACATGGTCTTTGCTATTACCGGACGGAGGAATATCCAAAGCATTGCTTCAAAATAGAGTGCAACACAGCACAAGGTGATTAAGGTGATACGCATCCAATCTCCGACAACTGTTCCATCGGGAACTTGCCAGCACCATTATGTGTTCAGTTGCATTTAACGCCGCGTTACTGCCACGCATGTCGCTTGAGGGGTTCCAGATTGCGCCACCGCGAACCCGGTCGAGGTCGGATTCGCACCGGACTCAACGCCTGCCTGTCTAAGCACGAAATCGCGGGCCGCGCTGCAGTTGCTACCTGCCTTTCTGCCTTGAGCGTCGACATCGGCCCCCTCCCTTGTCTACTTCATGCAACAGTATCCTTCGAAGAAGCAGTGGGATGGTTATTGTTGGCCAACAAGGTGCGAGCAGCACACCGCTTACTGCTGGGGCGCAGGTTCGGTCTCCACACTACAAAGCGCGACGATCCTGAGGAGTATGTCGGGAGTCACCAGCGGACTTCCCGGAAAGTCACAGATGTATCCAAACGTCCATTCGGACTGTTCTGCTTGGAAAGGCTTTGTCGTCGAAGCACTTGGTCTGCTCGCAATGTATATACGACACCCTCTGCGACTCTACTACTCTACTTGCTGCCATGTGGCATAAATGTTGCGTTGGCCACGAGATACAACCGGAGTTTTCCGCCCTAATGGACGAGATCAGGATTCTATCTCCGACAGCGATCCTGTGGTATGGCTTTCCGGAGGCGTCGTTCGAAGAAGGCCTCCGTCGAGACCCGCACGTCATCGCTGTGGATGCCGGTTCAAGCGATCCGGGTCCCTACTACCTTGGAGCCCGGGTTCCATTCAATGACCGCAGCGCTGTGAAGCGCGACTTGCAGATTATTCTGGGGCCAGGAATCGCCCGCGGGATTCTCGTCATCATTGGTACAGCTGGCGGGGCGGGAGCAACGCTCATCTAAATTGGGCCGCCGACATTGTTCGAGAAATTGCGTCGGAAAACAAGCTCAGTTTTCGGTTCGCGACGATCAGTGCCGAACTCGACAAACGAGTCGTTGAGGTCGCCCTGAAGGAAGCTAGGATCTCCTCATGTGCCGGCTCTCCCAAGCTCACGAAACGTGACGTAAAGCAGAGCGAGCATATCGTCGCGCAGCTTGGGATCGAGCCAATCGTCCGTGCGCTGAAGCACGATTCCAATGTCGTTCTTGCGGGCCGCGCGTACCATCCTTCCGTCTTTGCTGCTTTCCCTGTGATGCACGGATTTGATCTCGGGCTTTCGTTGCATTTGGGGAAGATTCTGGAATGTGCAGCAATCGCCTGCACGCCTGGCAGCGCCAGTGATTGTATGCTTGGCACCCTTCGCCGAGACAGTTTCGAGTTGGAGCCGCTCAACCCGCTACGAAAATGCACGATCGCTTCCGTCGCGGCGCATTCACTTTACGAAAAGAGCGATCCATACCAATTGGCGGGCCCTGGAGGCATCCTTGATCTAACGGACACCCGCTTCGAACAACTCGACGAGCGCCGCGTTCGGGTAAGTGGAAGTAAGCATATCGAGACGCCTTATGCAGTCAAGCTCGAGGGTGCGAGGCGCGCGGGACACCGCTACGTATCTATCGCAGGCGTGCGTGATCCGGTTTTCATCGCCCAGGAGGCTGTAAGGGATCGCATTGCCGACAATTTCGTACAGATAAGTCCTGAGGATTACACACTGATATTTCGCGTGTATGGGCGCGATGGCGTCCTGGGCCCAGTGGAGCCGATCCGCGATGCGACGCCGCACGAGGTGGGAATCGTCGTCGAGGCTGTGGCTGACACGGCAAAGCTCCCTAAATCGATTTGCGGTTTCGCCCGCTCCACGATGCTTCATCTCGGATATCCTGGTAAAATATCGACAGCCGGTAACCTGGCTTTCCCTTATTCACCCTCAGACTTCGATGCGGGAGAGGTATTCGAGTTTAACATTTACCACTTGATGCAGGTCGACGACCCCCCGATCTTCTTTCCGATGATCATCGAGAACATCGGCCACCCCAAGGAGCAGCAAAGTGAGCGTCAGCCTCGTCGACATCGCAAACGTCGTGAGAAGCAAAAACTCCCGCCCCTTTGAAATGAAAAGCGGCATTTCGATGGAAGCGCTGCTCGCCAACGACATTGCGACACTTGTTCCCGGATCGGGGTCAGCAAGGACAGCGTATTTATGGGCGTACGCGCGGGACGATCGACCGTTCGGTGGCAGTGGCCTGCCGATGGTTGCCTATCGCTTTGAAGACAGTCGATCCGGTGATTGTGTTGCTCGGCATCTCGAAGGCTATCGCGGCATCCTGCATATCGACGGATACACTGCCTATAACCGTGTTGCCCGACCTGACCGCGGAAACACGACGGCGCTCTTTTGGCGGGGTGCTGGGCGCATAGTCGACGTCGGTTTTACGAGCTGCACGCAAACGACAGCTCAAAGGAGGTTGCAACGGCGACAATCGAAAAGATGGGCGCACTTTGGGAAAAGGTGCGCGGACAAAGCCCCGTTGCCGCCCGAGGAGTCCGCTGCCGTCATTGCCGATCTCTACAAACTCTGGCAGGACACGTCGTGCTCGTGGCGCGACAGCACTCTGAATGGCTCAAGAACCAAATCGTCACTGCAGATTTGGCGCTATTCCCGCACTTCGGGCATAGCTTGAGCCCACTCATGCCGCACGTCTTGGCGTGGCTTCTCGCGTGCCCCGGACCGCTAAAGGCTACGGATTTGAACAGCGCCGATAGCAGAGGTCTGTCAGAATTGGCATGATGTTCTTGCGCATGCGTTCGTCCGCCAATGCGTGGGTGGACTGCTGCACCCGACGGAGCCTTCGCCCACGACCGCTGCTTCTTAGTTGGCGCGAGTACTTGCGTCGGAACCCGCTGCCTTGGCGCGCGCGGCAAACAACACCTTCACTTGTAAAGCTTCGGATCTATGGAGAAAGAAATGGCCAATAACTCACATGCGGGCGGTCGTGATATGGTCCCGCCAAGCGGTAGCTTTGATACAGTCGGCTCGATCGCTACAAACGTTGCCGAAGGCTTTACCATGGTGGCCGTCGGCGATCTTATCGTTACGCGAGCACTGACCAAAGGGCAGGATCCTGATTTCGGCGCAGTATTGAAGATCCTCCGTGAAGCTGATGTTACGTTCGGAAATATGGAAACTTCTCTATTCGGCGTCTTGAGGTCAAGCGCTATCGAGCCTTCCACTTTCACCGTTGGTTGACGTCGTTCACGGAGCCTTGCTTCTCTTCGGGATCGGGCATTTGCCCCTCCCATTATGGGGTCAGTAGAATGAAGTTGAACAATCTAAAACGCGTCCTGGTCGGTGAAGCCGATCGGTACGAGTTCGATAGCGGACTCACTTCATCCATCGTCCCGTGAAGGACCTCTTTCCACCGGCGGTGGAATCTAGTCGTCTAAAATGGTCAGGCCTTCGCCGGTCCGGAGTCCTTTGACCACTGGAAGTCTGTACCATTACTCCACATGCGGTGCATGATCACAGCCAGTCGGCGTGCCAAGGCCACAATTGCCTTTTGATGGCCGCGACGTTTGGCAATATTCATCGCCCACGCCTTAAGCCAGGACCATTTTCTGACCACCGTCAGCATGACTTGAGCCGCTTCATAGAGCAGCGTTCGCATCATTATGTCACCACACAGGGAAATTCGGCCGACGCGATTGCTCTCACCAGATTGGTTCATCACTGGGGTCAGCCCTAACGCAGGGCCAACGGCTTTGGAATTTTTAAAGCGTCCAGGTATGTCGATCGTGCTGACAAAGCCCAAAGCGACAACGGGCCCAACGCCCGGAATGGTCATCAAGCGTCGGCAGGTCACATCATTGCGAACGATGGATAACACCTTGCGGTGCAGAACTTCGAAGCTCTCGCGAAGCTGCTGTCTGGCTGAGAGTAACGGTTCGATGATTTCTGCCAAATCGACCATACCCTCAAGAAGTTCTCTTATCCGCGCCACAAAGCCAATGCGTCCGATCAAGCCAACCTTGAGACCGAAATTACGCAGCAGTCCTCGGATATCATTCTCGATGTCCCTGATCTTATTCAATATCAGCTTGCGCGCTGTGAGCAGAGCGCGTCGCTGCTGGCTCGATATCGTCTTGACGTGCACAGGCCGAAACAGGTTAACCCGCATCATTTGCGCAATGCCACGTGCATCGTTGCGATCCGTTGTGTTCACGGTCGCCTTCAGGAAGGCCTTGGTGTGGCGGGTCTCAATGCAAACAACCGGCAAACCGGCATTTGAAAGGCCTTCGAAAAGCCACTGCGATAATGGTCCAGCTTCAAGACCGATACGCACAAGATGCCAGGCAGGATCATTCAGAACTTCGATGAGGTCATCCGGATGGCTGGAGACCTTTAGCTCTCGGCAAATCCCGCCCGCTTCATCGACGATGCACAGTGAAGTCTCTTTCACAGAGACGTCCATTCCGACATAATGCTTCATGCTGCGCTTCCTTTCAGATGCTTGTGGCTGTTGCGATACAGACCACGTTTTATCATCCCTCGAAGCGCAGCACCCCGGCTACAATCCCAAGTCACCCTGAAGATGAGGCGCCAAGCCGAATACCCCATCTAATATCTTCGATATCCGAACGTTTACCGGAAGCCCCCAAGCCGAGTACGGCGGAGCGTACCACGTCAGTTTGCCGGAGCTGGGGCCTGATCTCGAAGCGATGGGGTTCAATCTTCTTAGCTACGCGAACAACCATACGCTGGACTGGGGCGTGGAAGGGATGCGCGAGACCTGCCGAGCGCTCGATCAGAACGGCATCGTGTATGCAGGTGTAGGCGAAAACCTTTCCCAAGCAGGTGCAGCGCGCTTCCTCGAAACTGCTCGGGGCCGCGTGGCCCTGTTATCATTTGCTTCATCGTTCACGCCGCTGTCTCGGGCGTGCGATCCTGCTGGCGAAGCGCCGGGCAGACCAGGTCTCAATGGTCTTCGTCTGGCGCGAAACGTTGTGGTTTCGCCGGAAATGCTCGAAAACTTGCGGCAGATACGCGACGCGTTGCCAGATACGAAACCGGGCGGTCAATCGGCGCCCGACGCCGTGTCAGGAACGACTGAGGTCCAGGATGATCAGCATGCAGGCGGGGTCGTGGTCGCTGGCGTGGCATACAAATCCGGCGACAAGGTTGGTTATAGCTACGAAGCGGACGCCCGCGACGTCGCGGACATCCTTCGAAACGTTCGCCGGGGCAAGCAGTTTGCCGACTTCTGCGTCGTCACAAACCACGGTCACCAGCCGGGAAACTGGAGCCAAGACCCGCCTGACTACGAACAGTCGTTTGCACGTATGGTCATTGACGCCGGGGCTGATGCCTATGTCGTGCATGGACCTCATCAGTTGCGAGGTATCGAGATCTACAAGGGCCGGCCAATATTCTACAGCGTCGGGAACTTCATGATGGATGATCTTCGGACACCCGTAGGGGCTGATATGTTCGCCGCTCACGGTAAGGACCCGAGAAGCCATACGGATGCCGAGGTGACCGTTGCGGAGATGAGAAAGGGATTCACAAATCCGGTTTTCTATGAAAGCGTTATTACCGTCAGCAGATTTGAGCGGAATGAGCTTGCAGAGTTGCGACTCTATCCGATTGAACTTGGTCACACAAAGAGGTTTGCCAACCGGGGCGTTCCTCGGCTGGCCCCCGCGCCACAAGCCAGAGCCATTCTTGCGCGCCTTCAGAAACTCTCTGCGCCCTTTGGGACGGTGATCAGTATTGAAAACGATGTTGGGGTCATCAGTATGCAGACCACGGCGGCGCAGGAGGCGATCCGGACGTCCCGCTTGCCGGCTGAAGTGGAAGGGGATTGACACAGATAGCGTCAGCGGGCGGCAAAGATCAGCTGACGCTATGCTTTCCTCACCTGGCGTGCGAAATCCAGTGACCCTGTAAAGATCGCGCCACCGAGGCATGGACATCACCCCCACTTACATGTCACGCGGATCGAGGCTTTCCACGCCAACGAAATTGTACCGGTCAGAACCGCGAAGAGTGAAAAACACATCATCACGCCCGTTGAAACGGCTGGAGCCGTGCCAATCCCAGGAGGTACCAGTACGTGCCGAAGATAAACGCCGAAAGATTGCTTTCAGATCTCCGACACCTCGCCCAGTTCGGCGCCTACCGAACCGGTGTCCATCGCCCGACCTATTCGAAAGAGGACATGGACAGCCGGCGCTGGCTTGCGCAGCAGTACGAAGCGGTGGGGCTTAAGGCGCATATCGACGGGTCGGAAACGTGTTTGGTATGCCGCGGACAGAGCGGCGATCGCTGTTGATTGGCTCGCATGCAGAATCGCAGAACTATGCCGATTGGCTCGATGGGGCCCTCGGCGTGATCTACGGCCTCGAGATCGCCCGCAGCTTCGCAGAAGCGCCCGATTGCGCCAATCTCCCAATTGCCCCAGTTGCGTGGGCGGACGAAGAAGGGCACTACGTTTCGATGCTCGGAAGCCGATCGTTCTTCGGTGAACTCGACGAGGCGGAGATCGTGGTTTGGACCACGGGTCGCATCACATTAGAACCCGGCGCTCCAAACATAATCCCAGGTAAGGCTGTGATGCTGTTCCAGTTCCAGAGTTCTGAGCTTCCCGTACTCGAAGGCCTTGATGCTTTGCTAGTCTAAGCCTGACGTTGCTTTGGTCGCTTCTCACAATGCAATAATCCCGAGGCTTATTGCTTTAATCGCGGCGACGGTTCTGCTCGACGTATCTAATTTTCGCATTACGTTCTTAATATGGAAGTTAACAGTATTTTCTGAAATTCTCATAATAACACCTATGTCCCAAGAAGATTTACCTCTTGCTACCCACAAAATACACTCTTTCTCTCGTACAGAGAGGTCAGGAACGACTTTAATTAGTTTCGAATTCGTGGCGTCCGCAACTGTCAGATGGAAGTGTATCGCGGCATGTTGTAAATAGGTGATTGTTCTATTTTGGAGTTCATTGTTGCAACGCTGAGCAAAGCTCAGGATTGCGAAGCTGCCATAGGGGCCGCGCAATGGGACAGTAATGCCTGACCTTAGGCCAAACGTTGCAGCCTCGTCGAGGATGCGCCTTTCGTGTGCAGTCGTCCTTGCGTCACTGTACACCTCCCTCCATCGAATGGGGCCGGCCCGCAGCCGACTCTCCCTGAATGTCGGGGCTATCCTGTCATAACCCCGTCTGAGACATTGCTCCTGCCATTCATCAGGATAATTCAGCATCTGCTCTGCGGCGCATCGGATGGGATTCAAAACCTTGCGGTCGGCTGTAAGAGGACCATAGGCTATCCAAATGCAGCCAAAACCGAGCGCAAAATCCGACAAAAGGTCGAACAACTGTTTGGGCTGAGAGATACCATCTGTGCGGTCGAGAAACCGACTGAACTCGACCGCACCCCTGTCCCTGTCCGCATTTGGGAAATGCATCGAAGGTCCCGAGGAAATCTGATCGGAAGCTCCGATGGCAGGACTATTGCGCGCCATATTGTCACTGTGCACCACGCCGCTGCCCGTGAGACACTGCAGCTCTGGGCGCATTCGGCGGTCGGTATCGCCGCAGCCCCCACCGCACGATGCGGAGCTGACATCTTGTTTTACTCGTGCGTCCCATTGAGTGATGCATATCATCGGCCGCTCCAGTCACGTAGCCAATGTGGATCCTTCAAGAGGCGTGCCAACTTTGCAGAAAGGAGCCTAAACAAGATCTTCCTATTGCCTATCAGTTACTTAATGAGGGTGCAGCTGCGAATCAGGCAGGTGCCGCTATGTCGTGCGCTCGACAAAGCTGACAATAGTGTCGTGCTGCGGGGTTCGGAGGCTATGACTGCCCGGGGACATTCCTGGGTGCGGCAATACGCGGTCTCATCCTGATCGTCGCGCTATACTATGCCAATACGCACCGCCAAATCCCGCGTCGATGAAGCGGTTCCGCAACCAAAGCGGGAGCCGCAGCCTGTTTGCCTCGTCCCACATGGTCATTCGCTTCGGCCAAACTTACCAATCGATTAGTTTGACGAGCTTATCCAGCGAGGACGGTTTATCGCGTTCAACGACAAAGCCGAACTTTTCCTGACCAATGCGCCGACGTCGAGGCTGCGACATCACCTCACGAGGCCCGGCTTCCGGCGGCGAAATCGCCAGCGGCACGAAGACCGCTAAGAACGCCACTCCGGTATTCCCGACGCCAGGTCGTCAGCGCAGAGATCAAGCTACAACCAACCTGTCACGCACTCACCCTTGCGGTCCGCACCCGCTCATTGCCGAGGGGCGGAAACGCTCGAACGCTGGAATCTCCTTTTCATAAGCCCCTCCTTAAAACCTACGCTGCGACAGGTGCCTCGAAGTGGGTGCCGTCTTTCCACATGCGTCCCATGAGAACGGCAAGCTTCCGCGCCACCGCAACGCGGGCGCGCTTGGGCCCGACCTTCCGCATCAACTTCAGGCCACAGTCGCGCAAGGCGAAGCGCTTCTTAACCGTCGTCAGCAGCACATTGGCGGCCTCGCAGAGATAGTGCCGGGCCATCGCATCGCCCTGTTTGGAGATGCCCATGCCGACATCGGTGTCGGCCGATTGATAGCGTTTCTCGGTCAGCCCGAGGTAGGCGCCAATGTCGCTCTTGATCCGACGGCCTTTCAGCGCGTCCGCCGCGCGGCGCGCGTCCATGCAAATCATCGGATAGCCCATCGCCGCAAGCGAGCGGAATAAATGCGGCGTAAACGGGCCGCTCTCCAACCCGACCCGCGTGAGCTCGCGCGCAAAGCGCTTCAACGCGGTGTCGATCAACTCCGGATGGGTGTCGATCACCCCGCGCCACACGACCTTGTCCGCCGCGTCGACTCCGCACACTGCCGTCCGCTTCACCGACATCCAACCCTGCAAACATCGCCACCGCTGCTCTCCATTCGTTCCCTACGAATCACCAGCGAAAGGGCCACCCTTCCGCCGGGGAGCAGCAACCTCATGTACGGAATGTATTATTCCGGATTTCCCCGCGCATTGTTTCCGCGGATGAGCAGCGAACTATAGGCCGAGCGCTGTTTAATCGTTCTCGACACAAACGGTTTGGCAGTTCCAGGATACATTCGTTCGTGGATCTGGCGCGCCAGGGAAATGGCGCGCTCATAATCACCGTCCAAGTGGACACGCAACTCTGAAGAATCAAGCTCGGTCACCACGGTTTTTGATCCAAAGGAGAGCGAGCGAGTGCCCGTCTGCGCGACAAGCCGCATCGCAAAATCGACGTCGCTTATAATGCATATGCCAGCCCAGTCGTTCTCCTCCAGACAGATCGTGCTGATGTCGCATCGATCAAGAAGCGCGTGGAGGTTATCGCGCTCTGCGAGGCTGGCGCACGATAACACCGTTGCGTCGCGAGCCACTGTCACGGAATGGGCGTTCCCATGGCCTGTTACAAGCGTGCCTGTGACGGCTCCGTCGCTGGTGAGCGATTTGCAGACAATGGTGACTGCGTGCCTTTCGGCGTAATCCACCGCCCCTGTGGTGCAGTACCTTGGCGCCGTGTCGTGACATCTGTGCGATTGTCCCATAGGCAATCTCCGGAATCAGTTGTGCCCCTGGAATAAGATAAGGATCTGCCGTGTAGACGCCCGGAACATCCGAGTATATTTCGCAAGCGGGCTCTCCCAACATGGAAGCGATTACGATAGCTGTCAGATCAGAGCTGTTTCTGCCGAGCATCGTTAACCTGGCGGACTGATCAATTGCCTGGCCGCCCGCGGCAATGACAACGTCATGCTCCTGCAATGCTGCAGCAATTGGCTTGGGATCCACGCCTTCTACTGACGCTCGACCGAAGTCTGAATTCGTACGTATTCCAAGGGAATAGCCATTCAAAGACATTACGGGAATCCCTAGCCGGCTAACGGCAGCCTCCAACAGGCACGCACTGAGCATCTCCCCGGTTGCAAGTGCCGCATCGAGGCTCGATGGTAATGCTTGTTCGTTGACGTCGAGCATGACCGCTTTCAGGTTGTCGGTCGTTCCCGACATCGCGCTGACCACGGCAACGATTTTGTTTTCGCCTGCCGCCAGTCGCGCGGCTATGTGCCGAGCAACTCGACCGTAGTCGTCAGGATGCAGAAAACTGGAGCCTCCAAATTTCAGAACGGTCGCGGTCATGTTCCACCAATCACGTTGTTGGCAATTGCAAGCTGTGCGATGAGAAGTGCGTTAAGCGCGGCCCCGACCTGAAGATTGTCTGCGACCACCCAGATCCAGAGTCCGCGCGGGTTCTCGGGATTGACTCTTACCCGCCCTACGTGAACATCCGCAGGATCTTCCAGAAAGCGCGGCGTTGGATATCCTTCGTGAATTCCGTCTGCAAAGAGCCGAACACCTGGCTCTTTCACGAGGAGCTCATGAACCTGTTCGAGGCGAACCGGTTCTTCGAACTCGATGTATATCGCCTCGGAATGGCCGTTGACCACGGGAACTCGAACGCAAGTGGAAGTTAACTGGAGATGAGGCATGCCCAAGATTTTTCGAGACTCTTGAATCAGCTTGCGCTCCTCAAGGGTCACGCCCTCCGGAGCGGTCTCGCCAACCTGCGGTATTACGTTGAACGCAAGGGGGACAGGGAAACGTTCCGCGCTTGGTCCCGCGCCTCCATCCAGTGCGGTTCTGGTTCCGCTCAATAACTCATCAATCCCTATAAGGCCGCCCCCCGAGGCGGCCTGATACGTGGTCAAGATAATCTGATGAACATCAAATGCAGTTACCAGCGGCCTCAGTGCTCGGACCAGCTGAATCGTCGAGCAATTTGGGTTTGCCACGATGCCCGACCGTGGGCGAACCGCGAGTGCACTCGGATTAACTTGCGGTAGGACGAGTGGCACATCTGGGTCCATTCGAAAGGCGTTCGAGTTGTCAATCACCAGCGCGCCTTGGGCTGCGAACAGAGGTCCCCATTTGGCGCTTACTGCGCCGCCCGCGGAAAAGAATGCGATGTCGGTTTTGATATCGTCGGTCTCGCCGAGTGACTCCACGAAGCAGATTTCATCCCGAAACGTCGATTGGCGACCGATGGAATTGCTGGACGCGAGCAGCCGCAACCGATTGACCGGAATGTGGCTTGCTCCCAACAACTTGATTAGTACAGTTCCGACGGCCCCGGTGGCTCCAATGATAGAAATGTCTAGGGGTCTCATGAGATTCCTCATTCCGGACTCGTGGTAAAAACGTTCCGTCGGGGGAGCTGGTGCAAGAGCAAAGGTAACGCCGCCGCGTCCTCAAGCACGTACTCCACGCCGAGCGCAAGCAATTCCTCTCTCGTTTTGGCTGCCTGAGCTCGGGTGACGCCAAGATTCCCGCCCACTATGATGGGACAAGAAATTAAAAGATTGCTCTTCGCATCTCTTATTGCTTTCAAATCCTCATAGGCATGGCCATTTAAGCTTCCTATAACTAGTGCGTCGGCGTACGGATGTGACTGGAAGGCAGCCACGAACTCATCGACGGGTGTGCATGCGCCGAGGTTGATTACATTGAATCCGGAGAGTCTAAGCTCATATTCGATGAGCTTATTCGCAACCACATGACAATCACTCTCGGCGACGCCAAGAATAATGACCCGATCTCCAGAGAACTGTTCGGTAGCAGGTCGCGGCTTAGCGGACATCTTCACTGCTTCCTCCCGTTAAAATCGCATAAGGCTCCCTACCCGGGTATTTCCGACGATGGCCACCCACAACTATTCGAGAATGGAAATCTCAGAAACTACCAGGATCGGTAGCTGGCAGTATTGGGTGCGCTTGCCATGCCTCACGCGGAACAACATCCAGCATACCATGCGGCATGTTGGAAGTGTCTGTCACGCATGAGCCGCCGCGGCCTCTAAACTTCTGATTTCCTTGCTGGCAGGGCACTGTCGTGGGCCTACGGGGAAGCGTCACCTACCGGATGGGGAAGTATCGGTGCTGACCCGGAAACGGTAGAACTCATATTGTTTCGGTCTCTGACCAGGAGGTATTGGCATGACGTGATGATGCTGGAGGTCTCCAAGTACATCTGTGCAGCAGACGTGCTGGGGGATTACGAGCATCTTCGTGAGCTGAGGTCCGATCGGTTGCGAGCGACTGGGATCTGCCGGCGGCCATCAGAGTTCCCGGCGATCTGCGCGATAATGACGACATGTGAGGAATATCAGAATGCACGTGTTGGCCCAAACGGAGCTGGCCGCATCTTTGACCATCGGCGCCGACTTTGAATTCGACAATGAACTTACGTTTTTCTGATATCCATATGAGTCCAACGTTTGAGTATATGAGGCAGGCTCACGATCTATCGAATCGCTCAATTCTGCAAATGGAGCTTTTGGGCCAAATGGCGTCTCAGCTGCCTGATCTCCTCGTCTAGGCTTGCCACCTCCTCCAAAAGCTTTCTCGAGACGAAGAGGATTGCCCACTTTGATCGCCATTTGCGATCGCAGTGCTCTCCGAAACAATATCGGTTCCGGTTCTCTTCACGCGTCTTGGCCCCGTCGTCCACGATGTTCCCGGTTTTTTTACTTTTCCGGTTTATCGGCACCGAAGCATGCGCATCAGCGTCGGATCGAGTAACCTCATGATGAGCCTGCGCCGTGGCTCGCGTGCTTCGGGACTAGCGTTGCTTCGCCGGCTTGTTCGCCACGCTTCCTGCGACCCTTCGACATTCTTGCAGAAGTCGCAACTTCTTTAGCTGCGTTGCCCCGGCGGCTGCCTTCTGGCGCCCTGGTGCGTGACGCAGCCATCTCTGTCGACTCGGTAAAGGGGTCTGTACCGGTCTCGTTAGGCGTCATTTATCTCCCTCTGTAGACAGCGTTCTTTTTCGGCTGAGTAAGCGCTATGGCTAGCTGCATTGCGAAGCGCGGTTGCCGTCCAACAGCTTGTTTCACAACTGCCTTGGGGCCGTAACGTCAACCTCATCGAGGCACTGAGGAGTCCTGGAGCGCCGCTCTGGATGCCCCCACAGCAGCAACGCCTCCGCCGCCTCACCGCGTTAGCCTTGAGAGCAACAGCTTGTCGTCAGGTTTGGCAAAGCATAAGCAACGGTCGGGGACGTCTATTATACTTAGCGCTTTAAGATGGCACTTGCGCAGCAGGCATCTGAAAGGTTGAGATTCATGCCCATTCCCGCCCGCTCGGCCGTGTGGGCGAATTGAACTTAGGTATGGGTTTGAGAGGTCCGCCAAGGAATCGAGCCTGGTTCATCCATTGTCCAATAAATCTGAGGTCGGCAATGTCTACGAAGATGGGTCAGGATAAGCCCTGCGCAGCCATTATCAACCCAAAGACAGCTACAGTTGATTTGATGCTGGCACGGGCAGCAAACGAAACCATCCAGCTGCAGGGTGTTGGGCACATCTTGCGCCGCAAGTTCACGATCTGCATATCAGCGGGTCTCGCAGGCTGCCACGGACACGGTCATCGACACGGCCGAGTTATGGAAGGTGGAGGATTACGGCACTCTTGTATCGTTCGACGCTGTCTCAGAGCCATCCGGAAGCGACAAGCGTGTCGCGGTTGCGACAATACAGTGCGGCTTCACCTACACGGCCTCCCAACGCCCACAACAACCCCTTGAATTCAAATGTATCTGACTGGCACAGGTCTTGCCTAGAAGAGGGACGAAGCGGTTAGTTTTCAAACCGGTCCGGATACGCTTATCGAGGCTTTCGAAGGGGCAAACCATGCGCGGTACATTTCTGAACAGCTTGATGATGGCGATGGCCTTGGCTACGGTGACCACATGACGGCGTCCGCCCAGCCCAAGATGACCACCGTCGCCAAGGCGATCGATTCCAACCCCGACAAGACTCCCAAGGATGCCGCCGACCCTCGCGCTTATCTGAACGAGATCGAAAGCGATAAGGCGATGACCTGGGGCGAGGCGTCTAACCTATCGTCCGTCAATAAGCTTTCGAAAGATCCGCGCTACAGCGAACACCAGTCGGACATTCTAAAGATCCTAAAGCCACCGATCGGATTGCTTCGCCCGCCTTCGCGCATGGGGCATGATCGACAACTTCTGGCAGGACGGCACGCACGCGCAAACCCTGTGGCGGCGTACGACCTGGGACTCCTACAGGTCCGGCAAGCCGCAATGGTGCACCATTCTCGATGCGCTGTCCAAGGCCGAGGGCAAGACCTGGGTGTTCAAAGGCGGGAACTGCCTGCCGTCCGCCAACAAACTCCGGGGCTGTGTATCTCTCACGCTGTATTCTTGGGGGCATCATGAAGACATTCACCCGGCCACTTGCGCTAATCTCCCACGCTGTAGCCTCAGGCTGCACGACGATGGAAGACGCTCGGCCAGCCATGCAGGGTCTCAAGGGGCAACCTGTGCAGGCTGCCTTCGCCAAGTTAGGCTACCCTGACGAGGAGCAGAACATCGCCGGTAGGAAGATATACGTGTGGCACACCAGCAGCAGCGGGACGTACATGGTCCCCACGACCAACACAGCCACGACCTACGTCAATGGTCAGGCGATCTACAGCACCGTTGAAGGCACCCTCATGCAGTCCTACGAGGATTCCTGCAAACTCAGACTCATCGCGAGCCGGGGCGGCATCATCGAGGAGTGGGACTGGCATGACAACAACGGCTGTGAGCGCTACGCGGCCCAGCTGAAAGGCTGACCACACGCGGTGAAGGGAGCCTTTGCTCCGCGTCCCCACAGAAATGAACAGGCAGCTGGGGAAGAGGATGGCGTTCAGCGGGCGGGGCGGACAGTTCGCTGCTCGGAGCCGCTTTGCTCCGGCCCCCTTATCTGGAGGGAAAGTTATGGCGGTGTTCTTCCAAACCTTGTGAACCAGCTGCTGGCCATTCTTCCCGGCGCCTACTATCGCCAGATTGCGCCCGACCTCAAGCATGTGAAGCTTGCAAGAGGAGTCTTGGAGGCGCATCGCTTCGATGGGTTCATACTCGTGGCGCCCAAATGATAGGCGAAATACGCAGTCCACCACCCATGCTGTACGTGACGAAGCCTATCAGGCCTTGAAGCGATCGAATGCGGTGAGGCGCCTCACCGGCGGATCAGCCTCATCCCAGCGGTAGATTTCCGAGCGGAGATAGTGCAGTTCCTCCTCGAGGGCGTCCTCGGGAAGCTCGATCCACCAGGACTTCGGTCGACCGTCGCTGCCATCCGACCAGCGATAGCCGCGCGCCTTCAGGTGATCCTTCATGTCGAATGGGCTGTTTTCCGCGAAGATGCGAACACGGGATCTTTGGCTCGCTTCATAGAGCTCGGCCAACGGCGATCGCCCGGGTTCTCCCGCGCCGGCGAGAACCTCGAGCAGAGCAGTCATCGACGGCCCGATGGCCCTCATGAAAATAGCCCGCTTGCCCAATCAGGTAGCCGAGCTTGGTGCCTTCGAAGCCCCGTGCCGACCAATCGATTTCCGAAACTGAGCAGGCCCAGGCTTTCCCGGCGAAGACCGGCGAAAAGGATGGCAGAACGGTCGATCGAAACTGGCGTTGTGGGCGATCACCAGATCTGCAGGCTCGATGATTGAGCCTAGCTGATCGACATCGATCATCTGACCGGCCACCATTTCGTCGGAGATGCCGGTGAGACGCGTGATCTCCGGCGGGATTGAAACGCTCGGTTGCTGCAATCCACCATACACGTCGGTGACATCGCCGATGCTGCCGCTGTCATCGAATGTGAGGCGATCGCGCCGATCTCGATGATCTCGTCCTTGCGATGATTAAGGCCGGTCGTCTCGGTATCGAGGATCACGCCCTTCAAGGGAAATCCGGATCGCGCCGCCACGGCTACAGAACGGGGCTCGAGCTTTTTGAGGATGCGGTACCGGCCCGTCTCCTGAAGTTGGCGAACCATGTCTGCTTCGCACAACACATTCGGAGAATGGCGCTTCAACGCCCAGGAACCAGTCACCTTCGCAGGTACTGCCTCGTTCGCAACAAAGAGATCGAACTGCTGCGTCATTCGGCTATTCCGGCTCATTCCGAAGAACGACTCTTTCCTGACTGCATCGCCCCACCAAATTCGCTATAAGGCATCTGCTCGAACAAAACAGGATAAATCATGGAAACCGTGGAAATCAGCAGCCGGAGCGACTTTGTCCTGTGGACGATCCAACGGGCGCAAGAAATCGTGACGGCAGAAGGCGCAGCTTTTGCGATGGCCTCCCGTGACATGAACGAGGAAGCGCTGGCGGCGACCGCCGCTGCGCTCGGCAGGGCGATTAGTGACGCCATGCTCGAAGTTTTCGATGGCCTGATGGATGGACAATCTGACTAGGGCCACAGACTTTCAGAGGCACTCCCCTCGGAATGACCGCTTCCATATAGTCTTTGGTCTACGGGCAAGTCTCCGCGGTTTTTTGGCCCCGGCGCCAGTGATACGACGTCGCTATTCGGCACCAAATCGTTCACGCATCTTCTTGAGCCGAAGGTTCTGTGCACGAAGCTGTTGGGCCAGCAACCTCTTAAGGACGCTTGTTGTGTCTGCGTCCAGGGCGGCAAGCTCGTCGAGCGAGACCGAATGTCGACAGTCCCGGTCTGAGCCTTTCGATCATCGTGCCCAACCTTCGAGTTGAGCGAAATCGTCTGGGCGGGCGCGCTTTCGAGGAGTGCCGGTTGATATCTTCGAGGCTGGATGCCGGTTTGGCTCTCCTGCACTTGCACAACTGCTTCGGCCGGATGAACGGCCTGATGGTGCTTCGCGATTTGACCTCTGCGCCGTTGGCAAATGGCGTCGCTGCTAGTGCAACGTCGAGATCGTCGGCAGTCGGCCTATTCTCATCCGAGGCAGGCGTTCCGGGGCCTACATGTGAACAGATGCGAAGCCGAATCTTCCACTTCGCGGGCCAGAGCCTTGAGATCTGTGTCTCCCCGGATGAGTTCGTCTGGGTTTTGGCTGTCGCCGCCCCGACTTGAATTCAGCAACGAATCTCCGTTGTGGCGTCTTCATGTACTTTCGATCCCAAGCAACCGCAAAAAATGCAACACCGATTGGCGCCGCTGCATTCCTGCTGGCGCACCAATACAGACCTTCCTCACGCGCTTCAACTGCTCGTTAACCTCGCAGTTGGCGCGCCTTTCGGCAAGAGCGGAGAACAGCAAGGGCTTCGTTTGCCGCGACAATGCCAAATGGGAGCAAATATAAGCCTTCTGGCGCAATACGGAGGACGCCGAAGAACGTCGCCCCGCGCATTCCCGGTCCTGTTTAGTCCAGACCGAGCCTCTTGCGCAGTTCGGCATTTTCCGCTCGCAGTTTCTCCGCCAGTAGTTTGCGGAGCCGCTGGTTTTCCTCTTCGAGCTGGACAAGATCTGCCAGCTCATCGCCGGCCGGCAGGGGCTTGGCGCCGTTAGTGTCCTTTTGCTCGACAGGCCTCGCAGCACCTTTCCAATGATAGTAGGTTTGCTCTGATATGCCGGCGCTCTTGATAGCGTCCTTGAGGGTGTTGCCTTCGCTAAGTTGCGTCTCGATCAGCTTCAGCTTCTCGCTCTTTTCTTGCTCGGTATACCCTCTGCGCTTAGCCGCCGGTGTCTTTGATTGAGCTGGTTCGGAAGCCGCCTTCTGCGGCCGCGGCGACCTCCGCTTCTTAGCCGTTGGTACTTTCACTTCTGCGTCCGTCGCTGCAGTTGTCGCAGCAACTGGTCCCGCATTACTCTCGTCAGCCATCAGCAATTCCCTCCTTTAGCCATCGCCTGTTTTCGGCTGAGTGCTCCACAGAGTCAACACAACCATCGGAGTCCTGCTTTACGGATCGTTGATGTCTGGCTTGTGCGTGGAGCCTGGCGATCGACGTGAAAGGGCCAAGCTCTCACCCGAAAATAGGCGCCCTGCTTATCACTATCCCCCACGTCGACGATCGTGGCGACCCGTACTGGTCGGCGCAGGTTCTGCGCGGCGTGAGGAGTATCGCAGTATGATGCCACCCGGCACCACCTTTCGGAAATCACGCCCGCCGTCAAGGCCAATGCGGTCGTCATGCTTCAATGCTGGCCAGCTCTACTTGTCATTTTCGACCGACCCCCGTTTGCGCGCGCAATATAAATGCCGGGTACGAAATTCCCTTAAAAGTAATACTTGAAAATAGACTCGACCGGAACGTCGTTCTCTGGTTCTATCCTGGCGTAGAAGGTCGAGTTCCTCGCCGCGCGATCAAGCCATGTCCTCGCTTATCTGCTCGGCAACGGCCCCGGTCAATTCCGGCAGTTCAATCAATTCGAAGACGGTCATTCATCAGATCCTTTCGGCAAAGTTGCCACGTCTGTCTGACGCAAAAGCTGATCCAGCGTGAGCAGCGGCGAGCGCATCACCTTGGCATAGGCGTAGTGGAAGCAATCGAAATTGCTGAGGCGCCGCTTTCCTATGCCGTGCTGTTCGGCAACAGCGACCGCGTGGGACAGGACGCGTCGGGGCGAACCGGGCTCGCGGAGCCGAATGTTTCGTGCTTCTAGCCATTCGACGACAACCGCCTCAGCCGCTTTGTAGGCGCAATTCAACTGATCCGGGCGTGACAGGACGATTATGGCTTCCCAGGCAGCAAGTGTCGATGTGGACGGCGATGCCGCATCGAGCAGCGCCGCTTCATAGGCGTCGGCCGTGTCCTCCCCCGCCATCATCGAGACGATCGCACATGCATCGACGAACATTATTCGTCGCCACCCGTGAGATCATGGTCGAGCTCGTGATAGGCCTCCGGTGGAACCGGCTTTCGACCTGGCTGAAAAGACAGGCCGTGCTTAGCCAGGATCTTTTGCGCCGTTTCTCTCGGGCTTTCCTTGTTCATCCGGTTGCGTATGGTTTCCCGTAGGGCGACAATTACAGCATCGGTGATGCTTGTGCGGTCAATGCGCGCAAGCTCCCGAGCGAGAGTATCGGCCTCCGGATTGCGGATGTTCAGCGTCATGTGTAGCTCCAAGCGTGTAGCACACGTTACATCACTGTGTAGCTGGGAGCAAGCCGCAGTCGAGCGGGAAGGCGCCTTCGGTCGATCAGGCTGGCTCATACTTCACCGGCGGCTTGTTCATCCTGGTCTTCAAGGAGCTTGGCCGCGTGCGGAATGAGAGCAAGCCACTCCTGCCGGCGCGGGGTGATTGACATTAGAGACGACGGAGACAACAGGAGCTGACTTCCCTAGGCCGCCAGCGTGTCGCGCATGATCCTCGGTCGCCAGCGTCAAAAGGGCCGCCCGATCTCCGAGCTCGCCTGCGTCCGCTTCCAATTCCTCCTCTCGCCTGACACCGGCCTAATTAGTCGCCGCTGGTTTAAAGGTCAGGGGCACGTCAACCGGTTTGCGCCCGCCACAAGCGAGCGTAAGCGCCATCAGCTACAATCAGGTCAGCATGTCTTCCCTGCGCAACCACCCGCCCCTTGTCCATGACCACGATCTTGTCGGCCAAGCGAACGGTGCTGAGTCGATGTGAGATGACGACGATGGTCTTACCGGCCCGACGCAAATCCTCAACCACCCGCAGGACAGTGGCCTCGGCGATCGAGTCGAGAGAGGAGGTCGCCTCGTCAAGTATCAGGATCTCCGGATCCCGGTACAGAGCCCGAGCCAACCCAAGCCGCTGCTTCTCGCCGCCGGAAAGGCGTACGCCGTTCTCGCCCAGATACGCCTGGAAGCCACCCGGCCAGCGCTCGATCAACTCCCGTAGCCCTATTTGATCGCAGATTTGCAGGACCTTCTCGGTGTCCGGCTCGAACTCGCCAAGCGCAATGTTCTCGATCACCGAGCCCGAAAACACATCGATCGATTGCGGTACCGCAGCGATAACCTTGCGCAGCGATACGGCCGAGAGGTCCTGCAAGGCACAGGAACCGATCCGGATGCGTCCACCCTTTAGCGGATAGACATTCTGCAGCAGCGCGGCAAGGGTACTCTTGCCCGAACCGCTTTCCCCCACCACGGCCGTGATCTCGCCGCGGCGGAAGGTGACGCTGAGATCCTGGAACAGATCCGGCTGCGCGCCATGGCGGAACGTGACGTTCTCCAGGCGGATATCGCCAGCGGCGGACTTGCTGCCATCAATGGCGCCGCCGCTTGCCGGCTCCAGGTCGAAAATCTCGAACAGGCGATCCGCCGCGATAAATGCATCCTGAACGACCCGGTTGCTTTGGATCAGACTGGCAACTGGCCGGGTGACATAGCCGAGCAACGTATAGCATGATAGTAATTGACCGGGCGTGACGGTCTGATCGAGGGCAAGCGTCGTTCCGAACCACATCAGTACGATGGTGAAGAGGGTCGAGAGGAAAGTCGAGGCATTGTCTCCGAAGATCGAGATAAGGCCGGAGCTATAGACGGAATGCAGCATCTTGATGAAGCGGGTCTCCATCCTGAACTTGGCGAAGTTCTCTATGCCGGAGGTCTTGATCGTGGAGACGGCTCCGAGTGATTCCACTAGTTGCGCCTCCAGATCGGCGGCATTCTCCATAATGGCGCGCTGGCGCTTCCTGTTCAGCCGGTTAAGGCTCCAGTAGACTAAGAGGTATAATGGGAGACACAGCGCCACGACCAAGGCGATTTTCCACGAGTAGATGAACATCACCCCGAACGAGAACAGTATCGTTAGCACGTCGACGAACATGTTGATCAAGACGTCGTTCAGGAAGCTCCTGATTTTCACCGCGTCGTTCATGCGGGAGATGATTTCGCCCAGTCGCATGCTGTCGAAGAACTGCTGAGGCAGACTTAGAATGTGATTGTAGTAGCCGAGGACCAAATAGACATCGATCTTCTGCCCCGTTTGCAGGACGAGCCGGTGCCTGAGGAGATTGATCAGGACCTGCGTCACCAGGATCAGCAGCATGGCGACGCTCATTAGGTTGAGCAGGTTGTGGTTGCCCGCTGTGATCACATGATCGACGATCTTCTGGACGTAAATGGCCGTCGAGAGGCCGAGGATCGTCGTCACCACCGCCCCGACGAGAGCCTGCGCCATCACCGCCCGGTGTGGTGCAAGCAAACGGGCGAAGCGCGCGTGGGGTGAGGTGGTCTCGTCACTGCGCTTGAAGGTGTCTGCGGGAACCAGGAGCACCAGGACGCCAGTCCATTGCGTCTTGAATTCCTCATGCGATAGCTTGCGGATTTCGCCGTAGGCTGGATCCATGACAATGATCCACCTCGCGTCGATTGACTGGATTACGAGGAAGTGGTGCAGGACTTCGTTGACGACTACGTGCGCGATAGCGGGCTTGGGGATCTTGTAGAGGCTGTCGAACCCGCCCTTCACCCCCTTGGCGATGAAGCCCAGCTTCTGGGCCGCTTCCGTGAGGCCCATCACGGTGGTGCCGGAGCGGTCGGTCGAGGCACACTGGCGGATGCGCGATAGTGGCAGCTTGTAGCCATAGAAGGCTGCGACAGAAGCAAGGCTGGCGGCCCCGCAATCGGTGACGTCCCGTTGTTTGAACTTGATGACCTTACTCGACATGGCGGCTCGTTGGCTGTTTTGAAATGGAGGATTAGCGGCTCGCCAGGAGCGGATTGAGCCAATCGTCGACGTCATCGTAGAGGAGTTGCAGGAGAGTGCGGTCGGCCACGAGGAAGCGAGCCCGCACGGTCATACCTTTCTTCAGCTGACCGATGGCGCCGTTCTTGGCCGTGAGATAGCTGCGGGAGAGCGCGCAGCGGATCTTAAAAACCGGTTTCCCGTCGTTGAGGGTGAAGTCCTGCGCCACGTTGAGCACTGTCGCGTCAATGACACCCCATTGATTGTAATTGAAGGCAGCCACTTGGAGCCGCACCGACTGGCCCGGCCGCACGAAGCCGATGTCGTTCGGAGAGACGTAGATTTCCGCGACCAATTCGCCGTCCGGCGAGATCGAAGCGACGGTCTGCCCGGCCTGAACGTAGCTGCCGGGGGTGAGGCCGGAGAATTGCTCAAGAGCGCCCGACACCGGGGCTCGAATGCGGGTCAGATCCCGTTCATTCTCAAGCTGATGCAAGGTGGCCGTGAGTTCCTTGAGGCGTAAGTTAGTGTCGAACAGCTGCTGATTCCATTCGGCGGATTTGCGCCGCACAAGGATCTCCCCCTGAACCTCAACGCTCTGGAGGGCGAAAGCCTTTTCGTCGACGGTCTTTGCGGGCGCTGCAGCAACGGAGACCAGTCGCTTGGCGCGCTCAAGTTCCGCCGCGGCGTTACTGGCGGCATACTGGTTTTCGCGCACCCGGTTGAGAAAATGCGCCCGCTCCGCGGCGGCGGACTCAGTCAGGAACCGGATCGGGTTCATGGCCCGTGTGCCGGAGGAGATCAGGCTTTCGAGGTCACGGGCAAGATCGCTCTTCGCGCGAATGTCGGCTGTAAGCGCCCTGAGCTTTTCCTCAACAACCTGATCGTCAAGGGAGAGAATCTCCTGCCCCTGGGCAACCAGTTCGTTCTCACCGGCAAGGATACGGGAGATGCGTCCGGAGACGGGCGCGATTAGGGGCGTTTTCTCGATGGTGGGGCGAATGGTGCCGGCACTTTGGACAGAGACCGTTACGGTGATGAGTGGCAGCGACACCAATGTCGCTGCCACAGCAAGTACAACGATCTTATAGATGACCAAAGAGCGTCCTGATCGTCGGGAGAGGATGCTCTCCGCGGTGCAGCCGACAACTTCAGCAGAAAGGGGAACTGCTGATCTGTCGTCACCATGGCGCATAGCTAGCTTGCGCACCTAACCCTGTTGGATTTTACTGCGTATTACCCCTTCCCCAATAGTTGCAGCTGCAAGGCCTATCAGCCCAATAACTCCGAAAGCTATTGCGCCAAAAAGGCCCCATCCACCTGCAATTGCAGCTGCTTCTTCAGGCGTTAAGTCGGTCACACCATAGGCTGACATGTCGGTGTTCATTGTTGTCTCCTTTTTTAGCGCTCACATGAGAAGATCAGTCGGAGATGCTCGTCGGCAGCTCCGGCTGCCGCGCAAGGAGAGACACTCAAGAGTCGTGCCAACTGCGCAAAAAGGGCCTCAGAAAACTTTTCTGCAATATTATTCAGTGGCTTCACTGACCGGCAGCGGCAGGCCGGCCGAACAACACCGTGTCGCGGAATCGACAAACCGGACACTTCGTGCCGCGATGTTTGGCATCTGGACGTGGTAATGGTTTCGGTTCGCGGCCGAAAGCATCGGCTGTGGCGGGGCGTCCATACAATCCGGAGATGCAGACGGCTATTTAGCTTGTGCTTGTAGCGCTCACTCACCAGTGGCGACGTCCGGAGGAACTCTTTGATGAGTGCGTTGCAATTCGGTGGCCGCCACTACGAGGGATTGTCGCTGAGGTTGGTCGAGCCGGTCCACACCTCGGAGAACGTTCCCGCTCGCCGGAGGACGAAGAACTTATTGTGCGCGAATTGCCTGGACGGGTGCGAGCGTTGGTGATACCCGCGAACCCCGAGCCTTTCAGCGCATCGTGGTTGCCCTCGCGCTAGCTGTCACCGTCGTAAAGGACTTTGATCCTGGCGCCACGATCATGCTGCCCTGATAGCCACGTGAAATTCGCTTGTTTTCCAATTCAAAATTGGCACCATAGAGCTCATCTCCTTGACCTGGCTGACTCAGGAAGGTCTCGACCCCTCAACCAAACCGCGCGACAGCCAATCGTAGGCCGCCTGACCACCTCATTTAGCGGGAGGTTTTGGAGGTGCCGGGCATATTTCTGCGAAGCGATCGCGCCGGGGTTAAAGATGCCCTGATCGGCCTTTGGCGCAGACGTGGTGCACGGCACGAGCATCCAAAGATACTGCACGGGAACGGCGAACTATGCCGCCTTCATGCGTTCCCGCAGCGCGCCCCCTCTAGAACTATAATCATTGGATCGACCTAGACCGAGCAATAAAGTCGGCGAGCTGTTGCCGTGGTCCATGGCCCAGTCGGTCATCAAGCCCTGACCGGACGCTTACCCCAAAAAAGGCAGCTCGTTTCTGGTAGACTAGTAAGGAGTGATGAACCCTGTCCGGCCGTCTCCTCTCTTCAATTCAAATTGCGGCAAAGCCAGTGAGCCACGGAAGCAATTACAGCCTGCCGACCGAGAGACATTCCGCGACTGGCGCTAGCCTTACCGCTAGGGGATAGTCACCTGCCTAGCTCCCGCTATTTGACAAGCAGGCTCGTGTCAAACTCGCTCGTCAACGCCAATGCAACAGACAACGGTGAAAGAGTCATAACCTCTGTGTAGGCAAACTAGATGAGGGGGTGGAACTCTTTGCCGGTAGATACCCAGAGGTCTCAGGCGGATCTTCCATGCGGGCAGCCTCCTGTAACAGGATCTCCCGCATCCAGAGACTTGCTGGATCACTGTTGCAAAGGGCGGGCCACTGGACAGCCATGGCGAATGCTGGAAGTGGCAGCGCAAGTTCGACGATCCGCAGGGGTATCGTGCGTTCGAAATGCCTGACCAGTCTTAACGGCATGGTGGCTATGCGGTCGGTGCCCGATAGCAACGGCGGGATCATGCTAAAGCCCTGCACGACGACCTCGACACGTCTCTCGAGTCCATGCTCGAGCAATAACCATTCCTCGAGGGAGTGCTTCCGCGTGGTCCCATACTTGGCTGCGACATGCCCCATCGACATGTAACTCTCGAAGGAAAGCTGCGCTGTCAGCTGGTTGTTCGTTGGGCAGCCGACGCAGACGAATGTCTCGTCGAATAGTTTCGCTTTGGGGTGCGCGCTCGACATGAACAATTCAGGAAAGATTAGAAAATCGACTTCACCGCGCCTGAGGAGTTCATCGGGCTGATCGGCGCGAGGCAGCAACTCGAAGCTAACGCCGGGAGCTTCCCATGCGACACGCTCCACCACCTTTTCGAAGAACACAAGCGTCATGAAATCGGAAAGGCTGATCCTGAAACGGCGATCTGATTGAGCTGGGTTGAACGAGTCCCAGGAAATGACGGAGAGCTGAACGTGCAGCAGGGCGTCACGGACGGCGGGTGCGAGTGCTTCCGCGCGCGGAGTCGGCACAAGTTCGCGGCCCTGCATTGTAAAGAGCTCGTCCCGGAAATAGGTGCGTAGACGGGCGATTGCCGCGCTCATGGCCGGTTGACTAAGGTTGATGCTACGTGCCGCAGCCGTGAGCTTGCGCTCGGTCATCAGCGCGTCGAGCGCAACGAGTAGATTGAGATCAAGGCCCTTAAAGCGCATGGCGTCGTACATCCATATGGTCGATGCTCGCCGCCGAAACAATCAATTTTGTCGTGGAGAACATGTTCAGACACTGGTTCTGCTGACCGACAAGGCAATAGGCGCAGGCATTGCAGGGGCGGCTCGGTGAGACTGCGACGCGATCGCCGGGCGAAAGACGCGACACCCCTTCGCCCAGTGCCCTGACCGTGCCGGCGACCTCGTGCCCGAGCACCATAGGCTCGCGGACGCGGATCGCGCCGAAGCCGCCGTGATTGTAATAGTGCAGGTCCGACCCACAAATGCCTCCGGCCTCAATCGCGATCGCAACCTGGCCTGGTCCGAGCGCATCCGCTTCCCTGTCCTCGACCCGCAGGTCCTTGGCGGCGTGAATAACGACGGCTTTCATGGGAACCTCACACGACAGGAGTGATGAGCGGCTGACCGGCGAAATGCGCAGCGAGATTGTCGCGCACGAGCTGACCCATCGCCTGCCGGGTCTCAACGGTTCCCGACGCGTGATGCGGCTGCAGCACGACGTTGTCGAGGGCGAGAAAGCGGCGATCGATATTGGGTTCGCTCGCAAACACATCGAGAGCCGCGGCCTTGATGGTCCGGCGTTCCAGCGCGTCGATCAAAGCGCTCTCGTCGACGGTCGATCCGCGCGAGATGTTGACGAGGATGCCGTTTGCGCCGAGCGCTGCAAGCACCGGTGCATCGACGATCCCCCTGGTGCTCTCCCCGCCCGCAAGCGTGACGATCAGAAACTCTGAGCGGCGCGCGAGCTCGGTCAGGTCGGGCACGAAACTATAGTGCAAGTCCGCCCGCCGGTTTATGTCGAAGTAGCTGATCTCGCAGTCGAACCCCGCCAGCCGTTTGGCGACCGCCGATCCGATGCGGCCCATGCCGACGATCCCGACTTTTTTGCCGCACACACGGGTCACAAGGCCCATATTGCCCGTCGCCCAATGGCCATCGCGGACATAGGCATCGCCCTTAGGGATCTGGCGCGCGGCCGCGAGAAGCAGGGCGACGCCGAAATCGGCGACATCGGCCGTCAACACGTCCGGCGTGTTGGTTACACGGATGCCGTTCGCCTTGGCATGGGCGAGATCGATCGCATCCGTGCCGACACCATAGCAGGAGACGATTTCGAGTTTCGGGAGCGAGCGCATCAGCTCGGCGGAAGCCCCGAGTTCGCCGCGGGTGGCGATTGCCCGGATGTTCGGCGCGTGCTGCGCGAGGAACGCTTCACGGTTTGCCGCCGAATAGATCTTGTGGACCTGGTAACGCTCTTCGAGTTCGGCAAGGTCCCAGTCCGGATACGGTCCCATCAGCAGGATGTCCGGTTTCGTCATCATTTTCCTCCCGTGGTTTCTTCGGTGGTCGAGCGACCCCAGCGGATCGCCAGGTTGTTCATCGCCAGCGCGACGATGCGCTCCGGCGACTGGTCGATTTCGATCGTCACGACGTCCGCCTCGCCCGAAGGCAATTCGAGCGTGGCGAGCTGGCTGTCGAGCAGCGACAACGGCATATAATCGCCGCTCCGCTCCCCCATGCGCGCAGCGAGCGCCGCGCGGCTACCTTGCAGGAAGACAAAGGTGATCGGCCGTCCGGCGACGGCGCGCAGCCGATCGCGGTACGAACGCTTCAATGCGGAGCACGACACCACGACCGTGCGCTCGCGCGCCAGGAGCGCACCGATGTCATCGACCCAGGGCCCGCGGTCTGCGTCGTCCAGCGGAATGCCGCTTCGCATCTTGGCGACATTGGCCGGCGAATGCAGACCGTCTCCCTCGACGAAGGCTGCGCCCAGATAATCCGCAAGCCGTTTCCCAACCGTCGATTTGCCGCAACCCGAGACGCCCATGACGACGACCGGGCTGCAGTCGGCGTCAGAGGCTTGTGGTGATGCCGCCGTCGACATAGAGCGTTTGTCCGTTGACAAAGGAAGAAGCACGGCTCGCCAGGAAGACCGCCGCGCCGACCAGTTCCTCGACCTCGCCCCAGCGGGCCGCGGGCGTCCGCTTCTCGAGCCAGGACGAGAAGTCGTGGCTGTCGACCAGCGCCTGATTCAACGGCGTCTTGAAATAGCCCGGTGCGATGGCGTTCACCTGCAGCCCGTGCTTCGCCCAGTCGGTGCACATGCCGCGGGTCAGGTTCCTGACCGCGCCCTTCGTCGCCGTATAGGGGGCGATGCCCGGGCGCGAGAGTTCACTCTGAACCGAGGCGATGTTGATGATCTTACCCGCGCCGCGCGCAATCATATGCCGGGCGACCGCCTGGCCAACATAGAAGACGCTGGAGACGTTGGTCCTCAGCAATTGCTCCCAGCGCTCAGCCGGAAAATCCTCGAGCGGCGTACGAAACTGCATGCCGGCATTGTTGATCAGGATGTCGATCGGCCCGATATCCTGCTCGATCGCGTCGACGCCGCGCTTCACTGCAGCGGGGTCGGTCACGTCGAAATCCGAGACCGCAACGTCATGACCGGCATCTTTGAGAGAGCTCGCAGCCGAGGCCAGCTTCGAACGATCGCGGCCGTTGAGAACGATGGCTGCACCGTGCTCGGCCAGCCCGCGCCCCAGCGCATAGCCGATGCCTTGCGACGAGCCGGTGATGAGAGCCCGCCTGCCCGTGAGGTCAAAAAGTGGAAAAGCCATAACTTCATATTCTCCTGTGCCGTCGCGCCTGACGGCGTATGCAGCGTGCCATCTTCGAGGCGTAGCAGGCCACATGTCAGTCCTCGACGACGAGACCCTTTGCCTTCAGCACCGCTTCCAATTTGCTGACCTCGACGACCGACTTGCCGGCTTTGTATGCGGCGATGTATTCGACCTCGGCATCCTCCCTGGCCTGCGCCAGCTTCGCCACGTCGCGTGCCTCCGACCGCCGCACGACGACCAGGCCATCCGCGTCGCCGACGATGATGTCGCCCGGATGCACGATTTCGTCGCCGATCAGGATTGGCTCGTTGGTGGCGCCGAGCGTCTCCTTGACAGTGCCCTTGATGCAGACGCTCAAGGAAAAGACCGGGAAGCCAAGCTCGCGCAATTGAAGCGTGTCTCGAACGCCCGTGTCGGTTACGAGGCCGCCGATGCCCTTCGCAAGGCAGGCATTGGCGAGGACATCGCCGAAGGATCCGGCCTCCTCATACTCACCGGCGGAAACGACGATGATGTCTCCCGGCTGAGCGTAGTTGATCGCGACCTGGAGCATGATGTTGTCGCGCGGCGCGCATTTGACCGTGAAGGCAGGTCCGCAGAGTTTCATTCGGTAATCGATCGGCTTCAGTCGGGAAGACAGCGCGCCTCTGCGACCCTGCGCTTCGTGAAGGGTCGCCGGCGAAAACTTGGCGATGGCCTCGATCTCGTCCTTGCTCGGACGTTCGAACCGTTGCTTCAGTTTGATCATTTGAAGTCTCCTGGGGCCGCCGACGGCTGCCGGTATGTTTTGATCAACGCTCCGTGCAGCTTCCCGCATGCGGGCGCGCACCATTCCTCGATGACGCGGCCCGAGCTCGGGCCGCATCTTGGGAAAGCGATATTCATCGCCGTTCAGTGATTACGGGATCGGCTCGAATTTCAGTTCCGTGATCGGGACGACCTTGTCCGTGCGGGTCATCTTGTACTCGGTGTTCGGTCCGAGCCATTTGTCCCAGATCTTGTTGATCTCGCCGGACTTGTCGAGCGAGACCAGAATTTCGTTGATCTTCGCGGTCAAAGCTGGCTCGTCCTTCTTCATGCCGATGCCGATCGGCTGGTAGAGCATGGGTTCTTCGATCATGCGCATCTCGGCACCCTTGGTCTTGGACTCGTTGACGATCTTGGTCGTCGTCATCGTGTTGGCGACCAGTCCCCGAGCCTTCCCCTGCTGAACGGCGAGATATGCAGAACCGGTGTCCTGGAACGTCAGCGGCTTGGACTCGTTCTTGCGGATGGCCAGCTCGGACGTCGAGCCCTTCGTCGAGGCAAGCCGGACACCGGCAAAATCGGCCTTCTTCTGGCCGGGATCATCGGCCTTCACGATCAGCATCTCCTTGGCAAGATAATAGGGATGGCTGAACTCGATCTGCTCTGCCCGGCTCAGAGTATAGGCAAGATTGGCCACCGCGATATCGACGCGCCCAAGCTTCACCTCGGGAACGCGTGCTTCGACCGAGAGCGGCTTGATCTCAGCCTTGACACCGAGCTCGCGGGCAATCGCGTTGCAGAGATCGACGTCGAAACCCGCCATCTCGCGCGTTTTCGGATCCGGGGCCGCGAAAGGCGGCACGTCGGCAAAGGTTCCGCAACGGATCACCTTGGCCGCAGTGATGTCCCCAAGCTTGTCTGCCTTTGCCGGACCAGCGATCGCGGTCATCACGAGCGCGACGCCCAGGGTCCATGACTTCAATTTCATTGCTCGTTCTCCTCTGGAGTTAGTTTTTGGTTAATGCCGCAGATCGCTCAGGAAGCGCTGCGCTCGCGTCGTTTGGGGGCGAGAGAAGAATTCTTCGGGCGGGGCGGACTCGACGATCTGCCCCTGATCGATGAACCAGACGCGATCAGCGACATCACGGGCAAATCCCATCTCGTGCGTGACGCACATCATCGTCATGCCGTCGGCCGCCAGTCCTTTCATCACGGCGAGGACTTCGCCGACCATTTCCGGGTCGAGTGCGCTTGTCGGTTCGTCGAACAGCATCACTGGGGGCTCCATCGCCAGTGCCCGGGCGATGGCGACCCGCTGCTGCTGACCGCCCGACAATTGAGCGGGATAGGCATGGGCCTTGTCGGCCAGACCTACCCGTTCCAGAAGTTGTGCGGCCTTGGCGTAGGCAACGTCGCGCAGAACGCCTTTCACCCGGATCGGCGACATCGCGATGTTGTCGATGGCCGACAGGTGAGGAAACAGGTTGAAGCTCTGGAAAACGAACCCGATGCGGCTGCGCAACCGGTTGAGCTCCTTGGCAGGCATCGGCCGATGGATATTGTTGCCGTCGCAGATGATCGAGCCGTTTCCGATTTCCTCAAGGCGGTTGACGGTTCGGATCAATGTCGACTTGCCTGAGCCAGACGGGCCGCAGATCACGACAACTTCGCCACGAGCCACTTCGGCATCGATCCCCTTCAGAACCTCGTAGATACCGTAGTTCTTGCGGACGCCTATCAGTTGAATCATGGGAGAATTCTTCGAGGACACGGTCGTGTTCATGATGGCTGATCCGTGAGGGCTGCGAGTTTGAGGGATTTCGCGGTCGGCAGCGGCGCGGTGCCGGCGCGTTTGCGGGTGATCCGGCGCTCCGTGAGCACGGCCACCTGACTCAACGACCAGCAGATCACGTAATAGACCGCAGCGAGGATAAAGAAGACCTGGAACGGTTGGGTCAGCAGTTGATTGTTGATCTGACTGGCGGCGAAGGTCAGGTCCGGCACGTTGATCACGTAGCCGAGCGTCGTGTCCTTGATCGTCGCAACGAACACCGAAATGATGCTGGGGATCACGTTATAGAGCGCTTGAGGCAGGATGACGAAACGCATGGCACCGAGATAGCTGTGGCCAAGTGCCCGGGCCGCCTCCATCTGGCCGTGACCAAGTGCCACGATCCCCCCGCGCACCACCTCGCTCAGGAATGCTCCCTGATAGACGACGAGCGTCACCAGCATTGTCAGGAAGCTCGGGACATTGGCGCCCGTGACGAGCGGCACGAGGAAATATCCCCAGAGGATCAACATCAGCAGCGGCACGCCGCGTGTGAAGTAGACGAGCGCGGTTACGGGCCAGTTCAGGAACGGCGACTTCGAAAGCCGGGCAAGCGCGAACGCAATGCTCACCGGAAAGGCGAAGGCGATCGCGAGGACCGAAAGCATCAGTGTCGCCGCAAGTCCTCCGATGGGACCATTCGGATACTGCCCGATGAGCAGCAGCAACCAGTAGTCGCGGATGATGGCAATGATGTCGCTGATCATGCTCGTCCGCTCCTGACCGGGTCCGCTTTCCAGGCGATGTACGCGCCACCCGCCATGATCATCAGTGAGAAGACAAGGTAGAGCACGGTCACCAGCAGATAGCTCTCGAACGTGCGGAAGCTTAAGTTTTCGATCTCCTTCACCGCATAGGTGAGCTCGGCGACGCCGATCGCGACTGCGAGGCTGCTGTTCTTGAACAACGAGACGCTGTGATTGATCAGGGCGGGCAGCGCGTTTCTCACCCCTTGCGGCAGCATGACGTAGCGCATGGCCGAAACATATCCGTGGCCGAGCGCGCGGGCCGCTTCCATCTGGCCGGGGCTTACCGCCCGCATGCCGGAGCGGAGGTCTTCGCTGAAATAGGCCGCCTGGCAGAGACCCAGTCCGATCACCGCGAAGATCGCCTCGGCATTATGGTCGTTCAGCCAGAACGTGAGCCCATCCGGCATCAGCGTGAAGATGCCGAAATACCAGAGCATGAGCTGCACCAGAGTCGGAACGTTGCGGTGATAGGAAACATAAGCGGTCACGAACGCATTGCCGACCGGGCCGGGCGCGTAGCGAAGGCCAAGCAGAAGCAGTGCCAGCGTCATTGCGAGAACCCAGGATCCGACCGCTACGATGAACGTCATTTCGATGCCAAGGAGCAGCATCGACACGTATTCGGGATTGCCCAGGATCTCAGAGAGGTCGAAGCTACTCACGGCCTTGGTCCCCGGTCTTCGGAGATTGCGGTTTTGCCGTCTGCAGACCACCCATGACCTGAAGTGTCGGCGTGATCTCCATGTGACCTATGTTGACGGCGACCGGCGCAGCGATCGCGAAGGCTATGGCATCGGCAATGTCTTTTGCTTCGGGGAGCTCATAGCCGTCGATGAAGCGTTCGCGGATCTCCGGGCTGTCGCCATGGACATGCGCGAATATATCGGTTGCCACCCGCCCCGGGCAGATTTCCGTGACACGCACGCGCTTGCCGAAGGCGTCAATGCGCAATTGGTTCGAGAGCATGCGCACGGCGGCTTTCGTCGCGTGATAGGTGGAATTTCCGCCGAAATTGTAGGCGCCCGCGATCGAGGAGATGTTGATGACATGGCCGCGATCGCGTGCAACCATTTCAGGGATGACCATCCTGCAAAGGTGAAGAACCGCGCGAAGATTGACGTCGATGAGGAGATCGATGTCGCCTTCCTCTGCTTCCAGGAACTTCTTGGGGCGGTCGACGCCGGCGTTGTTGACGAGAATATCGAACTGGACGCGACTTGTGAGATCCGCGAGGGCTGCCCGGTCGGTGACGTCAATCGCATGCGCCACACAACCGGTGCGCTCCGCGAGCTTGCGCAACGGCTCCGCACTGCGCGCGATCGCGTGCACTTCGAGCCCTTCGGCGCAAAAGCGCTCGACGACTGCGGCCCCGATTCCGGAGGAAGCACCGGTGACCAGCGCGGTTCTGTAATCGGAAAATGGCATCAGCGATCCCCTTTGTTTTGGGAACAGTAGCTGACCTTTCAAGCGGGCGATAATTCCGATTATCTTTGGAGGGATAAGCCTATCTTATGAAGGCAACGACTGCCCTTTATGAAAGTGATTTAACTCGGCTAATCTGTACTGCCGCCGCTCGAAAACAAGCTTGCTGCGACCTGAACCTCCTGTTTCTCGCCCAAGTTTGGCTTGGGAAAGAAGGCGTTACAAGCTAACAGCCAGGCTGTAGTATTCGGATTGGTTGCAGCAACAGTGAGCGCAATTTCATCAATGGATATCAGGCGTTTCAAATCGTTTGTCGTGATCGTCGATACGGGCAGCATTACGAGAGCGGCGGACATCCTCCACATCGCACAGCCTGCGCTCAGCCAACAGCTCGCGGCCCTGGAGGAGCACTTCGGAACGAAGCTCCTCACAAGAAGCCAGCAGGGCGTGGTCATGACGGACGCGGGCGCCCAAGTCTATCGGCACGCGCAGATCATCCTGCGGCAGATGGAGCAAGCTCATGCCGATGTCGTGGCTGCGGGAAAACACCTTGCCGGCCGTGTTTCCGTCGGACTGACGCCATTCAGCAGCGCCGCGACCCTGTCCTTCGAGCTCCTGGCAGAAACAAGACGACGCTTCCCGGGCATCGTTCTTCACCTTACGGAGGGCGTAGGGCAGACCTACAGCCAGATGCTGATGAACAATCGACTGGAAATCGCATTGATCCATGGCGCCGGCCCGATGAAAGGTCTGCGCTTCGATCCGCTTCTCAGGGAGGATTTCTACCTCGTCGCGCACGAGAAGTTCGGTATCAAGGCCGGCGATACACCTGTTCCGATTTCGGCGCTCGAACCGCTGCCTTTTTTGATGCCGCCGGCCTACAACTTCGTGCGACGCGCGGTGGAAGCCGCTTTCGCGAGAAGCCGGGCGGATTTGACGGTGATCGGCGAGGTAGAGGTTATCCGGACGCTGACGCGAGCCGTGGGGAGTGGTCTCGGTGCGACGATCATGCCGAAGGCCGTGGCGGATCGTATTGTCTCGGAGGGGGCGGGCCCGACCATCTGCCGGAGCATCTCACCGAAAATCGAAGAGACACTCTCCCTGTGCGTATCGGAATACGCACCGCTGTCGGAGCCCGCCATAGCTGTGCAGGCGTTGCTGCACGAACTGACGGAGCGGCTGAAGCAGTAAGCGCCGGAACCGCTCAAGCTCCCGCATCTTACCTAAGATCACTGCAGAACTGCGCGATCCGATCGCAGCCGTCCGCAAGTTTCTCCATGCTGGTCGCGTAGGAAATGCGGAAGAACGGGCTCATGCCGTAGGCCGCGCCCTGCACAGTTGCCACGTGCTGCTCGTCGATGAGCGCCAGAACGAAGTCCGTGTCCGTTTCGATCTTGCGCCCCGACTTGCTCGTCTTGCCGATGAGCCTCGCAATGCTCGGGAAGAGATAGAAAGCGCCTTCCGGCTTGTGGCAGGTCAAGCCGTCGATGCCGGCGAGCCTGTCGAGCACGAAGTCTCGCCGCTTTCGATAGATCGCCGCGCGCTCCTTCAACAGATCCTGAGGCCCATCGAGCACGGCTACCGCCGCCGCTTGGGTGATCGTCGACGTGCCGCCGTTGTTTTGGCCGTTGACGTTGCTTATCCCGGAAATGAGCGCCTTCGGCCCGCCGCAGAATCCCAGCCGCCAGCCCGTCATCGCGTACGCTTTGGAGGCACCATTGACCGTGAGGACTCGGTCGAAGAGCCGCGGTTCCACCTCGGCGATCGTGCAGAACTCGAAATCGTCGTAGACGAGATGCTCGTACATGTCGTCGGTCATGATCCACACGTCGGGATGGCGCAGCATGACCTCGGCGATCGCCGCCATCTCCTTACGCGAGCAGGCTGCGCCGGTCGGGTTGTTGGGGAAATTGAGGAACAGCCACTTCGTCCGCGGAGTGATGGCCGCTTCGAGGTCTTCGGCGCTGAGCTTGAAACCGTTCTCGTGGCTGCACGTGACGGGAACCGGCACGCCGCCGGCGAAGCGAACGATATCGGCGTAGCTGATCCACGAAGGAGACGGTATGGCCACCTCGTCCCCCGGATTGCAGGTCGCAAGGACCGCGTTGAAGATCACCTGCTTGCCGCCGCCGGAGACGAGGATCTGGCTGGACTCGTAATCGAGATTGTTGTCCCGCTTGAATTTGCGCGCGATGGCCGCCTTGAGGGCCGGCGTGCCATCGAGCGGCGGATATTTGGTGTCGCCTGCCAGGGCCGCGGCATGGGCTGCCTCGATCGCATGGGGTGGCGTCGGGAAATCCGGCTCTCCCGAGGAGAGCGACACCACATCGATGCCTCGCGACGCGAGATCGCGGGCGCGCTGCGTCATTGCTGCAGACGCGGATACGGAGACGTTCTTGAGGCGATCGGCGAGAGTCGGCATGGTTTCCTGTCTTTCACGTGTGTTGCAGATCTCAAATCTTTGCGCCCTCGGCGCTATGCGAGGACTTCCCGCGCAGGCGCAATCGTCGCTCCGGCCGCCTCGATCTCGCTGCGGACGATCCGGGCCAATTCGAGCGAGCTCGGGGTGTCGCTATGGACGAGGATCGAGCGCGCGCGAACCTCGATCGTCTGGTTGTCGGTCGTCGTCACCGTTCCACTTTCGAGGAATTGCCGGACCCGAGCACGGACCGTCGCCTCCTCCTTGAGGACGGAGTTCGGCAATTTGCGCGAAACAAGCTGCCCGGCAGCATCATAGGCCCGGTCCACCAGAAAGAGCGTGAGCGTCCTCAAGCCGGCGCGTGTGGCGGCCCGCTCTATTTCGCTGTTGGGCATCGAGAAGACGATGAGTTCCGGATCCACCGATCTGATGGTCTGCATGATCAGGTCGGCAAGCGCCGGATCGCGGTTGATCATGTTGCCCATCGCTGCGTGAAACCCTATGTGGGCGACGGGTACTCCTTCCCCCTTGGCGATCGCGGTCAAGGCGCCCAATTGGTAAAGGACCTGCTGGCGCATCTCGTCCGCCTCGACGGGCATCTCCCGACGCCCGAAACCGAGCCGGTCGGGAAAGCCGGGGTGGGCACCGATGCCGACGCCGCGGGCCTTCGCCAGCCTCACCATCCGCGCCATCGTGTCCGGGTCGCCGGCGTGAAAGCCGCAGGCGATGTTCGCCGACGATACGACGTCCATGA
Source organism: Sinorhizobium numidicum (assembly GCF_029892045.1). Lineage (NCBI taxonomy): Bacteria > Pseudomonadati > Pseudomonadota > Alphaproteobacteria > Hyphomicrobiales > Rhizobiaceae > Sinorhizobium > Sinorhizobium numidicum. The sequence continues at coordinate 494,386 of NZ_CP120369.1, forward strand.
GTGCCTCATCGTCGCAGAGCCGGTAGGGTCCGAAACCCTCCCCCATGTCCGAATTGAGATCGATTTTCATTGCTGCCTCTTCTGTCTTGGCTTTCTCAGCGCGCGAGAGCTATCGGCGCGACATCGCCGCCAGGGCCTGGCTGAGCATGGGCACCGTGCGACGAATATCGTCGAGGTAGGCCTGTACCGCCCGTTCCGCGGCGAGCGCCTCGGCGACGCTCGACTGGACGAACCGGATGCCACTGCCGATCCGCGCCTGGCCCAGCCGCCACAGGTCGACGTCGATAACGCCCGCTATCTTGGGATAGCCCCCGGCGGTGTTGGCATCGCTCATCTGAATGATCGGCTCACCCGACGGCGGCATCTGCACAACCCCGGGAACAACCCCGTGCGAACGCAGCTCAACGGGAGAAGCAAGCCTGATTGGCTCGCCCGAGAGCCGGTAGCCGGTACGGTCGCTTTGCGAGGAGATCTTCCAGGTCTGCGTCCAGAAGCGTTCAGCCTCGGCAGCGAAGAGCGCGTATTCTCCGGCAGGAATGGCTCGCACAAGAAGCGTGTCGTCCTCTGGAGCCGGAAAGTGTTCGGCAAGTGCGGCCTCCGGCGGCACGGCCCCGAAGCCGCCCGGCGGTACAGCACATGCACGCGCACTGCCAATCGCCAGTCGGTCATTCGCCGCTAGGAAACGGCCCTCGAGCCCGCCGAACCCGCCGCGAAGAGACGTGCTACGCGATCCCAAAACCGGCTCGACGTCGATTCCGCCGGCAAGGCTCAGATAAGTGCGCGCGGAACGACGTGGCGTCTCGAGTTCAAGCACCTGTCCGCTCGAAACCGGTATCGCCCACCAGGGTGGGAGCCGCCGTCCGTCCAAGCGCGCATCGCCGTCCGCGCCGGTGATCGCGATTGTCATGTCCCTGTCGAATCGCAGGCGAAACGGAAAGGTCTGAACTTCGAGAGCGGCCTCCCCTTCATCGTTGCCGACGAGCAGATTGCCCACCACCAGGGCAAGCCGGTCCATCGCGCCGCTTGAGGTCACACCGGCGTTGCGGAATCCGAAACGGCCGAGGTCCTGCACCGTGTTCAGGGGCCCGGTCTGAAGAACTTCGATCACAGTTCGATCCTCTCGGGAAGGAAGCGGACCCGATCGCCGGGAGCGAGCAGCGCTGGCGGCGTCTTCGCTGGGTCGAACATTTGCATTTCGGCGAAGCCGATCGAATTCCATCCGTTCGGTCCCGTCAGCACCGACACACCCGTCTGCATGCCGCCTATCGTCACCGTTCCCTTGAGCATCCTGAGGGACGGCACGGTCTTGCGCGGCATATAGATACGTGGATCAAGCCCGTGCAGATATCCAAAGCCGGGCGCGCTTCCGAGAGCGACAACCGTGTAGTTGCCCTGCCAGTGCAGCCGCACGACCTCTCGATCGCCCAGTCCCGAATAATCGCAAACGGCCGCGAGGTCGGTTGCATGCTCGCCGCCGTAGGTGACTGGGATTTCGACCGTCTTTCCGGTCAGGTCGATGCTGCGCGGGCAATCCCATTCGTGCTTCAGACGAGCCTGCAATTGCTCCGGTTCCTCAGGCGTCTGCTTGAGGATCACGAGCAGGTTCGTGACGCCGGGAACGATTTCCCGAACCTCGGGCCACGGTTCGACCGCGTGCGCCAAGGCCCAGATGCGCCTCTGTGTCGGGAGGTCGAACGCCCCCGGCGCCTCTATGAGGTAGGCGCCCGTACCGATCGTGGAGATCTTCGGCTCGTCGGCGGTGACCGTCGAGATGGTTGCGGGCGTCGAGAGAGCTTTGCCTTGCATGAAACTCATTGTGCGGGCTCAATCAGAAAAACGGTGTCACCATATCCGACGAGGTCGCCGGACTCGACTATGCAGGCGTCCAGTGTCCCCGCCCCTTCGGCGCAGATCGGCATGATGAGCGGCCCTACCCTGACGAAGCCGACGATTTGCTCTGGAAAGACGGAAGCACCTATGGTCGATTCTGCGGCATTGCGTGCCGGATGCATGGGGAGGAAGTGCCCTGCGATCGGTGCTTTGGCGGGCCTCACAGTGGCAGGCTCCGTCGGGACCGACGCAGCCGGACCCACGCCGGCGTCCGGCGAAGTGGCGTCCTCGCCGGCCACGATCCGTACGAGCCGGCCGTCTCCCGCCTCGATCTCGATCGAACCGACGCCGGCCTGTTCGAGCCAGAACGCGATCTTCTCCAGGGTCGCCGGATCCAGAATCTGCTCGGCGAGCGATCCGCTCTTTCGCTTACGAGCCTTCGTCATTTCTTTCGCTCGCCCAACCACTTCTCAAGATAATGGATATCGGCCTCGCCGGCGCAAAACGCAGGGTCCTCGAACAGCTCCTGGTGGAGCCGAAGGTTGGTCGAGATCCCGTCGATTCTGGTGTCCGCCAATGCGACCTGCATGCGGCGAATGGCCTGATTTCGCGTCGGCGCGTGAACGATCAGTTTGGCGATCAGAGAGTCGTAGTGCGGCGATACCTTGTAGCCTGCCGTCACATGGGTATCGACGCGGACTCCAGGCCCCCCGGGAAGCTCAGCGGCAGTGATCCGGCCGGGTGAGGCGGCGAAGGTGAACGGATCTTCAGCATTGATCCGGCATTCGAAGGAATGGCCATGCGCCCGCACATCGGCTTGTGAAATCGTCAATGGCAGCCCCTGCGCAACGCGAAGCTGCTCGCGCACGATATCAACGCCCGAGGTCATCTCCGTTACCGGGTGCTCGACCTGAAGGCGCGTGTTCATCTCGATGAAGTAGAACTCGCCGTCCTCATAGAGAAACTCGAAGGTTCCAGCCCCCCGATAACCGATCTGGCGGCACGCATTGGCGCAGCGTTCTCCCACTGCAGCGACGGTATTCGCGGGGATGCCGGGCGCAGGTGCCTCCTCGACCACTTTCTGGTGGCGTCGCTGCATCGAGCAGTCGCGGTGGCCGAGCCACACGGCATTGCCGTGCTCGTCGCAAAGCACCTGAATTTCGATGTGGCGTGGATGCTCGAGGAATTTCTCCATATAGAGTTCCGGCCTCCCGAACGCTCTTCGCGCCTCCTCGCGGGTGACGGACACGGCATCACGCAGCGTCGAGGGACTGTTGACGACGCGCATGCCCCGGCCGCCGCCGCCGCCGGCCGCCTTGACAATCACTGGATATCCTATGCGTTCGGCGATGCTTTCGATCGATGGGAAATCATCGGGAAGCGCCTCGTCCGGCCCTGGTACGCACGGGACGCGCGCTTCGATCATGGCGCGCTTTGCGGCGATCTTGTCGCCCATCGTGCGGATCGCCGAGGCGGGTGGTCCGATGAAGATAAGACCCGCGGCCTCGACGGCCTCCGCGAAGCCCGCGTTCTCAGAAAGAAACCCATATCCGGGGTGAATTGCCCCGGCGCCAGTTGCCCGTGCGGCAAGCAGGACCGCGGCCTGATTGAGGTAGCTTTGACCCGGAGCGGCAGGTCCGATGCAAGCGAACTCATCGGCCGTCATCCGATAGGGCGCGTCGCGGTCGGCGTCGGAGCAGATCATCACGGTATGCAAGCCAAGCTCCCGGCATGCCCGCTGAACGCGCAGAGCGACCTCGCCGCGATTGGCGATCAGCACCTTCTCGAAGCGGCGTGCGCTCTCATGCTCGCTTCCCATCTTAGCGGACGACATCAGCCGATCTCCATCAACGGCTGTCCCGCTTCCACTTCCTCGCCGTCGCTCACGAAAATGCGCGTGATCGGCCCGGACTTGTGCGCGGAAACGGTGTTGAACACCTTCATCGCCTCGACGATGCAGAGGCTCTGCCCTACCTCGACGGCATCTCCGACCTCGACGAAAGCGGGCGCGCCGGGATTCGGCGACCGATGCAGCACGCCAAATGCAGGCGCTTTTACCGTTTGGCCGCCGGTCGCGTCGCGCTCCGCCTCATCGACCACATCGGCTGGGGTTGGCTCGGCAATCCGCTGACTGCCCTGTGTCGAAGTTCGACCCGATGGGAGGCGCCTGGACGTAGCATTCGATATCCGAACGGTAACGCCATCCTCGCTCACCACGAGCTCGGAAACGTGCGAACGGCCGACGAATTCGATAAGTGTTCTGATTGTTTCCAGATCCATCACGTTTCACCCACTCATCGCTTCCGGGTCATCTTCCAGATGACAAGTCAGATCGGCGACCGACTGGCCCGAACAATCGGATGAAGCGATTGGAATAGTTACACGGCGGCTCTGTCGATGGGGGCAAACGAAGTTTCTATGACCGGGGTCCCTTGTGCGACTTTTGAGCACCGTACTCGGTTCTCCAGTTCCCTTCGATACATTATGCGATCTTCTGTAACGGGCTTTGCGTCAATCCCTTGTGCGCTTAATCCCTCGCCGAGGGCTTGCTTCTGTCCGCAGTCGGCGCTTTGCCGCTGCTCTATGGGGTCTGCTGAGGACCGGTTGGCCAAGCTTTAGAGGCGCAGTCACCGCGGGCTGCTGATCGCATAGCGGCCTAACCCATCCATCGTCCCGGCGAAGGGACCTTGCTGCGGAGGGCGGATGGCGGTGCCCGTCCGAAAGCCTGTCTTGTCGTCTCCTCCGATCAAGCCGCCAGGGCTGGCGCTCCCTTATGCGCAATGAAGTTGGTTGTCTGATCGCGGCTCACGAGTCAATCGCGTTTGAGTATGCGCGATGAGCTCCGAATGCCAGCGCGGCACGGATTCGGCAACGTCATATGGCGCATTCATGTTCTTAGTCGTCGCCCAGCGCTCCATTTTGACGTGAGAGCAATCGTATGTCGGGAACAGGGTTGTCTTCGCGGTCGGTACAAGCCCGCCGCATGATGGTCTTCGCAGGCAAGGTCTTCCTATGTTCTGCGCGCAGTCTCTGGGAGCTGCCGCCAACTTCACGGAATGGCCAGACCTACGTCCACGACAGGGACGCCTTGTCGCGCCAGAAAGGTGATGCGCGGAGAGTAATCGGCTGTCAGACCTTCATTAATGCGTTGGTGCCGGCTGAAGGATTGAAGGTTTCTCCCGTCTTGAGCATGGTATGCATGATAACCGCGAGTTTGCGGGCGACGGCCACAGCCGCCCGCTTAAAGCCAAGCCGCTCGCGCAGCTTAAGTCCCCAATTCTTGAGACTGCTCTCAGTTCTGGCACTGGTTCTCGTCAGCAGCGCTGTCGCCGCTTCGTAAAGCAGCCCGCGCAGCCGGTTGTCGCCTCTGCGTGAGATATGGCCGTCATAATCGACTTCGCCCGACTGATAGCGGCGGGTGGTCAGCCCGAGCCAGGCGCCAACCGAGCGCGAAGTTCGGAAGTTTTCCGGATCCTCGATGGCGGCGACGTAAGAGACCGCCGTAATGGCGCCGATACCTGGAACTGTCATCAACAACTTCGTAGCCGGGCTCTGCCGCGCCGCTGCAATGAGCTGACGGTCAAGAATGGCCGCACGCTTGCGAATATTGTGCCACGCATCAAGCAAGGGCAAAATGATCTGTGCCAGAGAAGTTTGCCTCTCCAGGAGCTCTCGAACATGGGTATCAAAAACCCGACCTGTGCCTTTGGGTACGATAAGGCCGAAGGTCTTCATGACACCGCGGATCTGATTGCCGAGTTGGGTTGAGAGATTCAGGAGCTGATTGCGGGCCGCCACCAACGCGCGGGTCAGCATAGCGTCAAACGACTTGACCCGAACCGCTTTGTAGAAGCCGGCTTCTGCGAGCTGCGCCAGACCATCGGCATCATTGGCATCGGTCTTGTTGAGTGTCTCGTTCAATACCTTTTGCGCGTGCCGCGCTTCAATGCAGATCGCCGGAGCCCCTTCGGCCGTCAGGGCATGATAGAACCACGTCGACAGCGGCCCCGTTTCGAAGACGACGCGCCTGGCGTGCGGCGCGTGCTTGCGGATAAGCTCGGCCAGAAGCGTTGGGTCCGAAGGGCACTTTCCCCGCCAGATCCGCTTGCCGTCCTCCCGAACCGAGATTGCTGTGTCTTTCAATGAAACATCAAGCCCAATATACTGGTCCATGGTTGCTCTCCATCTGATGTTGGGCCCGGTTTCCCATCGTGAGCCCGTTTCACCATCTTATCGGGAGCAACCACCCCCGGTAGCATCTGCTTGGGGCGGTCGCGCCGCGATTACCCCATGTTCTGTCCCTGAGCAGGCAATGCAACACCACCGCCAGCTTACGGGCCAGCGCCACGCGCGCCTTTCTGGGACCGGCACGTCTTGCGACCGCCAACGCCCAGCCCTTCAGATCGGAACCTTTGACCGGTCGCGTCAGGATGACGTTGGCCGCCTCGTAGAGCGCGGTGCGCACGCTGCCGTCGCCGATCTTCGAGATGCGACCGCTCTGATCGGTCTCGCCCGATTGATATTTCTTCGGCGTCAATCCGAAGTGCGGCCCCACCGCGCGTGAGGAGCGAAATCGCTCCGGCGCGTCGACGGCCGCCACAAACGTCAGCGCCACCAGGACGCCAACGCCTGGCGTCGTCATCAGCCGCTGTGCGTTATCATCCTGGCGGGCGATGGCACGCAGCTTGCGCTCAAAACCTGCAAATTCATGCACAAGCGCGTCGCGCACCTTCAGCAGTGCCGTCGCGATCGCTTCCAGGGTCGAATGGCCTGCAATCAGCGCGCGGATGCGCGCCCCACGTAAGTGCGCCGCGTCGTCGCCCCTACCTTGAGGCCGAAGCCGCGCAGGATGCCCCGGAGGCTCATCTCCGCATCCACCACGCACACACTTGCGTATTCCAGTGATACGTCGATGCCGGCATACTCTTTCATGGTCGTCTCTCCGTGCTGCTATGGAGCAGGCCACTCCTGACTCCGCGACACCATCATTGTGAGGGACGACCACCGGCCCTTCAAACCTGCCGGGCCGGGTTCCGCCCGTTACACCATCTTCTTGGCCCAGAACGTGAACATCCTCGTAACAAGCTATGGAAGGGCTCGTGAAGAACGGCTCTCTTCGACCCAATGCAGAGTCTCAAGGCAGAGTCATGGCGGCCGCTCTGCGCCCTCCTTTCGGTCGTTCAATCGCCCCATTGAGGTTTCAAAAGCGGCCTTTCGTTTGACCAGCCATAGGGCATGCCGTCTAACGTTTTTTCCAATCGCGCCGCGCAGCATGCGCCCACGACGGATCAAGCGCGGCCCGCATTTGGCTACCATTACTGAACCGCAAGTTACGCAAACACCTGAGGCGCCAGGAATGCCTTCACGGCGTTTGTTTTCGACGTTGGCGTACGGTACGACAAAAAACCATTTACAGTGGCGCATGCTTTAGCGAATGCGCGAGCGCCTGCGCGCGAACCGCTGCCGCCCTATGTCGGCAGGCCAAGTAACACTTCATCCTCATCAAAAAGACCTGACTGGATTACATGGGCCTTTATCGCTCCCGGATCGGTCGAATATGCCACGAGAGCTAGGCTAGATTTCGCACGGCTGCAGGTGACGTAAAACAATCGTCGGGTGCGATCTACTGAGGAATCCTTGCCCTCTTGCGCGCTCTTCAAATCGCTGGCGCTCAGTTCCTTGGCTCCCAGCAGTTTGTCGTAACCAAAAAGGAAACCGCGGGCGTCGCCATCGTCCATGAGAACCATAACACGATCGAATTCGAGGCCCTTGACCCCTTGATGTGTATCGAAGGAGGCCTCGTGCGCGACGTACGATGCGTACGGCGCAATCATCGTGAACGGGCAATCCAGAAGAGCTACTAGTGCGGCGACATTCTCACCAACCGGATCAGCCTCTTCGTCTGTGGAAACTGTTGGTTCGGCGCTTACCGCTGCCAGGGCGGCTTTGAGGCCGTCGGGCACTATGAAGAGATTGGTGCTCATGACATTTGCCAGAACGGCGCCACAGGTCGGTTCACCATTCGCCCAGAGCGACATCAGACTATCGATTGCCGTTTGCGCTGTGCGCAGTTGATCCAGCGGCTTTTCGGAGCCTCTCAGTATGTCCTTGCTCAACAGAGGCGACGCTTCGCGTATAAGCTTGGTCGCTAAAAACTTGTCGCCCCGCTGGGTGGCGGTGACCAGCGGAAGAACGCTGTGAGTAAAAAACCGAGTAGGCGCGAAACTGCCGTCGAGAAACGCCGTCCGGAATGTCTCGATAGGCGCAATCGCCTCGAATAGCTGCTCAAACCCCATCCGCTTCGCAGCCATGTGGTGCTCAAGCGTGAGAATCTTACATTGGTCTCGATCACTCCAGCCGGTGTCGCCGGTGAGCTCAGCCATATATGCTCGAACACGGTCCTCTATCGTGGGCTTATCGGGCGTGTCGATGGGGAATAAGAAAAGCCGCGCCCATCCTTCACTCGCATCGTCGCGAGGCACCTGAATTTGCTCGTCTGCACCTGAGCGAATCTTATTGATGAGACGTACGATACGCCCTGGGCTCCGGTGGTTCAGTGCTTTTTGAGGCGTTTTCCAACCCGGCGGCAAAGCATCTTCGATGTGCTCTTTGCCGTCGAGGTAGATGCGCTGCATCGTGTCACCGATGAGTCCCAAAGCGAAGCGATTGGCGTGCGCCTGTTGAACTGCAAGAAGGGCGTCGATCAGAACCTTGTTCGTGTCCTGACTTTCGTCGATCAGAAGGAAAGGATATTTTTCGACGAACATTCGCTGCATCAGCGACTTCTCAAGCAGGAAGGTCGAAAATATTTTGATGACTTCACTGTGATTGAGAGCGTTGCGCTCGCGGTTATCGCTGTTGGGATTGTACGTGAAAGTCTTGATTTCATCGAGACGCCCAAGGCGGCGCTGCTTTGATTCAATCGACGCCAGCCGCGCTGCGGACGCTTTCGTGCCGGCGCGGCCTTTGGCCTCCTCTGCCGTCAAATTTGCGATTTCTGCTTTCAGGTTAGCGCGCAGCCATTCCCTTATGTCGGCGTTGAACCCTTGAACTTGTGACCATGCAAAACTATGGATGGTTTTGACGACGAACAGCGGATCGTATTCTAGGCGACGTGTGATTTCGTCGCAGGCCGCGTTAGTATAGGTGATGACCGCGACATGCCTTGCCCGAAGGCGAAGCGTGTCCCGGTATTTTGCGGCAATGTGTTTGAGTGCATTGACGAGCGACCGGGTTTTACCGGAGCCAGCCCCGGCGAACAGGAAAAAGCTCGTAGGCTTTTCCAAGTCGAGGTACGAAGCGATCTCGGCCTCGACGCCATCGTCGAGCGTTACATTTGATACTATTGGATCTGTCTCGACGTTCACGCTGCAACCTCAACGGGAGCGTCGTCATCAACCTCTACTGGACCGAGCGTGACCAGCCCTAGCTCTGTCTGTTTGTGGTCGAGTTGCTCTGCCAGCCATAGCAAGCCCTCACGAATATATTTGGGCGGTTTCAAATCGGCGGGATTGTCGATCTCGAGAAGGTCGAGGGCAAACTCGGCTTTGCTACCGCCCTTCAATGCATCTTTCATTGCCACGCTCAGCTCCGCGAAATTTGCGCTCTCGGCGATAGCGGATCGGAATTTCGCGATTAGGCCGGTGCCGGGAAGCGCAGCGAACAGCTCTATGTTGGCAAAGACAATGGCGTCTTCCAGTGTGTATGCTAAGGCCTCGGTTGTAGTGCCCTTAAATTCGATCTCGATCGGACATTGATAGGCCACGCGAAGCGTGAATTTCTCTGCGTCATAGTCCTTGGCCTTTTCAGCCTCAGGCTTGTCCAGCAGCGTGTCCAATTCCTCGACTTCGGGCCACCAGGTCTTGAGCGTGTGGTTACGCGTCGTGTAGTTTGCCCCACGTATTGGCACCGCACTGGAGCCAGACGCGTCCTGAGAGTCGATGTCGGTGATGACCAACGTTGTCAGTCCGATCTTTTCAATTAAACTACGCAGCTTGTGGGCATGGCTTCCTCCGATTTCGAGCCAGGTGATGTAGCTTTCAGCGAGCTTATCAAACTCAGCATGGGAGTTCACAAAGTGCGGGACGAGTATGCGCTCAGCCGGTCCTTCGATTAGTACGGCGGCGTCGGCGAAAAACAGATCGCAGTGTGTCACCTTCAGATAGCGGGTAACGAAGCGTTTGGTTTCCTGCTCACCTCCAAAGGCTTCACCAACATTCACAACGCACGATGTGGGAATAGCATTCTCAATGGCAGGCAGGCGTCGGAAGTAGCGAAGGGAGTCAAAGTGACACTCGTGAGCGATGTGACTAGAATGGGTGCTCACGACCATCTGCGTAACGAAGTTGGAGCCGGCCCCTAATTGATCGTGATTGCGTAAGATTTTGTAGGCCTGCCGAATAAAGACCTGCTGCACTTGCGTGTGCAGATGTACTTCCGGCTCTTCAATCAGAACGAGATGTAGCGGCGGGATTATCTGCTCATCAGAAACTTTACTTTGCGCCTTTCCAACCCTCATCCAACTGTCACGAAACGCCATCAGACGGAACACCATAGATATGAGGTTTTGGTATCCAAGCCCGTTGGAATCTTCCGGCAGATACAGTTTTATGGCAGTCCCACCCGCCTGCATCGGTACGATAAACCGCACCGCGGCGTCGTGGTTGAGGCCTTCGACCGGCCGCAGGCGCGTTGAGATGTGGAGTTTGGGATCTGTGACGCCAGGATAGCCAAGGGTGTGCATTTCCTTGAGTGGGCTTTCAAAGCCGTCGCTGAGGCGAAGATTGAATGCTTCCTGGGCTTCCTCGATCGCCTTGAGTGCAAGCAGGTCTTTCGCATCCGGGCTCTCATATGGATCGAGATGGCTTTTGTAATATTGCCGAAGTTGGGCCGAGAGTTTGCGGGATGTCGATGCCGATCCGAGCGCTTCCCCTTCTTCCAGCTTACTTTCGCCGGCATGGCCAAACCCACGCTGCGCGCTGATTTCGTCAATTCGGATCAAACCCTTGAATGGATCGCCCTCGATAGGATCACTTCCATTCAACGCCTGAGGTTGAGCCCGTCCGTGCTCCGGATCGACGCATGCGGTTGGGTCCAACACGTAAGTCTGGAGCGTAAAGTAGCGCGTGACGCGGCGTTGCAGAAACTCGACCAGCGTCTGCGGCCAGATTGCGACTTGAAATAGTGCCGGATCCTGACCCCTTGCTCCGGCGAGCGCGGCGCCCGCGGCTTGCAAATCGCGCGCGTCGGCGCGAGCGGTCAGATAGTCCTTCTGGAGTTGTTCTCGATCCTTTGGTTCGTACCTGACGCGAACCCCGAGGCGACCTCCCGCCCAATCCAGCGTTGGCAAGATTTCCTGCACGTAATGCACCTCGTTCTCTTCGACGTGCATCCAAACGTCCAAGAACGGAAGAAACGCATCCCATTCCGGTTCTGGCAACGGCTGCTGGGCGACGTGTGCTGCCTCCCAGGCGGCACCCATCGTGTCGATGCCGGGCCAATGGGACAGCGTAAAATCGTTGAAGCAAAAGCTAGTGCGTTCCCGATCGACGAGGAAATACCTCAAGGCGGTAATCGCCGAGGTCTTTCCGCTGTTATTTGCGCCAACGAAAACGGTCTTGTCAGCAGATAGGCCAATTCTGGTCGAGATCAGCTTTCTAAAATTCGCAATTTCAACAAACTCTATGCGCATGGCCCCTCCGGGGCTGACTATATCGCAATCAATGCGGCCTGCAATCTGGGGTATGTTTAGGGTGGAAGTTTCTAACGTCCCTGCATGCTACGAAACAAGGCCTTTTGGAAGTGTTGTTCCGAAGATCATTGAGCCGTCCCACAGGTTGGCGCCGTTTTCCCCGTCCTCGTTGATGGCACGAGGTCCGATTCTTTGATCATTTGGCAAAAAACAGTCAGTCCGGAAACGGCCCCAGACAGGACAATCATTGTCTGGCGCTGAGCGTCGGCAGGTGGCGCTTCCCGCTGGTTCAGATCGACGGCAGCAACGTGAACTTTTCCACCCTACTGCGACGGGGAACGGCAAGATCTGCCCAGAGCAGTCCTTCTCGGAGAGCACCCGGAATTTCTGGTGCTGACCGCATTACAGACCTAGCACGCCAGCATGCTAAAGTCCGGGCCGCGCCAGGCGGGTGCTGGCGACCGGCGTCGAGCAGCGCCTGGCGTCTGGCGACCGGCCGAAGGGCGACCGCTCGCGAGGCGACTCGAGGCGTTCCAGCAACGCGTATCCGACTTTCCAGCGCCCGAAGCCACTAGCGATGTTGATGTGCCCGGCCGCGCCGAGGTGCATCAGCTCACTGCCCCAGCAGCGGGCCGTAAGACGCAATCTTTCCACCGACATATATGGATCGTTGAGACTTCCGACGACGCGGCTCGGAACCGGTAGCCGTGACCGCGGCATGCGACCGAAGTTAATTACGCCTGGATGCAGCTTCTCGGCCGTGGCGAGGTCACATGGCGCGACCAGAAGCGCCCGGCGAACACGGGATGCGAGGCGGTGGTTCGCAAGGTTTGCTGCGAGCCGCAGCCGAGACTGTGAGCGACCAGCTTGACATCGCCTGGGGAGGCTTCGATCGCGCTTACGAGGCGCTCCAGCCAGCTATGAAGGTCGGGACATGGCCAGTTGTCCTGCTCGACGACTCGGCTGTCCGACCGGTCGCGCGCCCAATGACGCTGCCAATGTCCTTCGGGCGATCCATTAAGCCCCGGAAGAATGAGGGTCTCGGTGTCCCGAACCAACGATTTCATGCGCGATCTCCTTCGGGCGGGTAGCGTTTTTCGAGGCCGGAGAGCTGCACGAGGTCGATGAGGTCGAGCGCGCGACGGCGGATCTCTGCGGCGGGCGGCCGACGGTTGGCGGGTCGTACCTTAAGCCCGAAGGAGACATTGTCGAGCACCGTCATGTGACGGAATAGGGCGTAGTGCTGGAACACGAAACCGATGTTTCGTTCCTGTACGCTCTTTTTCGATGTATCCTGATCGCCGAAGAACATCATGCCCTCGGTCGGGCTCTCAAGCCCGGCAATGAGCCGAAGCAAGGTCGTCTTTCCCGAGCCGGAGGGGCCTAGAAGGGCGATCAGTTCACCGGACCGGATGTCGAGCGAAACGTCTTCGAGCGCCGGGAAGCGGCCGAATTCCTTGCGTATGTTCTGGACGCGGACTTCCATGGAGGTCTGGCCTTTCAATGCCTGCGGCTGGCAGCGATCTCGTCGCTGTAGCGAAGTTCAAGAGCCCTCCTTGCAGGGCAGGAGGACCAGCGCCAGACGCGCGAGGACTGCCGCGGAGGTCGATGTCGTGGTGGTGCCCGGACAGGTGGGGGCGCTCTATCTCGCCGAACCAACCGACGAGCAGATCGCACGGCTGGTGGCGACGATCAGCGAGCATCCCTGGTGTGGACCGGTCTTCACACGAGCCGGAAACGAGATCGACGGGATGGCGCCCGGCAGTCTCGGCAATCATCTGGTCTTCGCCGATCACGCGCGTGCGCCGGATGTCTCGTTTTCCTTCCGGGCAGACGATGGGGTCGACCCCTTCGGCCTCATCGGGGGCACATTCTATGACAATGACCGCCGCACGGGCCTTGGGGTCCATGGTGGCCTGCATCCGAAGGAACTCGCGGCCCTCGGCATTGTCGCAGGCTCGGCTTTTCCGGCGGCGGGTTCGGTCTCGACGGCCCCCTCAGGCATTTGCGATTTCGCGCCCACCATTTTGCACCTTCTTGAGATCGGCAGACCGAACACGATGAACGGCCGCGTTCTCCATGAGTTGCTTTGGGATCCGGACAGAGCGAACGCGGCGATCCGGCATGAAAGCTTCGAGGCCAAGCTCGGCCGTTTCCGTCAGGTCCTTCGGCGTGTTCAGGTCGGAGATGCCACCTATGTTGAGAGTGGAACGGCGGAGGGCTGAGGGCTGTATCACTGCCTTCCACTGTCAAAGCGCCGGCAGCCTTTCGGACGTTCAACATACCGCTCCTGTGCTACGGCCTGCTGATGGTCAGAGCGAGGCAACTGGTTGCCGGGCAAGCAGTTGCGATTTGCACCGACGCCTGTAAGTCTTTGATTCGATCGAGACGCTGTCTTCCGTCTTCCGTTCTGATTTCGCCGCTGCTAACCGACTTACACGAGTTTCCTATGCGTGTTGGTTGCGAGGGCATGATCGCACCGAGTCTCGCACTTTACAGGCTAAATTTATCGCCATCTGAGGCGTAAGCATATTTATGGAGCGAGGAACGACAATCGCCGGGATCGACGGCATCGGCACTATCGAAGGTCCCATCATCGGTACGCTCATCTTCTTCCCTCTGCGCGAAACCATGGCCGATCTCGGTTGTCCTATCTTTTCATGCTTGGCGCTCTCGCCATCGTCATCATGCTCAAGGCGCCGAAATGCCTATGGGTCCTGACCAACGAACGAACCAGCTCCCTCTTGTGCCGATACGCCGACACGTTGTCTTCGAGCCGAACGCGCCGACAAAAGCGGAAGGTGAAAGGCACCATAGACGGGGGGGCATACTGTCCGCCGAAATACATCCTGTGCTTTCCTTTGTTTCCGGCGGCTTCCCAGTTGGGGATTGGCAACTTACATCGGGAATGAGAGGCGAAAGCGGATCATCCCCTCCTCTGGGCATGAGACATCCGCAGCGCCCGCATGCAGTCGCATGATGGCATCGACGATCGCCAATCCCAGTCCGTGCGAAGACGAGCTGCCGCTGCGCGCCGCGTCTGCCCGGTAAAAGCGGTCGAACAACCGGTCCAACTGTTCCGGCGAAAGGCTCACTCCCTCGTTCTCGACCTCGACGATCGCATTTTCACCAACACAGGCCGACCGCAGCCGGACCGTTGTACCTTCCCGACCATGACGAATGGCATTGACGACAAGATTGCCCACGGCCCGACGAAAAAGGTCAGCACTGACATTTGCAGCGCCCGCAGCCTCAATACTGAAACGCATATCGCGCTCAAGTGCCAGACCTTCGAAATAATCGGCAATCTTGTGAAGTTCACGATCCATGTCGACCGTGTCCTTATCGACTACCTGTCGTCCCTCGTCCGCCCTTGCAAGGAACAGCATATTCTCGCTCAAGCGGTTGAGATGCTCAAACTCCTCGAGGTTCGATTCCAGCACGGATTTATATTCATCTACAGACCTTGGCTGGGCAAGCGTGACCTGGGTCTGGCCGATCAAAACACCAAGAGGCGTGCGGATTTCATGCGCGAGATCAGCCGAAAACTGGGACAGACGCTGGTAACCATCGGTAAGACGGTCCAGCATCGCGTTGAAGGCACCGGCCAACGCACGCAGCTCCGTTGGAGCGTGGATGACATCCAGCCGCACATGCAGTTGCCCGGGATGAACCTCGGCAGCTTTGGTGGCCATATCCCGAACCGGCAGCAAGCCACGCCGCAAAAGCGCATAGGCGATCGCGGCGGCAACGATGACACCAGCAATGGTCGCCATCAGGAAACGGTCGCGAAATGTCGCCAGCATGGCCCGTTCGTCGGTCATCGGGTGACCGGCCAGAACCTCGATCGGCTGGTTGGTCTCCATTGCCTTGGCCTGGACTGAGGACCAGTAGACCTCGATACCGTCGCTGGTGACTGTTCTGGTAATGGATGACGCAGCGGCGGTGGACGGCGGGGGAAGAGGGATCCCGTCTGGATTGACCTCGATCACGACCTCACCCGAGGGATGGCGGAATGCAAGGACGTCGCGCTCGGCGCCCAGCATCTTGGCAATAAGCAACGGCCGCTGCTTCAGTTCGTCGATAGGATACATCTCGCTGACAAGCCGAGCGTAATAGCTGGCCCGGCCAGAGACGATCGTCTCGATGCGCTGTTCCTGTGAGGAGCGCACCGAGTGATAGAAATAGATGCCAAGCGCACCCGTCAGAACGCAAAGGACGAGGACCTGGGAGGCCATAAGCCGCAAGATGAGCGAGGATGACCTTTGACTGTTGCGGATCATGCGTCGAGGCTCAGGCTGTATCCGACACTTCGGATCGTGGAAATCAGTTTTCGTCCGAAAGGCGCATCAACCTTGGCTCTTAGCCGCTTGACTGCGACGTCCACGACATTCGTATCGCTGTCGAAATTCATGTCCCAGACTTCAGAAGCGATCTGCGTGCGTGACAAGACCTCGCCCTGCCGCTTCATCAGCAGATGGAGAAGCATGAATTCCTTGTTAGTGAGCGCAATCTCGACCCCGTCTCTCGTCACTTTGCGCCGCAGCACATCCAGCCGCAGGTCCGCTATCTCAAAGACATCGCTTTCGCGCGTGAGGCCCCGACGCAGGATCGTACGGACGCGCAGTTCCAGTTCGACGAAGGAGAAGGGCTTCACCAGATAATCATCGGCTCCGAGCCGTAAGCCACGAATGCGATCGTTCACATCGTCACGCGCAGACAGGAAGATGACGGGCAGATCGTGCTGTTCGCGAATGCGGCGGATGATCTCCCAGCCGTCGATGGCCGGAAGCATGACGTCGAGAATGATCAAGTCATAGGTCTGCTGCATCGCCAGATGCACGCCGTCGGTGCCGGTACGCGCCAGATCCACGGCATAGCCGCTCTCCCTCAGCCCCTTGCGGAGATAGTCACCGGTTTTGGGATCATCCTCGATGATCAGGATTGCCATGTTTTTCCCGCCCCATGCCCCGTCTGTCTCAAGTCATTGTGTTCTAGCAATTCACCCGGGGCAATTCAGTGAATGATGAATGACGAAATTGTCATTCTGGCGTCACCGCAGAGAGCGGGCCGCCAGTCTAGTTTTACCTCATCTCTTTCACCTTTTAGTGAGGCTTTAAAACAATGCACCAATCCATGAAATCGACGTTCCGCTCGGCAGCGCAGGCACTTACACTGCTCACCTTCCTGGCCGGCGCTGCCAGTGCGGCCGATCCGGTACGCGTTCGCGGCGCCATCACCGAAGTGACCGAGGATGCGATCCACATCAAGGCGCGAGACGGCAAGGACATTGCCGTAAAGCTTTCGGGCGGAACCATGGTCATATCGGTCGCCCTCACCGATCTGAGCGCGATCAAGCCTGACAGCTACATCGGCACGGCTGCCGCCCCTCAGCCGGATGGAACGCTGAAGGCTCTCGAGGTGCACATCTTTCCCGCCTCCATGCGTGGCGTCGGCGAGGGCTCCAGGCCATGGGACGGCGCCAAGGACAGTTCCATGACCAATGGCGCGGTCGGCAGCATTCTCGGCACGGACGGCCGCACGCTGACGGTCAAGTATAAGAACGGCGAGAAGAAGGTCTTCGTGCCTGCCGATGTTCCGATCGTCAGCCTCGAGCCGGGCGACCGTTCGCTCTTGGCAACCGGCGCGAAGCTTGTTCTGCTCGCCACGAAGGCCGAGGACGGCTCGCTGACGGCGATGTCCATCAGCGTCGGCGCTAGCGGCATAGCGCCACCGATGTGAGGCGCAGGATGCGACAAGAACGGAAGGAATTGCGGTCGGCAGGCCATCCAATTGTGGTTCGCCTCACGCACTGGATCAACGTCTTTGCGATGGTGTGTATGGTGATGAGCGGAATGGGCATTTACAATGCCCATCCCATCCTGCCCTTCCGCTTCCCGGAGGAAATGACGCTTGGCGGCTGGCTTGGCGGATCCACCGTCTGGCATTTCGCAGTGATGTGGCTCTTTGTCGGCAACGGCCTTGTCTATCTCGCCTTCGGCACGGCAAGCAATTATTTGCGTAAACGCATGCTGACATTACGTCTGGGCGATCTCCTACGCGATCTTCGACTGGCACTGGCCTTCAGGCTCCGGCATGAAGCCTACAGCTACAACGCTATCCAGAAGGCCATGTACCTTGGGGTGCTTCTTCTCGGCGTGTTGATGGTTGTGTCTGGCATGGTCCTCTGGAAGCCCATCCAGTTTGGCTTGTTGACGGCGCTTTTCGGCGGATTCGACTTCGCCCGTATCGTGCATTTTGCAGGTATGGCGGCTCTGTTGGGCTTTTTCGTCGTCCACATCGTCATGGTTGCCCTTGTTCCGAGAACACTGCTGTCCATGGGTTTTGGAGCGGGACATTTGAAGAGAAGGAAGGAAAAGAGTGATGGCGGAGCAGCCTGAGCTGGAAAGAGTGCCACCCGCCACTCTGTTGGGGAGCAAACGACAAAAGAGCGGAGTTGCGCTCGGTGACCATCGTCCTCAACTGGAGAATATCAGCCGACGCCTGTTCTTTCGCCAGGGCCTATCTTTGGGTGCAGTGACCATGCTGTCAGGTTGCAATCTCCAGGACGACACAGCTATCGACAAGGTGCTTTGGGTGATGTCCCGTTGGAACGACCGGGTGCAGGCGCTCCTGTTCGACGGCAATCGGCTCGCGCCAACCTACCGGCCAGAAGACATCACGGACCCGTTTCCATTCAATGCCTTCTATCCCGAAGACAGCGCGCCAGAAGTTGACCTCCTGGATTACAGGCTGCAAGTCTCCGGCCTCGTCGACAACAAGGCATCCTGGAGCCTTGATGATCTGCGCCGCATGCCGCAGGTCTCCCAGATCACGCAGCATATCTGTATCGAGGGCTGGAGCGCGATCGGTGAGTGGAGGGGCGTTCCCCTGAGCGTCTTCCTCCAGCATGTTGGCGCGGACATGACAGCCAAATATGTCGGCTTCAAATGCGCGGATCGCTACTATTCCAGCATCGATATGCCGACAGCACTGCATCCGCAAACCATCCTGGCGCTCGATTTCGGGAAGGATCCCTTGCCGCTGAAATATGGCTCGCCCATGAAGCTCAGGGTGCCGACCAAGCTCGGCTTCAAGAACCCCAAGCATATCCTGGAGGTGTTCGTCGCCAATGACTATCCGGGCGGCTACTGGGAAGACCAGGGCTACAACTGGTTCAGCGGACTGTGAACAGCTCCGCGCCAGCCCCCGGGTGCCCTAAACTTCCACGATCGACTGATAGGCTATTGACCCGCGGCGGGTGTACCCTCAGCGATCATGCGAAGATCGTGTGACCGTCCAAGTTCTCCCAAAAACGCAGGCATTCCATAGATGGGGCACTCGGCTGCCGCGGGTCACCGTCGACGACAGTCACACTTACTGATCTCGAATTGATTATTGAACCTCGATCTTAAGAGCAGCAGTGCTGATCTCAAGCTCCTTAACCAATGTCGAAATGAGTTTGGCCGCGGGCATGGCGCGCGCAAGCGGAGCACCCTGGCCCGCCCATTGTGCTCCAAATCCGTGCTCGTTCCTTGCTTTTGCAGCGGCGTGCAGCGCCTTTCCAGCATCGTAGGCGATCGAATAATCAGGCGGTAGCAGGTCAAACGTTTCCTGCAGCGCCGTGAAGCGGTTTGCGAGTGCGCGTGCCGGCCTTCCGGAGATCAGCCGCGTCAGTCGTGTGTGATAGGCGCCCGGCCCGGTCAGCGCCTTTCGATATGCCTCGTCAGCACTCGACTCGGGACACGCGACAAACGCCGTACCGAGCTGGGCTGCGATTGCACCAAGCCCGAGCGCCGCCGCAATTCCTGCTCCGTCCATGATGCCGCCGGCGGCGATCACGGGGAGCGTGCCTTCCCGAACCAGGAGCCTCACAAGTGCGAAAGTGCCCAAGCCGTCATCGGGCAACGACGGATCGAAAACGCCGCGATGACCGCCGGCCTCAATGCCTTGCGCAACTATCGCATCAATACCGGCCTGTTCGACCATTCGTGCCTCTTCGGGACTGGTGGCGGTCGCAAGCAGTGTCGTGCCGTTCGCTTTAAAGGCCCGAATAGCCTCATCCGGTGGCAGTCCGAAATGGAAGCTGATGACGGGCGGCCTCGTTTCAAGCAACATCGACAGCATCTCGGCATCGTCGGCGAAGCTCTTGTAGATCGTGCGCAGAGCCTTCGGAGGCTCTGCGCCGAACTCTGCGAACAGCGGTCCCAGCCACTCGAGCCACGCCGCCTCGCGCACCGGATCGGTGGTCGGCGTGCCATGCACGAATAAATTGACATTGAAGGGCCGATCGGTCCGCGAGCGCAATTCCTCGATCATCGCTCTTGCGCCTGCCGCATCGGTTGCTCCAACGCCGATCGAGCCGAGCCCTCCAGCGTTCGAAACCTCCGCCGCCAAGGCGGGAGTCGAAACACCCGCCATTGGGGCCTGAATGATCGGGACCGTGATTCCTAGCTTGTCCGACACCGTCTTCTCCTCAAGCCGCCAACACTTCGTCTGTTGGACCAAAAACTTCATAATGGATGCGATCAGTGGGAACGCCCGCTTGCGCCAACCCCGAAACAAAGAAGCGCATGAATGGACGAGGACCGCAGATGTAAAAGTCAGCTTCCTTGAAAGGCGTGTTTGCGAGTAGCCATTCGAAGGAAATGTAGCCGCTATGAACTTCCGCCTCATCCCTCGATTGATCATGCTTGCAACAAAGCCGCCAGATCTACGGTCAGGCTCCCCGGATGATCGCGCCTGCCCGTTTTGCGACGCTGTTCTTAGGCCTGCTGCAGTTGTCTTACTGGCTCGGGCCTTGTCGGCTGAGGCCGTGAATGCACCTCAGAGGCCACCGCCATGAAAGTCTGAAGTGCCGCAGAAAGATACTCGTCGCTCCGCGTCACGAAAACAGTCGGCGCCGACCGCAGATTGTCGGGAAGCTGGTGTGTGATGACCCGTCCGTCGGCTGCCGCGGCCTGAACAACCCCCCGAGGTAACATGGCCACCCCTACCCCGGCGGCGACGCAGCCGATGATCCCGTCCATTGTTCCAAGTTCCATCCAGCGGACATTTGTTACCCCACACGCCGCCAGGAACGTGTCCATGCGGCGGCGATAGGAACAGCCCGATCGAAAGGCGAGGACCTTTAGGGCCGGCGATGCGGCCAATGCCTTCAGATCCGTAAGCTCGTGAACCCGCGGCGAAGAGATGACAACGAGCTCCTCTTCGATAATCGAAAGGCTCTGCAGTTCGGGATGAGCGATGGGGCCGGAGACGAACGCGCCGTCCAGTTTGCGAGCGACGACCTCGCTGACCAGCTGTTCCGTCGGTGAAGCCTCCACCAGGACGTCGACCTCTGGATATTCTTCAGCATAGCGGATCAGGATTGGCGGAAGGCGAAGCGCTGCAGTGGTCTCCATCGAGCCGATCCTGAGTAGACCGCTCGGCGTACCGTGGTCCGTGACGACACGCTTGGCTTCGTCTAGAAGCTCTCCGACGCGCTCGGCATAAGGAACGAGCTGAATGCCGGTGGCTGTCAGTGTAACACCTCGCCTGGAGCGATGGAAAAGCGGCGCGCCGATTTCTTCTTCAAGCGATTTTATTCGTGCGGTGACGTTGGATTGGACGGTGTGCAGCACACCGGCCGCCCCTCCAATGCTGTTTGCTCTCACCACCGCCTGGAAAAACTTGAGATCGACGCTGTTCATCAGCCATCTCCTTTTCTGATGGAAAACATCTGATCTAATCGTTTGTCATTCGTCAAGCGTCACAATAGCGTCAAAGAAAAATAACGGGACATTCCGCTAACTGGGAGAAGTACGATGACGATACGAACGCGTCTGACAGAGTTTTTTAATATTGAGCACCCGATCATCCTGGCACCGATGACCCCAGCAGCGGGGGGCGCGCTTGCGTCGGCCGTCGCCGATGCCGGCGGTTTGGGTCTTTTGGGTGGCGGATATGCTGATCGCCCGTGGTACGAGGCGGAGTCATCGCTGATCACCAATGAACGCGTTGGCTGCGGGTTCATCACCTGGGCGGTTGAGCCCGACCTTGATCTGTTTGATCGTGCGCTCGCAGAGCGTCCGTCGGCGATGATGCTGTCCTTTTCAGATCCGGCCAAGCTCGCGGCACGGGTCAAGCAGGCGGGTGTCCCGCTGATTTGCATGATCCACACGCTCGAACATGCCCGGCGTGCAATCGACGTTGGCGCCGACGTGCTTATCGTTCAGGGGACCGAGGCCGGTGGCCATGGCCTGGTCGCGCGCTCGACCATGCCCTTCGTCCCCGCTGTCGTCGATCTGGTGGCAAAGATTTCGCCGTCCGTCATTGTCGTGGCCGCTGGCGGCATTGCCGACGGCAGGGGCTTGGCCGCTTCGCTGATGCTCGGAGCGGACGGGGTCCTGATGGGAACCAGGTTCTGGGCTACGCGCGAGTCGCTCATCCATCAGGCAGCCAAGGACAAGGTTGTCGCTGCCTCTGGCGACGAGACGATCCGGACTTCCGTATACGATATCGTCCGTCAGAAGGCCTGGCCCGCTGGCTATACCGGCCGGCTGCTCAAAAACGGCTTCATCGACAAGTGGCACGGCCGCGAAGACGAGCTGCGTACGCTGCATTCCGAAGAATTGACGAAGGTCGAGGCGGCATGGGCCTCTGGCGACTATGACACGGCCAACGTGACTGTCGGTGAGGCGGTGGGCCTCATCAACGATCTGCCGTCGGCGAAGGACATCGTCCGCCGAACGGTGCGCGAGGCAAGCGAAAGACTTGGCGTCTACGCATTCGATCAGCGCATCGCAAGCTGATTTACCACGGCCCGGCCGACTGCTTTCAAAACATAAAAGGGGACTGCAGCATGCAACAGCTACAGGGAAGGGACGATTCCGTCCGCAAACCAGGCATCTGGACCGTCGTTCTCGCATCAAGCGCCGGCACGGTCATCGAATGGTATGACTTCTATCTCTACGGAAGTCTGGCAATCTTTTTCTCAACGCTCTTCTACCCTGCCAATGAACCGACGGCAGCCGTTCTGATCAGCGTCGCAACCTTTGCCACAGGCTTCGTCGTGCGCCCATTGGGAGCCCTGCTGTTCGGCAGTATCGGCGATCGCGTCGGACGCAAGAGCACCTTTTTGATGACGCTTGTACTGATGGGAGTTGCGACCGCGCTCGTCGGCATCTTGCCGACCTTTGAGACCGCGGGGTATTTCGCGCCGATCGCGCTCGTAGTCCTTCGGCTGATCCAGGGACTGGCGATCGGCGGTGAATATGGTGGCGCCGCCGTTTACGTTGCAGAACATGCACCGGCGAACCGGCGCGGTTTCTTCACGAGCTTTATCCAGACAACGGCAACCGTCGGCTTTTTCCTGGCGATTGTCGTGGTACTGACGTGCCGGCTGTCGCTTGGCGAAGAGCTCTTCAAGCAATGGGGCTGGAGAATTCCCTTCCTGCTATCGTCGGTTTTGATTGTGCTGTCGCTTTATTTGCGCCTCAAGCTTAGCGAATCCCCGGTGTTCGAGGAGCTTCGCAAAGGTGGAAAGACTGCGAAGAGCCCGATCCGCGAGAGTTTCGCCACCGGTCAAGGTGCACGCTATGCAGCCTTCGCGCTTTTCGGGGCGACCGCCGGCCTGGGTTGCGTGTGGTATACAGGGCAGTTCTACGCCCTCTATTTCCTGCAGAGCGTCCTGAAGCTGGACTTCCTGACAGCGAACCTTTGCCTTGCGGCTGCTTTGGTGATCGGAACGCCGCTCATCGTTTTCTTCGGCGCCTTGTCCGACCGGATCGGCCGCCGCAAGTTGATCGTCACCGGCTTCCTTCTGGCGGCCGCGTTCTATATTCCGATCTATCAGGGCATCGCCGCCGCCGTCGCAGCCCAGAATTTTGTTCTGGTCACAGCGCTGATCGTCGCCCAACTCGTCTTCGTCGGGCTGGTCTACGGGCCGATGGCAGCTTTCCTCGTCGAGCTCTTCCCGGCGAAATTGCGCTACACCTCGCTCTCGCTGCCCTATCACCTCGGCACAGGCGTGTTTGGCGGCTTTGTTCCCCTCATCAGCCTGTCGCTGGTTGCCTACACTGGCAACATCTATGCGGGCCTCGCCTATCCCATTGCGATCGCGATCATGAGCGCGGCCGTAAATGTGCTCTGCTTCCCTCGCGCCTTGGCTCAGGAGCCCGAGCCTGCCGCAACCGGCCTGCCGGTGAAGGCAAACTGAACGTTCACGGGGGACGCCGCGTGCGCGTTCCCCGCCCCTCTTTCCTGTTTCCGAGGACGGCCATGCCGCTGATAAAAATCAACCTTCTGAAGGGCCGATCGCCCGAAGAGCACGACAAGATCCTCGACTGCATCCATGAGGCGGTGGTCCGAGCCTTCCATGTACCGCCAGCAGATCGCTATCAGATCCTGATCGAACACGAGAAATCGCATGTGCGCGCGGAGGATACCGGGCTTGGTCTTTCTCGCAGTGACAGACTGATCATCATCGAGGTGATCTCGCGGGCGCGGTCCGCTGACGACAAACAGGCCTTCTATCGTCTTGTTGCCGCTGGTCTTTCGGATGCCTGTGCAATCGACCCTGCGGATGTTGTGGTCAGTATCGTGGAAAATGGTGACTCGGATTGGTCCTTCGGCCTTGGTCGAGCTCAATTCATGACCGGCGAGCTTCGCTTAAATCACCCATCCGCGGCAGTGAAAAGACATCAACGCCTGGGCCAGTCCGGTACGGCCACCCCATCAAATTTGACCGGCCGAGCGTAATTCAAACAACAAAGAAAGAGCAGCTATGAAACAGCTACACAAAACCGTCGCCGCGTCACTGGGGGATGCTGATGACGACTTTCCTAGTTTCGGCGGATGCCAAGGAAACCATCGTCAAGCTTCAAGTCGAAGGCCAGAGTATCGTAGGTACGATGGTGACGCCGGATGATGTCGCCAATCCGCCCGTCGTCCTGATGCTTCACGGTTTCACCGGCAGCCGCAATGAATGGAGCTCGGAGGCGGTTAAGGAAGGCCTGTTTGGGCGTGCTGCGCCGGTGCTCGCAAAGAACGGTATCGCTTCGCTTCGGATCGATTTTCGCGGCAGCGGTGAGAGTGACGGCAAGTTTGAAGACATGACCGTCGAAACCGAGGTAACGGACGCACAAGCGGCGCTCGACTTCCTGTCGACGAATGAAAGTGTCGACGGCAAGCGGATTTCGCTGATGGGAATGAGCCTGGGCGGTGCGGTCACAACCGCGGTCGCCGGCCGGACGAAAACGCCTTTAAAGTCTGTCGTGCTCTGGAACCCCGGCATCAATCTTCCGGCCGCGTTCATCTCCATATTTGGCGAGAAGCAGATGGCGGAAGCTGTGACAGCGGGCGATAAAGTCTATCCGGCCACGCGCGTCGGCGATGGCAAGGAAATTCCCTTGAAAGGCCGCTTCTTCGAGAGCCTATACGCAGTGCAGACTGCCGGCGAAATCTCGCGCTACAAGGGGCCGCTGTTCCTGGCGGTCGGCACGCGCGACAGCATCGTCTTTCCCCAACCGGTTCTCGCCAAGTCGCTGCTATCTTATCACGACGGTCCGGAGGAACTGTGGGCTGAACCCGTTGATCATGGTTTCGGCGTTGAACAGAGTGCCAAGACCGTGGACAAGTTGATCTCAGCGACGGTCGCCTTCCTAAGGTCCAACGGCGAATAATCTGCGCGTCGAACGGCGCCCGCTCGCCGCCAATTCCGCCGGAATTGGCGGCATCTTTGCGACAGCGGTAACGCTTCATCGCCTGTCCGATCGCATCTGTTGGTCTTCATTCCGATGTAAGCACCTGACTGCTACCACTTTCGCATAGGAGCCTTCCCGAGAGTCAATGCCGGGCAATTTGCCCGGCCAGCCTGAACGGACTTGCGACAGCCGCGCCTGCCGCATCGAAGACGAACACGCCAACATTTCCGCTGGTTCGCGCACGCGCTTCCGCCTTGACAAGCTCGCCACCAAACCGGGCAAGCGCGGCATAGCGATCGTGACCAAGACCGTCGGATGAACTGAGGGACGATATGTCGATGACGCTGACATGTGCGGCCGCTATTTCACTCCGAACCAGGGGATCATCGATATCAAGGCGGCCGATGCGTGGGCGTTCGCCGCCAAGGAAACTGGACACCGCCAGAGCTCGGTCGGCTTTTGACACGAGCAATGTGATCGGGTTTTGCAGCAGGCCAATGTCACGCAACTGGGACCTGAACACGTCGACGTCAATGTCCGGCGCAGCGAGAATAATCTGCAACTTGCCGACGACATCGTCACGCCCTTGCAGCTTCAGCTGCCTTGCCGCCTCCATGGACAAGAAGCCGCCCATGCTATGCCCGAACAGGACGACGCGCTTGATCTTC
The DNA here is from genome assembly GCF_029892045.1 of Sinorhizobium numidicum. Lineage (NCBI taxonomy): Bacteria > Pseudomonadati > Pseudomonadota > Alphaproteobacteria > Hyphomicrobiales > Rhizobiaceae > Sinorhizobium > Sinorhizobium numidicum. The sequence continues at coordinate 520,260 of NZ_CP120369.1, forward strand.
GGATTTTCGGCCAGCGCCTTCAAGACGCTTTCGAACTCGCTTCTGGTATAGAGCGCTGCGTCTCGGTCAGTGACATACCCGGTCACGCTTGCCGCAGATGGCCAGGAAAACAGAATCGGCGGACTAAGGGTGTCGGCGTCGGCTGCCATCTGCGCAGCCCTGAACAGCGCCTCCTGATACCTGGTGTTATAGCCGTGGACGAAGACCGCCACGGTCCCGTCGAAGTTTGCCGAACGGGTCGCATCGTCTATCCAGGCTTTGCGCGTCAGTTGATCGCGTCCGGTCACGACGAACTGGCGGCGCGGATCCGGCGTTCTCGAGGGATAGATGATGGCGCTTCCCGTACGATCGCCGGGAATAGAAAAGGCGTATCGCTCGTAGGTCAGGTCGCCGGCCCATTGGCTTCCAAAACCGCCGTCTTCCTTTACCTTGTTGCGGTTGGTGACAGAAAGCAGGGTGACCTTCTCGCTTTCGACCTGCCTGATCGCCGTGGGTTGAAGCACCTCGGCTGGTGGCCGAGAAGCGCATCCGGTCAGGCAGATCATGACGGCAACAACGGCAAGGCTAAGCCGTGACCTGCACGAGTAGATCGAGAGGAAGAAGTGCATCGACGCGCCTTAAATCTGGAGAAAGAAGGGCGCTCGCAAGCGCCCTTCCTGGATCAAGCTTGTGCAGCTTCCGGGGAGATATTCGGTTCTTCGCGCGGTATCCGGAACCAGGCCACATAAAGCGCCGGAAGGAAGAGAAGCGTCAGCACCGTTCCGACGACGATCCCGCCCATCATGGCATAAGCCATTGGTCCCCAGAAGACTTCCCGGGAGATGGGGATAAGGGCGAGCGTCGCGGCCGCGGCGGTCAGCAAGATCGGGCGCATGCGGTGTTCCGTCGCCTCGACCACCGCTCGCCACGGCGGCACGCCCTCGCTGCGCAGATGCTCGATCTGGACCACGAGGATGACCGAATTGCGGATCAGGATGCCGATCAGTGCGAGCACGCCGAGGATCGCGACGAAGCCCATCGGAGCGTTGCTGAGAAGAAGTGCCGCCACGACGCCGATAAGAGCAAGGGGAGCGACTGCGAAGACTAGGAACAGGCGGCTGAAGCTCTGGAGCTGGACCATCAGGATCGTCGCCATGGCGAACAGCATGAGCGGGGCGACTGCGGCGATCGGCCCTTGCGCATCGGCGCTCGATTCCACCGAGCCCCCGACCTCGACCTTGTATCCCGCAGGAAGAGTTTTCGTGAACTTTTCGACCTCTGGCTTGAGCTGTTCCACGATAGTGGCGGGCTGTATAGACCCGGTGACCGCGGCCTCGACTGTGACGGTGGGGATGCGATCCCTTTTCGCGATCATGGGCTGTTCGAGCTCGTAGCGGAACTTGGCGACTGCCGAAAGCGGGACGGACTTGCCGTTCGATCCCGGAAGTTGGAGGTTTCTGAGCGTGTCGATCGAGCCTCGCTCAGTGTCTTGCGCCCTACCGATCACATCGATGAGGTAGATGCTGTCGCGAATTTGCGTTGCCGAGGACCCCGCGACGACGCTGTTGAGCACGTTGGCGATATCCTCTGAGGTGACGCCAAGCTGGCGAGCCTTGTCCTGGAGCACATCCACCTTCACGACGCGCGAGGGCTCGTTCCAGTCATAGGTCATGTTGGCGATGAGAGGATGCCGATTGACGATGGACCCCAGGCGATGCGACAGCTCACGTACTGTCTGGATGTCCGGACCGCTGACGCGGTACTGAACGGGCTTGCCCACCGGCGGGCCGATATCCAGGAGTTTCACGAAAGCGTCGGTACCGGGAAAGGTCTTCGCGACATGGACCTGCAAGTCTGCGCGCAGCCTGTCCCGAGCTTCCAGGTCCTTGGCGACGATGACGATCTGCCCGAACCAGACAGCCGGGGTCTGGACGTCATAAGACAGAATGAACCGCGGCGCGCCTTCCCCGACATGCGTGGTCCAGTGGTCGATGTCGGGGTTGCCGACGAGTTTCTCCTGTTCGAACTGCGTCATCTGGCGGTTCGTTTCCGCTATCGTGGTGTTTTGGGGCATGCTCCAGTCGACGATCAATTCGACGCGGTCGGATGCTGGGAAGAACTGCTGCTGCACAAGGCCAAGACCGGCGAGCGAGAGGCCGAAAACAGCAATGGTGGCGGTGATCGTAACCCAGCGCCAGCGCATGGCAACTCGCAAGAGCCAGGCAAATCCCCGCGCAGTACGTCCCTTTCGCTCATGGTGGGACTTCATTGTCTTGGGCAGGATCACCACGCCCAGCAACGGCGTGAAGAGGACGGCCACAACCCAGGACACCACGAGCGAAACCGCAATGACGACGAACAGGGTGAAGGTGAATTCGCCCGCCGCGCTGTTGTTAAGGCCGATCGGAATAAACCCGGCGACAGTGACAAGCGTGCCTGTCAGCATCGGAAAGGCAGTCGACGTGTAGACATAGGTGGCCGCTTTTCGCAGATCGTCGCCCGACTCCAGGCGCGCCACCATCATCTCAACGGCGATCATGGCGTCGTCGACGAGGAGCCCCAATGCGATGATCAAGGCTCCGAGCGAAATGCGCTGCAGCGAGATGCCCGTATATTCCATAACGACGAACGTGATCGCCAGGACAAGCGGGATCGAGATCGCGACCACCAGCCCAGCGCGCAACCCAAGGCTAATGAAGCTGATCGCCAAAACGATAGCGATTGCCTCAAACAGAGCTTTCGTAAAACCGGACACGGCTTCTTCCACGACGGCCGGCTGGTCGGAAACCCGCTCCACGCTCACGCCGATCGGGAGATCGGCCACGACGCGCTTCATTTCCTCGTCCAGAGCGTGGCCAAAGTTCGTTAGATTGGCACCCGCCGTCATGCCAATTGCCAGGCCTATTGCGGGTTGTCCGTTGAAGCGGAAGAGCGAGAACGGCGGATCGACATACCCTCGCTTGATCGTCGCGACGTCGGTTAGCGGGAAAAAGCGATCGTTCACTCTGAGATTGATGGCCCTCAAGCTCTCTTCGTTCGTAAACTGGCCACCGACGCGCAACGCGATCCGCTCCGGTCCTGCATCCACGAAGCCGGACTGCGCCACCGCGTTCTGAGCTTGAAGCGTTTCGATAACGGATTGGCGGTCGATGCCGAGCGCCGCGATCTTGCGGGTCGAAAATTCAAGATAGACGGCTTCATCCTGAGCCCCGATGATGTCGATCTTGCCGGCATTCGGAACCGTCAGAAGCTTCGCCCTGGCGTCTTCCACCAGATCGCGAAGTTGGCGCTGCGTCAGGCCGTCGGATCTGAAGGCATAGATGTTGCCGTAAACGTCGCCGAAGGTGTCATTGAAGAACGGACCGACGACGCCGCTGGGAAATTCGCCCTTGATGTCGTTGATCATGTTGCGGACGCGAAGCCAATTGCCCGTCACGTCCCTTGCTTTGGTGGTCGCAAGCAATTCAACGTAGACCGTGGTCTGGCCGGCAACCGTCTCGCTCCGCGTGACGTCGAGCGCGTCGAGCTCCTCCAGTTTCTTCTCGATCCTGTCCGTCACCTGACGGGTCATTTCTTCCGCGGACGCACCCGGCCACTGCGCGTTGATAATCATCGTCTTGATGGTAAAGGCAGGGTCTTCTTCACGGCCGAGGTTGAAATAGGAAAACGTGCCTGCAAGGATGAAGACAATCATAAAATACCAGACGAGCGAACGATGCTCGAGCGCCCAGTCTGAGAGGTTGAACGGTTTCAATTGATGGTCTCCTGATCGATGCGAACGGTCTGGCCGTTTACGAGCGTGTTGACGCCAGCGGTGACGATCCTCTCACCGGGTTTGATCCCGTCGGTCACGGTGACAAGCCCACCTTCGACGGCTTGTTCAGCAAGCGTGACCGGGCCGGAGGTGACCTCCCCGGTCGCGTCGTTGACGATCCAGACGAATGCCTGCGATCCCTCTGTCCGGATCGCTGAGGATGGCAGCCGGATTAAAGTCTTCACCTCACCCAGGGAACTGGCCGTTATGACCGAGCCGAGCCTGAGTGCCTCAGGCGGATCGATCAGCGTCAACCGTGTGCGTCGCGTGCGCGTCGCGTCGTCCGCCTCGGGCGTGATCTCGCGGACCACGCCCCTGGCGTGAATGCGGGGATCAAGTTGCAAGGCGACGTCGAAGGATGCGCCTGGCTTCAACTGGTCGCCGGCGGCTTCGGGCACGTCGACCACCGCGTCGCGCTCTTCCGGTCGCGCGACCGTAGCAACACTCTGCCCCGGCGAGACGACTTGGCCCACCTCGGCGGCGGTCGCGGTGACCACACCGTCGAATTCGGCGAGCAGGCGCGAATAGCTCAGCTGTTCGTTCGCCTTGTCCAGATTCGCCTGCGCCTTGGCGACCGCCGCTTCTGCGGTTTTGCGCTCCTGCTCCGCAGTTTCAAAGGTAGCCCTGGCGCCGGTCTGTCTCTCGAGCAGAGTTCTCTGCCGGTCTTCTGTGATGCGGGCGTTGGCAAGTTGCGCCTGGCTGTTGGCAAGATCGGACTGCGCGCTTTTGACAGCCAGCTCAAGCGCCACCGGATCGATCGCCGCCAAGACGGCGCCCTTCTTGACGAGGTCACCCACCTGAACGTTGCGGGCGATGACACGGCCCAGAATGCGGAAGCTGAACTGGGTCTCGATGCGGGCCTGGACAGTGCCCGGCAGAGTGAATGCCGCCTGCGGGACCGGTTCGGCTAACTGAGATAGGACCGGGCGAGGAGCCAGCGATGCTGCATCCTCTTCCTTCTGGCAAGCCGACAGCAGCGCGGCCGCTGCCAAAAGCGCCATCAGGCGGCAATCGATTTTCATCTGGCGGCTCCTTCATAAGACACGAGGTCGCCCTCGCTGAGAAATTTGGTGCCGTTCGAAACGACAATGTCACCGGCAGACAGGCCGGATTCGACGGAGAAGCGTCCACTGGCATAGGCTGTGACCTCCACGGGATGGAGGGAAACGGCGCTCGTCTTCGGATCGACGAGCCAGACGGCCGTCCGCCCCGCATGGGAGGCCATGGCCGACCAGGGCAACTCGATGACGGTCTCAGGCTTGTACCGCGCGGTGGCTATCACGGCGCTCCCCAGGGGAACGTCAGGCGCATTTTCGAGAGCGAGCTTCACCCGGATCGTCCCAGTCGTGGTGTCGATGGCTGGCGATACTTCGCGGACCTTTGCCCGAAACTTGTCTTCGCCCGACAGGAGTCTGACCTCGGCGACGTCCTCAAGTGCGCGTCCGAGAAGAGCGGACTCATTGGCATTGATCACGGCGTCTCGGGGACCGTCATGGGCGAGCGTGAAAATAAGTTGGGCGGCCTGCGCCACCTGACCTACTTCGGCGTTCCTCGCAGTAATGATTCCGTTGGCATCCGCCTTGAGGTCCGTCTGGCCAAGCGTATCGCGGGCCGTATCCAACTGGGCCTGTGCGGACTGAACCGTGGCCTGTGTCGTTAAAAGAGCTTCGCGCGCGTTATCGAGGGCGGCCCTTGTGGTGACGCCTGTGGTGAAAAGGCTCTGCTGCCTGTCGAATGCCTGCCGCGCCTGCGTCTGCTGCGCCTCCGCAGATTGGAGATTGGCAAGTGCCACCTGGAGGTCAGCCGTCTGCTCTTTCGTATCGAGGCGTGCGAGAACCTGCCCAGCCTCGACGTGATCGCCGACATCGACCAGCCGTGCGATAATGCGACCGCTGACGCGGAATGAAAGATCGGACTGAACCCTGGCGCTGATCTCGCCAGTCGTCGAAGTGGTTTCCGACACCGGTACGGCTTGAACAGCAACCGTCTCCACATGTCGCGCGTTTTTCTGTCGAGCGTCTTCTTGAGGAGCGCAGGCCATGAGGCATGCGATGGAAAGCCCTAGAAAAATACCTGTTGTTGAATGTGCCATAAGCCGCCTCTCAAGTCGCTTTTAAAGCCGATTATAATTGACTAACTAGAAAGTCAATGAAATTATGGTGACATGTTGAGGCCGCAGGATCTTTTAGTTAGGAATGTGAACATGAAAAAGCTGACGCGTGCTGAACAGAAGGCTCTCCGACCTGCCCAGATTCTCGATGCTGCCTTTGAGGAATTTATCGAACAAGGCTACACGGCGGCGCGCGTAGAAGATATCGCCGCGCGCATAGGAGTGACAAAGGGCACGGTCTATGTCTACTTTCCCACGAAGGAAGTTCTGTTTTCTGCCATGGCACGGCATATTGCAGTACCGTTCGAGGACGTTCTAGCCGACGCCAAGAAACTGAACGGAAGTTGCGCGGAGCGGCTGAGGTCGCTGATCCTGCTTTTCTACGAACGGGTGATGGAGGACCGCAGAACCCGGGAATTGCTGCGCTTCGCTATCTCTGAGGGTGTGCGTTTCCCCCAACTCATTGATGACCACTATGCAGAGCTCATAGAGCCGATCCTCGTCACGGGGCAGGCGCTCATCGATGAAGGTGTCCGTCAGGGTGAGTTTCGGGACGGGCCTGCGGCGCTTGCACGTGTCATACTTGCGCCTGCGTTGGCGTTGATTGTCGAAGCGCTGATCCACGACGGTCGTCGCGATCTTGAAACGCCGAGATATATCGAGGCCCATCTTGATCTGGCCTTACATGGTCTTGCTGCCGCTAGCAGTTGATCGCGCGAAACGGGTGCTTGCTTGATCTGAAAATCGGCCGCTCTACCGGAAAACGTTTCTTCTCGAAGTCACAGAAACAGCGGACGCGTCACGTAGCCGCCAATGAAAACTGTGTGACGATCAAAAACTTCCCGTTGTCGCTCCCGCTCCCGGCTGGAGGGCCAAAGACATATCTGGCTCGCCCATCAGTCGGGGATAAGAACAGGCGTGCGACGGGATAGATTCCGATGTCTTGGTTTCGAGCGATATCTGCGAAACGCGCCTCTTGCCCGGAGCAAATCGTGTTGAACCACACGACGACGTGAAGTCCCGCGGTCGTGCCGACGATGTCGATGTCGCCGGCAAAATCGCGGGTCATTGACGCAAGAAATACGGCGCGTCTTTCTGCGTTAAGTCTCCGCATTCTGCGGACGTGCCGCTCGTAACCACCAGTCTCGATCAGCGCGGCGAGAGCCTCTTGCTCGAACGTGGATGTGTGCCGGTCGGCAATCCGCTTGCAATCGATGAAGGCATCGACAAGAGGACAAGAGGATGCGGGAGCACGACGTATCCGAGCCTGAGCGTCGGCGGCAGGGTCTTTGAGACCGTTCCGACATAGATGACGCGGCCTTGCGCAGACAGATAGCGAGGCGGAATGGGGTCAACGTTGTACCGATACTCGCTGTCGTAGTCATCCTCGATGACATAAGCATTTGCCGACGCGGCCCACTCCATCAATGCTTGGCGATGCGCAGCAGGCAACACCCCTCCCAGGGGAAACTGGTGGCTGGGCGTCACATATGCCACCACGATGTCGCCAGCCTCGGGAAGCTTCGTGGTGTCTATGCCATGAGCGCCACAGGGTACGGCAACGATGTTTGCTCCGACGGCGAGCATCACGTTCTTGGCCATGGCATAGCACGGGTCTTCGACCACGACGCGGTCGCCGGGATTGACAAGGACCCGAACACAGAGATCCAGTGCCTGCTGCGATCCGTTTACAACGATGATCTGGCAGAGATCGCAGCTGATGCCCCTTGACCGCCAGACGTAGCCCTGCAATGCAAGGATCGGCTTCCTGCTGGATCATCGTATCCCAATCTGTCGCGATGCCTGAGGAAGGCGGTGTTTAGCGCCTTTCGCTTGCGTCTTTTGCGAACCGGCCCGTAAGCCTGCGGATTTATCCAGGCCGATTGGTCGTTGCGGCCGAGGGCCGTATGCTTTGCGAACACGCGGGTTATTGAACGTAGCCACCCTCAAGGTGCCGCGGACGATCTACGACTGGCGGCATTATCTTGCCGTAAACGCCAGCCCGGTGCTTTACGCAATGGCGCGCCGTTTGTGGAATTGCCGCCTGCCTTCAGGCAGTTGCAAGACCAGATGCTTCGCCGCCCCGGCGGTGATCGTGAGATGGTCGACATCCTTGGCGGCGCCCTCTCGGAGGGCTCTTCTGTTAGTTGATCGCTGCGATCCACTCGCCGGATGCCGATTTGGCGAACTTCCCCCCGTCCGCGGCGCGCAAATCCCTGGTTCTTCGACATTCCCAACGACAAGGGCGTCAAAGAGCGCTTCTGGTTCAATCTACGCACCTAGCCTTGCCTAAGAGGAAGAATCCATGCACCAGAACGCCATAATCGCGATCGCAGCCACCCTCGGTATAGCGGCTGGCGCCGGCGGCACCTACATCGCAACCTCCGAGCCGAAAGTTGAAGCTCAGGCCATCTCGAAAGCAGAACTGGTGGCGCTATCTCCGCTGATCCATCTCTTTGCCCTAACCTCCTAGACCTCCCCCAGCATGGTCTTGAACAGAGGCAAAGGGACTGACGTCTCGGGTCGGTTGTATTGGTCCGATCGTTTCGGCGGGTTGCTGGGGAACTACGTCCGGAACGTGGAAGGCCTCACAATGATCCAAAACGGAAATCTCAAACGTCGTGTACGCGCTCGCGCGGCAAAGACCGGCGAATCTTACACCGCAGCTCTTCACCACATCCGCCAGCCATCGGCCAAGCTTGCCATCCACTCAATACGGCTTGCTGTGGCGCAAACCTCTCTATTTAAAGATCCTCGCGACAAGTTTGCGCTTCGAGCGAGTGGGACGGAGCTGCGCGCCCTGATGATGGACGCTCATAGAGCAGGCGCTCGCGTAATCCATTTCCCTGAAGGCGCGACATGCTCGCCCAACAAGCGGCTTATGTCAGAGAGCGGCCCCAAGGAGATCGGCCCCTCAGACTGGGGACGGTACGACTGGGCGACTTTGCGTTCAGAATTGGCGGCCACCAGCGAGCTGGCGAAGAAATTGAAGCTATGGACGGTGCTTGGGTCCGTCCATCAGCTCACACCTCCTCATCGGCCGCATAATAGCCTCTACGTCATATCTGATTGCGGAACACTGGTGACCCGCTACGATGAGCGCATGCTATCGAATACCAAAATTTCCTTTATGTATTCGCCTGAAAAATTGCCGGTGACATTCGAAGTGTATGGCGTGCGGTTCGGCTGCGCACTCGGGATGGAATCACACTATCCAGAGTTATTCACGGAGTATGAGCGGCTTGAGGCAGATTGCGTTCTGTTCTCGACTACAGGCGAAATCCCTTCCGCCGCCCCAGCTTTCGCCGCGGAGGTGTTGGGCCACGCTGCCACCAATATGTATTGGGTCAGCTACGCAGCTCACGCGCCGCAAAGCGTAGCTATTCCTGCTGGGATAGCATCGCCAGATGGCCGCTGGGCAGCCCAATGCGCGGCAGATGGCTCAACTTCGATCTCCGTCACCGATGTTACCATTGACCGGGAGCATCCGGCGCGGCCCTGGCGGCGAAGCGCTCGCGCCTAACTCTACGCTCCTCATCAGGTGGACGGCGACGTGAGAAGCGACAGCCGCGACCAATTCTGATTAGAAATACGGTCAGGGCAGCCCCCTGGCCGCGACTTGATCCCTTCGGGCCGGCTGCCGACTTGGCCGGATCGCGCCCCTTATTGGTCATATAGGCCGCAGGTGCCTTTTCTCGAAAGCAGACGTCGAATAGGCTTTGACCTTGCCACCCAGCAATAGGCAGCGATCGTCGGCGGCTGCTGATACTCATCGCCGAGCGCCGCGACAGACGACGCGAACCTTCCGATGACGAGGTTCGCCGCGCAGCCGCACTATACCGTGAGTACTACGCCCCGAGGCCTTCCGCGTCGTCAGCGATTACGTGCTCGGCGCATCCTTCGCGCCGGACGGCAGACACCGGGCACTTCTCAAGAAGGCATCTGCGGAGCTGCACAGAACAATGAACTAGATTCATCGCTCATGCGCACCAACTATCGCGTCAACTCCATAAAGTTCCATCTTAAGCATGCTATCTATTAGATCTAGGATCTTAGCCCGCAATGGAGGGTCACCTTCGGATACCGCGTATTCCTTTTTTATTATATCTTGCAGTTGATGCAAATCCATTGATCTCCGACCTGCCGCGTTGCCATTTTTGCCGATGTCATCCATGAGAATCTTAGTGGCAGCGACCACAATATCGTCAACCTTGCATTCAGCCTGCTCAAGTGCATGGAAGAACCCATACGAGCCCCCTTCGAAGGCGGGTGAACGAATGAAGTCATGCGCAAGTTCACGATATCGGTCGAACTGGTCAGGCTTCACGTTTCTGAAAACATCGCCTGCTTGGCTCCTTACCTGCTTGTCGTCGTCATTGAAGCTGCGCCGCAAAATTGTTTCGGCTCGGTATCTGAATTCGGCATCCTCGATGGCGTGAGACGCGACGTCGGCCATCAGGCGGCGATATACCACGCCGTCCTTGGCAAGCGCATCTGCCAAAGAACAGAACACTTCAGCTTGAAAGCTCTGCCAGAATACAAGCCATGCGGCGATCGCCCGGGTGTTAGGATCGCCGTGAACGATCATGCGATACAGCAGCCGGTGTCCCGCCTCTGGTACAAAGCGCAGGATGTACGGCAGCAACCTGACACCATGATGTGTGACTAGTGGAGCCAACCAATCGCTCTCATCCGGGCTGCCCGCAAAAGCAGATCTTCGTCGAATGACTCTCTCAATGGCGTAGGCGATCCGAACGGAGGCCGCCTTTGCAAACGTCGGAAACCGCCGGGATAGGAAAGCAGCTTTCACCCACGCCGCCTGGAAGTGGGCAGGTTGGTTGAAGATTTCGGGGTGCCCCGAGATGCGCTCCAGCAGCCTCGCACAGCGCGCTTTATCCGAATTGTAGAGCGGCAGGGCGGCACGAACCAGGCAGCAGCGAACACTGACCAAAGGCTCAACGGCGGCGCGCCTTTCGGCAATCGACCAAGCCGGTTCGACAACTTCGGGTACGCGCCACAGAATGTTTCCCAACGCTTCTGCCGCCGCCCCACGAGCGCCATTCACGCCACGAACATGCAGATGCCCTTGACTAATCAGGTCTTCGACTGTTGTGACCTCTCTTTCGGTATTTGACCTGTCGACGGCATCGGTCTCGTTGGCGTCTCCGTTTTCTACATACCAGACAAGGATCTCAAAAATCAGTGGATCAGCAGCTACTTCCGGGTTCTTCTCGATCAGACGAGCAATTTCGCTCCCATACGCCCGTTCTTCCCTTTCATGAACCGTTACAATTGCGCGCTTCAAGGCTTCAAGGCTCGCTCCCTCGGACTCCGCTAACCCCCAAAGCAGGTGGCTTATGTATGCGTGATTAGCGCCGGGGGGTATCTTTTCCAGGAAAGCTGAGAATCTTTGCGGTTGTTCCTTGGCTTGGTGTTGGAGTTCGCCGGCAAGTTGCCTCGCGCCCCCTTCCACAAATGTGCGGCCTCGGCGGCGGTGGTCGTCGTTATCGTATTTCAGTATTGCTGAAAGCCAATGTTCGTCGGTCATTCTTGCAGCTTTGTCGCGCTTTAGTGGCGATTGAACCCAGTGAGCTTCAAGATGATCGGGCTCCGGCAGCTTGTCCGTGCGAAACTTCCTTCGAAGTTGAGCAAGAGTCTTCCTCGTCAATGGCGACAGAGCTTCGTCTCCGATGCTATCGAGAATGCACCAAACCTCATGACCCGACCGGTTAAGGTGGTATGTAGCTCCCGATCGGGTTCGCCACGGCTCTTCCTCCCCGTCAGCTTTGATGCGCTGCAGCAGCTTTGATGCGAAATCAAGCTCAGGCTTGTGACCGGCTATCAAGTTATCGAATTTTGCAATTCCGTCTGCCTGCAGGTGCGGCAGCGCGGCTCGCGCCGCAGATGCAAATGACTTCCAATCGGCCCCGTTCCAACCGGCGTCAAAAATATGCCTGCAACCGAGAAGTTCGACAAACAGATCTTTTAGGGCACTTCCATTGACGGCGATCGTCTCAAGCCAGATATGAGCGCAGACTTCGTGCTTGCCGGGATCGATCCTTTTTAGTATCTCGCGCGCCTTATCGGGAGACCCCAACGCAACCTTTGCCAAAGCATCACGAAACATGCTCAGGAAGGCATCTGCACCGAAATGGTTCCCAGAAGCAAAACGCATCATAAATGAGTAATCGTTGATGCCGTTCGAATTCTTCAACACGATCGAATCTACAGATCGAATGAACGTCTCGATCGTTCCGTCAATGAAGACTTCCGGCGCCTTCTTCGCCAACTCTCCAAGTGAATGTGCATCAAGGTCTCGGAACTCATCTCTTTCAAATGGATGCAGCCCCGGGTGAGCCTCGAACCAAGCTTCAAAATACGCCTTCAACACCTTTTCGGCGCCGTGAGGATTCTCGCCCGCCCACGTATGAAGCAACAAGTCTCGATTGTTTTGACCTCGGCCTTCGAACATTTCGGGAGGATTCGAACGTGTAACGCGAGCACAGAGGTCAACCAGGGTATCGTCCGGCTTCTGCCGCTTAACAAAGCCGAACCAATTGAGTAATCGCTTTGCTCGTTCGGGATCGCCTGCCCACCATTTGTCGAGGAGACCCGCGACTTCCACTGGTCGCTCAGATGCAATATTAGACATCCACCAAAGGACGGTGTCGGCCCGCTCCGTGTTCGCGCCGAGGAGCTGTTTCGGCACCCATCCGTCTGCTTGTAACCTGTCAAACCAACCAGGTGATGCGAAGAAAGCATATCTGACCAACGCTGGAATTGGTCCGCTCTTCGTATCAACCAAGACGACGATATCGCGTTCTTCCGGTGTAGGATCGATCAGCGATCCTAGCCACTGTGCTGCGGCGACCTGAATGTGATAACGGATTTTCGGATTTCCTACCACGGAGCGCAGTTCACGGAGATACCGGGCATCATCCACCTGCCGCAGATTTTCTAGTATCTGGCGGACTTGTGTCCGCCGAAAGAGATGTTGCTCGGTTTGAAGCAGTAGCGCTTCCAAGGATATGTTCCTGCCCGCAAATGTAAGGGCATAGACGTAGTCAAAAAAGCTCTCGTGAAAGAAATTGACGTTACCGCGGGACCGAACGAGCAGCCCTTCGGAAGGTAAAACGTGTAGGGCTCCGCCAAAGCTAGACAACATCGTATCCGGCGCGTCTAATCGTTGCCGTTCACTCATCCACTCTGCTAGGCGTGACAGGGGCTCCAGAACGTCCCATGATATGGTTCGATCTGTTCCAAGGGCCTTGCGTTTCTTTTCCAGCAGAAGACGAAACAACTCGTTGCGTGAGCTGAATGTGGGAGCGGAGGGATCGTATGTTTCGAAGAAAAGCGCCAAATTTAGGGGCAGCCGCAAGAGTTCGATCTGGTTGGGAGAAAACTGAGCAACAGCCACTGATTTCGACAATAAGAGTGGCTTTACTGAATTTTCCCAATCCAATAGTTGAACATCAATATGCTCGACGCCATGAGCTTCTTTAAGAGCCTTCAGTCGATCATCATTTTCGAGGTCAAAAGTACGGCACGAAATAACAATAACAACACTTCCAAAATTCCTTACATCGTCGACAAGCTTGAGTACTGCTTGCTTGATTGCGCCGTTTCGTCCAGATATCTCACTAATTGCATCAACTTGATCTACGATGAGTACAGATTTCTGCCCAATCGAGACGCCCCTCAGTGTCGCAACCGGGCTCTCCTCGCGACCAGTGATTGCCTTGCCAAAGGCCTGCGGGCTCTTGCAATCCAAATAGTGGTCGACGCGAAACGCCAGATGAGTCGTCGAAGCTAATGACAACTTTGCAATGAGCTCGCGAATGACACCGGACTTGCCTGCGCCGGCAACACCCGTGAGCAAGATAACCGGAGGGCCGTTTGGATCGGCGATTCTGTCTGCGAGTTGTTGGGCTTCTGGTCGAACGAGAGCCTCACGCCCTGCGCCAAAGGGAATGTATGTGTCAAGATATGCAGCAGTCTCGGCCTGCAACCTTTGTGCAAGCGTCGTGTCGAGGGCGTAGTCCTTAAGCTTTAGCTTTCCCTCCTTTTGGATCTCTGCTCTCGCACTCTCGGTCGTGATTTCTCGATTTATCCGCTGAATTAAGAACTCTTGAAGAATCTCAAATCCAGTTTGTAGTTTATTGTCAAAATAGAAATCACAGTACGTGTCGATAATGCTTTCTATAGTGCGTTGGCTCTCTACTCGAAAGTGGCAACGATTTAACCAACCGAAAGCGGTTTCATCATCAACACCCCATGAAAGTTTGAGTTCATCTAAATTTGCGCTGGCACCCTTGCCCAAAGATTTGACGAATTCATCTTCATCCTTGGCAATTTCTGCCTTTCCAACAAGATCGGCAATATCTCTCGCCGGATGTTGTGAGACGAAGACACATAGATCGTCACTTGTCGAGGAAAACCGATGTTTGAACGCTTCGAGAATGCCTTCTCTCTTCAGTGCAGCGAGAGTCCAGTTTCCATTTGGACTGGATATTTTCGTTTGATGCCATTCGGTGATGCCATTACGAACTAATGAAAACTCAAATCCCTTGAAGGAGGGATCAATCCCCTCAAAGGTTAAGGCGGAAGACTTGCCGCCAATGACATCCAGCAACTGCAGAACGAGCCATTTGGCTTCATATCGATTGCCTAATTTGTCCGCAATCCCTCCAGAAAACATGCCAGCCCCGACTCAACAGTTTGAATGTCAATACATTGACCTGCGGCCTATGGTTCTGCAAGACGAACCAGATGGAGGGCACAGCCATAGGCTGTCGAACCTGGCCCGATTGGGACTCGTATTGGCGTGGTGGCGGCCGTGGATATCGAACCCGCACGGGCGAAGGCCGAGGCATTTTAGGTCTGATGCTCCGAAAGCTGCCGGTCCGCTCCGGCCCCCCGACACTCCTCGCTTTCGCGCGTTCTGCGGACGGCCAATGGTGGCCGAAGGAGAACTCAAATGGGTGTCGCACAATATGATCCTGCTGCATTGGGGCGCCCGGCATGGAACGCTGGCAGGAAGGTGGGTGTAAAAAAGCCTCTCAAGCAGAGGCAAATTTGGGCAATTCGTTTCTTCCTTGATAGAGAGGGGCGCATGCGAGACCGAGCGCTTTTCGAGCTCGCGATCGACAGCAAGCTACGAGGCTGTGAACTTGTTAAAGTTAAGATCGGAACCCTCGTCACGGGCCAGGAGATCCGAACACGCGCTATGGTCACCCAGCAGAAAACCGGACGTCCTGTACAGTTCGAGATCACGGCGGACGTCAGGGCAAGTTTGCTCGCGTGGCTCGAACGAAGAGGCGGCACCATCGATGATTTCGCCTTTCCTAGTAGGGTCGATCATGCTGATCATCTCAGCACTCGCCAATATGCCAGATTGGTGGATGAGTGGGTCACTGCGGTTGGACTGCGCCGCGAAAACTACGGCACGCACTCGCTCCGACGAACGAAGGCAGCGATGATTTACAAAGCGACGGGCAATCTTCGCGCAATCCAGATCCTCCTGGGGCATACCAAGATCGAAAACACGGTTAGGTATCTAGGTGTGGATATCGAGGATGCTCTCGAACTCGCCGAGCATACAGAGATCTAAAGCTTGCAGCTCCGCACCGAGCGATGCCGTTCGCGCATGCGCGAACGGCATCGTCCAAATTCGAGGGAGCGGCTATGCGCCTTCGAAGCTGACGCGGCTAATCGGACGGCGCAAAGCCTAATAGTGGAATATTGATGGGACTTCGGATTTCCCCACACGAACGCAACAGGCAAGCCGGGATCGACCGGCCTGCCGCGAGGTCTACCGCGGCGGCCCGAAGGAAGTGAGCCAGGTCCAGGCACGGCCCAGGGCAGCCAGCATACGCTGCAGGAAGGACAGACGCTTGGGATCGCGCTGCGCGTGACGTGCGATCTGTTCGCGCATCACCGCTTTCGATATGGCCGGATCGAAGGCGCGCAGCCACTCAACCTCGCCGGCCGTAATGACGTAATGCGAATTGCATGGTGCATCGCAGACGGCAATCGACGGGCGCACCGTCGCCATTCCATCTTGTTCAGTGACCTGGTGGCTGTCTGGCACCAGCAGCGAGACGCGATGACCGCAGCCGCAGGCGCACAGCAGGGCTCCGATCTCGAATTCCTCGCTGTGATAGACGACGCCCGGCATCAAAGGCTTGGGCATGCGTTCGACGGCTTCATAGCGAAATCTCATCTAGGTTCCCCCGCCCGGTCCATCTCGAAGGTCACGGTATCGAAGATTGTCGCAGTCGCAGCACTCTCCCGGTCCAGCAGCCCGAAATGCTGCTTGAACCGGATCACGGCCATGTTGGCATTCAGCGCATTGAGTTCAGGAATCTGCGCCTGCTTGCGGTATTCGTCAGCTTTCGCGTTCTCGACCGGCAGACGCACCGTGCCCCGATTGTTGTCGAAGGCTTCACGGTCGGTGCCCGTAATGCGCACGAAACCGCTGAGCCCGACGGTTGAGCGGTTGAGGCCCATGCCGCAATCGACGAATGGAATGTCATTCGCACTCAGCCAGTCCACGATAAGCAGGCGCGCGGGCCCCTCATCGACCGAGACGAAAACGAAATCGAATTCGCGAAGTCGCATGACATTGTCGGCCGTGATGCGTTCGGCGACCGGCACAATGCCTGCATGCCATTGATCATAATGTATGGCCAGGGCCTCGACCTTCAGCTTGCCGATGGCGCCGGGGATAAAGCCCGGCCATCGGAAGATCGTATGGAGGTGGACCTTGTCATCATCGAACAGCGCGATCTGCTCGAGATGGGTACGGGCTACGGAATCGAGAATGAAGGCGCCTGTTCCGCCAAGGCCGACGATCGCAACTTTCTTGCCGCGCAAGAGCGCCGAAAGATCATTAAGATGATAGCGCGCGGACATGGTGTCGGGAAGGCGCAGCGGCGAACCCTGGGCAGCGGCCTTGACGGCGATGGCGCGCAAGGGCGTTGCGTTCGGATAGGCATTGATCGCCGGCGTCGTGATCGTATCGATGTAGGTCCGCACCTTTTCCTCGAACGACTGGTACGGACGCAGCGCGCCTTGCTCATCCATCAGTTTGTACGAAAACGAGCTCGTCGTGATCAGTTCCGGCGTCACGGTTACGGCACCGTCGCCGCCGCCAAGCCGAAGCGCGCGCCCCTGCTGGTCGTGCGGCCTGACGCCCCGCCACCACGCCTGATGATTGGAGGGCGGGCCGATGACCGTTCCGTCCAGATCGAGCGGGCTCACCCAGTCGCCATACTGCAACCCGCCTTGGCCATCGAGATAAGGCAGGCCGTAGATCACGAGATACCCGCTGACAAAGTCGATCAGATATCCTGTCTCATCCAGATCCCTGAGGAAGGGGTTATGATTCGCCAGTTCCGGCAACCCGAAAGCGCATTCCATCTTTCACCTTCACTTTCTGACCGGGTGCGAGCGTGCCGCTCTGGTTTTCGACCGGACCGTGGGAGTATTTGACGAGATATTCGTTTGAGGGCTGGCCGCCCTGCCCGAGATAGAGATCGACCACGCGGGCGTATGTGATCTTGTTGGTATCGATCTCGTGCTCGTCGCCATTGACGAAAATGTCGAAGACCTTCTGACTATAAAAATGCTGATCCCGCGTCAGATGGATCGGCGTCCCATCACGCTGAATGCGCTCATCTTCTCCGTCGCCTGGGACCTCGCGATAGAGCTTTTCGCGCCTCTGGATTTCGGCAAGCGCATAGAGCGCTTCGCCCGTCGTCGGGTTGGGTGACTCGATCGCCACGCGGTTGATATGGATGCGCACGATGTGCGCCGCGGCAATGTCCAGCATGTTTCATGTCCTTTCCCGCCTCTGGCGGTGCTTGCATTTCGCCCTGGCCGGTGGCATTTTGGTGTCCGACCGGACAACAGGGAGGGCCCGAAAAAAGCCCTGGTCTTGTTCATGTAAGATCAGAGCCTGTTGTCTACGCAGACAACAATTAAGCATTAATTAAAATTTGTCAAGGAGGGCGAATGCCGGACACAGCACTGGGCGTATGGTTGAAAGGCCTGAGGGAGGAAAAGAAGCTGAGCCTGAGGGATCTCGGCCAGCGCAGCGAGGTCGATCACGCCTACATTCACAGACTTGAAACGGGCGTGAAGGAAGCCCCATCCGGAGACGTTTTGGACAAGCTCGCACAGGCGCTGTCAGCCTCAAAGCGCGATCGCGACGTTCTGCATCATCTCGCGCGCCAGACAAACGTGGATCCGAATATCCTGGAATTTGTCCGTAAGGACCAGAGCATCAGCGCCGATGAGTTGCAGATGCTGTCTACCGTTGTGAATCGCGGCACGCGCGCGGATTACGCGACCTCGCTAGCGCGTATCAGGCGGATGATGATGGATGACGATGATGGATGAGTTGTCAGTAGTTTCCTCGGCACGGGCGTTTATCAGCAAATGCGGGCCTCTTGCACAGCCGGTCTCGGTCGATACATACGCGGCAGCAATCGACGGCACGATCAAGAAGGAAGCCTTGAACGACGGCGAAGATGGCTGGTCGTTCAAGACGCCCAAGGGTAGGTACAAGATCTGCGTGAACTGTAATCAGAACGACAGGCGCCAGAGATTTACCGTCTGCCACGAGGTCGCCCACGCCGTTTTAGACATCGCCCCCGATCATAGCCAGCCAAGCTGGAGTTTCAGCAAGCGGCCCCAAGGCGAGATTTTTTGCGACATTTTCGCCGCCGAGTTACTCCTGCCTTACAAGCTCTTCAAGCCGCAGGTTGACATGGCGGAAATGGGGATGGCGGCGGTCGGCGCGCTCGCCGATGACTTCGACGCCTCGCTTCTTGCGACCGGCTCGCGTTTTGCAACCTTCTCGAAAAATCTCTGCGCGTTCGTCGTTGCGGAAGGTGGCAAGGTTCGCTACAGCGCCCGCTCGGCGAGTCTACGCCAAGCAAAGGGCTGGATCAGGCCCGGATCGCTCCTGCCCGAGGGTTCCTACAGCGCCCGCGCACGAGCGGGCGAGAAATCGTCACGACCTGAAGAAACTGAGGCCGATGAATGGTTCGAAGACTGGGACCGCGATGGCGGTCTCTTCGAAGACGTCCTGCATGTCGATCAATGGGATCAGACGCTGACGCTACTGTGGTACGAAGAGGAGGATGCCCCGCCCCGGCGTATCGAGCGTAAACAATGGGAGGAAGAGACCCATGGCCTGCGGGAGCTTGACGGCAATCTGCCCTGGCCGGGCCGCAGGAAGCGGCGATAGGTTAGGCCCTGAACTTATTGTCAGGCCGGCGCATCGGTTGGGTCGCTCGCCATAAGCGGCCCTTTTCAGCGTTCGAGAAGGATCATTCCCACACTTTATGCGCTCCAATTCGAGCGGCCGCTATCGTTTTTTCGAGAGAAAAAGCTGCCGGTCTGTTCACGGCCCCAGAGCCGACATTCATCCCTCACCTTGGGACCGATGCCGCCGCACTCAATTAATGCTGTTTCATTAAGGAATTAGCTGGCGGAGTATTGCCAGCCACATGTCGGTGCTGCCATATCGGGTCTCAATCGAGATCCGGACCTTTCGCTATGCAACTGACACGTCTTGAGCTTTATAAACGGGTCTGCGACAGCCCGCTGAGTAAAGTCACCCCCGAGTTCGGTGTCTCCGGCACGGCGCTGGCCGCCATCTGCAAACAATATCAAGTGCCCTACCCCGGATCCGGATACTGGACCCGCAAATCGCTTGGGCTTCCGGCAGAACTGCCAACGCTGCCGGCGATGTCTGACGACATCATCGAGATAACGCCGTGGGTCCCGAAGCCACGACAAAGGAGACCGCCGGAAGAAGGCTCTGTTCGCAACACAAGGGCCGCAACAAGACCTCATCGTCCAGCACGTCATCCGCTGTTGTTCGGGGCGGAGGAACACTTCCGAAAGACGCGCGAGGTGAAAGAGGGCGAGTTCCTCAGGCCCTACAAGAGGATCCTGCCCGATCTGATATCATCAGAATCTGCGTTGCTGCGTGCACTATCGATCGCCAATGACATCTACCTCGCGCTAGACAAACAGGGTTATCGAGTACACTGTCGCTTGGCATTTAATTAGGGTCTTCCTCAATTTGTGTGGTTCACTCGCCGTTAAACATGATGCCGCTATAGGCGGGTATGCGAACGAAAATGAAATGGTCGCCCGGCCCAGGGGCAAAAGTTCTGGGTGTCGCGCTCACAAATGATGATGGTTGGGTCGTTTCCGCTGCCGGACCAGACTTCGGCATTTGCCCTGATTGCGGGCGGCGAAGCCGAAATCGGCATGGCTGGTGCAACCGAAGCCTCCAAGATCTGCCGGTCCAGGGCAAGACCGTAACGGTGAAGCTTCGGTTGAGCCGCTGGCGGTGCGCGCATCAGACATGTGAACGACAAACGTTCACCGACCGACTGCCGACGATTGCGTCCCCTTATGCGCGCCGGACAAGGAGGGTCTCCGCGATTGTCGGTCTGCTCGGTCATAGCGCCGGCGGCCGCCCCGGCGAGCGCTTGATGCGTCGGCTCGGCATGCCGGTCAGCGACGACACGATCCTGCGGCAGCTGAAGCGGGATGCCGCGCTCGCTCATTGCGACGCCACGATCCGGGTCGTTGGCATAGATGATTGGAGCTGGCGGCGATCGTGGCGCTACGGCACGATGATCGTCGACCTGGAGCGCCGTTCGGTCGTCGACATCCTTGGCGACCGGAGCGTTGCGAGTGCCGCGTGATGGCTGGAGCGGCACCCTTCTGTCGAGATCGTAAGCCGAGACCGATGCGGGCTGTACGCACAAGCTGCTCGCGAGGGTGCGCCGCAAGCGCTTCAGGTCGCTGATCGGTTCCATCTCATGCAGAATCTGCGGGTCGCAATCGAGGAGCAGATGAGCCTTTCCGGCCGCGCCACTGGACGAGCATTGCTGCCGGATAAAAGAATCGGGAGCGCGCAAATCGATCTGAGTCGGGATCCGCACGTTGACGCAAGGCACCGCCGCCGGCGTCACGCTCATCGACAATCACGGCAGGTGGTGTTCGATACTGTGCACGCTTTGAATGAGGAAGGTCTGTCCTATTCGGAGATCGCACGTCGCACCGGCTACGGCCGGCGCAGCATCGCGAAATGGCTGACTTTCGAGGCGCCACCCGACCGACAGAAGGCGGCGTTGAAGCGACATCGCCCCTGTACTTCGAGGCGTTTCTCGCCGCGTGCTGGGAAGATGGCAAGCGCTGCGGACGGCATCTGTTCCACGATATCAAACAGCGCGGCTACACGGGCAGTTTCGCGAATCTCGAGCGGCTTCTCGCAAGCTGGCGCCGTCCGAAGAGATCGGCCAAGGACAGCGCTTCGCCGGCTCCGATTATCTCGCATCAATCAGGCCGCGCTGCTGTCCCGATACGCGATCGGGAGACCGGTCATGTGATCTCGCCGGTGGTCGCAGCTGCCCTTTGCATGAAGCCGCGACGCATGCTGACGATCACTCAGGCGAGAAAGGTCGATGCCTTGAAACAGGGCTCGCCTGAGTTCGCTTTGATGCGCAGCCTTGGCATGCGCTTCCGTGGAATCTTTCGCAGCCGCGATCCGGGCAAGCTCGACAGCTGGATTGACGATGCCGTTAGCTCGGGTTTGGTCGTAATTAAGCGGTTCGCACGCGTCCTGCACCGCGATCTTGATGCCGTCTGCAACGCCATCGAACTGTCATGGAGCAACGGCCAGGCGGAAGGCCAAATCAACCGCCTGAAGACAACCAAGCGTGCAATGTATGGCAGAGCTGGCCCGAAGCTGCTCAGGGCACGCATGCTGCCGCTCGACCAAAATCGCCACCACCCAAAGTGAGGAAGAACCCATTTAACTTCTGTGGTTGCCGCCCGTTGCGCAAGTAGTTTTCTGACCTTTTTGACGTGTGATCGAGTGCGGTCTTCTGTCAGGCCTTTATCTACGGCACTTTCAAAAGCCGCTGGCCAGTATGGTGATCTGCGGATCGGGTTCAAATCTGCCAAACGAGCTCTACGCCCTCAGTTAAAGTCTGGTTTTCCCGGTCCAGATCTGTTCGATCATGCGCCCATTCAGGTCATCGACTTCTCACACCTCCTTGCCAGTCCTGGTTATCCGCGGGGTCTCACGCCGGCACAGCCAGAGCCGGGTCTCGATAATCTTCCTGCTTCGTCAGCATGGCCCATATTTTCCGAGCCATTTTGTTCGCCAGCGCGATCGTCACCAGCATGCGCGGCTTCTTCGCGAGCATCCGCGAAAGCCACGATCCTTGCGCTGGCGGTTTGCGACCCGCCCAACTCACGCGGGCCATTGCTCCGATGATCAGGAGCCTGCGGATATCGGCCTGACCAGCCTTCGACACCCGGCCGAGCCTCTCTTTCCCGCCAGAAGAAAACTGTCGTGGAACGAGGCCGAGCCAAGCGGCAAAGTCCCGGCCGCATCGGAAGCTCTGCATCGCTGGCGCGAAAGCTTCGACAGCCAGTGCGATCAGCGGCCCCACACCCGGCATGGTCTGAAGCCGGCGCGCGGTTTCGCTCTGCCGCGACAGGTCAGCGAGCTTCTTCGTCTTCTCCTCGATCCGGGCCGTCTTCTCGCCGATCTGGGCCAGAAGGTCGTGGCACTCCTCCCGCACAAGCTCGGGCAGGTCGATTTCAGTATTCTCGACAATCGCCTCAATGCGCTTGACGTGACCAATCCCCTGCGGAATGACCTGCCCATATTCGTAGAGAACGGCGCGCAGAGCGTTCACCAGTTCCGTTCGCTGGTGCACAATACGCTCCCGCGCGCGAAACAGAACCGCCCGCGCTTGCTGATCAGCGGTCTTCGGCTCGACAAAACGCATTTCAGGCTGGCGGGCCGCGATGGCGATTGCCTCGGCATCGGCCGCGTCGTTCTTCTGCCGCTTCACGAACGGGCGCACATATTGCGGCGCGATCAACTTTACTGCATGGCCCAGCTTGACCAGCTCGCGCGCCCAGTAATGGGCGCTGCCGCAGGCTTCCATAACAACAAGCGCCGATGGCTGCTCTGACATGAACCGCAAGAACTGCCCACGAGACAGTTTCTTGCGATACTTCACATCGCCTGTCATCGATGCCCCATGCAGCTGGAAAACATTCTTTGCCAGATCCACCCCGATGATCATGTCCTTCATCCGCCGTCCTCTCTGTTCTGTGGCCTACACCACGTCACCTTGGCACATTGCGATGCCGTTAGGGGAGGACGGCAACCACCCCATCTGCCAAGCGACACGATAGACGCCATCCGCGACATGCGCGAGCAGACTGGCACCGCAGGAACCGATACGGCACAGGACGTTCTAATCGATCTGCGGATAGCGTCGGCACGCGCTCGCGACCTTTCCGCCGAAGAGGTCAGAGCTGCCTGTCAATGCGCAGAACCTTACAGTTCAGAACCTCCTTCATGGCCGTGTTAACCGCTGTTATTTCGACAGCTATGCCAAGGATTTTGGAGCTGCCGTGCTTCAGAACATGAATTTGTCTGGTGGTGCCGAAATTCCTTCCGGAGCGCCTGCGGACGACATCGATTTTTCAATCCTGCGCAAGATGTGCCGGATAAAGGGTGTGCTGCCCACCAGCCGCGCGTGCGACGTCTCGCTGCTCGAGACCATTACATTCAATCCCGATTTCCAGGAGGTTTTCGCCATGTCCCAGACCGATGGCCCGGCAGAATCCGTCGGCATCAAAGCCAATCGTAAGGAGTGCGACCTTGCGGTCCTGGCTGCCCTCCCAAAAGAACGGGAAGCCGTGGAAGTCGTTTTCGGGAAGGGCAAAACATTACGGATCGAAGACGATCCACACGTTTACAAGGAAATCTACCTCGAGATCGCGGGAAAACGTAAGCGTGTCATCCTGGCGGTGCTTCCGACGATGGGCAACACCCGAGCCGGGGTGTCAGCCGCGAACTTCTTCCGTTCATTCAAAACACGGAAAGTGTTCATGGTCGGTATTGCCGGCGGCACGCCGCTTCCGGGCAATTCTTCGGACCATGTCAGGCTCGGGGACGTCGTCATAGGACAGTCAGTGTTCGAATGGGATTTCATCAAACGCGAGGAAGGCGGTGAAGTCGTGTACCGCGACTCGGATCAGCGGCTATCCCAGGAGGTTTTCCAGTTTGTAGCCAACTTCAAATCGTAGCGGACCAGCTTCGATACGGACTGGCTCGCTCATCGCGAGCAGGCTCTGAAAGACTTCGGTCTCGATCCGGCCAATCCGCCGCCCGACAATCTCTTCAATGCGGATGATATTCCACAACACCACCCGCCTGATCCAAGAAGGGAGCTTGTCCCGTCTATCGTGCACTTCGGCAAGATTGGAACCGGAGACACGCTGCTGAAGGATCCTGTCGCAAGGGACCATCTTCGCCAGCAGTTCGGGGTCATCGCGGTCGAAACTGGAAAGCGTCGGCATCCGTGACGCCGGATGGGCACACGGCACAGAGGTGGGCGTCGTCAGAGGCATTGTCGACTACTGCGACAAACAGAAGGACGACAGATGGCACATGATTGGTGCCCGGTCCGCGGCAGCGATGACCCGCTTTCTTTATGAGAAGGGAACTGACGGGTCTCAACGGCGGCTTTCGTCGTTCTCTGTTCTAGCGAGGCGCGCCAGCCTCGAGTGCCTCGCGTCTGGAGGATCCCGCAACGTCTCAATGCCGAAGGCGCAGAGGAACTGCTTGGTGGTCGCATAGGTGTCCCGGTGCGCCCCGGTTGCAGACTGCGTGGACCAGAGGCGATGCAGCCTTGCGGCCCTTAAGACAAACCGTGCGCAGTCGTTCGATCTCTTGCCTGCGCCTGCTACGTTGCCACCAGCATGAACTGCTCGCTCTGTATCTTCTCACTTTTGAAAAGGATCGCGCGGTCGGTGAGCTCAAAAGTCTGCGCGAAGGGAATGAGCGGATGTCCCTGAAAGCGGCCCTCGATCGAAACGTCAAGGCTCTCTGCCTCGAGCGGGTCGGGAACAAAGAGTATCTCGTACCGCGTCACGGGCTCCGCCGCGAGTTCGGCCGCATTGATGAATCGGTGGCCGGAGGTCACGGGCACGCCGTTCGCAATGTGCTTCCAGCGCAATAGCAGGTAGTCTTCAGGTTTGGGCGAGTGGCCAAGGTCGAACAGCACCTCCGTCCGCTGCATTACCTGGTATGGCTCGAAGAGGAAGTTAACCCCGGTGTCCATGACAAGGGGTGTGAAGGTCCTGACGATACCTTGCAGACCGGTATCTGGCTGGAAGTCAATAATCACCGTGACATTAATCGTGGCCGGGAACGGCCCGAATTCGTTTGATACCCGCCCGCGGACGGTGCCGCCCTGGTGATCGAAGGTGCCACTGCCGCAGTTGCGCGGACCTGCATTCGTCTGGTAGCTGCAGCTCACTTCGTAGCGAGTGACCAGCCATTCCGGCGTACTGCCCAGTGTCGCCGTGACGTCGGCGTAGCGCGGCGGCGGGGCGCACTCCTGCCAGCGAAGGTTAAGGTTGTAGCCGTAGTTAAGGACATGGACCTTGACGAATTTTCCAGTCCTCGTCTTCACTGCGAACGTCGCGCCGGTGACCAGGAAATTCGTGCCCTGGGCGTTCGCGGTCAACGGGATCGAAGAAAAGGGCAACCGGACAAGGTCGGCATATGTGAGGCCGTCGTAGTCGATGATGCCGAGGCTGGCCAGGGCCGCCCCGTTGCGGGGTACGAGCTGGCGATTTATCTCCGTCTGCCGTTGCCACCAAACATCGGCGGTCTCCTGGGTCGCCGCCTCGGCGCCCTGGTCGAAGTCGAAGGAGTACGTGCCACGAAGAGTGCCCGAGCCAGCCGGCGGAGTGCACTCCTGCCAGCGAAGTTTGAGATTGTAGCCGTACCTTAGGACTTGAACCTTGACGAATTTTCCAGTCCTCGTCTTCACTGCGAACGTCGCGCCGGTGACCAGGAAATTCGTGCCCTCGGCGTTCGCGGTCAACGGGATCGAGGAAAATGGCAACCTGACAAGGTCAGCATATGTGAGGCCGTCGTAGTCGATGATGCCGAGGTTGGCCAGGGCCGCCCCGTCGCGGGGTACGAGCTGACGATTTATCTCCGTCTGCTGTTCCCACCAAACATCCGCGGTCGCGAAGGTCGTTGGCTCGATGCCCTGGTCGAAGTCGAAGGAGTATGTGCCACGAAGAGTGCCCGAGCCGGACACTCCGAGGCGCATGGCCATGCTCGCATGACGAGGACGGTCGGCTAAGACCAAATGACGCCCTATAGGTCCACGCATCGCGGTCTGGCCGACTGTCTGAGGTGCCGTCATATCGACGCTCTCATGGGCTGCGCGGCTCAGTTGTTTCGGTTCTTCGTTGCCGGTTGTGACCGGAAAGTCTTGAGTGCCCATCGCGCTACCCTCCCAGGGCCTGCCGTGGCAAACGCGCCTTGCAGATAGCCTTGCGACGCGCCGCAATCCCCGTTCCTCCTTGATTTCCAATAGGAGCTGGTACTTCTGCACCCTCGTCCGGCTCGTTGCCGTGCCGCAGGTCGAGGATCAGACTCGCACGCCCGGTGGCCTCGGCCGGGAACCGGAAAACCGCGACGGTTCCGCCGGCGCCCATGGCTCCTCCGGGTTGCGGGGGGACTACGGTTTCCCCGCTCCGGCCACGCGGCCAGTTCTGCACTTTAATCGCAGGAGCCGGTGACCCCATACACAAGACCATGCTGCTCTCCAAAACTATTGCCAAGGTTGCGCGACTAAGGCGCGTCGGGCAGAAACGAAGACCTGTTTACGGCCGAATAGGTCAAGCCGCTTTGATGTAAATCAATCACGCCCTCGAAACCTCGACAGCGACCGCCAATTCAAACCATGCCGTCCGGCATCATGCGCCTGTGCGATCGCCTTGACCTGCAGCGGATTGGCAATCAGGACACGATCTAAGGCGCGAAACAGCCGCATTCTCATGATTAGCTGCCGCATGATCCACCGACCGATTTCATTGCAGAACTGATCAGGGCGGCAAACGAGGTCGATCGACTGACGCATTACGAGATAAACCGGGCTCTTTGACCGCTCGATAGACGCTGTCCGCGACATGCGCGAGCGGACTGGCACCGCAGAAACCCACGCACGGGACGTTCTAATCGATCTGCGGATAGCGTCGGAGCGCGCACGCGACCTTTCCGCCGAAGAGGTCAGGGATGCTCTCGTCATGCGGCCGACGTCATCAGGATATTTGAGGATCGTATTGGACCGCACCGCGTGAGCCGATCGCTACGCCGGTCCCGACCGCTGGGATAACACTCAGAATGCCGGAGCGTCACAGGCCTTGACGGCGCTCGTTAATGAGAACAAAGTGAGAACATCTACGGAGGTTCTCATGACCCATGCAGACGAAGTGATTGAACGCGCTCACGCGCTGGTGGCTGCCTTGCGCGCAAAAAGAGAGCGCGAGGCCGAGCGCCGCAAAGAGGTGTTTGGTCGCATCGACATCGGCACACCGTTGCCGATGCCCGGTCGCGGCGTTCAGCTGAGTCTAAAATTGCAATGACGATCCCGGAAAAGCGGGCAGACCGTGCCGATCTCGATTGGGAGGTCGAGGCCGCCATCGCCTGGCACGATGAAGATCCGCGTGCAACAATCGCCACACTGCTGCTCGACTGCAACCACCTGCGCGAGCAGCTTGCGCGTGCGGAGCAGTTCATGAGCCGAGGCATTTCGCGCGGGTGGTCACCGCAATTTCAAAGACCAGAAGAAGACTGACCCAGCTAGGGCCGGACTCTCGCTTGAGCTGGGCCGGAGTCTCCAGGCTAGGTGCGGTCACGTCCATCTCAAGGCCGCTTAGGTCCAGGCAGCGAGCAGAATTGTTCAGGAGACTTCTTCGACAACAACAAGGAACTATTGCTGTTTCGTTGCAGTCAGTCTCAGACGTGAGCCTAGCCGTTGAAGTGTAGCCTCCAGGCTGAAGTGAGCATCGTCAGCACTTCGGTCGCGGAAGACGTTCACGTCTCGAAAGCGGGCGAGTTCTGTCGCCACTGCCTCCCGCCGTCCCGATGCCATGGCCGCTGTTTCGGGGACCGCATCAATGCAGCCAAATGTAGAGACCGCTATGCCGGGAGGTCCAAAGTTGCTAGCAGTGCCGGCCGGTGATGAAGTCGCCCCGCCTGAGGCAGGTCGGCGGTTCAGGATAGTTTCTCGGAGACTGCAGGTAGCGGCTTCCGGGGCCACGCCCAACTCGCGCTTCAGCAAGGCCGCACAGGCATCAAACTGGCGCATGGCGAGCGTCCATTGCTTCTGCTCGGCGTAGTGGCGCATCAACGCGCGATGAGCAATCTCATTGAATGGATCGAGAGCTAACAGCCGCTGAGCCAGGTCGTAATCCGGCTCCATCTCGAGGAGACGACCGAGCGCCTGCGCGACAAGCCCGCGCAAACGTTCACGTTCTTCCTCAAGCCATTCGTTGAATGCAGGCGCGCGGATCTCGACACCCGTAAGCAGATCGCCTCTGTAGAGCGCCACGGCCCTCCGCAGCTCGGCCGGCACCTGCGAGCGCGCGAGGCGTTCGAATTCCGAAGCGTCGACGGCCACGTCCTCAGGCTTCAGGCTAACTCTGTCACGATCGGTGCACAACGCCGTGCGGTACTGTCCCAGCGCTTTACGGATGTCCGTCAGGGCGTACCGCAAACTGCCGCGGGCCTGCCGGTCCTCGCAGTCGCCCCACAACAATCCATGGAGCTGAGTCCGGCCATGGGTGCGGCCAGCATCGAGAGCGAGATAGGTAAACAATGCCAGCGCCTTCCGGGTCGCAAACCCGATGGGTCCGGACTCGGTCTGAACGTCAAGCCCACCAAGAACCTCTACACGGAGCGCTGCCATCCTACTTGCGCCTCACTCAGAGAGGTCATTTTTAACACGCTTCTAACGGTGCATGAATTCCCAACCGACGGCGCCCTCACGTGTTGGTGAGATGATGGCCACCTCATTTGAGAGGGAGCGCACCATGACATCCGGCAAATGGCAGGAGACCTTAGCTGAGGAAACTTGGGAGGCGCAGGCACAGGCCACCGTGCGCGACTTGGACATTGGCGAGATCATGGCCCTCTCTCTGCATTGTTCAGAGCTGGACCTTTTGGCGTACACGCGGCCGCGGCTGCGCGCTCACGACCTCGAGCTTGATCCCGCCCAACACCGCATCATGGCAAAGTTCGGATGGCTATGGACCCTCCGGTTTCGCTTCCCTTCTCCCAACAATTCCGGTCACTGAATTCGGGGGCTGCGCGGATGCAACTGACTGCACAATTGGTCGCTCGAATTCATCGGAAGCTTGAGGATCCTGGCCCCGTCCCAGGGCTCGTCTATCACACGGATGCCGACTATGCCGCAGCCGTCGACACAATCTTGGCAGCCCACCCAAGGGGCGCGGACATGTGGCTCTTTGCGTACGGTTCGCTAATCTGGAAACCTGAAGTCGATCATATAGAACATCATATCGGCGTTGCCCGAGGTTGGCATCGGTCTTCTGTCTCCGTCTGACGAGATGGCGCGGCACCACAGAGCAACCCGGCCTGATGATGGCACTCGATCGAGGTGGCCAGTGCAAAGGCGTCGCTTACCGGCTGCAGGGAACCACCGCGGAGGTCCAGCTCAACAAACTCTTTCGACGGGAGATGACAACGAAGCCTCCCAGCAACATGCCCCGATGGATTACCGTCGAAATCGACGGCCAGGCGGTGCGCGCCCTCGGCTTCGTGGCCAACAGGAAGGGACCTGGCTACACGGGCAGGCTTCCGCTCGAAGCGGTCGCAGAATGCCTGTCCAGAGCCTGTGGCCACTGGGGTTCTGGCGCCGAATATCTCTACCACACCGTTGTCCACTTGGAGGAACTCGGCATCCGCGACCGCAATTTGTGGCGACTGCAAAGCTTGGTCGCTGGCCAGATTGATGGCGATGCAACCCAATCGGCATCCTCCTAACAGAGGGGTCGGACGCGAACGGCAGAGAACCACCGATAGTGTTGAAGAAGTCAGGCTTTTAGCCGGGAAGGTAGCTCGCTCAGGACGTCGCAATTGAGATCGACGTGACCTCCTCGCCCTAACTGGCCGGGATTACCGTCCGCCGGCTGCAGATCTTGGCCAATTTCCTCAGGTTCTGGGCGATGGCGGCGAGGTGGAACTCATCGCGGGCACCGCAGGGGCCGCGTAGTCGCAATCTATCGAGCTTCAGAATGCGTTTGAGGTGCGCGAAGAGCATTTCCACCTTCTTTCGCTGATAGCGTGACGTCTGGTACGCGTCGGTTTTGGCAATGTCGCGAGCCATGTCGCGCGCGCCCTCATAGATTGAGCGCGTTACCTTGCGCGCCGGCGTCTTCGGACAACAGCGGGGCTTGAGTGCGCAGGGGTCGCAATCATGCTTGCTCGCCAGATAGCGTAGCGTGTTGTCCTTTCCCACACCGGTCCGCGGTGTCGAGAATCGCCGACGGTAGTGCTGAAGAAGCTTCCCACCTGGGCAGCGGTAGGTATCGCTTGCATGGTCGTAGGCGAAGTCCTCACGCGAGAAGGTGCCGTCCTTGCGCTTGGACTTATCGAACACCGGGATATGCGGCTCGATCCCGCGCTCATGCACCAGCCAGTTCAGCATCTCGGCCGAGCCATAGCCGGTGTCGGCAATCAGCCGTTCCGGCCACAGGCCGAGTTCGTCGTGAGTACGCTCGATCATGGTCTTTGCGGCCGTCACCTCGGCCTGACGCACGGCAGTCGAGGGCTCCACGTCCACGATGATGGCGTGCTCTACATCGATGAGATAGTTGGTGCAGTAGGCGTAGACAGCCGGGCCGCCCCAAGAGGCGGTCCAGCGTGCCGCCGGGTCGACCGGCGAGATGAACTTGGGCTCCACCGGCGTGGCGGCTCCGAAGGCGGCATCATCCAGAGTGGCGAGATACTCTCCCACAGCCCGCTTGGCTTTGGGGTCGAGGTCCTCGGCGGTCTCGATCCCGCGCTGACGATGGGCGTCCGCCACGATCATGCTGGCATCGACGGCAAAGCCCTCGCCGCCGACGAGGCCTTCTCTCATGCAGCGCCGCACGACGCTCTCAAACAGCTCGCGCAGCAGATCGGCATCACGGAAGCGGCCATGGCGCGTCTTGGAGAACGTCGAATGGTCCGGCACATCGCCCTCGAGGCCAAGCCGACAGAACCACCGATAGGCCAGGTTCAGGTGGACTTCCTCGCACAGCCGCCGCTCCGAACGGATGCCGAAGCAGTAGCCGACAATCAGCATGCGGATCAGCAGTTCAGGGTCGATCGAGGGACGGCCGATCGGGCTGTAGTAAGGCGCGAGGTGCTGGCGGACACCGGAAAGGTCAACGAAGCGGTCGATGGCCCTGAGAAGGTGGTCCGCCGGCACGTGCCGCTCCAGACTGAAGCCATAGAACAGCTCCTCCTGCATCACACTTTGCTCGCCCATCATCGACTCAATCTCCTTCCGATAAGAAGACTGAATCAGTGCTTTAGGACTGTTTCAAGCCTGACTTTTTCAACACTATCCACCCTTTGCGGCCGCCGAGGGTGGTTTCGATCGCTCGCCTTGAGATCCCATCAGGAATGGATAGCGGCCTGCACCGTGGCAGAGTGAGGTCGCTAGAAATCTCTCTGGAGGCCAACCATGCCGGTGAAAGCAGATCAACCCCAAGCACATACCGCTACCCCCGTCGATCTTGGCGCAATTTTCGTATCGTTGGAACTGAGCAAATCGACATGGCTCGTGACCGCTCTCTCGCCGGGGAGCGAGAAAATGTCTCGCCATGCTGTAACTGGTGGTGACATCGCCGGCTTGTTCTCGTGTTTCGCCACCCTTCGCCAGAAAGCGCAGCGGCGTGTGGACAAGCTTTATCCACTGGTGGTGATCCAGGAGGCCGGGCTTGATGGCTTCTGGCTGGGGCGAGTGCTTAGCAAGGAAACCTGGATTGAGAGCCATATTGTGGAGGCTGCATCCATTGCCATGCCGCGCCGACATCGCCGCGCAAAGACCGATCGCATAGACGGCGAAACATTAATACGGGCTGTGATGGCCTGGAAACGCGGTGAACCTCGTGCTTGCTCGATGGTCAAACTCCGCACGCCCGAAGAGGAAGACAACCGCCGGCTCGGACGAGAGCGGAAGACCCTGATTGCGGAACGTGTTTTTCACGTCAATCGCATAAAGGGGCTGCTCTTCTCCCAAGGAATACGAGATTACGAGCCTTTGCGTCGCGATCGCCGTCAGCGCCTGGAGGAGCTTCGAACGGGAGATGGCCGGATAGTGTCGAAGCACCTGAGAGCAGAGATCTGCCGTGAGCTCGATCGTCTCGAATTGCTGCTCACACAGATCAAAGCGGTAGAAGCAGAACGCGATGCGTTGATGTCCCGCGAGTCCACCAGCGCACCGGCAAGAGCAGCCACGCTGTTAAGGATCAAGGGAATTGGTCCCGAGTTCGCGACGATACTTTACTCAGAAGGCTTGTTCAGACACTTCGACAATCGGCGGCAAGTCGCGGCCTACGCAGGGCTTGCTCCTTCGCCTTGGCAAAGTGGCAACGTCAATCGTGAGCAGGGTGTCTCGAAGGCGGGGAATCCGCGCTTGCGAGCGACGATGGTTGAGCTCGCCTGGCTATGGCTGCGCCATCAACCGAACTCGGCGCTGACCTTCTGGTTCAAGGAGCGCATTGCACGCAACAGCGGTCGTCTTAAGAGACCGATGATCGTCGCTCTGGCTCGCAAGTTGCTGGCCGCCCTCTGGAAGTACGTGAGCTCCGGCGTCGTAATCGAAGGAGCGGTGATGAAAACCGCCTGATGTGAAAAGCAGCCATTGAACGCAGATTGCTATCCTCAGGGCCTGATCAGTCCTGACGGATCCAGGTGAACGGACCGGGATTCCCATTGGCTTTAACCGCCGACCTTGAGTTTGGCCCCGTTCTCCTGAGCCCGTGCCCGTCGAAAGCGGGATAATGGTGCAGCCGTTGAAAGCGGCGACCGGATGTGATGAGGTGGAACGGCCCGCTCCGACAGCATCTAGTGCTAAAACGTGGTCGTTGTTCGAACGCCACAAAGGGGGGACCGTTCCATGAAGCATGTTAGCACCATCGGGCTCGATTTAGCCAAACTCGTTTTCCAGGTTCACGGCGTCGATATCGAAGGCTCGCCCCTGTTCAATCGGAAACTGCGTCGAGGCGAGGTGCTGCGCTTCTTCGAAAAGCTGCCTCGATGTCTGGTTGGTATGGAGGCATGCGGTGGCGCTCACTATTGGGCGCGTGAGATCGCGAACCTCGGCCATGATGTGCGCCTCATTCCTCCGGCCTACGTCAAACCTTTCGTCAAGCGCGGTAAGACAGACGCGGCCGATGCTGAAGCCATCAGCGAGGCGGTGATCCGTAAAACCATGCGCTTCGTTCCGATCAAGACAGCCGAACAGCAAGCAGACGCAATGGTTCTGAAAACGCGCGCTCTTCTGGTGCAGCAGAGAACGCAGTCGATCAACGCCTTGCGGGCACATCTGGCTGAACTGGGTATCATCGCGGCCAGCGGCCTTTCCAGCGTTGCGGTGCTGATGGCTATCGTGCGGGAAGGTGAAGATACTCGACTGCCCGCAGCGGCACGTTTCGCCTTGACGGCGGTTGCCGATCAGATCGACGCCCTGACTGATCAGATCAACGAGCTCGAACGTGCCATCGTCATGAAGGCGAAGCGCGATGAAGACATGCGCCGCCTGACGACGATCCCCGGCGTCGGCGCTATTATCGCGGCAACCATAAAGGCCCTGGTTCCAGATCCCGGCGGATTCAAATCGGCGCGCCACTTCGCCGCCTGGGTGGGCTTGACACCGAGGCCCCATTCCAGCGGAGGCAAGGAACGATTGGGCGGGATCTCTAAAATGGGTAACCCCGAACTCCGCGTTCTGTTGGTCCTCGGGGCGACAGCCGTTCTGCGGATTGCCCGGAACGATGATCGGGCACAGCCCTGGCTGAAAGCGCTGCTCGCCAGGCGCCCGTTCAAGGTGGCCGCTGTCGCTTTGGCGAACAAGATGACCAGGATCATCTGGGCGCTTCTGAATAGGGGCGGGATTTACAATCGTCCTGAGCCACTCTCGTTCACTACGGCCGCCTGATGAGTATTATGACCCACAAACCAATCTGACCGGCGCAGGCCGGCAGAGGCAAGGTGCAACTACAGACGATGAACCCACGGGACGAAATCCCGGAACGAGCAAAGCCGCCAAACTCACTGCACTTAAAGTGCGTGGATGTGATTTAGCTCCTCGTTTCGCGGATCTCATCGAGGCCAGCGGTCATGTACCGCGCTTCAAGGCCGTACATATGAACGCACCGTCCTCGCGTGTGAAATCGATTGAGAAGCCCCTTGCACCGCGGGCCGTTCCACATATGAGGTTGTACAGGCCCGAGGACGGGCCGGTAATTGCTATGGTCTCAGACCGTGGATGCGACTACCAAGGAGAACTCGATGCCACCTGAATGAACCATTGACAAAAATCCTGATGTGAAGGGAATCGAACTGACCGCCCGCTAATCTTTTTAGAGTCCCACAGCTGCGGAAACGTTCAATGACTATCCGGCTCCTGCATCCACTGCGGGATGTCCCGCCTGGCATGAAGCACACGCCACACGTCGACATGCTCTGTTTGGTCACGATAAAAGACAAGATAGGGATATCGCTTCAGCGACATGCTCCGCAGGTCAGGCAATCCCAACTCGTATGCATACCGCAGCGCTCCTGACTCCGGATGCCTTGCGATCAGATCATAAGCTGCTTGGAGAGCGTCGATAAAGCCCAGAGCGACCTCGGCTCCAGCCTCGCGTGCGTAGTAATCCACGGCTGCCTCGACGTCACTGCGAGCCAGCTCCCGGGGTATAATCGTTTTGATTGTCACTTGCTGTGCCGAGGACGCACTCGATCGCGCAGATCGTTGAAATAGCGCTCGTCGACGGGCTTAGTCTGTTCAGACGATGCGCCGTCAAGCAATAGTCTGCGCAAACTGAGACGGTCCTGATCTCGACGGATCAGTTCGCGGATATATTCGCTGCTCGTCCCATAGCCCCGACCCGCGACCTGCTCATCGACGAAGCTCTTAAGATGGTCCGGTAGAGAAATGTTCATCGTGCCCATGCGAGAGATCATAGCGGCAATGGCAAAAATTGGCAAGAACAGCCAGCAACGATGTAAGGAGGCGATAAACGGAGCGCTGGTTCCCGTTGATGCATTATGCGATCATTCCAACTAGCACAGACGGGACGCTCTCCAGAGGTCGCGCCTAAGGCCCGGGTGAAATGTGCTGAGGTGCTCCTGTCCTTGAGTTCAGGATCGGTCAGACTAGTTTATGGCTGGGGGCCTTGGGGCAGCGCTTCCGGACAAACTCAAAGGGACATGGTGCAAACATGTTGGCGTTTCGCGTTCGCACTCGACGCCGGACCCTAGCCTTAGGCGGCGGGCTTGCACAGGGCGCTGGTGTCCCTTGATTTCCAGAGCCACGGTCGCCGTCTCCACCAACGATAGGCCCTCTGGCGGACGGCCGAGCTCGAATGACACGATCAACTCCGACGGCAGCGCGCCTCCGCAGAGCCCGGCGGCGATGTTGACGGTATCTCCAAGGATCGTGGCGTCCTTTCGCCCGCCAGCTCCGATTTCGGCCTCGACCAGATTGCCCTCGTGTATGCCTATGCCGACCTGTCGAGGGAGCTCGCATTGCCGCAGCCGGGTCAGCGTCTCGTTTGCCGCTCGCCAGGCATTCTCCTTCCGTTCGTCGCCCTCGAACCACGCCACGAGACCATCGCCCAGGAGGCGATCGACGTCGCCGCCGTGAGCGGTGACAGCCTGGAACCCAATATTTGCGACCGCGGAGACCAGCGCTGCCGCTTCGTACGGCGTCGCCGCTTCGGCAAAGCTCGAAAAGTCGCGAATGTCGAGGAACAGCACCGACGCATTGATACGCCGCGGACTGCTCGACCGCGCCTCTGCACGCCGGCTAACATTCTTCGAAACGAATCGCGCCAGCGAGGCATGGGCCTCGTTCAACGCGGCGGTTCGGTGGTCGATTTCGGATTGCGCCTTTGAGACAAACAAGAGGGCCAGGCCGATCGATATGGCAAAGACGGAGCCGACCCCGCCGAGCCAGAGCAACGTGTAGGTGGAAAGCGCGCGTTCCCAGTTTGCAGATGCCTCCGCAGTGACCACGACCAGCGGCGGTTCTTTCGAATTGGCTTGGATCTTGGTTGCCACCAGCCAATGCATCGACGGTCCGTCCTGTTCGCGGAACAGAGAGAAGCCGTGCTTTACGCTCTTGAATTCACCAAGGCTCAAATTTCGACAGCCGCGATCTGCCGTTCCCGCGATAATGGAACCGGACGCATCGAGAATGACGGCACATAGCCAGTTCATCTCCTCGGCTTCCCTTGACAGGGCCGAAGACGCCACCGCCACCTCGCCCTTGGTCGCGCCCAGTTGGCGTGCCAGCCATGCCGCCGGATCGGCACGCTCTGCGGTGGCGACCAAAGCACTGTGCCAGGCTGCTGCCTGCGATTCATAAGCATATTCGGCGCTGCTTGAGAGCGCCTGCGCGAATGCAAACAGCAAGCCGATCAGGGCGGCAGCAAGTGACGGTAGCACGAGCAAGACGAAGCGACGCCGCAACTGGTATGCCGAGCGCTCGCATTTCTGCTTCGTTACCTGCTGGTGAGCCGCAGTTTCCACCGTGGCGCCGCTGACAATCAGACCGGCGCGTTGCGTGCGCCGGCCCAGGTTTCGCTGGGGTTCGTTACAGCTTTCGCGCAGTAGGGTCACGACGCCTTCGCATCCGAAAGCTCGAGCCGCATCTTGCGATCGCGACGCGAGCCGATGAAAACCACCCCCCCAAGAAGAGCGAAGGCGAC
Source organism: Sinorhizobium numidicum (assembly GCF_029892045.1). NCBI lineage: Bacteria > Pseudomonadati > Pseudomonadota > Alphaproteobacteria > Hyphomicrobiales > Rhizobiaceae > Sinorhizobium > Sinorhizobium numidicum. Next base: position 557,036 of record NZ_CP120369.1, read on the forward strand.
GAGCGACGTCTCAAGCGTTCCGAGCTCGAGACCGCCATGGGTGTGTTCTTTGACCAGGAAGTCGCCGAAGGTCGCACCGAACGGACGGGTGAAGATGAAGGCCGCCCAGAAGAGGAGGACGGCGTTGATTTTGGTGAAGTAGTGGAGCGCCAGGATCACGGCAATTAGGGCCGAGCATACCAGAGCGCCCTGTACGAAATTCAGGCCGATCGGGTCGATCAAAGCATCGCCGAATGCGGTACCGAGGCTGTTGGAGAAGACCACAGCGATCCAGAAGAACAGCTCGCTGTCCTTGCCCACGATGGGCTCGACGCTCAACGTCCGCTTGCGCCAGTACCAAAGCGTCAGCGTGATGGCCAGACCGGCGACCAGGATCGTCGAGCCGAGCACGTAGCCGAGCCCGAACGTACGGTCCATCATATCCGAGATTTCAGTGCCTGTAGTGGTGGTGGCGACGATCGCGGCCCAGAACAGGGCCGGGTGGAAGGCATTGGACCGGATCTGCGTGAGCAGGACGCCGACAAGCAGCGCGACCGTTCCGAAGAAGCCAACAACATAGCCGAGGCCCAGGGTGTGGGCGATAAAGTCCCCGGCAGTTTCGCCGAGTGTGGTCGCGATGATCTTTGCGATCCAGAAGGATGCAGTGATCGCTGCGATCTTGTTTGGGATGTCTGGTTGAACCATTTTCGTCTCTCGTCCGCTTGAGTGCTTGCGGACACCTGTCCGCGACGACCCAAGTTGCACGGGCACTTTCACTTAGACCTGGCCGTCAACATACGGATATGTAAAACGTGGTTATCACTGGCGCGCAGGCGCTACTTTCTCCGCGTGCGGCTTTGGGCGATGCTTCTACACATCCAGGGGAACCCAACCGCCGTCCTGGCGCTATGCGAGCGCGCGAGGGCCACGCCGACGCTTTCAATGCTGATGCTTTCGAGCCACTTTTCGGCCCCCGGCCACCAGGCGGGAGCCGCGCGGTAACGCAGGCCCGGCCGCTTTCGACGGCTTGCAAGAGCGACAAGCCGCTACTCGAAACGACAACCGTCCGAGACATGGACCGGGCATTCCCGAGAGCGATCGGATGAACCTTCTGCGCCGAAGTTGTGGAGAGGCTGCTATACAGTGCTCTTGCCGACAGGATGCCGTTCGTAAGAACGTCCTTTGAGCATTGAATTGCCGCTGACCCGAACCGCCTTACGAATTTGTAAAAATTCGATCAGGTCTGGGACACAATATTGCGCGATTTATACACCGAAGAGAGTTTACCGGTGGCAGGATAACGGTGGAGTCGGACGGCAATGCGCATTCTCGTCATCGAGGACGACCAAAAGACATCGGAATATATTCTAAGGGGCCTGTCCGAAGCGGGTCATGTCTGCGATGTCATCGAGGACGGTCGTGACGCCCTCTTTCAGGCCAGCCGTGAGCCATACGACGTCATGATCGTCGATAGAATGCTGCCGGGTCTGGACGGACTTTCCCTGGTCAAAGCGGTCCGCGCGGCGAAGGTGAAGACCCCGGTGTTGTTCCTGACAGCGGTCGGCGGGGTCGACGACCGGGTGGAAGGACTTGAGGCGGGCGGAGATGATTACCTGACAAAGCCCTTCGCCTTTTCGGAGCTGCTCGCCCGTGTCAACGCGCTTTGCCGGCGCCCTCCGGTCCAGGATCAGAAAACGCTTCTTCGTTTTGCCGATCTGGAAATGGACATGGTCAAGCGACAGGTCAGCCGCCGGGGGCAGACGATCGATCTGCAGCCGCGGGAATTCACGCTGCTCGAGGTGCTGATGCGGGCAGAAGGGAGGGTGCTGACGCGGACAATGCTTCTGGAACGGGTGTGGGATTTCCACTTCGACCCAAAGACCAGCGTCGTCGAAACACATATCAGCCGTCTAAGAGCGAAGATCGACAAGCCGTTCGACGCTCCGCTGCTCCATACGGTGCGCAATATCGGATATCGCCTCGATGCGCGCCGCTAGACTGTTGCGGAGCACGCCCTTCCGTCTGGCGCTCACGTTCGGCTTCCTCTTCGTCCTGGCATTCCTCGTCACCGGCACCATCGTTTATGCAATGCTCAAGCGGGAATTGGCGGAGGCGCTCGACGCCTCCGTGCGCGAGACCTATTCGGTAGTAGCCTCCACCTACTCATCCGGCGATCTGGAGGATCTGTCAGCGGCGATCAATACCTATGCCAGGCTTAGTCGGTCTGACGATCAGGTGTATCTGTTGCTCGACGACAAGGGCGAGCGGCTGGCCGGCAATCTTGGATCCGTGTCTGTTGACGATGGCCTGTCGAGCGTTAGCGCCTCGAATCTGGGACTAAAGGGCGACGAGCAGTTTCGAATAATGGCCGGCAACGTAGGCAGGTATCGGCTCGTTTTCGGCCACAGTTTCGCGGAAACCGACGAAGTCGAGGAAACCGCACTAGCGAGCTTCGCTTGGGGCGCCGGCGTGATCGTCGCCCTCGCATTCGGCGGCGGGGCCATCCTCGCCAACCGCGCCCAGCATCGGCTGCAGGGTATTGCGCGTGCAATGAGCGAGGTTTCGAACGGCAATCTTTCTCCGCGTATTCCGCTGAGCGGGAACGGCGACGATATCGACGTCGTCTCGAAGCACATGAACGAGGCGCTCGATCGTCTGTCGGCGCTAGTCGAGGGCATGCGCCAGGTCAGCGCTGATATTGCCCATGATCTGAAGACGCCACTGAACCGCTTGCGCATGACGATCGAGCAGGCCATGCAGCAAAGCGAACGGGGCGAAGATGTGCAGGATCGTCTCGTCGAAGCGCGCGCGGAGAGCGACCGGATCAACGCTACATTCGAGGCCTTATTGCGCATATCGCAGATCGAGGCCGGCGCGCGAAAGACGCGATTCCGACCCGTCGACCTGATGGATGTCCTGCAGTCAGTTTCAGAGATCTATCGCAGCGTCGCCGAAGATAACGATCAGGAGTTGGAGTTCATATCCGAAGTGAAGCTTCCCTGTATGATCGTGGGTGACCGTGAGTTGCTCACTCAACTCTTCGTCAATCTCATCGAAAATGCGATCACCCACTGCCCCCCGAAAACACAGATCACGATGAAGCTCGCGGTGGATGGTCGAAGCTTCCGCGTCACCGTTGCGGATGACGGGCCGGGCATTCCGGCGGGGGAACGCGAGCTCGTGTTCCGGCGCCTTTATCGGCTCGACAAAAGCCGCACGACGCCCGGTAGTGGCCTTGGCCTTAGTCTCGTGAAGGCAATTGCCGATCTGCATGCCGCCAGCATAGTGCTCGACGACCGAAAGCCAGGCCTCGATGCAATCCTCCGTTTTCCTGCGCAACAACTGGGGTGAACATGAAGAAATTTTCGAATTTGCTGGCAGGTGCCGCCGGCGCGGCTGCATTACTTTTAGGCGGTTACCTTGGCGTTCTGCAACTTACGGGCAATTTCCACGAGGTGCTGCCCAGCGAGCTTTACCGATCGGCGCAGCCGTCGGCGGCCGACATCGCGAGCTATGCACGGCAATACGCAATCAAGACGATTGTGAATCTGCGCGGCAAAAGCAAGGAAGGCTGGTATCGGCAGGAAGTCGACGCTGCCAATCGAGCCGGCATTGCTCATGTCGATTTCCGGCTGTCGGCCTCCAAGAAGGTTTCACCAGATGAGGTCCGGCAACTAGTTGCGTTGCTGCAGGATGCCCCAAAGCCGATTCTCATTCATTGCCAGGCGGGAGCCGATAGAACGGGACTGGTCTCGATGATCTATCTTCAGCAGATCGCGGGCGTTGACGAAGAGACTGCGGAACGGCAATTATCTGTCCGCTACGGCCACATTGGCATTCCCTACATTTCCGCCGCCTTTGCCATGGATGAGAGCTGGGAGGATTTCGAAAGGATCATCTTTGGATAGGTCTCCTTTATCGAGCCGCTCAACGCAGCGAGGCTCTCGTCTCGATAATCGACGACAGATTTGAAGGTGGCAATCCTAATCGGCAGAAGCTGGCGGTATTGCCCGATCATCAATGCGCGTCAGTCCGTGTGATTTCGGACCCAGCAGATCGGCAGGCGAGCTCCCGCGCCGGCGCGAATTGCGGTCGCGTCGCCACCTTGCGCGCCGAGGCTCCGCGCCAGGATGAGCGAATAGGACAGCATTCATCTCTGTCTCCGGCCTTCCTCCGGAACAGCTGCACACCTACGTCGCACCGATCGGACTCAGTAAGGACGAATGACGGCATTCCACCGTCAGACTGCCCGCGAAGTGATCGGAGACGCAGTGCTCGGCGATCTTTTGGTCCTGTAGCCAAACCGCACCGGGATTCATCGTTCGGCAAAGCACGAACAAACCTTTGCCGAACATTTTGGGGCAGCTCCCATCAACACAATTCGCCGCGAGCAGAACCGAGTGTACGCTAGGGTTCGATCGCTCCCGCAAGCTCATCTACGCCCGGCCCGCGGCTAAATGCACTCGCAATATCCTCGATGACGATGTCCTTCATTGGCTTGTGAATCGATGCTTGCATGGTTGGTCCAGGTCCCTGCATGACGAGAACGACAGTCTCTTTTGGGGGGCAGCCCGGTAGATGACAGGCAAGTTCGTTGACGGAGACGATGGTGTCGTCTTGCAGCATAAGCACCTCGCGCGTCCATTGTTTGATCGCACGCGCGCTGTTGATGACGCCAGCCGTGCCACGCGCGAGAGGATTGACGAAGGTGCCGCTCATGCGGACCTCCGCTGCTTCCTGGACGAGCGCGGCGCTAGCACGTCGAAGACGTCGCGGATCGGCTTGGCGGGCATGTCCTGGCCAATCAGGACGACGCGACTGCGGCGATCACCGTCTGGCCATCTGTCGAGGCGGTGGCACGGATAGAGCCGATGCCGCACGGCATGCGCCACCAGGGGCCGGTTCGGATCATCGGCAAGTGCGAAAATGCCCTTCAATCGGAGCAGGCCCGACTCAATATTGCTCGTTACGATGTGGAGAAAGGTCTCCACGGCTTGGGGTTCGAGCGGCACGTCATGTGTCAGGCTGAACGCTTCGATCTCGTCGCCGTGTCGATTCGGCTCATGGGAATGGTCGGAATGCTGAACAAGCGTCTCCATCGCAAGCCATCCAGGCACATCCTCGGCTTTGCTGGATGTGGAATAGCCGCCTTCGCCGAACAGGGCTTCCAGATCAAGTCCCTTACGACGGTCATGATAGCGAGCAGCCGGATTGAGCCCTGAGAGTTCTGCGGCCCAATCATGAGGCTCATCCGTAAGATCGGTTTTCGTGAGGACGATATGGTCGGCGAAAGCGAGCTGCTTCCAGCCTTCAAGGAAGCAGTCGAGCGTTGATCGGCCCGTCAGAACATCGAAAGCCGTGACGACGCCGGCAAGGAAGAAGTGCCGCGCCACCACGTGGTCCCGCAGTCCCATGGCAGGTGCGCCACCGGGAATGAGGCTGTTGATGATTGGAGCGGGATCGGCGAGTCCGGTGGTCTCGATAATGACCCGCGAAACCGGAGGAATTTCGGCTCGCAGCCGCGTCTCGTGCAGCTCGTACAGGGAGACGCGGACGTCGCTCGTCGCCGTACAGCAGATGCAGCCGGTCGTGGTGCGGAAATAGGTTTCAGAACCGGTGCGGACTAGGTCGTGGTCGATCGCAACCGTCCCGAACTCATTGATGATGACGGCCGTGCCTACCATCCGGGGATCGGCAAGAACCGCGTTCAGCAACGTTGTCTTACCGGAGCCGAGGAAGCCCGTCAGCAATGTCACGGGCACCGGGTCGTAGATTGGCCTCATTTGATCCTCCGGTTTCCCCCGCGCTGGCTTGTGCCGCTTGAACAGTCCGCCAATCATGTCGCGATCGCCTCCAATGGTTCACACGGGTGGTTTGCAGGCTTGCCCGGCCCATGCCGGGCAAGCCGCTGGTCAGCTTCCGAGAATGGCAGCCTTGATGGTGTTCACGTTATAGCGGAACATGTCGATATAGGTGGCTGCCGGACCGTCTTCGCCGGAGAGCGCATCGGAATAGAGCGTTCCGCCGACCTTCAGACCGGTTTCGCCGGCAATCTGCTCGATGAGGCGGGGATTGGTGATGCTCTCGACAAAGATCGCCGAGGCCTTCTCCTCCTTCACCTGATCGACGAGCCTGGCGACGTCGGCGGCGGATGCTTCCGCTTCCGTCGAGATGCTCTCAGGTGCGATGAACTTCAGACCGTAGTCGTGCTCGAAATAGCCGAACGCATCATGCGAGGTGATGATGGTGCGCTTGTCCTGCGGAATGGCGTCGATTGCGGCCTTCACCTCCGCCTCCAGTTCGCCGAGCTTGGCGAGATAGGCTTCCGAGTTGGCCGCGTATGTCGCGCAACCAGCCTTGTCGGCTTGGCAGAAGGCGTCGGCGATGTTCTTCACGTAGATTTTGGCATTGTGGATGGACTGCCAAGCGTGCGGGTCGAACTCGCCATGGTGGTGATGCCCTTCATGGCCATGATCGTGCCCGTTCTCGGCCGTCGCATGCTCCTCGCTTTCGTGCTGAGCACCCTCTTCTTCCGCCGCTTTCAGCGGTTCGATGCCCTTGCTCACTTCGATCACGGGAGCCTTGGTACCGCTCGTCTCGATCAGGCGCGACATGAAGCCTTCGAACTGAAGACCGTTCGTCAGAACAACATCGGCTTGCTCCAGAGCAGCCGCATCGGCCGGGCGTGGCTCGTAGACGTGGGCATCGCCATCGACCGGCACCAGCGTCGCGATTTCAGCCCGATAGCCGCCCACGTTCTTGGCGAAATCGGCGATGATGGAGAAGCTCGCGACGACCTTTAGCTCGGCAGCAGACGCGCTGGCAGCGAGACCGCCAAGCGTAAGAAGGCTGGCATAGGTTGCGAGGCGTAATGTCCTGAACATGAAAATCTCCTTATGATGATCAGGCGGTTTTATGGCGGCGCGACGAGAACGCGCTCGCAAGCACGCCTCTTCGGCCAAAAAGAGCGGACAGGATGTATGCGCCCCCGGCGACCATGATGATGGCCGGTCCGGACGGCATGGATGCGTGATAGGAAAGGATGAGGCCGCCGAGCGATGAAACCACGGCGATAGCGATGGCGATCAGGCACAAGACGCGGACATCGTTTGACCAGAAGCGGGCTGCCACGGCCGGCAGCATCATCAGACCGACTGACAGCAGTGTGCCCAGCGCCTGAAATCCGCCGACGAGATTGAGCACGACCAACACCAGGAACAGGAGGTGGACGGGCCCGCCGATCCGGCTGACCGATCGCAAGAAAAGCGGATCGAGGCACTCGGCGACGAGCCCGCGCCAGCAGGGGCCGAAGGCGAGGAAGGTCACGGCGGCAATACTTGCGATCAAGCCAATCGCCTCGTCGTTCAGGGCGAGTACGGAGCCGAACAGCACATGCATCAGATCGACGCTCGACCCACGCCATGAAACCAGAAGGACACCCGCGGCCAGGGAGATCAGGTAGAAGGCCGCCATCGAGGCATCCTCCTTCTGGACCGTGAAGCGCGACACGAGCCCGGAGCCGAGCGCCACAACCAAGCCAACGACCAGACCACCTATCGTCATTGGCAGGATGTCGAGTCCGAAGAGGAGAAAGCCGAGTGCGGCCCCTGGCAGTATGGCATGCGACATTGCATCGCCGGTCAGGCTCATGCGTCGAAGCATCAGAAACACGCCCACGGGCGCGCAACTGACCGATAGAACCACGGAACCAAGCAGCGCCCGCTGCATGAAGCCGTATTGCAGGAAGGGGCCGAGCAAATTGTCATACATGGGCGGCAACCCTTTGCTTGGGGCCGCCGCCTTGCTTGGGACCACCGTCGTGCTCGTGAACGGGACTGGAACCCGGCCGCTCGTCCTCGCACCAACCGGCCCTGTCGTCCCACGCCTCCTGGAAATTCCGTGCGCGCGACAGGTTCTCCGGGGTCAGAACCTCCGATGTCGGTCCCCAGGCCACCAGCTTGCGAGCGATCAGCAGCGTGCGCGGAAAATGCGCGCGCACAAGCGCATGATCGTGCAGGACGCAAAGCACCGTCCGGCGCTGCGCGGCCCACTCCTGGATCAGACGAACGAGATCTTGGATCGTCCTCCCGTCGACTGCGTTGAAGGGCTCGTCCAGCAGGATCAGATCGGCATCCTGGAGCATCGTCCGCGCAAACAGGGCGCGCTGCATTTGCCCCCCGGACAGACTGTCGAGAGGGCGCTTCTCAAAGCCTGTCAGTCCGACGGCATCAAGGCACGCGGCAAGTTTCGCCCTGTCCTTGCCGGTAATGCGGCCTAGCAATCCCCGGTCCTGCCAGAAGCCAAGCGATACCAGATCGATTACGCGCGCCGGAAAGCTGCGATCCAGTTCCGATTGCTGCGGCAGATAGGCCAGCCGCCGATAACCCGTGGAACAAGTGCCGCTGATCGGCTTCAGGATCCCTGCGATCCCCTTCATCAGCGTCGACTTGCCTGATCCATTGGCGCCGACGATCGCGGTCAGAACCCCGCGCTCGGCAGTGCCGCTCAGGTGGTGAACAGCAGCATGGCCCCTATAGCCGAGCGTCAGATTTTTGAATTCCAGGCAGATGTCGGTCATCGCGTCCTCAGGGATTGACAGCGACTGCATATGTAATGTTATTACGTTCGTCAAATGAATTGTTACGTAATAACGTACCGATGACTCGAACGTGACCCCGACGCCAAGCCCGCTCGGCGGTGTCAGAACCCGTTAATTGAGGAGATCAACCATGCCGAAGCAGAGCGAGCCAACTCCAGTCACCGTGCTTACGGGCTATCTTGGCGCGGGCAAGACCACGCTTCTAAACCGGATCCTCACTGAACCGCGTGGCAAAAAGTTCGCGGTGATCGTCAACGAATTCGGCGAGGTGGGCATCGACAACGATCTGATCGTCGATGCGGACGAAGAAATCTTCGAAATGAACAACGGCTGCATTTGCTGCACGGTGCGCGGCGACCTTATCCGCATCATCGAAGCGCTGATGCGCCGCCGAGACCGGTTTGACGGCATACTCATTGAAACCACCGGCCTCGCGGACCCGGCGCCGGTAGCGCAGACCTTCTTCGTCGATGAAGACGTCCGGTCAAAGACACGCCTCGATTCGATCATCACCGTTGTCGATGCCAGGCATCTCCTCGACGAGATCGACCGGGCGCCTGAGGCGCAAGAACAACTGGCATTCGCCGACACCATCATTCTCAACAAGATCGATCTCGTAACGGAGCAGGCGATAACCTCTGTCGAAGAGCGGATCCGGCGCCTCAATCCGACCGCCAGCATTCTGCGCTCGGAACGCTGCAATTTCGATATTGCCAGCCTGCTCGATCGCAAGGCCTTCGATCTCGATCGCATTCTCGAAGTGGAACCCGACTTCCTCGACGAGGAACATGACCATGAGCACGACGACCATGTGACGAGTTTCTCGCTTGTCCAACGGGAGCCGATAGATCCGAACAAGTTCTTCAATTGGCTCCAGACCGTTACGCGAGCCTTCGGCATGGCCATGCTCCGGATGAAGGGAATCATCTCATTTGCCGGCGACGACGACAGGTACGTCGTCCAGGGCGTGCACATGCTGATGGAAGGCGATCATCAACGTCCCTGGAAGGCCGGTGAAGAGCGCGTGACGCGCCTCGTCTTCATCGGACGCAATCTTCCGAAGGACATCATCAGCGACGGCTTTTCCAAATGCCGCGCGACGCGAGAAGCCGCCGAGTAGCGGCGCGCAAGCCCGCCAATCAGAAATCGTTTCAAACCAAAGGAAGGAACCTATGAGATTGTCTCTCACCCAAAACCGCCTGCTGACGGCAATGGCGGCGACCCTCGTGTTTGCGGCCCAGGGCGCGCTCGCCGAAGACCACGAAACGCAAGCGGCTTGGCGGATCTTCGTCGCCGATCATACGCAGCCGGTCGTTCGGGCCATCGATTTTTCTGACGGCAAGGAACTTGGCCACTACGACTTGAAAGGTTATGCGGCGCTGACCGCAAGCGCCTCCGGACAGACGGTGTTTGCAACGCAATCGGATCATGACGTCGTGCACGTCATCAGGACCGGCATCACATTCTCCGATCACGGCGAACATCGTGACCTGGACGTCACGGACGTGGCTCTTCTTCCGGCAACCTTCGAGGGCAAGCGCCCTGTCCACGTCGTTCCGCACGGCGACCACGCGATCCTGTTTTACGACCGTGATGGCAAAGCCGACATTATCGACGAAGCAGCCCTGCTCGAGGGCAAGGTCGAGGTCCGCACCATCGACGCAACCAAGCCGCATCATGGTGTTGCAGTGACCCTAGGACGCTACGTGCTGGTATCGATACCGAACACAGAGATCGAGACGAAGCCGGATGAACTGCCCCCGCGCGTCGGTCTGCGTGTGATCGACGATCAGGGCGAGCAGGTTGGCGACATTGCCAAATGCACCGACCTTCATGGTGAGGCGACCTCGGCGCGCCTTGTTGCCTTTGGCTGCAAAGAAGGTGTCCTCGTTGCGCGCCCTGGCGGTATCGACGGGCCGAAACTGCAAATGCTGCCCTATCCCGCGGATTTCCCGAAGGCTTCTACGGGAACGCTGTTGGGCGGCAAGGCGATGCAGTTTTTCCTCGGCAACTACGGCGAGGACAAGGTCGTGCTCATCGACCCGGACAATGAGCAACCTTTTCGATTGATCGAGCTTCCTACCCGGCGGGTCGATTTCCTGCTCGATCCTGCGACGCCGCGCAATGCCTACATCCTGACGGAGGACGGCGATCTTCACGTGCTGGACGTGATCAAGGGCGAGATCGCCCGCAAGGGCAAGGTCACCGAGCCCTATAGCAAGGATGGCCATTGGCGCGACCCCCGTCCACGTCTGGCCGTAGCCGATCGTCAGATCGCAATCACCGACCCGCGGCACTCGCTCGTCCGGGTTGTTGATGCCGAGACCCTGAAGGAGATCCGCACGATCGCAGTCGAAGGACAGCCGTTCTCGATCGTTGCTGTGGGTGGTTCCGGCGCATCGCACTGAAGTGATGATGCCGTGGTCCGGAACTGGGCGGCAGTTCCGGACCACTTGAACAACCTGTTCCGGAGAGAAAGATGCCGCAGACCAGCCATGCTGACGCGCTGAAACTGACGAAGAACCAGAGCCTCGTGCTCTCGGTGCTGCAATCGTCCGCGCAACCGCTCAGCGCCTACAGTATCCTCGACCGTCTGCGCGGCCATGGCCTCAAGGCGCCGCTCCAGGTCTATCGAGCGCTCGACAAGCTCCTGGAAGCCGGCCGCGTCCACCGTCTGGAAAGCATGAACGCCTTTGTCGTCTGCTGCCACTCCCGCCGCGGGCAAATCCATCCGCGCATTACGGCTTTCGAGATCTGCGAGGCCTGCGGCAAGGTCAACGAATTCCACGATACGAGGATCGACGACGCATTGACCAGGCATGCGAGAAGCAGCGGCTTCAAGATCAGGACCACGACGATCGAAGTCCACGGCCTCTGCGCCGACTGCCATTAACCCGCAATAGCGATCAGCACACCCCGGATCGGCATTGCCGATCGCGATGAAGGATGTCCTAGTGATGAAGAAAATTCCTGTCACTGTCTTGTCCGGCTTTCTCGGCGCCGGCAAGACAACGCTCCTCAACCATATCCTTGCCAATCGAGACGGCATGCGTGTTGCGCTTATCGTCAACGACATGAGTGAGGTCAATATCGATGCCGCTCTTGTGCGCGACGGCGGCGCCAATCTCTCCCGCACGCAGGAGCAACTCGTCGAGATGACCAACGGCTGCATCTGTTGCACGTTGCGCGACGACCTGCTGAAGGAAGTCCGCGCGCTCGCCGAGCAGGGCCGGTTCGATTACCTGTTGATCGAGTCGACCGGCATTGCCGAACCGCTGCCTGTTGCCGCGACCTTCGACTTCCGCGACGAAGGCGGGCAAAGCCTGTCGGATGTGGCAAGGCTCGACACGATGGTGACGGTTGTCGACGCCGCAAACCTGCTGAAAGACTACAGTTCCGCCGACTTCCTGTCCGATCGCGGCGACACGGCCGGCGACGGAGACAACCGCACCCTCGTCGATCTTCTGGTCGAGCAGATCGAGTTCGCCGACGTCGTGATCCTCAACAAGATCGGCACGGCCACGCCGGAAGAACGCGACGCGGCGCGCAAGATCATCGTTGGCCTTAATCCCGATGCCAAGCTCATCGAAGCCGACTTCGGCATGGTCGACCTGAAGGAGGTTTTGGGCACGGGTCGGTTCAACTTCGCCAAAGCCGAGACGCATCCGCTCTGGTTCAAGGAACTGCACGGCTTTAAGGACCACATCCCTGAAACGGAAGAATACGGCATTCGCTCCTTCGTCTATCGGGCGAAGAAGCCGTTCGATCCCATGCGGTTCCAGGCCTTCATCGACAAGTCGTGGCCGGGTGTCGTGCGCGCCAAAGGGTTCTTTTGGCTGGCAACGCGGCCACACTACGTCGGTGAAATCAGCCAGGCGGGCGCGCTGGTGAGAACCGGTAAGATGGGGCTCTGGTGGTCGTCCGTGCCACGGGAGCAATGGCCGCAGGATCCCGGCTTCCTGAAAATGCTGAAGCCCTATCTCGATCCGGTCTGGGGCGACCGCCGGCAGGAGATCGTCTTCATCGGCGCCGATCCGATGGACGAGGGCAGGATCCGCGCGGAACTCGATGCATGTCTCATCGACAGTCCGGTCTTTGCGCCCGAGCTCTGGCGCAACCTTCCCGATCCGTTCGCGGTCTGGGATCGGCGGGCGGCGTAGCGAGGGCCTGAACTATTGCGGTGACGGGGCGTCCGCAGCGGTCGATGGATGCTTCACTGACTGATGCGGACGATTCTGAAGGCAACGCCGATCTGGCGGTGAGGCCGAACCAGAGCGCGCAACTTTGACTGCCCGGAACTCCGAGTGGCGCCGACGCTCAAGCGGCGCATCAAATTTCTGAATCGATCAGCGATGATCGATTCATAAATGTCGTTGGACGGCTAACCCTTGAGCGGCCAAGCTTGCAGCCATGACGCAGCATTGGTTCCGCCTGTATGTTCAGCGAATCGACACGACCAGGAATATGGCGCGGTTTTATGCAATGTCGATCGAACCGGATCTGTTCGGCGGCTCTGCTCTGGTCCGCCGCTGGGGTCGTATCGGCACTCGCGGCCAAAAGCGTGTTGATCTGTTTAAGGACGAGCGTCAAGCGATCGGACACTTCCTTTTCTTGGCTCGCCAGAAGCGAGCCCGCGGTTACAGGCCACAATCGCGCTCTTGAGTTGAAGTATCAATGCTTATCTCGCCGGTCTCCAGCAGAATGCGCTGCCATTGTCGTTTAGTATACCCGGTGTCGACGGACAATGAGAGGGATGCGAATAGGTAATCACGGCAGAAAGCTGGAGAGACTCTCGAAACCTAAAATGCGGTCAGAACATCAGAAGCGAAGAATAAATGGCTGCAAAAACTGTCGATAAACAGCGACCTTCTCTCAAACCGCCTTCCTTCCGACCCAAATATCGGCAAGCTATGTGGTCGATCCCAATTGGTGACAGACGACGGAGAAGATCATTGACGGAATCGCGTTCGGAGATGAACGAGCGGAGACTTGAGCTCACCAGCCGCATCGTGTCCGCCTATTTGAGCCGCAATGTCGTCCCTGCCGCCGAGCTCCCGCATCTTATCCAGCAAACCTACGGCTCGCTGGGCGGGACATCTCGACCAGTGAAAGCCGAGCCCACCGTAGAGGAGCAACGCCCCGCCGTCCCGGTCAAGAAATCCGTGGCAGAGGACTTCATCATCTGCCTGGAGGACGGTAAGAAATTCAAATCTCTGAAGCGACACCTGATGGCAAAGTACGGTCTCACGCCGGAGCAGTATCGCAAAAAATGGAAGCTTCCAGCCGACTACCCGATGACGGCTCCGAACTATGCCCGACAGCGCTCGGAACTCGCACGCGCGACGGGGCTGGGAAAGAAACCGGTATCAGTGCCCGCTGCAGCCTCCACTCCTTTTCGCAAGAAGATAGGCCTGACGTTCGACTGATGCCGTGACGCGAGTTACCGATCGCAAACGAGCTCGTCGCCAAAGGGGGGAGACCGATGATCGACTGGCGCGACCTGACGGAAGAAGCTGCTATCGAAGCGGCGATGGACGAGCACGGCAAAGACGCTACGGCATCGGTCGCATACTGCGCTCTCGAGGCATACGGTGGCAGGGAGAACCCGGAGTATCGCTTCTGGCTTTTCCTGAAACGCGTGAAGCGCGAGCACATCGGTTGGGCTTGAGGCTAAAGTGCTCGCTTTGATCGGGTTCGCGGCAAGGTTCGGCATGATTGCCGAACGCCGGCAACAGTAAGAAAATGTCACCGATCAACGAGCAGCCTGCGGCATATAGCCGATGAGCCTGACGACCGATTTCAGAGTTGATCAGGGCGGCAAAGGAGGCCGACCAACTGACGCATTACGAGGTAAGCCGGCTTTTTGATCGCTCGATTGACACCATCCCCGACATGCGTGAGCAGACTGTCATCGCAGACTCCCAAGATTGACGGAGGTTCTCATGACCCATGCGGAAGGAGTGATTGAGCGCGCTCCCTCCATCGTGGCGGCTTTGCGCGCGAAAAGAGAGCGCGAGGCAGAGCGCCGCAAGGAGGTATTCGGGCGGATTGACATCCGCAAACCATTGACGATCCTCCATCGTGGCATCCAACTGAGCCTGAAATTGCAATGACCGCCCCAGAAAAACAGGTGCACCGCTCCGACCTCGAATGGGAGGTCGAGGCCGCCCTCGCCTGGCATGATGAATATGCGCGCGCAACGATCGCCACACTGCTGCTTGACTGCAAATATCTGGGCGAGCAACTGGCGCTTCATTGCCGTTTTCCGATTCTGTGCAACGGTTGCACAAACGATCGTTTGCGCAACGCTCAAATGAGCGTAGCATCCCCGGCGCCTGAGAAGCAGTGATTAGGGAGATAACGATGACGAAGGCGATCTTACCAGCCCTGTCGGACCCGGAGAGCACCGCGGACGCAGCGATCGAACTGTTCGGCGACGAGGCAGCGACGGCCGTGGCACATTGCGGTCTTGACGCCTGGACGGACGGGCGAGCAGACGATTTCGCATTCTGGTCGACATTTTCCGTCGTCTAACCGGGGTGCCGTCACCCGGCGCCAGCCACTGAGCCGACAGTCGCGGGGTTTTTAGCTGCCGCCTCAGACCAACCGCACCTAGACGAGGAAAGCAAGGTAGAGAACTCAAACGCAGATTATGCCGACTGCACGGATCTGCAGTGTTATCGGAGATGGCATAACGACCTTGACTTGTTACGCTACATGCAACATATAAAGGGCATAGTTTTCGAGGTGGGAACGGCTTCCCCACGCGCCACCGAGTGTGGTTAGTAGTCGAAAGACCAAGAGATGCGGACTTTAGCACCCGCCGAAAACGAATTCAAAAGCCTCGCGAAAGCGGGGCTTTTTATTTGGCTAGAATGACGAATTTCTTTCGAATCCTGCGCTCGAGCTTATCGCGATTAATTGGATAAGCGGACTTCACGATATACGTGCCGTCCAGGCGGGGTTCGAGGTGCACGGCCACGAGCACAATGGTGTTCCCGTCCACGTGTTCGTAGATCAATTCAAAGCCGAGATTTTTGTGTTCTGGCCCTTGCCCGACGTGGGTAGGCGATCCTACGGCGAGCGAGAGGTACGGGCGGCACATCTCAAACTCATGCGCGTGGCGAGAGATTGCATGTCTTTGCGCAGCGATTGAGAAGATAACGTCTCCGTCACCGACGGCGATGCCGGCTCGCTTCAGTGCATCAATAGGCAGTTTGCCGAGAACCAGCGGTTTCAGCTTATCTCTTTTCGCCATTTCGGATTGCCCCAATATGCAGCTTTAATAGCCGCAGAGAAGCTTAGCGGCAAGGGGTGGGCATGCCCGGCGCGCGCTCACTATCGGGCTTCCAGCGCACCGATTTTAATAGGGAATTTGCCCAGTTGCATCGAGCTGAATAGATCGGAAGCTACCGGCGATTGTAAGAGTTTACAGCCCCGATCTTAGTTGCCTATTCTGCCCGAAATGTATTGGGGGGAGGCATGGCAAACTACACGGTTTCTGTTCTCAACTGTAATAGCATTGACCGCGCTGATGTGGTCATTTCGGAGGGGGCGCTAAACATCAAATATGGACCAAATGGACTTGGGAAAAGCACTATCGCGAAAGCTATCGTCAGTCATATTCGTGCTGATGGCTCGCTCCGGGAGCTAATCCCCTTCAAGAACCGCGGCAAAGCCGATGCCCCTGCCCCGGAGGTTCGGGGCGTAGATCAACTCCAGAAAGTCGTCGTTTTTGACGATAATTATGTGCAGCAGTTCGTCTTCCAGAAAGACGAGGTTGTAAAAAACAGTTTCGAGATTTTCATCAGAACACCGGAATATCTGGCGGAGATGGCGGAGATCGATACGCTGCTCTCGGGTGTCCGGAAAGCGTTTTCCGACAATGCTGAGATCGGGCAGGTCATCACCGACCTGAAAGAGCTACGGGAGGCATTCGGCAAATCCAAGACAGGCGCCATTCCCAAGACGAGTAAGATCCACAAGGCATTCGGATCGGGCAACAAACTGGAAAACGTTCCCGAGGCCCTGCAGCCCTTTTCAACGTTCATTAAGAGCGCGGAACCCGCCAAATGGATCGCGTGGCAGGTGAAAGGCAACGAATTCCTGCAGTTGGGAGACAACTGCCCCTACTGTTCAACGGCGCTCACTGGCACAGGACAGAAGGACACAGCCTTGGCTGTCGAAAAGGAATATGACGCTAACACGGCTGGGCACATCAACACCCTTCGGGGGATCATCGACAGGCTGGGGAAGTATTTCAGCGAGAAATGCCGGGAGAACCTGGAAAAGGTGACGAAGGCAAAGGTTGATCTGCAGGCTGAGGAGCAAAGCTTCCTGACAGGCCTCAAGGCGGACATTGACGCATTGATCAACAAGCTGGAGGGGTTGCGAACTATGTCCTTCTTCTCGCTACGCGATTTCGAAGAAGTAGGCGACCAGCTGACGCCGTTGAAGATCGACCTCATCTTGATTGACAAACTGGACTCCGCGGAGACGCGCAAGACCGTCGACCCGATTAATCAGCAGCTCGATGACTTGATTGGAAAGGTTGGCAGCCTCAAAGGCAAAATCAAGCGGCACAAGGCGAAGATAAAAAAAACGATCGAGGAAAACCAGGCCAGCATCAACGGTTTCCTGAGGTCCGCAGGCTACAAGTACGCCGTGGAGATCGTGGCTGAACCGGAATCCTACAAAATGAAGCTGGTCCACAGGGATCAGGTGGATCACATCGAGACGGCCTCACTTCATCTTAGCTACGGCGAGAAGAACGCGTTTGCGCTGGTGTTGTTTATGTATCAGGTTCTCAGTGAAAAACCGGACTTGGTCGTCTTGGATGACCCGATCTCATCCTTCGACAAGAACAAGAAATTTGCAATTCTCCATGAGCTATTCCGGGGCAAGGCCAGTCTGCGCGGCAGAACAACGCTCATGCTCACCCACGATATCGAGCCCGCGATAGACGTCATAAAAAGCAACAATGCCGTGTTCCAAGGCGCCGCACCATCCGCTTGCTTCTTATCTTCACGGGCTGGGGTAGTGACGGAGGTCCCAATCGAGCGGAACGACATCCAGACCTTCGCTAGAATCTGCAAAGACAATATCGGGGCTCTTAGCGACACCATCATAAAGGCAATCTACCTGCGGCGACACTTCGAGCTGCAGGATGACGCCGGCCTAGAATACAACCTGCTTGCTAGCCTGTTCAAGGGACGGGACACACCGACGATTAAGTCGGGTTCTTCCAGCCGGGAGATGACGGCCGCCGAAAAGACGCGGGCGGAGACATCAATCCCTGAAAACCATATCCCCGGCTTTGACTACGTTGCCCTTGTGGCACAGGTAAAGGACGTGGAGGGCATCAAGGCCAGATTTCATGCCACGAACGTGGGTTATGAAAAGATCCAGTTATTCCGGATCATCAACGATGAGCACGACGATAGCGTCATCCGCAAGTTCATAAACGAGTCCTACCACATCGAGAATGAATACGTGATGCAGCTCAATCCGCATAGATTCGAGAGTGTTCCAGAGTACGTTATCGAGGAGTGTGCCGCGCTGCTCTCGCCTGCTCCCGCCGCCGTGTAAGCATTCATGCCGCAGAAGTCCTGATTTCTTATGACATTGGCAGCGGGAGACTAACGTGGCCGAAACGTACGATTTTCACACGCTGTCGCATCTCGACTTCGAAGAACTCGTGCGAGATCTTCTGCAGGCGGAGTGGAAGGTGAGTCTCGAAAGCTTCGGGCCAGGGCGCGACCAGGGCATCGACATTCGCTACCTCGACGGCCCGCAGAAGGTTATCATCCAAGCCAAGCATCTGCTGGGTAGCGGCTATCGCGGACTTCTCCGGGCTGTCTCCGCCGAGAAGGCAAAGGCAATCAAGCTTGCGCCTACACGTTATATTCTCGCTACATCGGTTTCTTTGACGCACTCACGCAAGGATGAAATTGTTGCGGCGATGGAAGGCATGCCGCTGGCTCCCAACGATGTATTGGGCCAGGAAGACCTGAACAATTTGATCCGGCAGCACCCGCAGATCGAGCGGCAGCACTTTAAGCTATGGCTGAGCAGCACGACAGTGCTCGATCGAATCCTGCACAGCGGCGTCTATAACCGTACGGCCGCTGAGATGGACATTATTCGGGAGATGGTGCCGCGATTCGTCCAAAATCGCAGCGTGGTGGATGCGGAGCGGAAGCTCGCAGAAACGGGCGCACTTATCATCGCGGGACCGCCCGGCGTCGGTAAGACGACGCTCGCCAGAATATTGGTATGGCTGCATGCCGAGCAGGAATGGAATATCTTCGTCGTGGACACGCTCGAGGAAGCGTTCAAAGTCGCCGAGGCAGGCGAAAAGCGGCTCATTTTCCTCGACGATTTTCTCGGACAGGTCCGTTTGTCAGCTGATCACGTCCGTGGCGTCGATGCACGCTTACCACCGCTGATCAGTCGCGTTGCGGCGCATGAAAACCTCCGCTTCATCCTGACAACTCGTGACTATATCCTGGCACAGGCGCGCGGCCTTTCTGCGCGTCTCGCGCCAGGACAGATCAACGCACGGGAGTATGTTCTGAACGTAGGACACTATACGCGTGCTGTGAGGGCACGGATCCTCTACAATCATCTCTATTTTTCCGCGCTCACGGCCATGCAGCGTGACGACGTCCTCAAAGATGATTTCTTCCTCAAGATCATTGATCACAAAAACTTCAACCCGCGGATTATCCAAGAGGTCACAAAACAGGAATACTTAGCACTCACGGAACGCCCAATCCGTGAGACGATCACGACGGTCCTCGCCAACCCAGAAATACTCTGGGAGTTCCCCTATCGTCAGCACATTAGCGCTGAAGGGCGCATGATGATGTTGGCGCTTTTTCTGAATGCCAGATCAACCAAGCCCGAGGGATTGAAGGCAAGCTATGTTCGGGTCGCGCGAGCGTTGGGTGTCGAGCTGCGTCCTGCCGAAATCGAGCCAAGTTTCCGATCGACATTCCGGGCATTGGAGGGATCCGTACTCGCCCTTATGCACGGGCTGGTAATGTTCGCAAACCCGGCCCTTAGAGATTTCGTTCAATCAGTCGTGGTCTCGGACAAACTGGTGCCCTGCCTGCTCCCGGAGATGGAAACCCCCTCGGAACTTCGCGAGCTCTTCGAGGTATTCACAGCGCAGCAGCCCAGCCGTGCGGACAAGTACCAGCTTGCGGAAGTCTGGACTGCAGCCCTAGACCGAATGCAGATGGGCGGTTTTTCTGATCGGTACGATTATATCGAACTGGCGTCCGATCTGTGCGCCGAGCTCGAGTATGAACCGCTGCAGGAGCGCCTTGGGCAGGCTTTGGAAGATTTTGAAACCCTGGCAATGGACGGGGACGAAGTCACTAAAGCATGCTCATTGCTTGAAAAGAGCTTCACATGCACCCTGCCTTGGGAACTAGAGCATCGATTTCGTAGCGTTACCACCAGAGCAGCGGCGCAACTCCTCATCGATTATGCAGACGAATTGAGCTTCGAAGACGTTCAGAGCCTGGACGACACACTTCACTCATACGGCAACGATGAGAAGCTAGCAATGGCGGCGAGCCATGCGGCTATAGGAAGCCTCGCCCGAAATATAGACCATGAAATTCGTGATATTGAGACTGTCGAAGAGCTTGATGAATATGAGGAAACGCTCATTAACTTCATGCAGAAGCGTCGTTTCCCAACAACAAGCGTGGCCTTCGATATCCAATATCGGCGCGAGCGCCTGATGGAAGAAGGGCGTACGAGTAGAAGAGAATCATACCGCGGCGTTACCCCTGACCCCGAGAGAGGCGCATCCGACGGTGACATCATATCCATATTCCGAGCACTAAGCAGGGATTGACTGGTAAGGGGCAGAACAAGCTGCCCTTCAGGTTTTCGATCTGGTTGCGCTGGCGCCGAGCTGCGCCTTTGCGCCGTCGAGCGCGATCCGAAAGCTGTCAGACTTCAGGCTGAAAAGAACCTGACCGGCCGATCTGTCTGTTGGGAATCGGGACCTACATTGCGTTTGGTCCTCCTCGCCGCTGAAGGATGTAGCCGCCCGCCACGCGAGGTTTGTCGCGTCCGAACAGCCTGGCCGTATCGCTTCGCAATTCGCCGGGCCTCATATCTTTCCTGTATCGCACTCACTCGATCCATATATTGGACGCTCATCGGGTGGGCGACTATTTTGAATGCACACGAGCCCAACGTCGCGGACTGGTCAGAGTCTTTGCCAAAGAAAAGGAGGCAGCCTCATGAGCCGAGAACTCTTCCGCATCTCTCAAGCCAACCTGTTCCCCCACGTGAGCACGTGGCCACGGTTTGCGGCCGCCACGCAAGCACGCTGAACGCCTTCCTAGAGCGGTTTGGTAGCCGCGGCTGAGACAGCCCAATTTTCGAAGTGTGGGCCAGGTGACATCGGAAACTGGCCTGAGAGCCGGCCTTACAAGCCGCATACTGAGCCGAGGTGAGTCATAGACTCTTTTCTTAAGTCATCCAAAGAAGTGAGACTTCCATGAACAGCATCAGCAACAAGCAGCACGTGGAAAACCTAACCGGCGGCGCAAGCTTTCGCAGCGAGGCCGACGGCCTGGGCTCGGTCAACGTTCCCGCCGACAAGCTCTGGGGCGCCCAGACTCAGCGTTCGCTCAAGCATTTCAGCATAGGCCACGACCTGATCCCGCGGGAAATGATCACGTCCTATTCGATCTTGAAGCTGGCCGCTGCCACCGCGAGCTACGAAGGCGGTCGCCTCGAGGTCCACGCCTATGAACTGATCACGCGTGTTTGCGAGGAAATCCTGGAGGGAAAGCTCCATGATATGTTCCCGCTGCACGTCTGGATGACTGGCAGCGGCCCCCAGTTCAACATGAACGTCAACGAAGTCATCTCCAACCGCTGTTGCCAGCTTATGAACACCCCGCTCGGCAGCAAGACACCGGTCCATCCGAACGACCACGCCAACATGTCTCAATCATCCAACGACAGCTTCCCGTCGGCGATGAACATTGCCGCCGCCGCGGGAGTCGCGATCCGTTTGCTCCCGGCCGTGACCGCGCTTCGGGACGCCATCGCTGGCAAGGCCGAAGAATGGGCCGACATCGTCAAGATCGGCCGGACTCACATGCAGGACGCGACACCGCTGACGCTCGGCCAGGAATGGTCGGGCTATGCAGGCATGCTGTCCGACGATCTCGAGCGGATCGAGAACGCCCTCAAGGGCGTCTATCGGCTGGCCCTCGGTGGCACCGCTGTCGGTACTGGAATCAATGCCGCCCCAGGATTTGCGGAAGCCGTTGTGGCCGAAATTGCCAGGCTCACCGATCTGCCTTTTGTCAGTGCGCCGAACAAGTTCACGGTCCAGGGCGCCCATGACGCGCTGGTTCATCTCTCCGGCACACTGCGCACCCTTGCTGTCTCACTCTATAAGATCGGCAACGATATCCGGCTGTTGTCGTGCGGCCCGCGCGCCGGTTTTGCGGAACTGCTGATCCCGGAAAACGAGCCGGGCTCGTCGATCATGCCCGGAAAAGTCAATCCGACGCAGGTCGAGGCGCTGACGATGATCGCTGTGCAGGTCATGGCGAACGACGTCGGCTTCGGCTTCGGCGGAGCCGGCGGTTATCTTGAAATGAATGTCTATAAGCCTCTGATGATTGCCAACATCGCGCAGTCGATCACCATTCTCGCAGACGGATGCACAAACTTCCGCGTCTTCCTGGTCGAGGGCACGCAACCCAACCGGAAGAAGATCGCGGAATATGTGGAGCGTTCGTTGATGCTGGTCACGGCGCTCACGCCGGTGATCGGCTATGATAAGGCTTCGAAAATCGCTCATCATGCTGCTGACCACGATCTGACACTGAAACAGCCCGCGCTTGAGCTCGGCTTCGTCGACGAGCAGACCTTCGATCACGTCGTCGATCCGGCCAAGATGGTGAAACCCTACGTCGCCTCCACCTGGCTGTGGGCGACCAGATCCCGCACTACCGTCCCAGGCTGGCGAGTTCCCCTGTCGCTTTGGTCGCGATCGGCGAACCCCCGCCGACGGACCTGCTCCCGCTGGTATGGCACCCTCGAACTGCCGCAGCCATCCACCACCAATCAGATTGAACATCAATAGGAAGGAAAGCCACATGTCCACTCACATCCCGACCGGCCATGCGCTGTTGCGTGACTCTCGGCTGAACAAGGGCACTGCATTCACCGTCTCCGAACGCCGCGAATTTGCCCTCGAGGGCCTGCTGCCACCGGTGCCGCTTTCTCTCGAGTTGCAGGTGGCGCGTCTAAACAACGAACTCGCTGAGCTCGACAGCGACCTGCAACGCTACCTGCTGCTGTCCGACCTGCAGGTGCGCAACCAAACGCTGTTCTATGCCCTGCTGATGTCGGATCCGGCCCGCTTCATGCCGATCGTGTACACGCCGACGGTCGGCGAAGCCTGCCAGAAATTCGACCAGATCTACCGCAATCCGCACGGCATGTACCTGCCAATTAGCGCACGCGGGCGGCTGCGCGAACTGCTTGCCAACTGGCCGCAAAAGGACGTGCGGTTCATCGTCGTCACCGACGGCGAGCGCATCCTTGGCTTGGGCGACCTCGGGCTTGGCGGCATGGGCATTCCGGTTGGCAAGCTTGCCCTCTACACCGCCTGCGCTGGCGTGCCGCCGCAGTATTGCCTGCCGGTGACCCTCGACGTCGGGACCAACAATCACCAACTCCTCGAAGACCCGCTTTATCTCGGCCTGCGCCAGGAGCGCGTGCGCGGCGAGGCATACACGGCCTTCATCGATGAGTTCGTCGAGGCCGTTCAGGCGCTCTACCCGAAGTGCTGCATCCAGTGGGAAGACTTCGCGAACTTCAACGCCGTGCCGATCCTCGCCAATCACCGCGACAAGATCTGCACCTTCAACGACGACATCCAGGGCACGGCGGCGGTTGCATTGGCCGGCATCTACGGCGCATTGCGCATCTCCGGGCAGCGGCTTGCCGACCAGCGTTTCCTGTTTCTCGGCGGCGGGTCGGCGGCGACCGGCATTGCCGGACTGATCAGCCGGGCGATGACGCTCGAGGGCACGAGCATGGCCGAGGCCCGCGCCCGCACTGCGCTGTTCGACGTCAACGGTCTGCTGGTGGCTTCGCGCACCGATCTTCAGGAATTCCAGAAGCCCTTTGCCCTCAAGCGTGCGCAAATCACAAGCTTCGTGGAGGCGGTGAAGACGCTCCGGCCGACGGCGATCATCGGCGTCAGCACCATCCCGAAACTGTTCAATCAGCAGGTGATCGAAGCCATGGCGGAAATCAACGACCGGCCGATCATCTTCCCGTATTCCAACCCGACCTCGCGGTCCGAATGCACAGCCGAGGAGGCCTATCAATGGTCGCAGGGCCGGGCGATCTTCGCCAGTGGCAGCCCGTTTTCCCCGCTCGAGGTGAATGGCAAGACCTTCGTGCCGGGCCAGGGCAACAACGTCTACATCTTCCCACCCATGGGCATGGCTGTGTTTGCGACCGAGGCCGAGCGGATAACCGACGACATGTTCATCGTCGCCGCCAAAGCCGTCGCCGAACAGGTGACGGAGGAAAACCTTGCTACCGGCCTGATTTATCCGCCGCAGAGAAAGATCCTCGCCACCTCGCTCCATGTCGCGACCCGCATCGCGGAGTGCATCTTTGATAAGAGCCTGGCGGGGGTCGAACGTCCCAAGGACATTGCGGCACTCATTCAGGCGCGCCTCTACACCCCCAGTTATTCGGTCTGAGGCGGGATTGTGATGACCGTCGAGGTCATGGGACGCGGGCGGGCATCGGCTGTCGAGCCGACGCTTTGCCTGGTTGCGTCTGCAATTTAAATCCACGGGCGTGCGATCGTTGGCCGCCTCCGTCACAGCATTTGCGAAAAGGTGACCCATGAACGCCATATTGGCAGATCCCACGAACAAACTTGCTGGCGCAGACGCGATTCAAACGGAGCAAACGAGAGCGCAGAAGCGTATCGTGATTATTGGAGGTGGTTTCGCGGGGATCGCCGCGGCGCGCGCTTCAGAGCGCGCCGATGCCGAGGTCGTGCTGATCGACCGGCGCAATCACCACATCTTTCAGCCGCTGCTCTATCAAGCGGCCACCGCGGTGCTTGCACCCTCGGAAATCGCCGCGCCGATCCGGCCGCTCGCCGTCAAGCAGAGAAATCTGACCGTGATGCTCGCGGAAGTGACCGGAGTTGACCTGAGTTCGCGAACGATCGATGCCAGCTGCCCTGGCCTCGGCGCTCGCAAGGTCCCGTTCGACCATCTAAGTGTCGCTACCGGGATGCCCCCGAGCTATTTCGGCCATGACGAGTTTGCTCGGTATGCGCCAGCTCTCAAGAGCCTGAATGATGCAGAGGCGATCCGAACAAAAATCCTTAGCGCCTTTGAACTCGCCGAGACTACCGATGATGCAAGCGAGCGCGCACGCCAGATGACCTTCGTCTTGGTCGGCGCCGGTCCTGGAGTTGGCGGCATCGATGGCGCGCATGGCTGCCGTTACGCTGCGTAATAATTTCCGCCGTATTGATCCGGCGGACAGCACCATCATTCTACTTGAAGGCGGCAACCGGGTGCTTCCGACCTTCGCCGAGACCTTGTCGAGGAAGACAACCGCACGGCTCGAAAAGCTCGGCGTCAAGGTTATGACGGGAGTCAAGGTCGAAAAGGTCGATGAGCAAGGATGAGCAAGGCGTGGTCGCCGGCGGCAAACGGATCCCGAGCGCGACCGTCCTATGGACCGCCGGGGTAGCTGCATCGCCGATCGTGAAAATGTTCGGCGCAGACACCGATCGAGCCGGTCGCGTCATCGTTGGTCCGTGTCTGGATGTCCCGGGTGTGCCGGATGTCTTCTTCGTGGGAGATACGGCATCCGTCGTGCAGAACGGACGGCCGGAGCCTGGCGTCGCCCAGGCAGCGATCCAGCAAGGACGTTACGTGGGGCGGTTGATCTGCGCCCGGCTTGAAGGGCGAGAGCCGAAGCGTCCGTTCCGATATTCCAACAAGGGCAATATGGCCGTCGTGGGCAGGAATTTTGCGATCCTCGAGGCCGGTCCTTTTCGCATGAGTGGATTCCTGACGTGGCTGATATGGGCATTCATTCACGTGGCCTCGCTTCCCCAGCTGCAGAATCGACTGCGGGTCGAATTCCAATGGCTCTGGTCCTACTTCACCGGTCAACGCAGTTCGCGCCTGATTTCCGAGCCGCCGAGGACAGTGGACTAGCACTGCCTGCTGCTGCCTCTCGAGACGAGGCTCGGCATTGCAACAGGTAACCACAACTCAACGTGGAGCCACGTTAGGCAGGCTGCATCTCATTCAACAGTCTCAGCCTTAATCATTGGAGCCAACAATGGAACTCTTGCTGCATTCCGTCCTGCGCCGGATCATCAGAATTGGCGAACTGCAGTAGAAGGCGGACCTACGGCAGCGCCGAGAGCATCGTGTTCATT
This sequence comes from Sinorhizobium numidicum, assembly GCF_029892045.1. Classification (NCBI taxonomy): domain Bacteria; kingdom Pseudomonadati; phylum Pseudomonadota; class Alphaproteobacteria; order Hyphomicrobiales; family Rhizobiaceae; genus Sinorhizobium; species Sinorhizobium numidicum. Next base: position 583,102 of record NZ_CP120369.1, read on the forward strand.
CATATCAAAACGCGTGCTGCCGAACGCTCCCTATTCCTGAATCCGGAGTTGGCCGTTGGTGAGACATTCATGAACGGCGAACTGGAAGTTACCCAAGGGTCTATTTACGAACTTCTGGAACTCTTGTTCAAAAACACGCGGGTTTCCGATCTCGGTGGTTGGCCGGGCGCACTGCGGAAACTGAATTTCGCCTTGAGACGCGTCCATCAACTCAACACTTTGAGAAAGTCCCGCCAGAATGTGTCCCATCACTACAACCTGAATGGTGATCTGTATCGCCTGTTTCTCGACGAAGACAGCCAGTATTCGTGCGCCTATTTCGAACATCCGGCTGCCAGCCTGGAGGAAGCGCAGCTCGCCAAGAAGCGCCACATCGCCGCTAAGCTCCAGCTATCCCCCGACCATCGTGTGCTGGATATCGGCTCAGGATGGGGCGGCCTTGGTCTCTACATCAATTCAGTCATTGGCAGCGATGTGACCGGTGTCACGCTTTCCGAGGAGCAGCATGCCGTCTCGAATGCGCGGGCAGCCGAGACGAACAGCGCCGATAATGTAAAATTCTTGCTCAGGGACTACAGGGAAGTCGATGAAAGCTTTGATCGCATCGTTTCCGTCGGCATGTTCGAGCATGTCGGCGTTGGTCATTTCGATGCGTTTTTTGCCAAGGCGCGGCGCCTGTTGAAGCCAGGTGGGTCTTTTGTCCTTCATTCGATCGGCCAGTTCGACGGTCCTTCGCATACCAATCCATGGATCCAGAAGTACATTTTCCCTGGCGGATACATTCCCTCGCTGTCGGAAGTCTTCCCTGCGCTTGAGCGCCAGGGATTTGTGGTGTGCGATGTGGAAATACTGCGCTTGCACTACGCAGAAACTTTGAAGGCTTGGCGACAGCGTTTCCTGCAGCGCCGTGAGGACGCGGTCAGAAATCTATGACGAGCGGTTCGCGCGCATGTGGGAGTTCTATCTCGCCGCTTCCGAAACGGCGTTTCGTATCAGGGCCTGATGGTCTTTCAGTTACAGCTTTCGCTGGACCAAACTGCCGTACCCCTCACACGCGATTATCTCGCGGAAGCGGAACAGGAGTTGAGACAGGCTGAGACTGAAATCGGTCTTTTGAAAGATTCCCGCGTCCCTCTCCAGCCGCGGGAAAGCATCTCGCCTATTTCGCTTGTTCCCGGAGGTCATACCGAGAAATTGGGCAGTGCCAGCTCCTCGGTATTGTGTCCGGTCCCGCGGGGGCGACTGTGACTACGAAGGCGTCCTGCGGCCCGATGCCCCTCCCGGCGGACCGGCCTCGACCGGCCACCGACACGGCTCGTGAGGGGCAATGCCCGCACTATCCCAGGATTACAAGGAATCTGCATTCATGAGCGTTTCAGGCCTGCCGTTCGACGATTTCCGTGCGCTGCTGCGCGATCTGCCGGGGCCGGATGCCCGGGCGCTGGTGGCCGCACGCGAGCGTGACGCGCAGCTGACGAAGCCGCCGGGCGCGCTCGGGCGCATCGAGGAAATCGCCTTCTGGCTGGCCGCCTGGACGGGCAGGGTGCCCGCTGTCAATCGGCCGTTGGTCGCGATCTTCGCGGGCAATCACGGTGTGGCGAAACAGGGAGTTACGCCTTTTCCGCCAGCAGTCACCCAGCAGATGGTCGAGAACTTTGCCGCCGGCGGCGCGGCGATCAACCAGATCTGTGTCGCCTACGATCTCGGCTTGAAGGTCTTCGACCTGGCGCTCGACTATCCGACGGGCGACATCACAGAAGAGGCCGCCCTTTCCGAGCGCGACTGCGCGGCGACCATGGCCTTCGGCATGGAGGCGATTGCCGGCGGTAGTACGGACCTGCTGTGCATCGGCGAGATGGGGATCGGCAACACGACGATCGCGGCGGCGATCAACTATGCGCTCTACGGCGGCTCGGCGCGCGACTGGGTGGGGCCGGGAACCGGTTCCGAGGGCGAGATGCTGGAACGCAAGGTGGCTGCGGTCGAGCGCGCCGTGGAGCTGCACCGCGATCATCTGGACAATCATGCGCCGTCTCGGCGGCCGCGAGATTGCCGCGATGGCGGGCGCCATCCTTGCCGCGCGCGTCGAGAAGATCCCGGTCTTGATCGGCTATGTGGCGACGGCCGCAGGCGCGATCCTGCAGGCGGCCAATCCTTCGGCGCTCGACCACTGCCTGATCGGCCATGTCTCCGGCGAGCCGGGGCATCTCAAGGCGATCGAGAAGCTTGGCAAGACGCCGCTTCTGGCGCTCGGCATGCGGCTTGGCGAAGGCACGGGTGCGGCACTTGCGGCCGGCATCGTGAAGGCGGCTGCGGCCTGCCATTCCGGAATGGCGACGTTCTCGCAGGCGGCCGTCACCAACAAGACTGAGCGCTCTAGGAGATATTGGCGGCAGGTGACATAGCCTCTGGGCACTAAGCCACGGTAAGCCCCTATATCTCGAGACTTCTTGACGCGCTCGGGCTACCGCCGCCGGGTTCAGATCTCTTGACTGATCTCGCAGGCGATCATGAACCTCACGGATTCGGCGCGCTACCCTCTGCTGATCTGGGGAATGGCGGGCCGCCGCTTGCGAAGATCGCGGGGCAATCAGACCATTTCCAAGGCTTCCTCCGCCGTGCGTTCCGACCGTGACGTTGGATCCGAGTACGGGAAGATGATCGGCCGTTCGTTAATCTCTGTCATTGCTTCACAGGCTGGTTGAACGATTTCGGGACCGTGCTGAAGCCGATGATCGGCCGTCTCGTTCCTGCACCTGCAGATCGGTTAGCAACAGGTGGCGCTGGAGGTCGCTGCCCACTTCATCGAGTTCTTGATGCAGGCGAGCAAATTGCAGTTCAAGGGAGTGCGAGGCCGGCGGCAGCGGGCCTTCTCCGGCGCTCGGTACTGCTGAAGGCGGAGCCCCTGTTCACTCGCGGATTGCGCAGCAACTTGCCGTCGGTATCAGAAGGGGTGGGCATGCAATCTCCTTGGGTCAGTTGGGAGGGGAATTGGGTCAGGGGTGGGACGAGCCTCTCGCCAGTGACCGGAAGCGCGCGAACAGCATGCGCGGCAGGATTAGGCCGAAGGTCATTGCCAGAATGATCAGGAAGGCTGTGGCCCCGTTGGTGACGATCCCTATCAGCAGATCCACCGGCGCGTGCGGCCCGATCGAGACCAACTCGACGAGGGAACTTGCGGCGCTGAACAGGAAGAAGCCCGGCATCATCGAGACGACCGCTGAGAAGGCGAGCGCGGCAAAGGGCAGGTGCAGACGATCGGCGACGGGCGTGACGATGATGCCGACCAGTATGCAGGCGACGAGTGTTCCGCTCGCGACGTGCGCGCCCGCGAGGGAAATCAGCGCCCAGCGCGCCGCGTGCGCCAGCATGCCGACCGCAATCGGGAACGGCAGCAGGCGCCACGGCATTGACAAGAAGGTCCCGAAGCCAGCGACGGCCACGCCGGCGGCGATCACGTCGGCGGCGAGCGGTACGGCCACGGATGGCCCGGCAGCCGGAAGGGTTGCGTCGCAGGCTGCGAGCCCAGCCAGCAGGCCGGCGCTGATCATCAGGACGATCAGCGCCGCATAAGCGAGGCGTGCGATTCCAAGCGCGATGCGAACGCGGGCGAGGTCGATCGCACCGTTGAGGATATGTGGGCCAGGCACCAGCACCATGCAGGGACAAAAGGCGACCAGCACCTGCGTCTCCGATAGCTGGAATTGCACAGCAGCAGCGCCTCCGACGCCGGCGATGACTGCCGCGCAAAACGGCTGGATAAGAGGGTTGTCACCGAGGCCAGCAAGCTCTCGACGGGCAAGCGCACCGATGCCAGCGCTCGCCGCGATCAGTAGCAAGCTCGCCGCGCTCAGCGCCCCGAAGATCACGCCAAGCGAAGCGGCGCCAACGGCCGCGAACAGCGCGAAGCGCAACGTCGATGCGGGCGGTCGTCGTCCAGCCGCTTCGAGCGCGGAATGTGCAGCTTCGGCAGACAGCGTCCCGTCGCAGACCCCATCCACGACCGTCATGACGGCCAGGACCTTGCCCATGTCGACGCCGAGCGGCATCGCCGCTACCATTTCGGAAAAGGGCGTGCCCTCGACCTGGAGCACGAGCTCACCCCAGTAGAGGTGCAGTGTCAGTGGCAGGCCGAGAGCGTGGCCAAGCCGCTCGACGGCGAGGACAACACGTTCGCTGGTCTGCCCGTTCTTGAAGAGAAGCTTGGCGGCCAACGCGACGGTGTCCAGCGCCGCGGCTCGCGTCAGGAGGGTGGGTTGTGATGCTGCTTCGACTATAGCGGTCATGACGATCATCCTTCGATCCGGCGCGTTCCAATGCGTCTCTTGGGCCAGCCATAGGCGCGGCGGGCTTCCTGATGGCCGGGCTCGTCGCCAACGACCGCATCGACAAGTGTTTCGGCCACCCAGTGGAATACCCAGCCCACGAGGGCGCCGAGTATGACCTCGCTGCCACGGTGCAGTGCGACGACGACGATCGGGACGGACGGCTGGACCGCAAGCAGGATAATCGGACAGGTCCATGGCGACCCGAAGTGCCGGGAAGTCACGCGCGAGCAGCGTGCCGAAGATGCGCCCCCCTGAGAGACGAATGCGTTTCGTGCAATCGCTCCTGGGAAACGATCATCGCCGACATTGCCGCCCGTACCGACTCGGTCAGCCCCAGAAACGACGCCAGTTCGTAAGCGGCTGTCGCGGCTGCGGAACAGCGGGCGATAAAAGCGAGCGCGCGTACGATTTTTTGTTCCATGACGTCATGCCTTATCGTTCAGCTTCTGCTGCATTCAGCGCCAAAGATTGGTGCGGGCGAGATCGATGACCTCGTCGGCGCGCCCATTCATGATCGCCTTCACCATGTAGAGCGAAAAGCCTTTGGCCATTTCCGTCGTGATGGAGGGCGGCATTGCGAGCTCTGTCCGGTTGACGACGGCGTCGATGAGAACGGGGCCGTCATGGGCGAAGGCGGCGGCAATGCCGTCGTTTACCTCGGCCGGATCCTCGAGCCGGATGCCGCGGATGCCGATTGCCTCGGCCATTGCCGCGAAATCCGGGTTCTTCAGTTCGGTGCCGAAATCGAGGAAGCCTGTGGACTTTTGCTCCAACTCGATGAAGCCGAGCGCACCGTTGTTGAAGACGACCACCTTCACCGGCAAGTCGAGCTGCTTGAGGCTAATAAGGTCGCCCATCAGCATGGTGAAACCGCCATCGCCTGACAGCGAAACGATCTGCCGGCCGGGATGGCTCGCCTGGGCGCCGATTGCCTGCGCCATCGCGTTGGCCATCGAGCCATGCCAGAACGATCCGAGCAGCCGCCGCCGGCCATTCATCGCCAGATAGCGCGCGCCCCATACCGTGGGCAGGCCGACATCGCAGGTGAAGACGGCGTCACTTGCCGCCTGGTCGCTGATCGCCTTGGTGATCTGCTGCGGGTGGATAAGGCCCCTGCCCGGCTTGCCCTCCGCCGCCAGGCGGTCAAGCTCTGCCCGTGCCTGCGCATAGTGTCGCTGAGCCTTTGCAAGACGGCCGCCGTCATCCTTCTCATCTAGCAGCGGGAGCAGTTCATTAAGCGTTGCGCCGACGTCGCCAACAACGGCCAGGTCCACGGCGCAGCGCCTCCCGATCTGTTCCCCCCGGATATCGATCTGCGCGATGCGTACGCCCGCATCCTTGGGATAGAACTGACGGTATGGAAAATCCGTGCCGAGCATCAGCAGGACGTCGCAATCCAGCATGGCGTAGTAGCCCGACGAAAAGCCGATCAGCCCGGTCATTCCGACGTCATAAGGGTTGTCCCACTCGACGTGTTCCTTGCCGCGCATGCTGTGCACCATGGGGGCCTTGAGACGTTCGCCGAGCGCAATCAGCGGCTCGTGCGCCCCTTCGCAGCCGGAGCCGCACAGGATCGTCACCCGCTGGACGGAGTTCAGCAACGAGGCTAGGTCTTCGATCGTGCTGCGCGCAGGCGTGACGACCGGCGGAGGCGGCAGCAGCGCCGCCGGTTTCGGTTGGGGAGCCGGTTCCGCTGCCTGCAGGGCAACGTCGCCGGGGATCACCACGACCGACACCCCGCGCTTGGTCACCGCCTCGCGAATTGCTGTTTCGAGCGTGCGGGGCATCTGGCGCGGGCTGGAGACCAGTTCGCAATAGTGGCTGCATTCGCGGAAAAGGTTTTCCGGATGCGTCTCCTGGAAGTAACCCGATCCAATTTCCGCGGAGGGAATATGTGCAGCGATCGCCAGCACCGGCACACGCGAACGATGGCAATCGAAAAGGCCATTGATGAGATGCAGGTTGCCGGGTCCGCAGCTTCCGGCGCAGACGGCGAGAGTGCCCGTGAGGTGAGCCTCGGCGCCCGCCGCGAAGGCGGCGACTTCTTCATGCCGGACGTGGATCCAATCGATCTTGCCCTGCCGGCGGATGGCATCCGTCAAGCCGTTCAGGCTATCGCCGACGATTCCGTAAATCCGCTTCACGCCTGATGTCGCGAGGGTCTCGGCGAATTGTTCTGCAACGGTCCGCATGATGTTTGCTCCTTTTCCGTGACGACGGGGTGGCCGTTCTTCCATGAGAGGAATCTAGACGTTGGATGATCGTTGGTCCAATATATGGGTTGGTCAACTTTGATACTTTTCCGGTATGAGGCGAAAATGGATCTGAGGCACCTTCGCTATTTCGTCGCCGTCGCTGAGGAACGGCATTTCACCCGAGCGGCCGACCGGCTGGGCATCAAGCAGCCGCCGCTGAGCCTGCAAATCCGCCAGCTCGAGCGGGAGCTGGGGATCCCGCTCTTTCGCCGTCTGACGCGCGGAGCGGAGCTCACGGAGGCCGGGGCGCTATTGCTCGATGAAGCGCGCGGCATCCTGGAACAAGTCGAACGGATGAAGGCGAACGTCCAAAGCCGGGCGCGCGGCGAAACGGGTCGCGTACGCGTCGGTTTTGCGGGCGCAACCTATTTCCAACCTCTCATTCCCGGTCTTATCCAAGCTTATCGGAAACTCTATCCGGAGGTGCTGCTGACGCCGGCGCAGAGTAACACACCGAACCTCATCGAAGCATTGCGGAATGGCTCTCTTGACATCGCCTTCGTCCGGCCGCCCCTGAGCGATGGCGAAGGAATAACGCTGCTGCCGCTTATCGAAGAGCCGATGCGAATAGTGCTGCCCGCCGATCATCGCCAGGCTGGCAGTGGTGCCCAATCGCTCGTCACGCTCGCACAAGAGATATTCATCCTATTTCCCCGCACCATCGGCCCCGGTCTCTATGACAGCATTATCGCGAGTTGCCAGCGTGCCGGCTTTAGCCCGACGCTCGGACAGGAGGCGCCGCAGATCTCCTCTATCGTCCATCTCGTCGCGGCGGGCTTCGGCGTGTCGGTTGTGCCACAATCTCTTGAGCAGATTCGGGCCGACGGCATCGTCTACCTTCCCATCGAGGGCGAGGCGCCGCGGGCGCCGATCAGCCTTGCGATCCGGAAGGACAATCGCTCGGCAACAGCCCGAAACTTCCTCATGCTGGCTCGGCAACAGGCCGGGGATGGAAGCTGATGTCTTGACCGTCGGCGCTGGAGCCGGTTCGGCTGTTAATCGGCGTCGAACTTTGGGTCAGACGTATTTTCGATGACGTTTGATCACGACAGTCCGATAAGGCGGGCTTCGAGGAGATCAATTTTCGCCCGTCCGTACATTTGCCTTTTCACAAGCTTCAACTTGTTGATCTGACCCTCGACCTGGCCGCTTGACCATGACAATTCGATGGCGTTGCGAACGGCATCGATGTCTTTGACAACGCCGTTCCCGAATGAGGCGACCAAACTCGATCTGGCATCGCCGATCCACGGGGCCAACTGACACATTTCTCGTACGGGTCATCGTCTGGAACCGGTCGAGCAAAGCTCTCGCCTCGGACAATGCCGGAACGCTCCTCTCGATATTTGCAACAATCACGGCGGATATCGTTGAAAAACTCGGAGTTTGAGCATCCGCGACGCTCGGCGCGAGGTTTTCAGGGTGGGTGGGAAGAAGGCTCTGCCCCGGATACGGCCGGAGGCTCCAAGCCGCAGGCCATTAGGTAGCCATGGCGGCGGTTGGCAGGCGTGGAGATCGCAGCTTTGCCAGCCTCCTGAGGTTTTGGGCTGTGGCGGCGAGCAGGAATTCGTCGCGTGCACCACATGGACCGCGCAGTCTCAACCTGGCCATCCGCAGGATGCGCTTGAGGTGAGCGAAGAGCATCTCGACCTTCTTGCGACAATGCCGTGAACGCTCTTAATCGGGCGTGCCGGCAATGGCTCTGGCGACGTCACGGGCATCCTCATTGAGATCACGAGGGACTTTGCGAGCAACTGCATTCGGGCAGCAGCGCTGTTTGAGGTCGCAACCGTCGCAGTCTTTCTTGCTGGCCCGATAGAGCCGGGTGCCCGCACTGGTAATGCCGGATCGGGGTGTCGCGTAGGTGCGGCGGAACTGAACCAGCTCCTTGCCCGCCGGGCAGATGTAGCGATCTCCCTCGCCATCCCAATTGAAGTCGGCACGCGAGAACTTATCGGCATCAGCAAACAGGGCGATAGTTACATTCGGCGCCTGCTTGTTATCGGCGCCACGGCGGTGATCCGTCGAGCACGGCAGGACAGTGCCAGCAAAAATTGGGCGGCCAAGCTGCTCACCCGCAAGCCGGCCCGGCTGGTCTCGGTGGCCCTGGCCAACAAGACAGCGCGTATTGCCTGGGCATTGCTGGCGCGCAACCACGCCTATACCGCTCACGTTGGTGCTGCATAATCGAATCTTCCGTTTAGCAAACTCGAATAGGAACGCTGGACGGTAGGTAGCGAGGGGTGATGAGATGTGATGGCAAACCGGTCGAACCGGGGATTGGATACATCCGAGATTCTCAAGGCGCATCGAGCGCGCTAATTTGATTGGAACCCGATCCGCGGACTTCATCAGGGCCTGCGGCCATATGCGCCGCCTTGCGAAGGCCGGACACATGGCTTGCACCCGACCAGAGCGGCATCACAGATTTTCTCTCTTGCAACAAACGGCCGCTCCACACATGAGAATAGGCTTGGATTTTGGCACTTAATGTGAGAATCAGGCGGTCGAGATAATCGACGGTGTTTCTGCGGTGACTGGCCCATTTCCTGACGAGGTCGACGAAGCGCTTTGGGATGAAGCGTGCCGGCGCGCAGAAGCGGTTCGGGAATTCCTGAAGCATCGGCCTGGCAAAATGACAACCGCAGATGTGACACTGCTTGCGACCGAGCTCGAAACCAGTCGGGCAACCGCGTACCGCCTTATCAAGCTGTTTCGGACCGGTGGGACGGTCATGTCGCTGGTGGACCGCAAGCGGGGACCAGAGGGCCACCGGGCGCTGGATGACAGGCGGGAAGAGATCATCCGCACGACGATCAACAGGTACTACCTGACGCGAAACCGTCCGGCACTTTCGCAGTTGGTCCGGGATGTGCAAACGAACTGCATGTCGGTCGGCCTCAAACCGCCCCATCGCCGAACGATCAAAGCCCGTCTCGAAGACATCGACCTGCAGAAGCGCGCCAAGCGACGCGGCGAAACCGAGATCATGAAGCAGACCCAGGCCGTTCCTGCGCTCCCGATTCTTTTATCCGGCAGCAATGCTCGTCCAGTGGCGCGGCCGGAAAGGCTTATCTATCCGATCTTCTCGCGGCTGACCGAGGACTGCTTCTACCATGCCTCGCTCACGGCAATGGCCGAGTTGGTCAAGCACGGCTGCACCACGGCGTTCGACCACCAGTACTGCTTCCCGCAGCACGCCGGCAAACGGCTGATTGACCGGCAGTTCGAGGCCGCTGACCTTTTGGGCATGCGCTTCCATGCGGGGCGTGGCGGCAACACGCTGCCGAAATCCGAAGGCTCGACCATTCCGGACGCCATGCTGGAAACGACGGACGAGTTCATCGCCGACTGCGCGCGCCTGATCGACACCTATCATGATGCCGACCCCTTCAGCATGCGGCAGGTCGTCGTCGCGCCGTGCCAACCGGTCAACTGCTACCGTGAGACTTTCGTCGAGTCGGCGGCGCTGGCGCGCGATCGCGGCGTGCAACTGCACACGCATGTGGGCGAAGGCGAGAGCCCGGTCGTCGAGGCCCGGCACGGCATGCGGACGGTGGATTACTGCGCGGAGCTCGGATTTGCCGGCCCCGATACCTTCTATGCCCATTGCTGGGAACTGACCCATGACGAACTGCGAACGATGGCCGCGAGTGGAACCGGTGTCGCTCACTGCCCCGAGCCAGTCTATCTGGTCGGCGCCGAGGTGACGGATATTCCGGCCATGTCGGCCTTCGGTCTCCGGGTGGGTCTCGGCTGTGACGGAGCTGCCTCGAACGACAATTCAAACCTGATGCACTGCGTGCACTCCGCCTACATGCTGCAGTGCCTGAAAGCGTCGACGCGCGCGCATCCCGTCCCGCCCCCGGTCGATTTCCTCGACTATGCCACGGCCGGTGGTGCCGCCCTCCTAGGCCGCCGCGACATCGGTCGGCTCGCCCGCGGCATGGCCGCCGACCTATTTGCAATCGACACACGGCGGATGGACTTCGTCGGCACACGGCATGATCCGCTGAGCCTGATTGCCAAAGTGGGCATCGGCATGCCGACCGACATGACCATGATCAACGGCCGCATTGTCTGGGCCAGGGGTGAATTCATCGGGCTCGACGAGGCGCGGCTGTTCGCGGAGGCCGAGGCCGCTCTCGCGACAGTGGAACTTTAATATACAAAACAGGGGAACTGAAAGGCGAGTTCTCGATCGCACGGCTTCATAATCTCGGGTTGCAGCTCCTGACCTACGTCCGTCTGAACCGCGGTGCGATCGTAAACTATGGCAAGCGCTACCGAGCCGGCCTTGGAGGACTCTGGCGTCAGCCGGTGCCAAAGCTGGTCACAGCATTTTGTCCGAGTCCGATTGACGACAATCTGTGTTCAGATCCAGACATCCTAGGGGTTAGGATCAAGCCGGCCAGGGGGCGACTCCGCCGATTTGCGGTCGCTGCTCGCAACCCGTTTGGTGGCATGCAAATTGCATATTCATAGCCATGATACGTGTTCCGACGTGCCCCGTCGCGCGGTCTTTAGCCCAGGAGTTCACATGACATTCGCCCGAACGCAATACAGGCTGCGCATCCCGTGGGACGCCCCAGCTCCGTTGGATCTCGCTGCGATCGGCAGACAGGATCGCCATCCTGCAGACCGCCTGCAGCTTTCAGGTCAGCTAGGGCCGCCATAAGGGTTCTCGTAAAACAACATTCAGGAGAACTTATGACTCGACCACATGAATATCGGCCGATTCGCCGGCTCTCCCAATGGCACATAACACCAGATCCTCTTCAAATCCGTGATGATCCAAAAGGAAAACGAAAAATGCCTACCTCAGAAAAAGACGCTGCGGGGCGCTCGAGGCTCCTGATAAAATTGCGGTCTCACTGGCCACCAACGATACTTGCCGCCACGGCGTTGGCCATTGTAATGACCGCTCCAGCTCCAGCCGTCGCCCAAGACGCTGATAAGGACGACTCCGACCAAAGCTTGGTTGAGCAAGGCTGGGGGAGTTGTATACGTACGTGGTTGTGCATTGGCGATCCAGAGGTCGAACGAAGACCTTTGCAGCGCGACAACCAAGATGAGACGAAGCGTCAATCAAGATGAGACTCGGCAGCAGCGGTGGAACGCAGAGAGGGCGTAGCCCGAACGGAGTTCTACCGCTGCTGCCGCGCCGATTCATCTGGTGATTGCGGTTCGACCGGTACGTTGGGTTCTTCGAAGAACGGGGAACCACCTTGTGCCAGGTCGTCACATAACCGATCACCAGATGAGGCTTTTCATGAAGTTACGACAAGAGCACAGGGTTGAGGTCGCCGCCGCGAAGGCGTCGCTCAGCAGAGCAACGGCCTATCGCATCGAGAAGAACGCGCAACTGCCATCAAGTGAAGAAGCCGCGCGGCCGTCGGCGTCCCGACCCCCTCGCCGACATCTTCGATGCCGAGGTCGTGCCGCTGCTGAAGGCGGATGGCATTCGTCCGGTCGCCGTCTTCGAGGAGATGTTGCGCCGCCATCCCGACCTCAGCGAAGGCATTCGCCGGACAATGGAACGGCGGATCCGTGCCTGGCGGGCCATCAATGGCGACGAGCAGGAAGTCATCTTTCGCCAGGTTCATGAGCCCGGCCGACTGGGGCTTTCCGACTTCACCAACATGAACGAACTGGGGATCACGATCGCAGGCCAGCGGCTCGATCACCTGCTTTATCACTACCGGCTCGCCTATTCCGTCGAACACGCCCACGTCGTCCTCGGTGGCGAAAGCTTCGTGGCGCTGGCCGTAGGGCTACAGAACGCTCTCTGGTTCCTTGGCGGCGCGCCGCTTTACCATCGCAGCGACAGCCTGTCGGCGGCCTTCCGCAATCTCGATGCCGATGCCAAGGAGGACCAGACGCGGCGCTACGCAGAGCTTTGCGCGCACTACCGGATGACGCCGACCCGCAACAACAAGGGCATTGCCCACGAGAACGGTGCGATTGAGAGCCCGCATGGCTACCTCAAGAATGCGATCCGCGATGCCCTGTTGCTGCGCGGCACCCGGGACTTCGACGATCTCGCTGCCTATCGCGGCTTCATCGATGAGATCGTCAGCCGTCGTAATGCCCGCTATGGCAAGCGCATCGACGCCGAGCGGGCGGCGCTGCAGCCGTTGCCGGGAACGCGCACCAGCGATTTTGAGGAGGTTGTCGTGCGGGTCTCGCGCAGCGGCGGCTTCACCTTGCGCAAGGTCTTTTACACCGTGCCGTCACGGCTCATCGGGCACCGGCTGCGCGTGCGCCTTTACGACGAGCGCCTTGACCTCTTTATCGGCGGCACGCATCTGATGACTCTCCAAAGAGGGCGTGCGCATGCCAGCGGCAAGCACGACCAGGTGGTCGATTATCGGCATGTCTCCATTCGCTGCGCAAAAAGCCGATGGCGCTGCTTCAGCTTGTCTATCGCGACAAGCTGTTTCCGCGGCAGGAATACCGAAGGGCCTTCGAGACCCTGCTCGAGCGGCTTTCCGACAAGCAGGCCTGCAAGATCACCGGCGAGCTCCTGGCCTTGGCCCACGATCGGGGCTGCGAGCGGGAACTGGCAGAGCGGCTCGCTAAAACACTCGATGCGGGCGAACTGCCGGACATCGTCGCGCTGAGGACTTTCTTCGCGCCCGATCCGGCACAGTTGCCCACCGTCAACGTTCGTCTCGCCTCCCTCCAGGGCTATGAGGCCCTGATCGACGCGCGTCATCTGGAGGACGCCGCATGAGAAACGCCCCTGCCATCGACGCCGCCGCGCTCAGCACGCTGCTCAATGAGGTCCACCTGCCGGCCATCAAGGTCCTTTGGCCGGACTTCGCCGAGCGGGCCGACAAGGAAGGGTGGCCAGCGGCCCGGTTCCTGTCGGTGATCGCCGAGCACGAACTGGCCGAACGCGATCGCCGCCGCATCGAACGCCATCTCGCCGAGGCGCGATTGCCACCGGGAAAGACGCTCGACAGCTTTGACTTCGACGCCGTGCCGATGGTCTCCAAGGCACAGGTCATGGCGATCGCCGCCGGCGATAGCTGGCTCGCCAATCCCGCGTAGTCGCCCAGTCGAAGTTCGGAATTGGCCACTTTGCTGGAGTGCTGCGAGAAGTCCGACGTGCAGCCGCTCTGCGCTCAATGGTGAAGGCCGCTTAGATCTTTTAGACGGGCCAACACGACGGCCTCGAGAAAGGTCCGGACACTGGAAAATCGGCGCTTCCTTGCGGTTCGGCCGTCATCACATCAAATTCAGGAGAGCATCATGAGTGATTCCGGTGTCGCCGTCTTCGACAAGACGCTCCAGACCACGCATATCTGGCTCGATGAAATCATGGAACACCAGGGGCCGGATCGTCAGCGCGCATGGCATATCCTGAGCGCTGTTCTTCACACCCTGCGCGATCGCTTGTCCGCCGACCTATCGGCTCATCTTTCCGCGCAACTGCCGCTGCTCGTGCGGGGGACCTATTACGATCAATACGAGCCCTCCAAACAGCCGGTACAGTCGCGGACCCTGGACGAGTTCCTTGGCCGGGTGAAAGAGGAACTCGCGTTCAGCCGGCCGGTCGATGCCAAGGAGGCGGTGCAAACGGTATTTCACGTGCTGTCGCACCACCTTGATCCCGGCGAAGTCCGCAAGATCCGTGAAAGTCTGCCCCAGGATGTACGGGCACTTTGGCCAGACCCGACCCAGCGTCAATAGACGGCCAAAGGGTGGGTTAGGTCATCCATCTGCCATGCGTCGAGAAAGTTGCTGGGGGTATGTACACCTCGTCGGAGAAATACCATGTCATCGTTCGAAAATCCTGGCTGACCAGGAAACCACCGATAAGCTCGGCGCCGCCATGATCCTATTGGCCCGTAACGAAGGCGGTGGCGGCCCCCGCAAAGGTATTATTCTCACGCACGAGCTCGTCGAGGATGCATTCGGTGGCGACCGCGACAGAGCAGCTCGAGTTATCAGGTCCGGCGTCATCGATCATGAGGCTCTGCGCAGGATCGACAGTCCGGACAGGCTGACTTATCAGACGCTCGATGCAGCGACCGCTGTCGTCTGCTGGCACTTGGCGACCTTCAGCCGCGATGATCTGGGGCTCTTCGAAGGACCGGTGCGTTCCAGATGAGACTGCCAGGGATCACAGAGCCAGCTCCCGTCATGCGTGGATGCTCGGAAAAGTGGTCGATGCCGCTTTCGACTGTCACCGTGGTGCCCGGTACCGCCTGCCAGAAAGTCCCTGATCGGACTCAAGCGGCATGGGATCTAGAGGATCCAACAATCAGCAGCGCATTCAATAGCATGGCGAACAGACTGGGGCGGGGTTCTAGTATCTCGCGGACACATCGGGCAGCCGCCTCGGCCCGCACCGTCCCACCGGAATGGCAGCTGCAAACAAGCTGGTGCAACTCCCAATCGGTCAATTCGAAGAAACGCTTCGCCTCGCCATAGGTATCATCCTGAAGGCCCTCCGCACGAAGCAGCGGATCCTCAAATGCGACCGTGATCGGCGAACCTGCGCTTCTCATCGCGTCACGCGCCCATGCCGGCTGATACTCGGTTTCCCAAAGTGTGCTGAGACGCTGATCAGGTGCTTTCTCCAAAAGCTCTGCCCAGTGCGCAAGGCGTTCACCTCGCGTCATCGCCCGGCCCTGCATGTCTGCGTGGACGTCGGCAACTGTTTGCAATCGTTCGCGTGGTTCGTGTTTCATCGTTGCCTCTCATATTAGAGTATTCTTTGAGAGGTATGGCGCTTAGAGATATCGACAAGAGGGTTGGGAGAAGCTTCAACAGCCTGCGCGGAGAACGCGGACCGACGCTCGACGATCTTCGTGGCGATCCCACCGAAGGTCCGGAATTGCCGGGATTGGTGATACCCTTGCGAGCCCGCTCGCGAGCGTCCTCTTCACGGCCCGCGGTTATTAGAAGCACCAAGCCGGCGGATTGGACATCCCAGTCCGAGATCGCAGTCGGTGGTTTTTCTGTCAGAACTCAGTGGCAGTCAGGTGTCCCTGATCTGGTCGACAGCGGTCGCCAGCAGTTCGTCCATGACGACGCGAATCTGTTGATCGGACTGGGCGACGCCAGCCGCGTCGAAATCTGCGCGCACCTTGCGGAGCACATCGTTGTCCCCTGCTTCTTCGAAGTCCGCGCTGACCACCTCCTTCGCATAGGCGTCGGCGTCCCCGCCGGTTTTACCGAGCTTTTCAGCGGCCCACAGGCCAAGCAGCTTGTTGCGCCGCGCCATCGCCTTGAACTTCAACTCCTCGTCCATCGCGAACTTCTTTTCGAAGCCTTCCTGACGGTCCCTTGTGCTGCTCATCGCTTGGCCTTCGTTCAGGTTGAGAGTTTCGACCTTCATCCGACATCCAGAAGATGACCGGCTAGCCGAGAGTGGCGCGAATGGAGGTCGTTGGCAAGATCAGGACATTCACGCAGATGATCGGCGAGGATTACAGACTCAAACTGGAACGGTGCGGTTCTTGTTCTGACCCCGGAAAGGTGGGTGATGGCGGGCAATCCGGATCTTCCGACCGACCGTCGGGAACGCCCACTTCGGGTCGGAATCGACCCGGGTATCAAGCGTCAGGTTTTCACCACTAGAAACTCATTCACCCTCCAACGCTTGGCTCTCAGGCTCAGCGGTCGCGTCCTGCTCAAGCGCCTGCCGGCTGAGCAGCCCCGCGTCCTCCAACCGCTCGAGATCGGGTAGGTCGCGCAGCGTCTCGAGGCCGAACACCGACAAAAAATGCTTGGTCGTCACATACGTGTAGGGCGCGCCAGGTGTGGGGCTACGTGGTCCGGAGCCGAGGAACCCGGCGTCGCGAAGCGACCCTATCGTGTCGCGGCTTACTTCCTTACCGAAGATTTTCGACAACTCCCCGCGCGTGACCGGCTGCAGATAGGCGACTGCCATCAGCACGGCCGCTTCGTGTTCGGAGAGGCTTGCCGCCCCAGAGCGGGTCGGGGCGGCGGAAGCTCGGATTACCGGTCCATATGCCGCGCGGGTGCGATGCTGCCAGCCGCCGGCAACCGCGACGATGTCATAGGGTCGTGTGCGCAGTTCCTCCCGCAAGTCGTCGATCACGAGATCGATGCTGCAGGCCCGGCCGACCACACGTACCAAGGCCTCGCGGGTGACCGGTTCGGCCGAGGCGAAGATCACGGCCTCGACGCGCAGCATCCATTCGCGCCAGCGAAGCTCCGGCGGCAGGTCCTCCAGCTCGCGATCGAACAGGACCTCTCCCACTGACTTCGTCTTGCTACGCGATGACTTTGCTGCAGTCGCTCCGGTCATCGTCACAACCCGTATATCCGGAACGATGGCCGGCCGGACAGTTCACACACGGCGCCAGCCCCCTCCAGCCGCTCAAACAGACGCGTGCTCGCCCAGCGCGAGAGGTTGGAGCCGGGCGCGGAGACTGGCACGGCATCCTCGTCGAGCAACTTGCGGACGACGTTCTCGGCACCCTTGGTGCGGACCTTCGGCGCGACGACAAGAAGCTTTTCCGCGCGCCGGGCAATCTCGCCGGCCGACCGCAGCGCAGCACCAGTGCCTTCGACCAGAGCCAGACAGACAGTGCGCGGGAAAGCGACCTCGCCGGGATGGACACGTCCCCGGGCCCCGATCGTTCGGAAGGCCGGCCCGTAGCGTTCTCCCATCAGCAGCGGTACGGGAGCCGGCCATTTCAGCATGGAGGCGACCAGGGCATCGGCGAGTGCCCAGGCGAGCGGCTCGGCATCCGGACGGGCGGCGTGGATGGCGCTCACCAGGTCCGCCGCGGCAAAGGGCGCGGCGCGACCGGACTGCCGGGCATTGTCGGCATGATCGACGGCCGCCGCCAGCCGGTCATCCCAGGACAGACCGAGCAGATCAGCCAATTCGGCGACGCCCTTCGAAGAAATGCCGGGTTTTCGGCCGCTCAGCCTTCTGTAGGCCAAAAACACCCTTCCGGCCGGGCCAGGATCGTCGCCCGCAGCGGTCAGCAGCACGGCATCGCGCAAAGCCGGTTCGTGCTCGTTTCGGCCCATCAGGCGAACAGCGGCCGCGGCGCATTTCAGCGCCTGACGGGATCGCCAGCAGCCGGCCCAGTGCGGTTCTGTCCGAACGAGATCATCGAGGGATTTCAAGGCGATGCCGGCGGCAAAGGCGGCGTCCGCTTCCGTGAGATCGCGGCCGCGCGGCATTGCCCAGCCCGGCAGCTGAGCGGGCCGCACGGTCGACGATATCGGGGGGAGCGCGAGCGAATCCATGTCAACAAGCTTACCGGAGTCGTGCGGTTTGTGCCATCAATTTCGACGCAAACCGCACATCCCGTCGTCAAACACTTATGTCCGATAATCTTGCGTTATCGGGCGTTTTCTTTCTTCTATAGAAGGATCCACCGAATCAAGCCGAAATCAGCCTCGATCGGTGGAAATTTGCGCTTTCACTGGTTGGGAAGCAGGTGTATATAGCTAGCCAGTCTAGCGAGTTTGGAGCAAAACAATGGAATGGCAGCTGCAGGACGCCAAGAACCACTTCTCGAAAGTGGTGCAGAAGGCGCGACACGAGGGGCCGCAGATCGTCACGCTGCGTGGCGAGCGCACGGCCGTAGTGCTGTCCGCCCACGACTATGACGCTCTGCGCGCCGGCCGACCGACGCTGGTCGACGATCTGCTCGGCGGTCCCCCTTGGGACGATGAGCTCGCCGATGCGGTCGAGGCGCGCGCCAAGACGCCAAGCCGCGACGTGGCCTTCTAATGTATCTGGTTGACACCAACATCGTCTCGGAGGCGCGACGCGGCGCGCCGCAGGCGGTTGCCTGGCTGCGCTCGGTCGACCCGCTCAGCATCCATCTGAGCGCGCTGACCCTCGGCGAAATCATGCGCGGCATTGCGCTGAAACAGAAGTCGGATCCGAAGGCCGCCGCTCACCTCGCCGAATGGCTGCGCAAGCTGCGCCACGACCACGGCGACCGTATCCTGCCGGTGACCGACCAGATCGCCGTCGAATGGGGCCGCATCGCCGCGATCCGACCGCGTGGCGATATTGACGGGCTCCTCGCCGCGACTGCGGTCGTCCACGACCTGATCCTCGTCACGCGCAACGTCAAGGATTTTGAAGACACGGACGCTTCCGTGATCAATCCGTGGGAGACACCGGCGTGAGCGGCTCAGCGACGAGCTCGGAACCGCAAAAAGTCGATCTCTCCCAGCCGGGTGGTGTAACGGTCGACACGAACCCTGGTGGCACCGCACTCCCCTCCCCTGTTCCGGAAGCGAACGCCGCCCTGCCGGCGCACCTCGAGCGCCTCGCCGATCGGGCCCGCGGTTACGTCGAGGCCGCCAGCTCCGCCAACACCCGCAGGGCCTACGCCTCCGACTGGAAGCATTTTACCGCCTGGTGCCGCCGGCAGAACCTTACTCCCCTCCCCCCGGATCCCCAGGTCGTCGGCCTCTATATAACCGCCTGCGCGTCAGGCGCCGCAACGGCCGACCGCAAGCCCAACTCGGTCACGACAATCGAACGCCGACTCTCTTCGCTGTCCTGGAACTACGCGCAGCGCGGCACGCCGCTGGACCGCAAAGATCGGCACGTCGCCACAGTGCTCGCCGGCATCCGCAACACCCACGCCGCCCCTCCCCGACAGAAGGAAGCCGTGTTTCCGGAAGACTTGATCGCCATGATCGAGACTCTCGATCGCGGCACATTGAGGGGTCTGCGCGACCGCGCGATGCTGCTCGTCGGCTTTGCGGGCGGCCTGCGCCGCTCTGAGATCGTCGGACTTGACCTCGGCCGCGATCAGACGGAAGACGGCCGGGGCTGGATCGAGATCCTCGACAAGGGCCTGCTCGTCACCCTGCGCGGCAAGACCGGCTGGCGCGAGGTCGAGATCGGCCGCGGCTCCGCGGACACTACCTGTCCGGTCGTCGCCGTCGAGACCTGGATCAAGTTCGCCCGGATCGCCAAAGGTCCACTCTTCCGCAGGGTCCGGGGCCAGGGCAAGGACGTCGGGCCCGACCGATTGAATGACCGGGAGGTGGCACGTCTCGTCAAAAAGGCGGCACTTGCCGCCGGTGTTCGCGGAGACCTTAGCGAGGATGATCGGGCCGAGAAATTCTCCGGCCATTCGCTGCGTGCCGGCCTCGCCTCCTCGGCCGAAGTCGACGAGCGTTACGTCCAGAAGCAGCTCGGCCACGCCAGCGCGGAAATGACGCGCAAATATCAGCGGCGGCGCGACCGCTTCCGCGTCAACCTCACCAAAGCGTCCGGACTTTGAAAAAAGTCCCCCCTCCCCGCGCGACTGGAAGCCATAAAAGGACACAGCGGTGGTTCTCCGGCAGACAACGTTAAGCTACAACACATCGCATGAAATTTTCGCGCAGAATTGCGCAGGGGAGCGATCATGACCAATCGCGAATTGGAGCACATAATCACCAAGGCGCGCGATGCCAAAAACGGGGGCTTTGGGGTCCTGTCAACGGGCGAGAAATTGGCCGCCGCCCTGGTCCTCAATCGACCCGACTGGCTTGCCGATATGAACTACACATTGGCTGAGGCCATCGAGCGCGTCGGCCCGGAGTGGCTGACCATGATACCCGAAGCGGCGCGGGTGCTGGAATACGAAAGCGAGCAGGCAGCCAACGGCAGCATTTGAGCGTTTTTCGTGCGGCCGCGCCGGAGCGAAAGCTAATTCTACCAGAAGACTTGGTCGCCATGCTGGAGGCGCTGCACTGTGGCAGCTTACTTGCGACGTTGTTGTTGATCGGTTGGTGCGGCGGCCGTCGGCCCAAGACCGACTGGCATGAGGTCGAAATCGGGGGCGGCTCTTCCGGCGCGACCGCGTCCGCGTGAGCCTCACCAAAACATTGGGGTGGTGAGTACCCTTCCCCGTTCGTGAAGCCGTTAGGTCAAAATTCCGCATCGAATTTTCAGCTTAGCGCTTCAATTGAAATCGGTAACTAAAAGCCACACCCGAGCGGCCGACCGCGGAGCTGGCCCCCGGCTATTTGTCCATCTCAGCCCGCCTAAAACCCAAGGGCCGCATTGGGTCCCTGTCATAACAGCCGTTTTATCGGGTTTCGGCCACAGAAGACCGCTGGCGGGGTTTCCCGACCTTCAACGGCCCGACGCCCATTGCGGACCAGATTTTGCGCTGTACGGCCTTCCATTCTGTTCATAAAACACGCTTGCAAAGGAACGTTTTCTGACGCATTTCCTATCTGTACAAAACACGTTGGACGGCCAATAAAATCCGATGGCGAAAGCTGCGACCCTCAGTCCCCCTCCCCTGCCGCAAAGGCTGATCGGATATGCCCGCGTTTCGACGGACGATCAGCTCAACGACGCCCAGGTCGACGAGTTGCGCGCGGCCGGCTGCCATCGCATCCATCAGGAACACGGATCCGGCGCATCCCGCGCAAGGCCGGTTCTAATAAAGCTGCTGAAGGATCTCACCGCCGGTGACGTCCTTGTTGTCGTCCGCCTCGACCGCCTCGCCCGCTCCGTCAGCCACCTGCTTGACGTCATCGAGAATTTGGAGAAGCGCGGCGTGCATTTTCGCTCTCTGCGCGATCCGATCGATACCTCCACGCCGCAGGGAATGTTTTCGTTGCAGGTGCTCGGCGCCGTTGCCCAGCTTGAGCGCGCGCTGATCGCGGAGCGCACGAAGGCCGGCATGAAAGCCGCCAAGGCCCGCGGCCGGCTCGCCGGCAATCCCGGGCTTCGGGAACGCCGACCAGAGGCGGTCCGTGCGATCTCTGTAGCACGCGAGCGGGGCTACCTGGATGAGCTGATTTCGTCGGCGCAGACATGGCTGCCTACCGTACGTCGGCTCCGACCACAGCACAGTTGGGACAATGTTGTGCGGATCCTCAATCGGAGGGGCCTCGATTGGACGGTCGAACGCTTGCGCCGGGCGGTGCATCGATTGGTGCGCGAAAAGCTCGCGGAATCAGCACTGCTTGCCCGATCGCCGCGCCGGCCGCCTGAGGATCACCTGATGCGGCTGGTTGCGGGGATCGCCATTGCCGATCCCGATTTGTCGCTCCGCGACATTGCCGCCCAATTGGACCAGATGCATGAGCGCCCGCCACGAGGTGGGCGCAAATGGCAACCTTCATCGGTCAGGTCACTGCTGGACGGGGCCCGCCGCCTCGGGCTGGTTCGCTCCTGAGAGCCTGGTTCATAAGGCGACCGAGCTTGCAAAGGCGCGCTTTCCGCAGAGCGCCGCAAAGGGTTCGCTCTGGTGGCTGAACTCGTCGTCGCAGGGCGTGGGCTACGTGCCAGAGTCGCTCTCGAAGCCGACGCGCGACACGGGGATGCTCTCGCTGCCTGCCTTCCCCGAGGCACGGGTGATCGCCCCCACGTTCACCGGCGCGGTTACGCCGCCCGCGCAGGCCGACCTCGATGCGTTCGTCCTGAACGTGGTCGCTTGGGCGAGGAACTCGTTCGAGGATCATGCTCACCGCGCCACCTAATCTGTCCCACGTACAGATCAGTCTGCCCGACCCGCTGCCCGTTCGAGTATCGCTAGCCGCTGGCGGCAAATGCTTTCGACAAGGCGAAGCAGGACGTTGGCGCGCTCCATCAGCCAGCACAGCGCCTCCTCCGAGATCTCAAAATGGTGGGAATAGCGAGCCTTTACATAGGCCTCATTGAGAACTTTGAACCAGACGGTGTGGAGGTGCTGTTCGCGCGGCCAAGCCTCCACGAGCCGCCGGTCTCGGTCTTCGGCCAGACCGCGCAGGAACGTCAGGTTATGCGAGGGAGGGCTGTGGTTCGTCAGGGTCAGTAGCAGAGCGGGATAAGCTGCCTCAACGGCTTGGTGGAGCAGGAACGCCGCGTGAATATCCCAGTTGCGGGAGATTGCCACACGGCTAAGCTCAAGGAACCGTTGGGCGCTGCTGTGTTGCCTGTCGAAATGCTCCCTTGCCATCTTGAGAGCATCGCCCGGACCAAGCGCCTTCGGTTCCGCGAGCGGCCGCTCGTCGAGTTCGTATAGCACAATCCCCTCGCGCAGGATATCGACGAAGAAAAACCGTCCCTCCGCGAGGTAGTTGTTGACCTCTCTCGCACCGTGCACGATCAGCCCGACCAGCGGCGATATGGCCTTGTCCCACTTCAACCGGTCGCTGGCCCTGTCCCAGTATTGCGGCTCGGCGAGCTTGCGGTTGCTGACGAGGACGAGAATATCGAAGTCCGAGGTATAGCCCTTCATCGTGTGCGGATCGTCGACGAAGGTGTCGCGGGCATAGGAGCCGAACAGAATGATCTTCAGGATCCGCCCGCGCTTCTTGAAAGCAGTGGAGCTGCCCTCGAGCGCATCGGAAAACTCCTCGTGAATGATCTCGACGACGCGGGCGAGCTCCCGCTGCTTGTCTTCCGGCAAATGCTCGAGGGTGGATTTCATGGGGAGTGCTCATGCCAGTGAATCGTCGAAATTCCGGAGGCGGTAAACTGCCGTCTCGGCCTGCCGACCCAACATGTCCTGTTCGCCCGTTGTGCGCGACTAATAGAATTATTAGTCGCGGGCGACGGCGATGGCATTGCTGGGGGGCGAGAATCCTACGCTCTCATGATCGTCATGGGCGCGGGAACGCGCGGGAAGCCGTCACCGGGTGTGCCCGGGGGTAGGATGGCTCAGGGCACGCCCTTTTGAGGCGGTCGTCATGAATATTCGTCTTCTCGTGCCTGCGCCTGCCGCCTCGAGGGCCCGGCGCGCCGAAGAGCTTGATGCACGCTACGCCATCCTGCCGTTCGACGAGCGCGACCAGCTCGCCGCGCTGCTGACCGACGACGTCGCAACGGCTCAAACACCTCGCCGGCGAAGGCATGGGCGAGAATACACTGCGGGCGCTCGCCTCCGACCTCGGCTATCTCGAGGCCTGGCGTCGGCTCGCGACCGGCTCCCCCTCCCCTGGCCGGCGCCGGAAGCACTGAAATTCTTTGCCTACCACCTCTGGGATCCGGGCAAGCGCGCCGACGATCCGGCGCCCATGGCATTCCGGCGGCCGTCGAGGCCGGATTGCGTGCCGAGCGCCTGCTCAAGGCTACGGGACCGCACGCCCCGGCACGGTGCAACGACGGCTAACGAGCCGGTTGATACTCACCCGTTGGCGTGGCCTGACGGATGATTTCGGCGCGCCGTCGCTCAAATCCGCCCTACACATGCGCGCCAGCACCCGGACGCGACAACGCAAGAGCAAGAGGGCCGTCACCCCGGACGTGCTGACGACGCTGCCTCATGCCTGCGACATGGACGACGCTGTGATCGGCGCCGCAGGAAATGCGCTGGGTCAAGCGATCACTAATGCTCTATTGGAAGTGTTCGACGGTCATTCTGGCAGAATGACGAAACGCGTCCTCCTGGTTCGGCTCGGAGGTCACCCACGTCGCAAGCCCTGAATCGCGATCGTCTGCCTGGCTGCAAAGTGCATTACCAACAACTTTACGCCTCGCGTCCGACAAACAGGCGATCCCTCCTCGAGACCGAAAACCTTCCTTCAACCGCAAACGGAAATAACTTAGGACTAACGCTTTGATTCACTTGTAAAAATGTCCGTTTTTGTCAGCTGACAACTTTTGCAGTCTGTTTTGAGGACGCAATACGTCGCCCCCATTCTTCGCAAACGGCCAAAAAAGCAAGATCTGGTGTAGCATTCGGCTTTTCACAGCATGGTCCTGGCACCTCAGACTCGCGAAAGGATCATCGCTGCGCATCAATGATCAAGCCACTTCATGCAGAACATGGGGTAATCGCGGCGCGACCGCCCCAAGCAGATGCTACCGGGGGTGGTTGCTCCCGATAAGATGGTGAAACGGGCTCACGATGGGAAACCGGGCCCAACATCAGATGGAGAGCAACCATGGACCAGTATATTGGGCTTGATGTTTCATTGAAAGACACAGCAATCTCGGTTCGGGAGGACGGCAAGCGGATCTGGCGGGGAAAGTGCCCTTCGGACCCAACGCTTCTGGCCGAGCTTATCCGCAAGCACGCGCCGCACGCCAGGCGCGTCGTCTTCGAAACGGGGCCGCTGTCGACGTGGTTCTATCATGCCCTGACGGCCGAAGGGGCTCCGGCGATCTGCATTGAAGCGCGGCACGCGCAAAAGGTATTGAACGAGACACTCAACAAGACCGATGCCAATGATGCCGATGGTCTGGCGCAGCTCGCAGAAGCCGGCTTCTACAAAGCGGTTCGGGTCAAGTCGTTTGACGCTATGCTGACCCGCGCGTTGGTGGCGGCCCGCAATCAGCTCCTGAATCTCTCAACCCAACTCGGCAATCAGATCCGCGGTGTCATGAAGACCTTCGGCCTTATCGTACCCAAAGGCACAGGTCGGGTTTTTGATACCCATGTTCGAGAGCTCCTGGAGAGGCAAACTTCTCTGGCGCAGATCATTTTGCCCTTGCTTGATGCGTGGCACAATATTCGCAAGCGTGCGGCCATTCTTGACCGTCAGCTCATTGCAGCGGCGCGGCAGAGCCCGGCTACGAAGTTGTTGATGACAGTTCCAGGTATCGGCGCCATTACGGCGGTCTCTTACATCGCCGCCATCGAGGATCCGGAAAACTTCCGAACTTCGCGCTCGGTTGGCGCCTGGCTCGGGCTGACCACCCGCCGCTATCAGTCGGGCGAAGTCGATTATGACGGCCATATCTCACGCAGAGGCGACAACCGGCTGCGCGGGCTGCTTTACGAAGCGGCGACAGCGCTGCTGACGAGAACCAGTGCCAGAACTGAGAGCAGTCTCAAGAATTGGGGACTTAAGCTGCGCGAGCGGCTTGGCTTTAAGCGGGCGGCTGTGGCCGTCGCCCGCAAACTCGCGGTTATCATGCATACCATGCTCAAGACGGGAGAAACCTTCAATCCTTCAGCCGGCACCAACGCATTAATGAAGGTCTGACAGCCGATTACTCTCCGCGCATCACCTTTCTGGCGCGACAAGGCGTCCCTGTCGTGGACGTAGGTCTGGCCATTCCGTGAAGTTGGCGGCAGCTCCCAGAGACTGCGCGCAGAACATAGGAAGACCTTGCCTGCGAAGACCATCATGCGGCGGGCTTGTACCGACCGCGAAGACAACCCTGTTCCCGACATACGATTGCTCTCACGTCAAAATGGAGCGCTGGGCGACGACTAAGAACATGAATGCGCCATATGACGTTGCCGAATCCGTGCCGCGCTGGCATTCGGAGCTCATCGCGCATACTCAAACGCGATTGACTCGTGAGCCGCGATCAGACAACCATCTCTGGTCCGGTGCTCGAATGTCGCCGCCAACCTCTCGAGCACATGCTGAGGGAGCTGCGAACTGGTTCGGGCTTGTCCCTGCCTTTGGTGTCCTCCATGTCACCGACGAACGTTCCTGCATGCATTGTGAAGTCCCTATTCGTACCGACTTGCATCACCTGAGTTGCTCCCCTGCCGAGACCACCGCAAGCGACAGCGTCAGACATAAGTTCCCCTAGTCGGTTGATTCAACGTACCGATCTGTCGATTTTGTCAGCCGACAACAAGCTGTCGCCCAAGAACTGAAGGCATCGATTCCCGTCGATCAAACTAGGTTCTTGATCAGGAGGCCAATCGATCACGTCCGCCGCGCGCCCTGAGTAGTGCCATCAACACCCGCCCCAGCGAAAACTCGCCGCGCTTTGCCCGAGATGTCAGATCCCGCAGATATCCGCCGGCCGAGTTGATGTGCCCTGCTCGCTCCAGAATGCAGGCCATGATGGCGGATGCATTTTGGGGCCCCATGACCTCGCAGGCATCCTGGTAGGCCGACGGACTGACGCGGAGCGTTGAGCGGACGACCACCGCGGCCTGCATCAGGTCGCGCCAGTTCGCCACAGCGCCTCCGGGGCCATAATCTGAAATGGTTGGGCAAGCCTGCAACACCATCCCTAACGGAAACGCCTTCATCGGCTCGCGCTGCGGCTCGATGGCTTGGCTCGGCTTCTCCCCCTGCTCTTGTCGAGAGCGAGGTTCAAGTTCTTTAATGGATTCTGGAGTTGAATTCTGTTTGTGCCGCTCAGTTTGATCAGGATTGGCGCTCAAATTTTCGATTTTTACCCTAATTTCCAGAAGGTTGGAGATTTCCTCGCGCAACATCTCCATCTCTTCAAGGATAGGGGCAACAGTCGCGGCGGTTGCCACTCGAGGAATGGTCACCACCAGGCTGCGGTAGTGCTGGTGTATCGCGTCCCAATCGCCGTCCACTTCCTCCCCGAGGGCGACTTCAATCAGCTTGCCGATATCGCGCCGGCAGATCGTCAGGCGCTCTCGAAGTCTACGCAACTGCAGTCGCTCCATCTCGACATTGGCAGCTATTTGCTCGATCTCGCGTGCGCGTGACAGCAACGGAGCTAACGAAAAGCCATAGGCCTCATCGATCGCGCCGTCGCCGTCCTTGCGGGCGTAGCGCTTGCCATTTGGGCTATCGCGGCGTGCCAGAAGGCCAGCGTCGACGAGCGCTGCGATGTGGCGCCGCAACGTCGCTTCGGCCATGCCATGCGCGCGCAGCGACAACTGCATGTTAGAGGGAAACACGATGAGCCCGTTTTCCTCGGACAAAGTCGTCTCGGGATAAAAGCTCAAAAGTGCGCTCATAACCGAGAGCGCTCGCTCGCTGATGCCGAGTTTCGGCTTAGCTGCGCAGAGCGCTCGAAACAGCTTCCACTTGTCGGCCGATGTCTCAGGTTCGATTTC
This sequence comes from Sinorhizobium numidicum, assembly GCF_029892045.1. Classification (NCBI taxonomy): domain Bacteria; kingdom Pseudomonadati; phylum Pseudomonadota; class Alphaproteobacteria; order Hyphomicrobiales; family Rhizobiaceae; genus Sinorhizobium; species Sinorhizobium numidicum. The sequence continues at coordinate 610,369 of NZ_CP120369.1, forward strand.
GCGTGACATGTATTGGCTTGCCAACATGCCAAGCGTCATCGATCGCCGCCCGAAGGGCGTCGTCACACTTCCATCTTGCATCTTCTTTCACCTATCTTCAGGCAAAAGACGTCCGCTCACCCGTTCCGGTGCCAAAGACTCTTGACTGCGATTCGTGGAAATGCGATTCTCAGGCTGCTAAACGATGAGAGAGGCTTCCACGATGGTTACCGTCTGGGGGCCTTTTTCTTTTGCGTGCTCAGTCTTCCTTCCGATTACCCTGCGCCAGGAACTCGGCATAGAGCCGGTCCAGGTTGTCTGCGAGATACCGCCCAAAGGGGCCGGCATTCCTTGATTTCATAGACAAGGCAAAAGCCTTGCCGGAGTTCGAATACTTAGCGGAGACGGTCTTGTCCGTCGGTTGCCAGTTCTCCATGATCTTGGGGGCTGCCTTTCGGACAGGCTTCGCCGCGCTGTTCAGACCAGAAAACAGGGCATTGAAGCGTTCGTCGGTGCTCAGTTCGTCGAAGGAGGGATCGGAGACGATCGCCTTCACCTTCTCTTCGTTGGCAGTTTTGCCCACAAGCAATGACAGCTCGACCCAGCGTTCTCGGCCGACTGTCGGGCAGGGCCCGATCCTTGCGACTGTCTCTTCAGGAATACGATCTGTTACGGCGATCATTTTCGAGATGGCGGCCGCATTGGCAGCAAGCGCCAATCCTATGATTGTCCGGTCATAGCCAAGCTTCTCGAGGTGCGAGGCGAAGTTCGCGCGTTCGATGAAGGAGAGGTTGGCGCGCGCCGAGTTTTCTTGTCCCTGGGCGATAACGTGCGTACGGTCATCTATCGCCTTTACGACCGCCTTGACCTTGCGGCCGAGCTCACGGGCAACGCGCGCGCGGCGATGTCCAAAGACGATCTGGTAACGGCCGGCTGCCGACGGGTGAGGGCGCACAAGGATAGGCGTATCCTGCCCGCGCTCGGCGATCGCCTGCTTCAATTCCTCGAACTGCTCGGGATTATCGTCCATGCGATCAGAGACGAACGAACTATCGAGTGTCTCAGGTTCGAGCTCGACGACCGTTTCTCCTTCGAGAAATTTATCGGCCTGGCGCGACAACTCGTCGAGCGAGCGCACCATGCTCTTCGAGGCGCCGCGCATCGGATAGGTGGTCGCAACGTCTGCGTGCGGCATTTCCGCTGCGTCTACCAGTCCCGCCAGTAGGTTCTTTCTCGCCATCTGCCTGCTCCGTTTGCCTACGATCTACCGGACCGTCCCGGGGAAGTTTACGCTTCTCAACTGACAACCTTCCTGCCCCAGGAGGCATGGACGAGTTCGGCGATCTCGGCGTTGACCGCGTTCAAGGAGTCCATCGCGCGCTCATAGGTGGACCGCGTCATCTGGCTCTTGTCGACTTCGTAAAGTGTCTGCTTGGTGATGCCGGCGTCTGAAACCGCTGTCGATTTCAGCATCTGGTTCTTCAGCACGAACTGGTGGAACAAGGTCTGCATGAAGCCCACCATCTGCGCCTGCGGCCCGTCCGTTGGCTCGTACCGGGTGATCAGATAGCGATACCATTCGAGATTGACCGCAGCACCCGCGTCCCGGATAGGCTTCAGGATCCCGCCCAGCATCAAAAGGAACTGGCCCATCGACATGACGTCGAGCATCTGCGGATGGATCGTGATTAGGACGCTCGTCGCCGCAGTCAGCGCCGTGATCGTGAGATAGCCGAGCTGGGGAGGGCAGTCGATGACGACAATGTCGTAGCGGTTGTCGACTTCCGTCAGCGCGCGCGAAATCCGCGTAAAGAAGGTCTTGCCATCATTCGAGCTCTTGTTCGACATCGCAAGCGGCGTGTCGTACTCGTACTCCTGAAGTTCGAGGTTCGCAGGCACAATATCGAGGCCCGGGAAGTTGGTAGGCTGGATGATCTCGCTGATCGATCGGCGTTGATCGTCATATCGGAGCGCCTCATAGAGCGAGGGCGACATGTCGAGCTCGGGCTGAAAACCGTGAAGTGACGAAAGTGATGCCTGCGGGTCGAGATCCACCGCCAAGACACGGTGCCCGGTCAATGCCATGTACTGCGCGAGATGGGCGGCCGTCGTCGTCTTGCCCGAACCGCCCTTGAAATTGACAACGGCAATGACCTGGAGCTTTTCGCCCGCCCGACGGTGCGGCACGTAGTTCCTGGCTTCCGATCGTCCATGCTGATCGAGATACTTACGTAGTTCCGCCATCTGTTCGGCACTATAAGAACGGCGACCCGACGACGATGTCTGGGGGAGGGGGCCCTTTCCCTCAAGATGGAGTTTCTTCAGCGTGCTTTGCGAGACGCCCAGGAACTGCGCCACTTCCGAAAGCGAGAACTGGCGAAGCAGTTTCTTAGCATTCGGCGGGAACTGCTGCATGCTCAAGAGATGCAGCTTCTTAGAAATCAGATCGCCCTGTTCGAGGATGAGCTCCTCGAAATGCATCGGCTGTGCGGGAGCGATGGATGGCGAATTAGCGTTCATTGCAAGGGAACTCTCGAATAACGGTTTTTCGGTCCGAGAACCGACATAATCGTTATTATGTGCGATTCTAGCCGGCTGACAAGGAATATAGAGTTAACAAAGGGTTAATACCCCGTCCCGAGCAGGCCCCGCTCGGGGGCAATACACACGTGTTTCTCCTTTATTCCTATGCACTTAGAAGGCCGCTTGCGCTGCGCTAAGCGCCAGCGAGTTTTCCAGGGGAGAACCACGGCCGTTTCCCTGACCACGAAACGCCACTTCGAAATAGCGGTCATATTACTCCCAGCGACTCACCCGACTCAGCCTTTGTGGATCCATTCCCAACTGGTCTCCTGTGAATCCTGCAATTGGGAGGGCCACGCCACGTCTTTCACCCAAACTAACGCCCGAATCACCGCCTGCACAACCCTGTTGAATTCTACAACTGCCCAGCGATTCGGATCCGTGCTCATCTCCGCGACGATGTTCAACGACGGAGAAATTCATGCAGGTTCTCGCGATCTCAAAGCCCCGGAATACCGTGGAAGCTCGGCTTCTCCACAGCCATCATCAGCTGCGCGCCCGCGTCTTTTCCGATCGGTTGGGTTGGGAAGTCAATGTTGCAGGAGGCTGTGAGTCGGATGCTTTCGACGACATCCAACCGACTTACATTTTAGCCGTCGCCAAGATGGGCCGATTGGCTGGATGTGCCCGCCTTCTTCCTGCACTGGGCCCAACGATGGTGGCGAGCGTTTTCCCCTCGCTCCTTTCTGCCGGGCAGTTCAGCGCTCATTCATCCATGGTCGAGAGCTCGCGCTTTTGCGTGGATACCTCCCTTTCCGAGGGCAGGGGGGACGGTTCCATTCACGAGGCAACTCTGACCATGTTCGCGGGCATCATCGAATGGTGCATGTCGAAGTGCTTAACCGAAATCGTGACGGTCACTGACCTCCGCTTCGAGCGGATCCTCGCGCGTGTCGGCTGGCCGCTTCAGCGGCTGGCCGAACCCAAGAAGATCGGCGTGACTGTGGCCGTGGCGGGGATCCTGTCCGCCGACGCCGGCACTTTCCAGAAGCTTCGCCCTTCCACCTACCGCTCTGATTTCAGCCCTGTCAGCAAGGCAGCATAAGGAGAAATCCGTGAACCAGCTTCGCTCTCACCCTCGTCTTGTGCGCAAACTTCAGGAGGCGCTCGGCGACCAGCTCTGTGTTGCCCTAGACGACGCGACCGTGGTCGAGATCATGCTCAATCCAGACGGAAGGTTATTCATCGAGCGTCTCGGGCACGGGGTAGCCCCGGCGGGCGAGATGTCGTCGGCCGCGGCCGAAATGGTGATCGGTACCGTTGCGCATGCGCTTCAGTCGGAGGTCGACACGGAACAGCCGATCATCTCCGGAGAGCTGCCGATCGGTGGCCACCGCTTTGAAGGTCTTTTGCCGCCAGTGGTCGCCAAACCTGCTTTCACCATTCGCCGTCGTGCGTCGCGTCTTATCCCGCTCGATGAGTATGTGCGTTCCGGCGTGATGACGGAGTACCAGGCGTCGACGATACGCAGCGCGATCTCCTCCAGGCTCAACATCATCATTTCCGGGGGAACGGGTTCCGGCAAAACGACGCTCGCGAATGCTGTGATCGACGAGATCGTGAAAAGCGCTCCAGAAGACCGGCTCGTCATTCTGGAAGACACCGCCGAAATCCAGTGCGCGGCCGAAAATGCCGTACTTCTTCATACCAGCGATACGGTCGATATGGCCCGGCTCCTCAAGAGCACAATGCGCCTGCGCCCAGATCGGATCGTCGTGGGCGAGGTCCGCGACGGGGCTGCGCTGACACTGCTCAAAGCGTGGAACACCGGCCATCCGGGTGGCGTCGCTACTATCCACTCGAACACCGCCATGTCGGCATTCCGCCGCCTTGAGCAACTTACCGCCGAGGCCAGCCATCAGCCCATGCACGAGGTGATCGGCGAAGCGGTCGATCTCGTCATCTCGATTGAACGGACGCCGCGCGGACGGCGCGTCCGCGACATCATCCAGGTCGAGCGGTACGTCAACGGCCGATACGAAGTCGAATCCGAGCAGCTCACCGAAGAACAGGAGACGCGCCATGTCGCGTAAGAATGCAGTTGTCGCCATTGCGCTGCTTGCAGCTCCCCTGGTTTTTGCCTCTGTCGTGCCGGCTGTCGCCAGCTCCGGCGGCGGCCTTCCATGGGAAGGACCGCTGCAGCAGATTCAGGAGTCGATCACCGGTCCGGTCGCTGGCGCAATCGCGCTGGCCGCGGTGGCTATCGCCGGCGGCATGCTGATCTTCGGGGGTGAGCTCAACGATTTCGCGCGCCGGCTCATGTATATCGTCCTCGTCACCGGCATCCTGCTTGGCGCCACCAACATCGTCGGCCTGTTCGGCGCGACGGGCGCCTCGATCGGCCTCCCGGACGAGCAGATCGCATCGAATGGGCAAAGTGCAAAAGGGGACCGGGCCTATGGCTGAGTCGTTGCCCGCCCTGCAGCGCAACCGCATCCATCGTGCTCTTTCGCGTCCGAACCTCCTGATGGGCGCGGACCGGGAATTGGTGTTGCTGACGGGTCTCGCCGCCGTAATCCTGATTTTCGTGGTGCTGACGATCTACTCGGCGCTGTTCGGGATCGCCGTTTGGATCGTTATCGTTGGGCTGCTGCGGATGATGGCGAAGTCGGATCCGCTGATGCGGCAAGTCTATGTGCGCCACATCTCGTACAAGCCTTACTACAAAGCGACCACGTCACCGTGGCGCCGGTATTAAGGGGGCTGGCATGGTCGCTCTCAAACGCTTCCGGGCCCCTGGCCCATCCTTTGCGGACCTCGTCCCCTATGCCGGCCTCGTCGACAACGGCGTGCTTCTGTTGAAGGATGGAAGCCTAATGGCCGGCTGGTATTTTGCCGGGCCGGATTCCGAAAGCGCCACAGACCTCGAGCGCAACGAACTGTCACGCCAGATCAACGCGATCCTGTCGCGGCTCGGAAGCGGTTGGATGATCCAGGTCGAAGCCGTTCGTATTCCGACGTTCGACTACGCTTCAGAAGACCGCTGCCATTTCTCGGATGCTGTCACCCACGCGATCGACGCGGAGCGCCGGGCACATTTCGCGCGCGAGCGGGGGCACTTCGAGAGCAAGCATGCGGTGATCCTGACTTATCGGCCGGTTGAATCCAAAAAGACGGCTCTCAGCAAATACATCTATTCCGATGAGGAAAGCCGTAAGAAGACCTATGCCGACACGGTGCTCTTCATCTTCAAGAACGCCATCCGCGAGATCGAGCAATATCTGGCGAATACCCTTTCGATCCGGCGGATGGAGACGCGCGAGGTCGCCGAGAGGGGAGGGGAGCGGGTTGCTCGCTACGACGAGCTCCTCCAGTTCGTTCGCTTCTGCATTACCGGTGAAAACCACCCGATCCGACTTCCTGACGCTCCCATGTATCTCGACTGGATCGCGACCGCTGAACTCGAGCATGGCCTGACGCCAAAGGTCGAGAACCAATTTCTCGGCGTTGTGGCGATCGATGGGCTGCCGGCAGAGAGCTGGCCCGGGATCCTCAACAGCCTTGACCTGATGCCGCTCACCTATCGCTGGTCGTCGCGCTTTATCTTCCTTGACGCGGAAGAGGCTCGCCAAAAGCTGGAGCGGACCCGCAAGAAGTGGCAGCAGAAGGTCCGGCCGTTCTTCGACCAGCTATTTCAGACGCAAAGCCGGTCGGTCGATCAGGACGCGATGACGATGGTGGCCGAGACCGAGGATGCGATCGCGCAAGCATCGTCACAGCTTGTCGCCTACGGCTATTACACGCCCGTGATCATTCTCTTCGACAGTGATCGGGAAGCATTGCAGGAAAAGGCCGAGGCGATCCGCCGGCTGATCCAGGCTGAGGGATTTGGGGGGAGGATCGAGACGCTCAACGCAACCGACGCCTATCTCGGCAGCTTGCCGGGCAACTGGTACTCCAATATCCGCGAACCGCTGATCAACACCAGCAACCTCGCGGACCTGGTGCCGCTTAATTCGGTCTGGTCAGGAAACCCGAGCGCTCCTTGCCCTTTCTATCCTCCTAATTCCCCACCGCTGATGCAGGTCGCGAGCGGGTCGACGCCGTTCCGGCTGAATTTGCACGTCGACGACGTCGGCCACACGATGATCTTCGGGCCAACCGGCTCAGGCAAATCGACACTTCTCGCACTGATCGCGGCACAGTTCCGACGCTATAACCAAGCCCAGATCTTCGCCTTCGACAAGGGAAGCTCGCTCTTGCCGCTGACGCTGGCCGCCGGCGGTGATCATTACGAGATCGGCGGAGATGCGCACGACGCGGGACCTCCACTCGCGTTCTGCCCACTCTCCGATCTCGGGAGTGACTCCGATCGAGCCTGGGCGACAGAATGGATAGAGATGCTGATCGCGCTGCAGGGCATCACCATCACGCCCGATCATCGCAACGCCATTTCCCGTCAGGTCACCCTCATGGCCAGCGCGCCCGGACGATCGCTTTCGGATTTCGTGAGCGGCGTTCAGATGCGCGAGATCAAGGACGCTCTGCATCACTATACCGTCGACGGGCCGATGGGTCAGCTTCTCGACGCGGAAGACGATGGGTTGGCGCTCGGCGCCTTCCAGACCTTCGAGATCGAGCAACTGATGAACATGGGCGAGCGCAATCTCGTGCCCGTGCTTACCTATCTTTTCCGACGGATCGAGAAACGCCTCGACGGCTCGCCGAGCCTGATCGTGCTGGACGAGGCCTGGTTGATGCTCGGCCATCCGGTGTTCAGAAGCAAGATCCGCGAGTGGCTGAAGGTGCTCCGCAAGGCGAACTGCGCGGTCGTGCTGGCCACTCAGTCGATCTCGGACGCCGAGCGCTCGGGGATCATCGACGTGCTGAAGGAATCCTGCCCGACCAAGATCTGCCTACCGAACAGCGCCGCACGCGAACCGGGGACGCGCGAGTTCTACGAAAGGATTGGTTTCAACGAACGGCAGATCGAAATCGTTTCAAATGCGATTCCCAAGCGCGAATACTACGTCGTCACACCTGAAGGCCGGCGGCTCTTCGATATGGCGCTTGGTCCCGTGGCGCTCAGCTTCGTCGGCGCATCCGGCAAGGAAGATTTGAAGCGCATCCGCACACTTCAGTCCGAACACGGCCGCGATTGGCCGGTCCACTGGCTTCAGATGAGAGGAGTTCACGATGCCGCATCGCTGCTCGAAGTCGCATAAATTGCTCGCTGGTGTTGCGGCTGTCGCCGTGGCGGTCATCAGCACCGCGCCCGCCGTTGCCGGCACCGCCACAGGTGCGGCCACCGAGTGGACGCAGGTGCTCAACAATGGAGAGCTCGTCGCCCTGGTCTGGAAATCCGGCGAGCAGATCCAGAACCAGCTCACCCAGATCAGCCAGCTCGCGCAGCAGATCGAGACGCAGCTGAATATCTATCAAAACCTGCTCCAGAACACGGCCACGCTCCCGTCGCACATGTGGGGACAGGTGGAGAGCGATCTCAATCAGCTCCGCGGCATTGTCGATCAGGGCCAGAGCATCGCGTTTTCGATGGGCAACGCGGACGACGTGCTGCAGCAGCGGTTCCAGAGCTATGCCACCCTCAAGACCAACCTGCCAAGCAACGAAACATTCTCCTCGACCTATCAAACCTGGTCGGACACCAACCGAGACACGATTGCCAGCACGCTGAAGGCGGCAAGCCTCACGGCCGATCAGTTCGACAGCGAGGAAACCACAATGTCCTCGCTGCGGTCGATGTCCGAGACGGCCGACGGGCAGATGAAGGCCCTGCAGGTCGGCCATCAGATCGCCGCGCAGCAGGTCGCGCAAATGCAGAAGCTCCGCGGCCTCGTCTCACAGCAGATGACGATGATCGGAACCTGGCTTCAGACCGAGCAGACCGACCAGGACCTCGCTCAGGCACGGCGGGAGAAGTTCTTCAACGCCGAGGTCAAGACCATTCCGGAAGGTCAGAAAATGGAGCCCCGCTGGTGAGCCGTGCCGTCGTCATTGCCCTGCTCGTACTCGTTGCTGCTGTTTCGTCTGCAGCGACAGTGCTGATCGTCAACTCCAGAGACACCAATCAACCTGCACTCACCGAGGGTGCCACCAGAGAGAAACTCTTTGGCTCCGGCAAAGAACTTCCGCCGATCAAGGACGGTCAGGAGATGAGGCCAAGATGGTGAGAAACAGTCTTGTAAGTTCCGTCCTGATCGCAGGACTCGTTTGCGTCGCCTGTGCCGCACCCGCTATCGCGCAGGAGGGACAGGTCCTTACGGAGCTGGAGAACCAAGTCTCGACGGCCGCGAAAGGAATTGAGCGCCTTCCAACTAGCCTCACCCGTCCCGGTGGAGTGAGCGCGAAGAATTCTGAGTTCCTCGCGCATCATGCTCTCGCTGTCGCTCACGTGGACAAGGTTCGTGACTGGATTATCGCAGTAAAAGCGACTGCGAATGGTTCCTTTGGCTGATTGGGCAGGCTGGGCCTTGCCCTTCAGATTTTGAAGGTATGATAAAGCTTCGTCCCCGATCCACAGTGTTGCACACACCGGGCGCATGTCGAAAAGGTCCAGCACGAGCGGCCAGTGTTTCGCGTGGGTTGATCCCGTAAGGGAGTAGAATGCTTCAATGGAACTGCGACTGTGGACGGCAAAGAATCGTTTACCAGGCTCCAGCCTTCCTTCACGGGTGATAAATTGATCAAGTTTGCTCGTCAGGCCGGATCTTGCGACCTCGGGTCCATACACGGTTAAGCCCACCGACGCCATTTACGCTGCTCCCCTCCCAGTCTGCACTGGCTGTTCCCGCTGTGAGGGGTTCCTAATAAGGGTGCCAGTTACTTTGCGTCCTTCAAGCCAATCACCCAATCGCTGCGGAAATGCACCATTCAGCACGGCACCCGAGAGACCTCGTTGTGCCATAAAGTGAGCCGCACATGCGTCGACCGACGTGTGACCGAGGCGCGCCAACTCATCAGAAGCAACTTCGGACATCAGCGCTGCAGGTTGATCTGTTCTGCCGTTCCGGTAGACGCCATCAACGTCTGTCAGAATCGCGAGTTTCTCGGTATTTGTCAGCCATGCAACCCAGGCGGCGATCGAATCGGAAGTGATATCCCAGCTCCACTCAACCGGGTCGAGTGCAAAAAGGATCCGAGAAGGCAGCAACACGGGAATCTTACCTTCCTTGATAAGCAACCGGCACTCGCCTAGGGTCGAGCACGCAGCTAGGTTCGATGAGAATGCTGGATCGGTAATCATGTATCCCGTCTGGTCCTGTGCGAGCGCACATGCATGATGTGCGGTAAACGCCGCGAGAGGATGTGCTGCGTCTACCGCCTCTATGACCTTGTCCGGAAGACCGCCTCCGGGGACAACCAAGATTCGGTGACCGGAACTACGGACGTGCTCAAGTCCAGCGAGAACCGTTCTGCAGGTCTCCAGATTGCGCATGAGACTTCCGCCGAACTTCACCACTGCGGAAATGCCATAAGGAGGAAACCCATTCGAAGCTGGTTCCATCTTTCCCTCGCCCTTGAATCTCCTATGCGGCTGTCGCAACCTCACGCACCCCTTCCGAGGATTTTAGGAAGGGCACTCCAGATCTTGTGAAAGGCGTCAGCGTAGAGTTTCATAATTTCGGCGTCGTTCGGCGGAGCGATCTCCGAAACGCAGAACATTGTGTCCAAAAGCCTCATGGTGTTCGGAAAATCGGCTGCATTCCATCTTCCGCACACTGCGGGTAAGTATTCGAATACAGGTCGCGTGAGCCAAACCAAAACCGGTACGCCCTCTGCCCGAAGCAGCTCAACTATAAAATCTCTACCAGCAGAGCCCTGGAAAAAGCCCAACATTTCTGGTTCGAGCCGCAGAGGAAAGTTAAGCATTGATTGGTTATGGTCCGTAGGATCGAATAGAGGCGACAGCCCGGGAAGATCCCTGATCATCTGCCATAGAGTCGTCGCATTACTTCTCCGCTTCTGGAGTTGCTGGTCTAAGCTCTTGATGCGCGATCCTGCTATCGCCGCAGAGAAAACGTTTGGCCGATAGTTGTAGCCCTGGGAGTAAGCTGAAAATAGTCGCGCTCCACTCCGAGATGAACTTGTCAATGAAACATGGTCGACATGCTCGATGAGGCTAAGGTCGTTCGTGAGAACGAAACCTAGTTCTCCCGCTCCAAGATGTTTGGCGCCATTTCCCGACAACGCGAGGGCGTCGCTCTCAAGGTACACACCATCCACGATATCCTTCACGGCACCGATTGACTGGCACACGTCATCGATGATTGCTATCCCTCGGCTCCGGGCTGCAGCCCGCGTTCTCGGGGCGCGAATATTGTTGCCAAATAGGTGTGTAACAAGGACCGCCGCCACATCCGATCCCATAGTGTCGGCTGCTGCTTCGTCGTCAATACCGGCAAGCGTTAGATCAACATCGACGAATCTCGGCTCTAGGCCGCTGATCGAGATCGGGCCAACCGCCCCTGGCCAGTTGAGCGCTGCAGTAACGACGTGGTGTCCTCGATCTTTGTAGTAATCGATTTCAACGTGTATTGCCGCAGTGCCGCTGCCGACCGCCCGTGTTGTCCAATTTCCTGCCCAGTTCGTGAAGCGCCGCTCAAGGTCAGTAACAACCGAATGATTGACCCGATGATACCTGCCGCTATCCACAACTGCCCCAAGGGCCTTCAAATGCTTCCTTTTTGCGGCCGGCCACGGCGTAATCCGTCCCGGAGCGACGACAGGGTTTCCGCCGAAAAGTGCGACAGATGCTCCAAGTCGATCCTTAGCCCTTGAGGAAGCATTCAAGTCCAAACTGACATACTTGTTCATTCAGGCCCTCCATTAGATCACACACCGCTGCCGACATTGCCCTCAGGGCAAGTTGGCCAACTGGTTGCCGTCGGGACAGGAACATAGGTCCAGCCACGGATTGAGATCACTGGCAGTCCTCCAGGCCCATATTTCGTCTCATCCCCCGCCGGCCCGTTCTCGTTTTCCCCCAGTCCCCTCTCAGCTGCTCAGGCTTCAGGGAGGGGCAGCGTCGTTTGCCGGAGGGCCGGGTTCTTCGCATCGCCGTCAGGCTCCGCGGAGGCCCGCGCTTCCGTCAATGCTGCGAATCACGCCAGGTAGGACGCGTTGGGGTCTGTTCGTGTTCGGGTGTATTGCCAGCGCCTGGCAAGCCCTGTCCTGTATGTCAATGTTGTTTCTCCAGTACCCAGAACATGGGAAGCTATGCACCTGCGGTCTCTCGACAAAGAAACTGCAAAAGGCGTGCCAAGGGCGCAAAAATCGCGTCCAAAAAAATACTTGTGCAGGTTATGCAATGGCTTCAATGAAAATGTGGCAGGACGCAAAGCGGCACAGCGCCGTGTCGCGGATTTCACAAAACCCACAGGAGGTGTCGGATGCCGAACGATCTTCGTGGAATGGCGTGTGAACGTGTGAGCAGGTATGCTATGCGAGATTTCGCTTAACGAAAATGTCCTAACCGTCAGTCAGGGCGCACATGGTGCCGCTCGACCTGTCGTCTTCGAAGAGCCGGATGGCGACGGCTAATGGAAGCACGACGCGTGTATTTTTTGCACCGTGTGTCTGTCGGGAGTCAGGCCAATGATCCTGACGTCGGCGCCGTGAGTGAGGTCGGCATCAAGTCGGTCCACAATGCCATCGATAAACGGATCATCGGAAGCCGCTTTTCCGGTCACCGAAGCCGCACGATCACTGATAACGATCTGCTTCGTCTGAAGCTTTGGTACGGCGTCGGGTCGATCCTTTCGGCCGAGCCGAAAACGCCTCTTCGACGCCATCGATGAAAATCCTGGCGCCGAGACGGTCAGGGCAGACGACTATTTGATTGTCGACGTCGCGCGCGCAAAGGAACAGCTCGCGACCCGTGCCGATGCTCTTTGCGAAGCTGAGGATCTCGTTCATAGGTCCAAAGGTGTGCTCGGCTGTGAACCGGTGTTCAAAGGCACACGTATTCCCGTGCGGTTGATCGCCGTCATGAAAGCCCAGGGAGCCACGACCGAGGACATCGTCGAAGGATATCCTCCGCTCACGGCACACATGGTCGAGCTTGCGGAGATTTGGGCTGCGGCTCATCCCGCTCGGGGACGGCCGAAAAGGCTCGCAGAGCAGAGGCTAAGGGTGAAATCAATCAAGAGTATTCCGCGTCCAAGCGATGGCGCATCCGAAACCCCGGATACGCCTGCGTGAAATTTCTCATCGATGAACGCCTCCACGCATCCCTCGTGGCCGTGGCGCAAGAGCTCGGCCACGATTGCTTTCATGGCAATTGGCTGGGCCTGAGCGGCGAGACCGATTGGGACCTGATGCCCCGGATCGTCGACGAGGATCTTACGTTCGTAACCAACAACGCTCGCGACTTTCGGAAACTCTATGCGAGAGAGGAACTGCACGCCGGCCTCATCATCATCATTCCGCAAGTGCTTCATGGACTGCAACGTGAGCTCTTCACTGTTATTCTCGACGAACTTGGTAACGACAGCGAGCTCGTGAACGAGGTGATCGAAGTAACGATCGACGGCGATGCGCGTCAGGCCGACGCGGATCACCGCCTGTCCGGCTACTGCCTCACGACCGCCAGCGCCTCATCGGCGGTTGAGGCCTTCGGTACCAGGCTTAACCGGCCGCCCAATTTCACAGTGACGGCGAAGGGGTCCGTCGAGCCCGCGGTTGCCACGAACTGCGCGACGATCGCGGGCTTGAGAGAAGTATCTGCGCATTCATTTATCAGGGCAGCGTCCAGCATGACGTCTCCTCGGGCTTCAGGTGTTGAAGGAAAGAACAAGCGGTTTTGCGAAGAGCTTTGCCCAGGCGACGGCACTGGCGCGCTGGATCGCGATGATGGATGTCCCCTTGGTCCACCATCCGTTTCCGACTGCAACGATCAAGTCGGGGTCGTGGAGCATCGACTGCAGTACCGGCCAGACGACGAGCTGCTCATAGCAAATCAGGGGCGCAATCCGACGATCACTTGCAGCCGCAACTGGATTGGCAAAGAAATGCGCCCGGGCGCCGCCACTTGTCCCGAACAATGACCGCCACGGCTGCCACATCGAGCCCGGGACCGGCATTCGCTCGCGATAGAGTATTCTGCCGCCGCCGGCAGAGACAGCGATGAGCACATTGTCATATCCCTCCGCGTCAACCCTGACCGCACCGGCGACCACGGAAATGTCCGTGCGCTGCAGAGCCTTGACCCAGAGCCGTTCGACCGTCGGCGTCCAAATGCCCAGGGCGCTTTCCGGCAGAGCGACAGTTTCGACGCCGCGGGATGCACGATCCTTCACCGTGGCAATCAGATCACGGTGACGCTGAATACTGGCGTCACGGCCGAGCGATGAGCCCATTTGCAGATCGACGCCCTGCCAGCCCTCGGGTAGGTTCGGATCGGTCCAGTCAGCGGCGGACCAGAGCCAAAAGCCTGTAAGGGCGATCGCGACAGCCGGCCACATGCGGGTAACGAGGCCCATGAGGCCGGCCGTCGTCGCAAGCAGTCCCCACCATCCCCATCCGGGAAACAGGACGCCGGCCGTCGTCACAGGATGTGCCCAGCCGGTGATGCCGAAGGGCGGAAGCGCCGTAAGGGCGGCCGCCAGGAGATAGTGAAGCGGGCGAACGCCTGGGCCCTTCGTCCAGAGCACCGCATGCACAGCGACAAAGCTCGCCGAGGCACACAGCCAGAGCAACAAGCCCGGCCAGAGATCGGACGCGTAGAAGGTCGCGACGCCTTGCGGCAAACTACGTGACGCCGCCAGGAAATAGCCGGCTGAAACTAACGCCGCTCCGGATCTCGTTCGCGCCCGTGACCAAAGAACCGGAAACGCCAGCGCGACCGGAAGAAGCAGGACATGACCGCTCCACCCGGTCGTTCCGGCCAAAATGGAAGCGATGACCGGAGGTGCCGGCTGGAGGTAATCACGGCGCATAGGTTAGGACTTCCTGCGCCAGGCCGAGGACACCGGAAGCCGGAATCGGGCCGAAGTAGCGTGAGTCATAGGAGCCCGCGAACGGTGAGTGCAGGAAGACACAGCCTGCCGGCACGATCCCGCCCGGAAACCACGTCATCGGCCGGCCGTGCCCGTCTCGCGGAGCAAGACCGGAGGAGGGAACCGGACTGCCGTCCACGTTGACGCTGGCGCCGACTTCAACCCGTTGTCCCGCAACGGCAATGACCGTCTTGATGAGAGGCGCGACGCCGCCCGGGCACAGGCCGGCGCGCAGGTAACCGCGCGTTCGCGCCTCACGCGTGGCCGCGGTTTGAGGCGAGCAAATGAAGACGAGATCGCCGACGGCGGCTGGTCGATCCAGCTTGACGACATGCCAGAGACCGAGAGGTTCGCTCGGCGTGAGATTGATCCGATAGTTACCGAACCAGGCGCCCGAGGTCGTTCCCAGCAACGCCATTGTGATCGTGGCCAAGCCGAGTAGAAGCGGCGTACCGCGTCGCCTCATCGGCGCCGTTGCAATGAGAGGAATGCTCATTTCAGCGACAGCCCCTGGCTCTTGGTCTGCCGCAGCGTCTCGGCCTGCTTGAGGGCTTCGGTCGTTCGCTCATGGGCACTGAGTTGCTGCACCGTGCGCATCGTGTTCCAGGCCGATTGGACCTCTGCCTTTTGACCCGGCTTCATTCCAGCCGTGATCGTCCTGAAGGTCTCCCCGTTCGTGTCCTTGGCTGCCAACGGGAGGAAGGTGCGCTCCCCAAAGCGCTCGGTGACCGTCTTGGCAAACCCTTCCAGTTCGGCCTTCACTTCTCTGTCGGCGAGTGCGAACTCGAGCGCGGCGGGGAGGTCATTGCGGTCGATGGCATCACGCACGCGCTCCAGTGTTTGCCTGGCGCTCGAAGACAGCGCCGGGATGTCGATCGCCACCTTGCGGCGGGCCGCCAGTTCCTCAGCCTGATAGCGTTGTTCGGCTTGGCTGCGCTGGCGCATATAGTCGCTGAGGCTCTGGGCCAGAGCCGGAGCATTGCGTTCCGCGCGCTCGCGGTCCTGCTTGTCGGCCCGGCTTGTGAGCAGACCAGTTTTCCCCTTAAGCGCGCCATAGCTTTCAGGCTGGCTGGCGATCGTCGCAAGCGTTGATCTTGCGACGGTGTCGTCCTTCAGCACGGCATCGACATTGACGGCCTTGAATGCGGCTTCGGGCTGCGCATAGACGAGACGGAAGCGCGTCGAGACGTCCTCCCATTGCTTCTTCAAACCGGGATCGGCTTCAAGCTTGTCGGCGACTGCTTGCTCGATCGATTTAGGGAATGTGGCGATACCGGCAACCATCGGCCTGGTCTCCTTGATGCTTTGCGAGCGGGTTGGTTTCGCGCCGACGGCGAGACCGAGCCTCGCGCCGATGGCGACGAGCCGGTGAGCCAGATCGGCCAGTTTCTGTTTCTGCCGGACCGTCCATTCGAGCCGATCGCGGGCAATCGTACGGGCGACGTTGACGAGGTGCAGGCCACGGGCTTCAGCGAAGTGCAGCGCCTGCCGGTAGAAGGTCGCCCTTTCGTAGTCGAGCGTGGTTTCCTTCGAATTCTCCCGCGACAGGATCGGGATCAGGCCGCCGGATTTCGCAAACGATCGGGCGCCGTAATAGACGCCGAGATCCTCGCGATGGCGGGTCATCGCCACGTAGGTCAGATGCCGGTCGAGGGAGAGCGAAGCGAGCACCTTCAGTCGGTCGACGGTGGCTCCCTGGCTCTTGTGGATCGTGGTGGCATAGCCATGGTCGAGATTGTTGTAGAAGCGTTGCTCGACCGTGACCTGGCGACGATGCTCGCCTTCGCCGATCTCCGCGACGATGCGATTCTTGGAAGCGTCGACGACCTTGCCGAGCATGCCGTTCTTGACGCCGAGCGATCCTTCGTTCTTGAGGAAAACGATCTGGTCGCCGGGCGCGAAGCGGCGGTTTCCATCCTCGGTCCGGAACACGAAACCTTCACCGACGATGCCACGCTCGACGAGCTTGGCGCGCGCCATCTCGTTGAGCATTCGCACGTCGCGCCGAAGATGGGCGAGGATCAATGTCGTCTTCGTCGGATCGTAGTCCCGGTCCCAATCCGCGATGAGATTTTCGACAGCTTGAGCCTTGAGCTCAGAGCCCATCATCTTGCCGTTCGCACGATAGGCATCGACCGCCTTGCCGACATTGCCGCGCGCGAGATCGAGCGAGGCATCGCGCATCCATTGTTCCCGCTGGCGGTAGATGGTTTCGAGTTCGGCATAGCCGAGGCGATCGGCAATGGCGCGGAAGGCGGCCCCGGCTTCGATCGGCTGGAGCTGTTCCGGATCGCCGATCAGAACGAGCTTGGCGCCGGCTTTAGTTGCAGCCTCGACAAATAGTGCCATCTGCCGGGAGGAAACCATGCCGGCCTCATCGAGGACGAAGACCGCCTTGTCGTCGAGTTGGTTTCGACCCTCACTCCAGCGCAGCTCCCAGGACGAAAGCGTGCGGGAGACAATCCCTGCTTCCTTCTCCAAGCTTTCGGCGGCCTTGCCCGCAAGCGCGCCACCGACGACACGATAGCCGGCCGCCTCCCAAGCCTCACGGGCGGCTTTCATCATCGTCGTCTTTCCGGCGCCGGCGCGACCGATGACGGCGGCGATCCGCTCTGCTCCCGCCATATGCTCGATCGCCGTTTTCTGCTCCGTCGACAGGCGCGAATGGCGCGTGAACGTTGCCTCCAGCACTTCCTTCCGAACGCCATGCGAGGATCGCGTCGAGAGCCAGATCGCGCGGTTGGCCATTTCCCCTTCCAGCAGGATCAGCCCGCGCGTCGTGTATTTTGCCGGCGTCCGGACGCCAGTCGCAAACACAACCTGCTCGCGTTCAAGGCGGAGTGTTTCCGGGCTCTGAAGGATGCGCGCCATCAGGCTCTGGAAGATCCCGGGATCGTCGATATAGCGATACAGGACCTTCGCCACATCACGTTCATCGAACACGCTCTTTTCGCGCGTGATTACGCCAAGCACGATCCCCGGTCGGCGCTGAATGCGGCGGGCGTTCTCGGCGCGTTTCTCCTCCTGCAGTTCCAGCCGCTCGAGCGAAGCCGCCTGTTCGTCCGTCGCCGATTTCCGCTCGATCGCCTTGGTGCCGACCCCGAGGTGAATGGTCGGCGTAAGCTCGATACCTTGCTTTTCGAAGGAACGACCATCGATGCGGATGTCGAGACCGGCAAGCGCCAGATGCCGGTTCTGGCAGGCGAACCAGCCGTCGCGAAACGCATTGAAGTCGTCGAGGCCTCCCGCCCAAAGTTCGTAGACGATCTTGCCCGCGTCGTTGCGGAGCGGATTGCCGTCCGGCCCAAGGGCCGCGATCTTCTTGCCGCCAAACCCGTCATCGGTGAGTGGCCTAAGCGTCGTCATCAGATGCACATGCGGATTGCCAGGTGCATCGTGATAGACCCAGTCCGCGACCATCCCCTTGGCTGTCACATGCAGCTCGACGAAGTCACGGATGAGCGCGATGTTTTGCTCGGCCGAAAGCTCGATCGGCAGTGCGATCGTGACGTCCTTGGCGAGCTGGGCGTCGGCGCGTTTCTCGAAATCCTCGACCTCGTTCCAGAATGCTTCCGATGCGCCGGCGACCGAGCGATCGGCAATCATCGACCGCAACCATTCCGGTGAATCGGCAGGCATGACGAACTCCTCGTGCAGCAGCCCCTGCTTGGCGCGATAGTCGATCGTCCGGGCTTCCCGTTCGAATTCCATCTTGGCGCAGTGCCGATAGGCCGCCGACAGCACGGCGCTGCGGCCTGAGCCGCGGGCGACGACGCTGACGGAGAAATGAGGAACGGCCACGGCGGTTTGAGCTCCCTGACGCAAATGAATTCAACGGTTTCGTCGGGAGCCGCGGCCCCGCCAGGGCTCTCAGCAAGACGTCGCGGCAGCGACGTATAATTGCGCCCTTGGAAGCCGCTCCTTCGGAACGGCCGGGATCATTCACCAAAGCATCGCCCTTGGCGATTGTAGGATTCACAGTAGTGCGTTCCGCACTTCGTTCCGAAAAACTGGCCTAGATAGACAAGCATTCTCAGCCAGGGAGACCATCGGACATGAAGAAAACTTCCTCGAAAATTCGCGATGAAATCGCCAGACTCCAGGAACAGCTCAGACAAGCGGAAACACGCGAAGCCGAGCGGATCGGCCGGATTGCGCTGAAGGCAGGCCTTGGCGACATCGAGGTCGAGGAGGCCGAGCTTCAGGCGGCCTTCGAGGGTCTGGCGAAACGCTTTCGCGGAGGGCAGGGCGCGTCGACCGGAGGGAAAAAGGCGGATGGAGACGTCGGCGCCGGCGCGCCGTCGGCGGCGGTCGCGTCTGGCGCGGCTCAGGGCGGCAATGGCGAGGCTTGAGCGGATGGCGAGAACAATGACATCCGATGCCCGAAAAAAGGACACGCGGGAGAAGATCGAACTTGGCGGGCTCATCGTGAAGGCGGGCTTGCGATACGAGAAGCGCGCGCTCCTGCTCGGGGCGTTGGTCGAACTCAGCCGCCGGCTGAAGTCCGACGAGGGCGAGCGGGCGCGGTTGACCGCGGTGGGCGCGCAGGCTTTCGGCG